>JAEYWD010000073.1 GCA_023429135.1 Bacteroidota bacterium | reverse complement strand
ATCAGAAAACAAGACGCAAGTCAACTGGTTTTTCGGGGTGTAGCGCAGTCCGGTTAGCGCACCTGCTTTGGGAGCAGGGGGTCGTGGGTTCGAATCCCGCTACCCCGACAACAAAAAGGCAATCATCTAAGATGGTTGCCTTTTTTGTTTCAAATACTTTTCCTCTTAACTTTTGTCGGTGATCCATATTTATAACAGACGATTTCCCATTTCAAATTGTAGTGGAATTGAGAAAGCTGTAGTCGACTAGTAATTAATAAATTGATTGAGCCATTTCATTTTTAGGGCGGTTCTTCCTTTGATTTTTCAGTTGCACTTAGTCCAAAATGCTTTTCATTTTGTATATTTGCAAAAAATCGACAAGTTATAAAAAGAAAATGAATGAACTTGAAAGTAAACAACGTGAGGTACGTAAAGGACATGGCTTATTGCTAAGAAATTAACGGACTATTTAGAAATCGATATAGCCCATATTAGCAATTTAGAACGAGGTGGTTGTAAAGTAAGAGAGTAACAATTAATACTGTTTGCTATTTTCTAAACTCAGATACCAATGAGTTCCTTACCCTATGTTGGTTGACTAAGTTTATGAGCTTGTTATAATAAGAAAAGACTAAAATGCAATTTAATAAATAGCAATTAACGAATTAATGTAGAAATATATGCCCTTAGAAGTTCAAATCAAAGACGGTAAAATATTTGCACCACTAAAAAACAAATGGCAGATACTAAAGCCAGAAGAAAAAGTAAGGCAAGAGTATATTTGTCGTTTGGTTAATAATTATGGTTACTCGCTAGATCAAATGCTTCAAGAAGAGACTGTTGCGGAAGGTAATAGTAGAGGTACAGGCAGAGCAAGCGCTGATATAGTGGTTTGGAAATCAAAAGAAGCGGTTAAAAAAGAATCTCCGATTATAGTGATAGAATGTAAAGCTGATAGTATTAACATTACAAAAGATGATTATTGGCAAGGTTCTCATTATGCTAGATACACAAAAGCTCCATTTTTTGTTACAACAAATTTAAAACAAACCAAAATTTTTAAAGTAAATCTCGAAGGATATCCAACAGATTTGGGTGATGAAATTTTAGATATTCCTAATGCGGTCGACATAAGCAATAGAAAAAAAATTGAGGAGCTTTTAAAACAGACGAAGGCATTTACAAAAAAAGAGTTTAGTGATTTGCTTTTTACTTGTCACAACATTATTAGAAATAATGATAAATTATCTCCTGAAGCTGCTTTTGATGAAATAAGTAAAATTCTTTTCATGAAAATACGATATGAACGTAATCCAGATGAAGATAATATTTTTACTCTTAAGCAATTTCAAAAACAAGAAACTCATTACGAAAAAAATATTCGTCCAGTAAATATTAAGCTTCAAGGTTCCAATATGGATATTCCTTATATGGATTATTGGTTTGAATTGACAAAAGCAGAATTTAAAAACGATGACCTTTTTGATGATAATGAGAAAATACATATAAAACAGGCTAGTTTTGAGGCTATTGTAGAAAAATTGCAAATTTATAATCTTTCCACCACTTCGGATGATGTAAAGGGTATTGCCTTTGAACAGTTTTTGGGTAAAACATTTCGTGGTGAATTAGGCCAATTTTTTACACCGCGTACTATTGTAAATTTTATGACAAAGGTGCTTGACCCCGAAGAAGGCGAAAAAGTTTGTGACCCTTGTTGTGGTAGTGGAGGATTTTTGATTAAAGCCTTTGAATATGTACGTGAAAAAATAGAAAAGGAAATCCATGAAGAAAAGGAGCGTATTAAAGCTCAATTCTATACAGATGAATATGAGAAGCTTTCCAATAAAGAGAAAGAGAATGTTGACCTACAGGTAAATGATCTTTTTACCAAACTTAATACCGAATTGGATATTAACAATCCAAATAGTAGACTTCGTGTACTTTCATTTGATTGTATTTTCGGTACTGATGCCAATCCTCGCATGAGTCGTACTGCAAAAATGAATATGATAATGCATGGTGATGGACATGGTGGAGTACATCATAATGACGGGTTATTAAATGTAAATGGAATATTTGAAAATCGTTTTGATATTATTTTGACAAATCCACCTTTTGGTGCGCGAGTTGAAAAAACATTGAAAATAACGGAAGCAGACAAGTATAAAGACATAGCCCGTATTACAGAATATACCAAACGATACGGTGATGCGTATACAAAAGCTTTAAGCCAAGTCAATGATAACATAAATAAATCATTACTTTCACTTTATAAAACAGGTTCGATGAGTACGCTTACCGAAGTATTATTTATTGAACGCTGTTTGAATTTGCTAAAACCTGGAGGACGTATGGGGATTGTACTACCTGAAGGCGTTCTGAACAATACTAACTTACAGAAAATACGCGAATTTGTCGAAAGTAAAGCGAAGATAGTGTTAATAGTTTCCATTCCTCAAGATGTATTCATTGCTTCGGGTGCTACGGTAAAACCCAGTTTATTATTTTTTAAGAAGTTTACCGAAGAGGAATCCAAACAATATGGCTATATTAAAAAGAAAGCTGAAAAAGAAATCAGAGCTAAATATAAAAATAATTTAGAATATTTAGATCAACAATTGGTTGAAAAGGGTAAAACCTCTGCTGAAAAAAAAGAACTGAAGGTGAAACAAAAAGAGATAGAACAGCAAATAGAAACAGAAGTCAAATTGCTAGTTAAGGCTCGCTTTGATTACCAAGTTCCCTTAGTTAAGGTAGAGAAAGCAGGAATAAGCACCACTGGAGCTGAAATCGAAAATGAATTGGAACCCTTGGAAATTGAATTTACCGCTTATCGTAAGGCTAACAAACTTTGGAATAATCCTTTTTCGAAAATAACTTATCAAATAATGAATGACCATAAGATTTATAGGATTCCAATCTTAGAGGAAAATGTTGTTGGGGAACCGGAAGTGTTTTACGAGAAAAAGAAATAATACGATGCAAACAGCGAGTAAATCATATCTGCATTTTGTCCCTTACTCAAATTTACTTAATTGGAGTGTCCAATATATGTTGGATACAAAATTTTCATACTCGGAAAAATACCCATTAGTAGAAATAGGAACATTTCTTAAACGCAATAAGACAGTTGTAGATATTGAAGATGATAAAGAATACAAACGTGTTACCATAAAGGTAAATAATGGTGGTGTATTTTTAAGAGATATTGTAAAGGGAAAAAATATAGGGACAAAAAAGCAATTTATTATTTCTGAAGGACAATTCTTACTTTCTAAGATTGATGCAAGAAACGGCGCTTTTGGGGTGGTGCCTCATGAAGTCGATGGAGCTGTAATTACCGGTAATTTTTGGGCGTTTGATGTGGATTATTCAATTATAAATCCTTATTTTCTGTCGCTCATAACAACAACTTCTGAATTTATTGGGTTCTCGGATAATTCAAGTAATGGAACTACAAACCGCCACTACTTACAGGAAAATTTGTTTTTAGCTCAAAAAATACCACTTCCACCCCTAACGGAACAGACTCGTATGGTAGAAAACTACGATACAAAAATACGCCAAGCCGAAGGCTTTGAAAAGGATGCAAAAGATTTGGAAGAGAGCATAGAACTGTATTTATTTGATAAGTTGGGAATAAATCAAATTGAGAGAAAAATTGAAAAAAAGGGGAAATTATACTTTATTTCTTTAAAAAATATTATACAGTGGGGAGTTGAGAAAAACCTATCATCCCAAAATGGAGATATATTACATTCTGACAAATTTAGAAATGTTAAACTGTGTGAATATGCTCAAGTTAATCCAAGAACAGAGCTAAAGTTCTCAGGAAAATCAGAGGAAATGTCTTTTGTGCCAATGGAATGTATTTCCGGTATTTTTGGCGAGGTTATAGAATTAAAAAAAGGCGATAAAAGCCAAAGTAAAGGATATACAAAATTTCAAAACGAAGACTTAATTTGGGCAAGAATAACACCTTGTATGCAAAATGGTAAATCATCAGTTGTAAGAGAGTTACAAAATGGATTAGGATATGGATCAACTGAATTTCACGTTTTGCGGACAACGAAAAAAGAATTGATAATAGATTATCTTTATTTATTGCTAAGAACAACGGCTATTAGGAAAAATGCGGTTAATTATTTTACTGGTTCAGCTGGACAACAAAGAGTACCTAAATCATATCTGGAAAATTTGTCTATTCCCTTACCACCAATATTAATTCAAAACGAAATACTAAAATATATTTTAGGAGATAAAGAGCATGACGAGGAAGGATTAAAAGATAAAATTAAAAATCTGCTTCAAGGTGCAGAAAAAAAACGTAAAGATGCGATAACAGAATTTGAAAAAGAAATATTTGAATAGTATGGGAATGCGTGAATTTGATCCAATAGGAATAAAGTCAATTGAAGTAAGGTTTAATTGCAATATTTGCGGCCATGAAGTTGTTAGTGAAGAAATAGGAGTGCCTTTGCCTGATTATTCTGCAGAAAATCATTCTGATTCTGTTAGAGATAATGATGGATATGCTATTTGTCCTAACTGTGATGAAGAATATGAAATAAATGTATATGTAGGTTTTGGTGGTGGACATATTGATATTGACGACATTAAAGATGATGATATTTATGAAATAATAGAGCATGAAGAAGAATACGATGTTGATTATGAACTTTATCCTCAAAAACTAAAAAAAGGAATAAAGCCAGCTTACACCGGTTTTAGACTTATTAGTTTGGAAGTGAATGACTGGTACGTTCTAAAGAATTTTAAGATAGAATTTGAAGAAGGTATAAATGTCCTTATCGGGGATAATGGTTCAGGAAAATCATCAGTAATAGAGTGCATTGCATTAATATTTGGACATCTACATAAATTTTTCAATGAAGACGATAGGAAAGCGCCACATATGAAAGGTTATATGATTAGTTTTAAAAGTCAAGAGCCAGAAACAGAAAAATGGCATACCGTACAAATTGATAACCTTAAGAATACCGGAGAGGAATTTAATCCGACTATATATATTGACGAAAAAATATTAGATGTAAAAAGTTGTAAGAATATAATTATTAATCTACTACCAACGAAAATTGGTTTATACTATGCAGGTGTAACAGACAGACTCAAGGAACTAAGTATTCATTTTGAAGAAAAATATAGTAAAAAAATTAGACTAAATGAACCAGCCAAATTATATCCACTAACATTACCTGTTACAAGACCATTTTTATATGTTAATAAAGGACATCTTGGGATAATGCTTCTTTGTTTGCTGGTTTCCGATGATGAGAAAATTAGAAAATGTTGGGGAGAAGAAATCGGAATTGACTTATCAACATCTGAAATAATATTGACACTAAAAAAGCCATCGTGGGCAAAAGACTCTGTAGAACAATTATGGGGAGCACATGATTTGGCTAGACAATTTATTACTTTATTATCAGAGAACACTAATAGTAAGCGAGTATCTGATCAAAAAATAGTAATTGCTCATAATGGTCTATATTTAAAAGATGAATTTGCCCGAATGTTTAAAAATAATATAGAATCAAATGTTTTTGATATATTTGATTTTCTTCTATTTAGTGATCTATTGGATTCAATTGATATTTCCTGGAAAAATAATGAAGGTGAACACATTGAATTAGACCATTTAAGTGAAGGTGAAAAGCAATTAATTACAACAATGGCATATAGATTGTTGTGGATGAATCAGAAAGGAATTTTGTTATTTGATGAACCAGATACATATTTACATCCTAACTGGCAAGTAAGTTTTATGAAAGACCTAATACATCAAAGTAAATATAACCAATATATTATATCTACCCATTCACCCCAACTTATTAATAATAATTTCAAGGGAGGGCTGTTTATAATAAAAAGAGGGATACTTATTGATCATTCAAATAATTTTTATGGGCGTGACATAAATTCAATTTTGACACATTATATGGGTGCACAAAACCGCCCTGCTGAGATATCCATAATGATGGATAAAATTGCCACTGAAATCGCCAATAAAAAATATAATATTGCGATAAGTGAACTTAATATGCTAAAAGAGTTAATAAGTGAAAACGATTCCGAGTTCATCCGTTTATCAACTAAACTCAAATTTTTATTGGGATAAACTATGCAACGAATACATAAAAAAACAAAAATATCGAAACCATTGTTTCGCTTTAAAACGCAATGTAATGGCCTAAATTATAATTGGGAATGTTTTCAAAATCCCTTAAAGAAAGAACAAAAAAAATGCTTAATAGCCGAACAGGGAGGTATATGTGCGTATTGTATGCAAAAAGTAACTATTCGTAATAATAAAATAGAACATATTAAGCCTAGACACGATTGCTGTAATTCTGAAAAGCTTTCCCATAAGAATATGATAGCTGTTTGTAATGGTATTTCAGACACAGATAAGCATTGTGATACTTTTAGAGGAAATCTTTCGCCAAATAGTAAACAGACAATGAAAATCAACCCATTAAAGAAAAAACATAATTATAGAAACATTATACGATTCATTGATGGGAAAATTAAATGCTTTGATAGAACAATTAACAAAGAAATATCAGAAAAATTGAATTTAAATTGTGATAGTTTAGTTGAAAAAAGACGTAAAGCTGAAGAAGGCTACATAGAGGGTTTGTTAATGAAAGGATTTGATGGAAGCCTTAAGGCTTGTAAAAGAGAACTATTAAGAATAACTCAAAGAAAAATACCATGCAAAAAAAGGAAATATGATGAATTTTGTACTATAAAATTAAATATTATCAAAGATAAAATTGCGATTATTAAATCAAAATAATGGTTAATTATCAATAGGTAAACAATAATCGCATCCTATTGATAATCATTTCCAAAGTACACATTATGTATTTATAAGCAATATGATTTGTATAATGTTGGTAATACCTCTCGCTTAATGAGCTCCTTATTATAAGATTGATTCTGTTTAAAGCAAATTATAAGAGAATATAACACAACCGGTCGGGGTGTTCTAATTTCTGACATTGTTAGATTTTACCCGACCGGTGCTTTTTTATTTATACCATACTACGGGTCTGTTTAGTTGTTTACTTACTTCGGAGAGCTTGGAACGGAGTTTCATCAACTCGGTGTTGATCTGCATTGCTTGGGTCCCTGACCGAAAAGGAAACGTTTGCTTCCCAGCTTTAGCATTTGGTTTTGCAGTTCCTGCTCCCGTGCCATCAGCCGGGGGCGATCGCTTTGCATCGTTCTTACTGGCAACATGGGTGCTAAAGGGGAGAAGTACACAAAGCCTTTTTTGTAAACCAACTATTTTAAGACACCATCGGCTTCAGTCAAAACATCCTTATTAATCCGATGAGAATGGTCGCATTCGTATTGGCCAGCCTAACCCTAGCTAGGAGCCTTTTCTATTCCTCATTCTCTATCAAGTAAATAATAATCACTCTGGGGAAAGCTAGTTTACAAAGAAGCAATTACCGAGGAATTCTCGGTAGTTCAAATGGAAGGAAAAAGGAAAGTAATTCGTAAAGTCCTTTTTTAGAACATTAATACACTGCCTGATTTTGACTATTGATGACGTAATTCAGTCATCTTTATCGGGGCTTTGGAGGATAGATAAGTAATTAGTTGCGGAATTGGAATATTTGGGCCATCTTTGTGTAGTTTAACAAATAAATTATCAACATGAAAGTGAAAGAATTTATTTCCAAAACCGAATTGTTATGCGAACACTGTGGAAAAGACTTGCTTACCGATCCGGCATCCGGAATATTTGTGACCTGGACTACTAAACACAAATCATACAACCTAAAAGAATTTTACCAAAAAGCGTATTATTGCTGTAAAGGTTCATGTAATGAAGCGATGAAGATAAAGTCCAGGAATCAGGGTTTGATCTACAACGAACAGGAAGATTTGTCTGTTTATATGAATCCTCTTACCTATATAAACAAGAGTATGTTGTGGATGGATTTGTTGAATAAAGGTGTAACGCTTAAACCTGCTGCGTTCGATAAGTTAAATAACCTGTTTACAGTTGCTTTTATTGAAGTTTCAAGAAGTATGACTAATAAGGAGGTGACCGAAGCAAAGTATCGTGTTGCAAATGGAATTGATTCCATATTATAAAGCTGGTTCTGTTTAAAGTAAATTGTAGGAAAATTTAAAATCAACCGGTGGGGGTGTTGAAAGTTCTTTTAAACCCCCGTCCGTTGCGAAAAGTGGACGGGGGTAAGAGAGATAGATAACCTAAACCAAATAAATTAATTAATATGAACGTGAATGTTTTAAGGCTACCGGTCGGGGTGTTGTAATTTCTGACATTGTTAGATTTTACCCGACCGGTGCCTTTATTATTTATACCAGACTACGGGTCTGTTTAGTTGTTTGCTCACTTCGGAGAGTTGGGAGCGGAGCTTCATCAACTCGGTGTTGATTTGCATTCTCTCGGGTCCCTGACCGAAAAGGAAACGTTTACTTCCCAGTTTTCGCATTTGGTGTTGCAGTTCCTGCTCCCGTGCCATCAGTCGGGGGCGATCGCTTTGCATTGTACTTATAATATCTGCTTCGTCCGCCTCTGGAGATTGAAGTGGATTATCCGATGCTTCTCCGTTCATCCGGATTACTTGGCTGCTTCCGTTTCCTTCCATACACATATTTGACAGATCTACTCCAGTGCTTTCTCGTAGCGCTTGCAGGTGCCTAGTTAGTTGGGATTCTGCAACGATGGTGCGGAAGGCGTGTTTTCCCAGGCGGCGGAACAGGGAGTCGGGATCTTCGCCGGGTGGGAGAAGTAACTCGCTGGTCTGCATGCCGTGGCGATGGAGTACGGCGATGGCTGCGGCTGCTATCTCGCGTCCGCGGTCGTCGGCATCCATCAGTACGGCTACGCGTTTGGTGTAACGCTTCAGCAGTTCGGCGTGATCGTCGGTAAAGGCGGCCCCGCATTGGGCAACGGTGTTCTTAAAGCCTGCTGCTACCATGGCCAGGGTGTCCTTGTAGCCTTCGGTCAAGAAGGCAAAGGTCTCTGTCCGTATGGGTTCTCCCGCCAGATGCAGGCCGTACAGGGTGCGGCTTTTGTTATACAAATCGCTCGTTTCGCTGTTTACGTATTTAGGGGTGTACTTCCTGTTTTCCTCCGTGATGGTCTGGGTGGTACGTCCTGCAAAGGCGACCAGCCGGTTGTTTTCATCCCGGATGGGGAATACAATCCGTCCCCTCATGGCTTTAAACGCGCTGGGCACCGTGCTTCCTGCCTGACTTACCTCGAAATCCACATAGGTCTGGGTAATGTCGCTGCAATCGGGGTGGTATTTGCCTCCTTCCATCCAGCTATAGTGTTCAGGCTTATAATGACTCTTTCTTTCAGTACTGCTTTCCGATACAGTGTTGTCTAATAACCCTGTATAACCTGCTTTCATTAAATCGCCCGATGTAGCGAGGGGAGGGAAGAACCCATACATCGACCGCATGAACTTCACGTTGTTGGCTTCCATGGCGGCAAGCTGCACCGGTGTAGCGGCGGGCTTCTGTTTGGCCTTTGCTCTTCGCTCGATGTGTTGTGGCGGAGGGGTTGATCCGTTGCACCATTCCTGGCGCAACAGATTAACGGCCTCGGCAAAGGTGCACGATTTTATTTTGC
>JAEYWD010000045.1 GCA_023429135.1 Bacteroidota bacterium | reverse complement strand
CCACACCGGGAGCTATCACCGGCACAGCAGCCCAATGTCCTGCCCTTACCGGTCAGACTTACAGCATCACGGCAGTAGCCAATGCTTCAACTTATACATGGACTGTACCAACAGGCTGGACCATTACCGCAGGCTCAGGAACAAACAGTATAACTGTGACCACCGGAACCGCCAGTCAGAATGGTAACATTAGTGTAACAGCAGGCAACAGTTGTGGCACCAGTGCAGCACAAACTTTAGCAGTGACTGTCAATACTGCTACCTCTATCTCCTCCCAATCCACCGACACTCAAACAAAGTGTAACGGTGATGCCTTTGCTGCTATGAGTGTTACTGCTGCGGGAACGGGTACTTTGACCTATCAGTGGTATAGTAATACAAGTTCAAGTAACTCGGGAGGAACTTTAATAACTGGTGCAACATCTGCGTCCTATACCCCGCCCTCGACAACGGATGGTACTTTGTACTACTATTGTGTAGTAACCGGTGGTTGTGGATCTGTTACCAGCAGTATTTCGGGTGCAATTATTGTAACTCACCGCCCAAACACGGGTGATTTATACAGAAAGCCTAATAATTAAAGCGATTTTACATTATTAACACCATTATATCATTCAAAATGCTTAATTCTCTTATTATTGGGGAAACTTTGAAAACTCCTTCCATTAGGTTTGATTCGAAGGAAGGATTGATTGAAATAACCGGAAGGTCTATATCCGAGGATTCGGTTAAATTTTTTAGTCCGCTTTTCGATTGGCTAGAAGAATATAAGAGATGCCGTCAAAGCTTGACCAGAGTGTCCATTCATCTGGAGTATTTTAATTCCTCATCTGCTAAAAGATTGTACAGTTTTTTGAAACGAGCAACAATGCTTTCGGATGCTTCTCATAAAGTCGAGATCTTGTGGTATTTTGATAAAGATGATGAAGATATGATGAACACAGGTAAGGATTTTGAAACATTGCTTTCCTTTCCGGTTAAATTGATATCAAATAATGATAATGCTGAATTGTTAGAACTGAAATAATATTTCCACTTAAAAACAGATATAATAATATTGCATTGAAACAGTTCTTTCATGGTATAGTTAGTGGGTGTATTATTCTATACTTATGTGAAAGCTTCATTGGTATTCGTCTTACCCATATCCGGACGATCTGAATAATTTCTGTGCTTACCATTGTTTCTTATTGAGGAATATAGTAAATTTCCATAAGCATAAAAGTGGTAATACAGAGTTATTTGTTAAATCTCCGTTATTTAAAGTTGATGATATGTTTGTAGACCTTTTTAATAATGCTGCGCTACTAATTACTTTATCTGCTTTTTATGGAATTTTATTAAGGATACGCAGAAAGCACACTTTAGCTTTCGGATTTGTTTCTGGCTTTTGGTTCGGAGGGATAGCCATTCTTGGGATGATGATCCCTTTTGTTCTCCAACCAGGGGTAATCTTTGATGGTAGGTCTGTGATATTAACACTTTCAGGATTTTTCGGAGGAGGAATTTCGGCGTTGATCTCTATGGTCATTGCCGGAACCTATAGATTGATCATTGGCGGATCCGGAGTATGGGCAGGAGTCTCAACCGTTGTGGTATGTTGTTTAGCTGGTTTGTTTTTCAGAAGATTATACAATAGAAAACCGGAACGTATTAATATTCAGGCTTTCTTTGTTATTGGAATATCCGTACATATTTTGATGATTTTGTGCCAGTTGTTATATCCCTGGCCGCAAGGGCTGTCTGTTATAAAGAATATCTGGTTTCCGGTGATATTGGTGTTCCCTCTTACCTTTGTTTTAATAGCAACCTTATTTGACAGTTCGGAGAAAAAACTTGCGGCATTGCAGGCCATTAAAGATGCTGAGGCTCTTTTCAGGGCGACTTTTTACAGCATTGGAGATGCAGTAATTACAACGGATAGCCACGGAAGGGTTAAACAAATGAACCCTGAAGCTGAACGACTCACCGGATGGAGAGAAGCAGAGGTAAGGTATCGTTATTTTGAGGATTGTTTCAAAATTGTTAACGAAGAATCAAACCAGATTACAGAGTCGTTAATTTCAAAAGTGCTAGACTTGCGTTCAACAATCGGATTAGATGATCGCACAATGTTATTAAGAAGAGATGGCACTCAACTTCCGATTTCCGACAGTGCTTCACCTATAATTGATGAGATTGGAAGTATAATTGGGGTTGTTTGGGTATTTCGCGACGAAACTGATAATAGAGTCAAGCAGGAACTACTTGAAAGGAGTGAATCCAGATACCGCGAGATGGTAGAAACTACCGAAAATATTGCATGGGAGTACGATGTGCTTAACCAGGAACCTACCTATATTGCTCCGCAGTTGACTTATAAAATAGGATGGTCGCTGGAGGAATGGAGTAATTTGGAATTCAGAATGAAAAAAATTCATCCTGAAGATCGTGATTTGGTAAATCAGCATTTTATTGACGCTATTGAACAAAAGAAAACTCATACCGCCGAATTCAGAATTATTAACCGCGAAGGGAATTATCGCTGGTTCAGGGATGTTATTTCAGTTGAAGTTTTGGGTGATAACCCTGTTAAACTTCGCGGGATAATGATGGATATAACCGAGCGAAAGTTAATTGAGATAGAATTAAGAGAGAAAAGTATTTTTATTGAAAAGGTGCTGGATTCCATTCCAATTGGAGTTGCAATTAATAAAATAGATGAAGGAGAAGCCTTTTACATGAACCATAAATTCGAAGAGATTTATGGATGGCCCTCTGATGAAATTAATGATGTAATATCCTTTTTCGAGCATGTCTATCCCGATCCT
Source organism: Bacteroidota bacterium (assembly GCA_023429135.1). GTDB lineage: Bacteria > Bacteroidota > Bacteroidia > Bacteroidales > JAAUTT01 > JAAUTT01. The sequence goes on along the minus strand of JAEYWD010000045.1, from coordinate 49,088 downwards.
GTTTATCGGCAGGAGCTTATGACCCGGGTGATGAATGATATAAATTCGGGCGACCCAAAGAAATTGCATTGGGAGAATATAACCGCAACCCGGAAAGATGGGTCCAGGGCAATAATTAATGCAGTGAATATTCCTCTTTACGAACAGAATATAATGGTATCAACCGTTATGGACATAACCGAACAGGTTGAAGCTGAGAAACTGCTAAGAGAAAGCGAACAACAATTCAGAAAACTTTTTGAAAATCATTCGGTAGTTCATTTATTGATTTCGGGTCAGGATGGCGCTATCATAAACGTTAATCAGGCAGCAGCAGATTTTTACGGGTACACAGTTGAGCAACTGAAAAGGATGTTTGTAAGTGAGATAAATGTCATGCCTGCTGAAGAGATTAAAATAGCCATGGAAGACGTCCGAAAAAAGGGGAAGGGTTATTTTGAGTTTAGGCACCGGCTTGCCGACGGCACAATAAGAGATGTCGAAATATTTAGTAACAATGTGGAGCTTAACGGGAAGGATTATCTCTATTCTATTGTACACGATATAACTGAAAAGAAAGAGCTTTTCAGGGAAATGTTAAAGGCAAAAGAAAAGGCAGAAGAAAACGATCGTTTAAAATCCGCTTTTCTGGCCAATATGAGTCATGAGATTCGAACCCCCCTGAATGGTATACTTGGTTTTACAGGATTACTTATTGGGGGTAAAGAGTATTCGGATAAAGAAAAAGAGAAGTTTGGCCGCATCATCAATAAAAGCGCCGAAAGCTTAATGCAAATTATAAACGATATTCTGGATCTTTCTAGGTTGGAAACCGATCAGCTTACTTTATACAAAGTGCCGTTTAGTTTAAATGAAAATTTAACGGAATTATTTGCCTTGTTCCGTAAAAAACTGGATGACAAAGGAAAAAACTCAATAATACTGGAACTTAAATGTATCCCTGATAATTTATATCTGAATCATGATGGAAACAGATTAAACCAGATTTTTATTAACCTGCTTGATAATGCCTTAAAATTTACGAACGAGGGAATTATTACTTTTGGTTTTCTCGAAATTAAGGATGGGAAGATATTTTTTACTGTATCAGATACAGGAATAGGTATTGCGCCGGAGAGACACAATTTAATCTTTAAACGTTTCGTACAGGCAGAAGACCATATCGCTAAAGTATACGGAGGCTCCGGGTTAGGACTATCCATAGTAAAAAAACTAATATCCATAATGGGCGGGGATATCTACTTTGAATCGGAATTAGGGAAAGGCACACAATTTACATTTTATTTACCTTTCGAAACAGGGTTTCCTCCGGCACCTGTCAGTCAGCATAATTATAAAATTGACGGCGAGGAGAAAGTCCGTAAAATTCTTTTAGTGGAAGATGATCAGGTAAGTATCCTTATGTATAAGGAAATAATGCGCAACCATGGAGAGAATTTAAGAGTGGCTCAAACCGGTCAGGAGGCGCTTCTTTTATTCAGGAGTTTCAGGCCGGAGATTATCCTTATGGATATAGGATTGCCGGATATGAATGGTCTGGATTTAGTAAAAGCTATCAGGAAAGAGGATCGCCAGGTTTATATTATCGCCCAGACCGCATACGCTATGCATAGTGATGAACTTTTGGCAATTGAGGCCGGATGTAACGATTACATTTCTAAACCGGTAGATAAGAACATCTTATTAAAGAAGCTTCTTAAGTGAGATTTGTTTCATAGAAATTTAGGACAGACCTGAGGAAAGCATTTGTATAGTTTATCACAACTATACCAGTTCCATCTGTTTTCAATCGTCTCAAGAATAGGGTAAATAGAAGGTTTTTGAGCATATAGAAGTATGTTTCCCTTTAGTTTTCTGGTATCAATATCTATAAAATCTCCTGTAAATAGTATAATCTTGATGCATGGAAATTTTTCATATAGAAAATCAATAAAATCCAAGCCTTTACCGTCCGGAAGTGAATTATCCATAATGATAAGTTTCGGGATTGAGTTCTCGATTTTTAACTTAGCTAAGGTGATTGTATCTACTGAAGAGTGTGAGATATTGTAAAAATCAAACACTGACTCAAGCAACAGCTTAATATCAGGGTTATCTTCCACTATCAATACCTCTTTCTTCCTCATGTAAGTTTTGGGTTATTTTATAATAAAACGGCTAAAAGATTAAGTTTGTTCGGCTGATTAATAGAATCTCTATTAAAATTGGGTATAAATGAGAGTTGGGTATTTTAAATTCATATTATTTCAGTAATTTAATATTGAAATGAGGTTAAGTACAAATTCGAAAAGGAACCAAAACGAATGAATAAAAAGCTGAATGTGTTATGCGTAGAAGATGATCAGGTTGTTGCTGATTATATTTCCTCACTTCTGGATAAAAACAAATACCGGGTAAAAAAAATAAACGATGGAAAGAGGGCTTTGGATTTTGTATTGTCGGGTTCGGAGCATATTGATATAATTTTACTTGATTACTATTTGCCTTCGCTGGATGGAATCCAAATTCTGCAAAAGCTAAGGTTACACGTCATTTCCATTCCTGTGATATTTCTTACAGTTGATGAGACGCTCGAAACGGCTGTTAGGGCAATGACAGAGGGGGCTATTGACTACCTTCCCAAAAGTAATTTTCTGAAAGCGGAGTTAAATCTGAAAATTGAAAGAGCTTATCAATTATTTTTTGAAAGAAAAAAGACTGAAGCTTACGAGGAACAGTTATCCCTTCTTTCCATGGCTGTGGCGCAGAGTCCGGCCAGTGTGATAATTACCGATATAGAAGGCAATATTAACTATGTTAACAAAACTTTTACCGATTATACAGGCTACGAGTTCGATGAAGTGCAGGGCCTGACCCCCCGGATACTTAAAACAAATAGTTATAAAGATGGTTTTTTTGAGTCTCTTTGGCGCACAATAGCTTCAGGTAAAGTTTGGAAAGGAGAATTTACCAACCGGAAAAAGAATGGCGAAATTTTCTATGAGAAAGCCAGCATAGCACCAATAATGGATAAAAAAGGGAAAATAATCTCTTACCTGGGAATTAAAGAAGATATTACAGAACTAAAAAAGATAGAACAGGAACTGTTGAAGAAAAACGAAGAGATGAACCGGTTTTTTTCTGTAGTTATCGATTTGCTATGCATAATTGATAATGGGTCAGGAACCATTCTCAGGTTAAACAGAGCCTGGGAGGAAACCCTGGGATATAGTGCAGATGAAATGATTGGAAAGCCTTTCATGGAATTTGTACACCCCGACGATATAAACGCCACAACAGGGGCCTTTAGCAATCTTGTTAATCAAGGGGTGATTAAAAACTTTGTTAACAGGTACAGGTGTAAAGATGGCAATTACAGGTTTATTGAGTGGAATGCAATAAGAAACACCGATGGCACTTCTTATGGATCGGCCAGGGATATAACCGAACGAAAGAGAAGTGAGCTGGCATTAAAGGAAAGCGAATCAAGGTTCCGCTCCATTTTTGAAATGACAAATGCTGCGATCTTTTTCAGTGATAAAAATGCCCAGATCATACTTGCAAACCAATCATTTAAATCTTTAGTTGGGTATAGTTTTGATGAACTTTATATGCTGGATTTTACCCATTTTACTCATCTGGACGATCTTCAGAACGAAAATGAGCTGCTGAAACAGCTCATCCGGGCAGAAATTCAGCAGTATAGGCTAGTGAAACGCTTTGTAACCAAAAAGGATAAGATCATTTGGGGCGATTTGGCTATGTCAGTTATCAGAGATGAAGCAGGAGAACCTTTCTATTATGTTGGTGTGGTAAACGACGTGAGTGAAAGTAAACAATACGAGGAGCATTTAAAAAATATTAACGTTAATAAGGATAAGCTTTTCAGAATAATATCGCACGATCTCCGGAATTTGTTTTCTGGAATTCATGGTTTATCCGAGATGATGATTGACAAAAAAGATACATTAACTAAAGAGACCACCGAAAGATATGTTGCTATGCTCTATAATGGCGGCCGAAGTGCAATGAATTTACTCGAAAATTTGCTTGAATGGTCAAGGGTTCAATTGAACAAGATGGAACATAAGCCCGAAAACATAAGGTTAAAAAGCCTTTTATTTAATATTTATGATACAGTTGCAAGTCAGGCAGCAATTAAGAACGTCGGAATTAGTTTTGAGGTAAGTAACGATTATGAAATTTTTGGAGATAAAAAGATGTTGGCGGCAGTTATACGTAATTTATTGAACAATGCTATTAAATATACTCCTGTAAAGGGTGAAATTGTTGTCAATTCCTGGAGAGAAAGTGGAATGGACCATATTGCAGTTAAAGACAACGGCGTGGGAATGAATAAAGAAAAAATCGATGAGCTTTTCAGGCTTGAAACAGTTAAATCCGTTCCAGGTACTGAAAAAGAAAAAGGATCAGGTCTCGGACTGATTATCTGTAATGAATTTGTAAATATACATGGTGGAAAAATTATTGTTCAGAGTGAACCGGGGAAGGGAAGCGAATTTATTGTTGTTTTACCTGTTGGAAGAAAATAATACACCATTAATCACTTTTTTATAAAAGTATTTAGTAATATTTATCAACGTATTTAACAATTTAAAACGATTCTAAAAAGTTTTCATCAATATCTCAGTCACTTATCTCAACTTCTGTGATTATATTGCGTAACCTAGCATAAAAGAAGCAGAGATTAATGAATTTTAATTTGCGTATTATATTTATTAGTACCCTGGTTATTGTTACTCTAAATGGAACAATGGCCCAGATTCCTTCTTCTTTTTCTAAAAACAACAATGAGAAACTTAAGAAAGCTGACGAGAACTTCCTGATTCTTAACTATACCGAAGCCATTGATATATATAAAGATATTCTTAGAAGAGACACAGGAAATATTAACATAATCTGCAAAATAGCAAATTCCTACCGATTGCTAAATCGTACCAATGACGCAGAAATATGGTATAAGAAAGTTATATCAGGAGATTCGGTCGCTGTTGAAGCCGATTACATCTTTCAATTTGCACAGACATTGTCGTGCAATTCAAAATATCAGGAGGCGTTAAAATGGTATAAGTATTATAACAGGTTACGACCTAATGATACCAGGACAGTTGAATCAATTGGCAGCCTTGAAAATATTTCTGGACTTTATCGTGATTCAGTTTATTATGAGGTTAATCCGTTAAAGGTTAATTCTCCACTTACCGAACTTGGCCCCCGCTTTTATAAAGATGGAATTGTATTTTTATCAGATATGGGCGATAAGAAAAACAGGATGATTTCGCGCTATTACCTCGAAGAACCCAACAATTTAAAATCGAGACCTGTTAAATATGTAACTGGTATAAAAGCTCAGTTTAACGAAGGCGTTGTGTCTTTTTATGATGATGAAACAAAAGTAATTTTTAGTCAGAATTTCCTGCCCGACAAGAGTAAGGAAAAAACTGTTACGGCCGTACCATTCAAATTATTTACAGCAACTTGCGATAGTTTGGGTTGGCACAATGCAGAAATGCTGCCCTTTCAAAATACCGGATTTTCGTATGCTCAGCCATTTATAACGCCCGACGGAAAGGAATTATTCTTTACATCGGATATGCCCGGAGGGTTTGGGGGTTACGATATTTATCGGGTTTCCATTTCGGAAGGTAAATGGGGAATTCCAAAGAATTTGGGTGCTACTGTAAATACTGAAGGAGATGAGATCTTTCCATTTGTCAGGGATAATGCCTTGTTCTTTTCTTCGAATGGAAGAGGAGGCCTGGGGGAACAGGATATTTTCAGAATTAACCTGGGCGACAGTACTTCATTGAAGAATATGGGAGCTCCTTTGAATTCGTCGTTGGACGATTTTGGGTTTATTATGGATAAAACCGGACGGAAGGGTTATTTTTCATCTAACAGAAATAATGAAATATCGGGTGACGACATCTATAGTTTCGCTCAGGTAAAAAAATCGATACGCGTACGAATTGTAGATGAAGTGAACGAAAGACCTGTTTCATCAACAAAAATCGTATATAGCAACAATTCTTTGATTGAGCATTCGGGAATAACCGATTCGGAAGGATTTCTTGAAATGATTGTTCCCATTCAGGATTCGGTGCAAATATTCCTGCGCAGAGAAAACTATGAACCTGGAAAAATGGTACTGAATACCACCTCAGATTTGGAGGTTCCAACTATTGGACTAGGGGAGCCCGAAAACCAGGGTAAAACATTATATGCTGATCAATCAAATAACAAGGAAGTAAATCTGGTTGTTTACAGGGTTCAGGTAATGGCAAGCCGCCGACCGGCAACCAGAGCTGAGATACGAAGTAAATACAAAGGTAATATGAAAGTTATCGAATCGTTTGAGGATAACTGGTATAAGTATATTATCGGGGAATATTCAACTTATGCTAAAGCTAAAGAAGTAGCTGTAAGTTGTAAAGTTTCCGACAGTTTTATTGTTGTGTATGACGGCGCTTATCGCATTCAAACAGCGTTTATCCAACGTTAAAACCAACATTAACTTTCTGCAGTTTATCTATTCATATTTGGCCCGGCCAAACCAATAATCGAGCAATGTGAAATTCAGATGGACTTTATAATAAATTTCATTGATGACAGATGTTGAATTTACATTTCCCTTGAAGCCTGCCGAAAAAGCAATATTGAGAAATGCTTTCGATTTTCTGACTGGCAATCCCAAACCTGCTGTGAAACCATAATCTTTTAACTGTTGATCCTTAATTTTCAGGTAAGAATTTTCGTTATAGAAACCTAAACGGTATTTTATCGATTGAAAATAACTTGCACTAACCTTAACAGAGGGTAGATACTCGATACCAAAAGCCAGGTTATTGATGTTTACCATTTTAAATCCTGTTTCAGTTTTATTAATACCCGACCAGTTGCTTTGCGAATAATCACCTGTAAGCAGAAGTCTGTCTTTCAGTTTCAACGATGCACCAAATCCAAATGTCTCAGGAATATAAAAGGTACTTTTGCTTTTTAGTTCACTCTTCAGGGTATCACTGTCAAAATCGGTAACTGTAAGGGCATGATCTAAGTTCAGTTTTGTTTTGCTTCCATAAACTGCTCCTAATGAACCTTTGAGATTTTCGTTAACGCGGAAATGATATTGAGCTCCATAATTGAAATAAAAGTTCCGGAGTGTAGATTCATCCTCTACTTTCATTTCTCCACTTACGTAACTGTTGGTTGTTTTCTGAATCTGCGATATTGAACCGAATAAATATGATGCATTGATACCAATAGAAAAATTGCGGTGAAGTTTAAAAGAATTTCCCCAGTAAAACTGATTCACTCCTCCCGATCCGGCGATGTTAATTTCGGAAGAAAATGGAGTTCCTTCTATCTGCTTACTTGTGTTGATACTGTAACCTATATTGCTGTATGGAGCTATGCCAATACTGTTTGCCCACCAACGGTTAAAACGGAAACCCAGGGCCAGATACGAGAAATTGGCATTTACTTTTTTCTGCGTTTGCGACTGGTACGAGAATTTTGAATAAATAGTATTGATTCCAGTCTCCAGAAAGAAATGCAAACTGTCGATCGTGGAATAAGATGCCGGATTTAAATTATTAAGAGAATACTCCGATGGAAGCGAAATTCCTGCTCCGCCTAATGCTTTATTTCGGCCAAACCCACCCTGCTCTATATACCCGATTCCAAACATTGTATAAGGAGAATTAACATTGTTCTGCGCCAGAACTTCGATCCCTGAAATCACTAAAATAACTGCTACTATTATGTTTTTAATTTTCATATCCATATCATTTTAACTTACCAAATCAACCCGTAACTCAATACTTCCAGAATACAATTTTTAGCTGAACTGCATCGGTGAGGTGTTTAGAGTCGCCCAAACACAGCCGTTCGAGTGAATAACCCAGATAATTTGAATTTACGGAGAGTAAAAGTGAAGGCGCATCATCTTTTATATTATTCATGCTAGAGGTGATAAATCTTGTAAGATCAAAGGTGTAGGAAGTTTGATTATACATTTTGTCGACTGATAATATTGGATTTATGGCATTACCGTCTGAATCGGACAACACTGAGCCGAAATCGTTTAAGGTATTTGTATAATAAAGATTGATATCCGTGGGCAATGGAATAAGGCTATAGGTTCCTTTTACCGGTTTGATCACGAGGTCAGCTTTCAGGATTTTATAAGCCGAATAAGCCTGAAATATTGATTTGAGATATGGGAACTCCAGTCGCGTCATTACTCCGGTTCCGGCCTGACAGTAAGTAGTATTTGCTGTTAGGGTAGATGGAAGACTATACTCCTTGGTTTTTAATTCCTTCAGGATGCTATTGTTATAGTTAGCCGAAATTTTATTGTATTGTACCGAGGTTTGGTATATGTTGAAGTCTATTGTATAATCTTCCTGTCCGGCATGGTAGTAAAGGCGCATTATTACGATGCTGTCGGCTATGCTGAATTGCATTACCGAATTTCCCGTCGTACCATTGGGAATAAGGGCGAAACCTTTCAAATACTTGTTGAAATTATCCTGACTTTCAATTTCCTCGCCCTCATTATAAATGATATCGAAGAGATTTTTACCGAATGTTTCCCCGAGTTTAACTGTCAGATTCTTTCCTGCATTAGGCCTGATAAGAGTCGTTTTGGTACTGAGGATGTCTGAGGAGTATTTTAGTTGGGAGGTATTGTACCATTCCGAAACTTCATCGTTTTCGAGGTCATCAGTAAGTTGGTGAACCTCCAGATTGAAAGGCAGTGTGGAGTCGCCATAACAATAACCTGTTGGTTTTAAGATGAGACAAATGGAATCAAATCTCGCGTTCTCACTTAAACTTGTAACTGAGGGAAGAGATATTTTGAAATAGGTACTTGCAGTTATATTTCCCAGGATCCCGTCGTTGTAATTGCCCACCAGAGCGTAATTGTATCCTGAAGTCTGAAGGGAGTCAAATTTAATTGTGAAGCTATTTATCGTTGCCGTGTCCACAAGAATGACATCTCCTTTTATTTCGGTAAGATTATTGCCAATGGTGAATGTCTGCTCATCAGAGCATGAAAAGATGAGGAGAAGCATTAAAGAGAAGGAAATGCTATACAAGCTAATTTCAGGATAATTATAGACTCTCAGTTTTGTAAAAATATTTATAGGCATGGACATCAAATTAGTTTCCCGAAAATAATCAGCCGGGTACCTATTTAAAATTCTATTATACAATGGTGTAGATTCTACCGATATTCCAGTGAAATTTCCATACGTAGAACATTTAGCCATTTTACAACCTTAAATCGGGAAATTTGAGGGGTTTGTCGGCATGAACATCTTACAAGTCTATATTATTTGTGGTGCGTTGGGCTTTTTTCTAGGTTTGACCAATTTCAATTTAAAAACAAATCAAATGAACCAGTATAAAAAATTTTCAAGAAATAGTTTGGTCCGGTTTATCGTTTTGCTTTTTTCGGTTACCATAGTGTTTTCCTGTACCGATAGCGACGATGATGATGATTTAGTTGGCAACTGGACAAAATCGTCCGACTTTGAAGGTATTGCCCGCAATGAGGCTGTAAGCTTTGTTGTTGAGGATTATGCCTATGTTGGAACAGGGTATAATGGTAAGAAATCTCTCTCCGATTTCTGGAAATTCGATACTGAAAATAAATATTGGACCCAGGTTGCCGATTTTCCCGGAACAGCTCGCTATTCGGCTGTGGGATTTGCTATTGGAGGGAAGGGATATATTGGAACTGGTTACGATGGCGACAATTATATGAAGGATTTTTGGGAATACAACCCCACTACAAATACCTGGACTGAGAAAGCAGCCTTTGGAGGTTCTGCACGTTTTGGCTCTGTGGGTTTTTCAGTGAGTAACAAAGGTTTTATAGGCACAGGTTACGACGATAATTACCTGAAGGATTTATGGGAATATGACCCCTCAAGCGATACCTGGACTCAAAAAGTTAGTCTCGGCGGTACAAAACGCCGTGATGCATCCGTATTTGTTATTAACGACAAAGCTTACCTATTTGCCGGAATAAACAACGGCTCACTGGTTAATGATTTCTGGCGCTACGATGCTCAGGCCGGAAACTGGACCGAACTCCGTAAGACTTCCAATTACAGCGACGAGAGCTACGACGATGAATATACAACAATATCGAGAAGCAATGCAGTGGCTTTTGCTTCGGGCGACAAAGGTTATGTAACGTTGGGTACTGCCAGTTCACTTCTTTCTAATGTTTGGGAGTACAATCCCGTTACCGATTTATGGACAGAAAGAACAGGGTTTGAGGGAACATTACGCGAAGGGTCAGTTGGGTTTTATGCTAAAAACAAATTCTTTATTACAACCGGTCGCAGTAGCGGATATCAACTGGACGATACCTGGGAATTTAAACCTACTGAAGAATATGACGATAAAAACTAAATTATGGATAGCCCTGCTGCTGTTGGTCTTTACAACAGTAGCAGGTTTTTTTTCGATTCACTTTGGAATTAAACAGAAGAAAGCAAAAACGGTGATTCAACTTTCAACATTTCAAACGTCGGTTGGCTGGGGGTATAAAATTGATATAAATAATAAAACCATGATATATCAGCCATTTGTACCGGTTGTTGAAACACATTCGGGGTTTGAAACCAAATTGATTGCTGAAAATGCCGGACGTATTGTGGTGCAAAAATTAATGCGAAATCAGAAGCCAATACTTACATTAAAAGATTTGCAAGTTGCCGGGATAACTATTGATAAAAGGGTTATTCAAAAAATTAATTCTTTGGATTGAAGTTATAACGTTTTATTGTTTCCGTAAAAATTTCTTTATAATTATCGCCGATGGGTATCCATTTTTCACCGATTACAATACGGTTACGCACAATGGATTTAATTTGAAGCAGCGATACAATATACGATTTATGAACCCTCACAAATATGCTTGCAGGCAATTTATCGGTCATGTTTTTGAGAGAATTTAAAGTAATTACCGATTTTCCTGAGGTCAGATAAATTTTTACATAATCTTTCAGCCCTTCAATATAGGTTATTTCACGCAAATCAATCCGTTGAGTCTGATAGTCAGATTTAACAAGGATAAAGCTTTCAGCAACACTGTTATCATGGTTTTCGGTTTTAACTTCACCTTTACTGTTCTTCGACAAATAAATGTCATATGCTTTATTTACTGCTTTCAGAAAACGTTCGAACGGAACAGGTTTAAGAAGGTAATCTACCGCATTTAAATCGAAACCATCCAGCGCATGCTCTGAGTATGCAGTAGTAAAAATAAAGTTCGGACGGTTTTGTATCGAATTTATAAAGTCGATTCCCGAAACGTTGGGCATGTGGATATCCAGAAATATCAAATCTATTTGCTGAGAACGCAAAACATCATAAGCCTGGAATGCGCCCGAACATTTACTTTTTAAGTTAAGAAAGGGAATGGTGTTGATATAATCTTCCATTACCTGCTGAGCAAGAGGCTCGTCATCCACAATTATGCAATTCATTGTTTAAAAATTAATTGAAGTTCAACTTTGTAGAATTCATTGTTTTGAAAAATATTCAACTGGTGGTTCGATCCATAGAGGAGATCAAGCCGCTTTTGAGAATTTACCAGTCCAATTCCCCCCTGTTCTCTGTTACTGCTTTTAACATTTCTTACAACCGGGTTTTCAACGGAGAGCGTTAGAAATGAGTCAGTAATTTTAACCGATATGCCGATGTGGCATTTTTTAATACTGTCAATTCCATGTTTAAAGGCGTTCTCAATAAATGGCAGCAACAGCATAGGTTCCAGCTCTTTATCGTGGTAGTAGCCTTCAATCCGGTAATCGACAGTAACGTTGTCCATAAGCCTTAACTTCTGAAGCTCAACATAGTTTTTTATATAGTCGAGTTCTCTTTTCAGTGGAACGAATTCCTTTTCGGAATCGTAGATTAAAAAGCGCATCAGCTCCGAAAGTTTAATAAGAGCTTCGGGTGTCTTCTCCGATTTTCGGATCGCCAGCGAATAGATACTGTTGAGGGTATTGAAAAAGAAATGAGGATTTATTTGAGACTTCAGAAAAGAGAGTTCGGCAATGAGCTTCTGATTTTCGCTTTCTTTTCTTTTTTTATCATCGGAATACCATTGTTCTGTTACCCGGATACTTGTTCCTATGGCCAAAAACAAGAAGCAGGAAGTGAGATTACGAAGTCCCATAAAAGGGAAGAAAATGCCTGGTTTATATTTGTGGAATTCCTGCGGAGCTGGCGGAGCATTTTTCAATGAGTCATCGGGGAGTGAAGGCTGACGGGATAGTCCTCCAATGGCTAAAGTTATTCCAAGTATTGTCAGGATTGAAAATGCATAAAGGCTAAACTTCTTCCTTGTTAGGAAAAAAGGGATAAGTAAGAAATAATTGATATAAAAGAATACCACAATAGGCCCCCATAGCAAAAGTTCGTTCTTGACAGCAACTTTAAAGCCGGCAGGCATAAAATATTTAGGCACCACTATCAGTACACCCCACAGTAAAATATGTACAAGTACTGGGAATAATCTCTTGTAAACCTTCATTAGCATAGTTTTGAAAATAAAGGTATTCGAAAGATTTTGCTTTAAATAAACCGATAGAGGATCAGGCATTTTATTACGACGAAATACTTATTTTTCTCTATAACATTTAATTTACCTATTAACTGCCGTTGCCAAACCAACATTATCTACATTACAGGCGGTTTTAATTTTACCCTACCGGATTTTTGTTAAAAGTTTTGTTGTGAGAATTTACCTAACAAACTTGTTTGAGAACTAAAATCTGTCAATTTATCCGGTGTTTTGTTCGGGGAAATTACCCTATATTTAAGTTAACGAACCTTAAAAATTGAAAAAAGACGTTAAGAGAAAGTTGAAATTATTCAGATATTATCTTTTTGTGTTAAGTTTTTAATTAACAGGTACATAAAAGTCGTGATGGTGCACCGTTTATTCAACCTCTAACATTCGGATGGTCTGAAAAAGTGACTGGGAAATAAAAGTAATCTTCTTATCTCCTTGGTAGCAAAGTCATGGCAAAGCCATAGCAAAGCGTCCCTAAAAGCTAAATAACCTCAAAACGTATCATTATTTATTTATCCAGTAAATGAGATATAAATCACCATCAGTTTTCTATGTTTAAACTCTCATTATGAAAGGGAAACAATATCTACAAAAAGCAACAAAGGCGGAGCTTCACAGGTCCGCCTTTATTATTAAACTACTAACTAACTACTACTAATATTTTGTATGAGAAATTTCAAATTTTAAACACCTGCGTTTACGCAAACTTTTATTAAAGGTTATAATTACACTTTAAAAAAATATATTTTTTTCTTTCATCTCCGAAAAACCTTGCTGTTAAAGGCGTTAAAAATTCGGGTCAGATTAAATTTTTCCTTCGGGAAGAAAATTCAGAAAAAATGCTTAAATTTAATATTAGGGGTATTTAACCTTATGACCATAAGGATCTTGATAGCGGGTTTTTGAAACAGTGGGGCGTTGTATGAAAGATACTGTACTTTATATAGACGATGAGCATGTTAATTTAATGCTTTTTGAGGGTATGTTCTCGGAGCATTATTCCGTTTCGTTAGCTAAATCTACCTATGAGGCCGAACGTATAATAAAAGAAATGGACTTCAAAGTTATAGTTTCCGACATTAACATGCCCAATGAAACCGGACTTCAGTTTTTTAACCGGTTACCACAGAAAGAAGTATCTCCTGTTTTTATTATTCTAACAGCCTATGTTAACGATAGGTTGTTGCTCGAAGCCCTTAACCAGGGAAGGATTTTCAGGTATATTTCTAAACCTTTTGATCGGCAGCAGGTAAAGGAGATTATCGATCAGGCCATAAAGCAATACAACTTAATAGATGAAAAATACCTGCTGCGGTTGCAAATTGAAGAAAGTCAACAAAACTTTTACAATATTTTCCAATCCACCCGCGATGGTATTCTTATACTTGATCAGGATGAGTGTATTCAGGAAGCAAACAAAGTTGTAGAGCAATACCTAAATGAACTCGCCGATTCAATCAGAGGGAAAAAGCTAAGTAGTCTTGTTCCGCAGGAATTTCACCAGAATATCCGATCCAAACTAACTGAACTCATTGAGCTGGGGACATCCCGTAGCGAGTTTGAATACTATCATTCTATACTTGGAAAACGAATTTACGAGTTGAGTGTCAGTTCAATTTTCTATAAGGGAAGTAATGCAGTATTAATCATTATTCGCGATATAACAGAAAGGAGAATGGGCGAAATTGAATTAATGAACGCTGTTATACAAGCCGAAGAAAATGAAAGGAGTCGTATTGCCAAGGATATCCATGATGGAATAGGCCCGATAATGAGTACTTTAAAAATGTATCTCGAATGGCTGAATAAACAGGAGTTCATCAATGATCATGCCGACATTCTTGATCTATCGTTAAAGTCTATTGATGAGGCAATTGTTACTATAAAAAGAATTGCAAATAATCTAAGTCCACATGTGCTTGAAAAGTTCGGGCTTCCTTCGGCTCTCAATAAATTTGTCGAAAACATCAAAAAGGTATCAGGGATACAGTTTAGTCTGTTTATCGATCTGAGGAACCGGTTTGGGCACGCTATGGAAATTTCAATTTACAGAATTGTTACAGAATGTATTACCAATACCATCAAACATGCTCAGGCTAGCGAAATAGATCTGGCTTTGCGTCAGGACGATCAATTAATCTACCTGACCTATGAGGATAATGGTCGGGGATTTTTGTTGACCGACAATATAAATAATCAGAAGGGACTGGGTCTTAATAATATAAATAGCCGTATTAAAACAATGGGAGGGAAGGTTACAATCCAAACCGCACCAGGTGCAGGATTTAGGCTCGACTCCGAAATTCCAATCAATATAATATATGGATAAGAAACTTAAGGTATTTATTGTCGACGATCACGACATGTTTAGGCAAGGAGTAAAGGTTTTGCTGGGTAAAAGCCAACAAACCGAAATAATAGGCGAAGCATCCAATGGGAAGGAATTCCTAGATGTTATCAGGGATATTGAACCTGATGTTATTCTGATGGACATATCTATGCCCGTACTTGATGGCATTGAGGCAACCCGACAGGCTTTGCAAATCAAGCCTCACCTTAAAATTCTAACTCTTTCGATGTTTGGAGATGAGGAGTATTATTACAAGATGATTCAGTCGGGTGTGCGAGGTTTTATTATGAAATCGGCAGGAATTGACGAGCTGGAACATTCCATAAAACAGGTGGCCGAGGGATCTGCTTATTTTTCGGAAGAACTGCTCGAAATTGTAAAAACAAATATCAACACCGATAGTGTCCAGTCCGATCAGCAAACCCTTTCGAAAGTGGAAATAGAGTTGCTCAAAGCTCTCACCTCAAGCTTATCGGATGCCGATATTGCTCGCGAAATGGGGGTTACTACCGACTCCTATGAAAAACTCAGAAAGGATCTTTTGAAAAAAACCGGGTCAGTTAATACTGCCGGACTAATTATGTATGCAATAAAAAACCGGATTGTCGGCATTTAATCATACTGATTTTTATACCTCAATATATGAATCAGGATGTAAGTACTGTCTATTCGGCAAAAAAATAAAATTAAACAGTTTCTATGGAAGATTTATTTCAAAAATTTAAGAAGCAGTTTATCGAGGAGATATTTGGATTGTTAGAAACGATCGAGGCTGATATGCTCAAGCTGGAGAAAGAACCTGGCGATCCTACATTAATCGATTCTGTTTTCAGGGCAATGCACACTATTAAAGGTACCAGTGCCATGTACGGATGCGTTCACATCAGTGATTTTACACATCACCTGGAAAATATTTATCAAACCATTCGCGACACTGGAGCTTTTATCGAAAAGGACATGATTGATATAACATTCGAATCTATCGATCATATAAAACGGTTAATGGACGATGAGCAGCTTAAAGATGCTGCGAACGTTGACAGAAACAAAGCTCTTCTTGAAAAAATCAGCAATCTGTCCAAAGCTCAGGATACTGAACCTGCATTAGGTATTCACGAAAACAAGGTTGCCGGAAAGAGTGAAAAAACAAAGCAATCCTGGTACATCCTGCTTCGGGCCGATGAGCAGATTTATACTCGTGGTATAAGTCTGGTGAATATTTTTGCAGATCTCTCTACGCTAGGTACCTACAAAATACATAGAATTGCATCGCTGAGCAATGCCGAAACGGAGGTATGGGGGATAGTGCTTATTACTACGGAAGATATCAACGATGTGAAAGATGTATTTATGTTTATTGAGGACTATTGCAAATTCGTTCTCATTAAAGAAGGTGATCTGCAAAGCGATGATGATATTATCCATTTTGCCGAAACTCAGATTCCTCCGGCGCCGGTTTCAAAACCATTGCCTAAAATTGAAGAAGTGGTTGAAAATATTGAAGAGACAGAAAAGGAGGAACAAGCGCCGAGCGATTCACAGGGGCAAAAATCGTCGATGAAACGGCGAACATCCATGCTGGTTGCCGAAGTTGCGAAACATAACCTGAAGCGCGTTTCGGTAGATGCTACCAAGCTCGATTATCTTATGTATCTGGTTAGTGAACTTATTACACTCAATTCCAGGCTGCTTCAAAAAACAAAAGACGAATATTTTGAGAGTATCCGCCCCGAAATTGAACATATGGAGGGACTTACCAAGCTTTTCAGGTCCAATGCACTTGAAATACGTCTTGTACCGTTAGGAGATCTGGTTATTAGATATCAGCGTTTAGTGCGCGATTTGGGTAAACAACTTGGTAAACAGATAGAATTGGTTACACACGGTACCGATACGGAGCTCGACAAGAACACAATCGATCTTATTTCTGAACCTATCATTCATATTATTCGCAATTGTGTTGATCACGGAATAGAAATTCCCTCGGAGCGAGTTAAAAAAGGAAAACCCGAAGCCGGAACTATTACTTTAAGTGCACGGCAGGTTGGAAATTATATCAACATTAATATTGAAGACGATGGCGCCGGATTGGATATTGAAAAAATACAACATAAGGCTATAGAAAAGGGGATTATAAAACCGGGAGAGAAATTATCGAAACGTGAAATATCTGACCTAATATTTCACGCAGGCATCTCGACATCTGAAAATATTACCAGTGTTTCAGGCCGGGGAGTAGGAATGGACGTTGTAAAACGTAAAATTGCAGAGTTACGCGGCGAAATTGTTATTGATACTGAAAAGGATAAAGGCACATCGTTTCTGCTAAAAATTCAGCAATCTATTGCCATTATCGACACACTGTTGTTTAGAGTTCATAATTCCTATTTCATTCTGCCTCTAACTGATATAGACATTTGCATTCATATCGACAAATCGAAAATAACTGAAAGTCAAAGTACTATGACTATCGATTTCAACGATAAAATGATACCATATCTTGATTTGCGGTCGTATTTCAACCTGGGAGGAAATTATCCTGAAAGAATAAGAGCTCTTATAGTAAAAGAAGGTGGACAAAATATTTGCTTACTCTGCGACGAGATAATTGGAGAGCAACAGGCCGTTCTGAAACCATTAGGCGATTCGTTCGACAATGAAAGCGGCATAACTGCAGTAAGTCAGCATGGGAATGGCGATTGGGCATACATGCTTAATGTTCATTTTATGCATAAGTTGCTATCAGGCAATGATGTGTATTCAGAAGCGGGTCCAGGATGATAGTACTTTTTTAAGAGTCTCTGTACCTATTCGTGCGGGTAAAAAGTCTACATAAAACAATAAATCAATAAGCTTAACTTAAAATAAATGCAAATGAAAAAATTGAAGATAAACTCCTTGAAACAGAAGTTAGGAATCGTTGTGGGGTTGGGAATATTTATAACATCCCTGATATTAATAAGTTATTCAACTATCGAGAACAGGCGGGTAAGTATTAAGTCAATTCAGTCAAATGCTGAAGCTAATGCCCAGGATTTTTCGGGTAGCATTTTAATGGAATTGCAAGAAGCTCTTTATGCAAGCCAGGCATTGGCTAATTCTATGTCGCCGGTTGGCGACCCTAAAGCTAATTTCAAAATTTCACGTGAAGAAGCTATGAAAATGGGCGAAAAAGTCTTGTTTTCCAATAGCAACTTTTTAGGTTTTTCGTTAGCATTTGAGCCTAATGTTTTCGACGGAGCCGATAATCAGTTTCGCAATACCCCTGCGCATGATGCTACGGGGCGTTTTATGGCTTATTTAACTAAAGGAAGCGACCAGACTGCTGTAAGGGAGGTTCTTGTGGACTATACCGATTCTATTAAGGCTCCGTGGTACTGGCAACCACTTAAGAAGAGGAAAAATTTCCTTACAGAACCAATCGTTTATCCAATTCAGGGTAAGGATGTCTTAATGATCTCGATTATGACTCCTGTTTTATATAACAATAAGTTTCTGGGAACAACCGGAATTGATTATGCCATAGACTTTGTTCAAAGTAAAGTTAAAAGCGCCGGCTATTTCGACAGCAAAGCGCAAATAAGTATAATATCTTATGAAGGAACTTATGTTGCCAATTCGGCGAGTGCGGAGCTGGTGGGTAAAAACCTTGCAAACCTGTCGGATAATGCAACTGCCGAAATAAGTGATATCAAGAAGGAATTAAAAAAGTCGTTTATAAAGAACGATTCTTTACACATTTACGTGCCTTTTAAGTTAAGCACTACTGAGAGACCATGGCAGATTCGAATGTCAATACCTATGGCCATGGTCACAGCCAATGCTAATAGTCAAATGTGGTTCCAAATACTTATGGGAGCAATATTAATACTGGTAAGCATTTATGTTTTATACTTCATTGTAAAAAGGTTAGTGGGACCAGTTGAGAAAATGGTTAGAAAGGCCGATGCCGCTGCTGAAGGTAATCTGGTTTTCGATATTGACATAGAAAGAACCAACGATGAAATTGGACAATTGTCCGGTTCTTTGGAGACAATGATTGAGAAGATTAAAACTATTGTAGCAAACGTAATAATAAGCTCCGAAAATTTTGTAGCCAGCAGTAAGGAACTAAGTATTTCGGCACAGCAAATTTCGTCGGGTGCAAATGAACAGGCTGCTTCCAGCGAAGAGATATCCACATCAATTGAAGAAATATCGTCGAGTGTTAATCAAACTTCGGACAATGCACTTCAAACTGAGAAAATTGCCAGCATGGCTGCTGAAAGCATAAAACAAGCCAATGAATCTGTAATTCGCACCATTGAGGCAATGAAAACGATAATTCAGAAGATAACCATCATAAAAGAAATAGCCGAAAAAACCGATCTGCTTGCAGTAAATGCTGCTATTGAATCGGCCAGAGCGGGCGAATATGGGAAGGGGTTTGCTGTTGTTGCATCAGAAGTTAGGAAATTAGCAGAACATAGCCAGAAAGCAGCCAAAGAGATTGATGAAATATCTATTTCCAGCGTTGCTACTGCTGAATTATCGGGAAAGATGCTGGCCGAGGTGATACCGCAGATTCAAAATACAGCCCGGTTGGTTCAGGAAATATCTGCTACAAGTCTGGAACAAAATTCGGGAATTGGGCAGATAAGTCTGGCCATTCAGCAATTCTCAAGCGTAGTTCAAAGCAATTCGGCCTTATCGGAAGAACTTGCCTCCAGTTCCGAAGAGGTATCGGCCCAGGCGAATATTTTACTCGATACCATTTCTTATTTCAAAATTAACCAGAATGATATAGATCTTCAGGAAGATTCGAAGCTCGAAGAAGAGATAAGAAAGCTGAGCGAGATTTTGGTGCAACGTAAAAAGGCAAAAGGTTCTGCTAAAACCTTTACAAAAACCGAATTGAAAAGAACTGTCGAAAAAATTAATGTTGAGAATAATGAACAATCGTCACAGCCTGTTCCATCCAGTAAGGGGATAAATATCAACATTGAAGACGATGAGAAAGATTCAGGATACAGTAAATTTTAATTTTTAAAATTATGAGTCAGGTATATTTATCCTTTAATATTGGAAATGAGCTTTTTGCAATTAACGTGCTTAAGGTACTTGAAGTATTGCAAAAACAGAAGATAACACCCGTACCCAACGCTCCTGATTATATTTTGGGTATTATTAACTTCAGAGGCGAAGTGGTGCCTGTGTTTGATACGCGGCAAAAATTCAATTTGAAGTCGGTAAATGAAACCAGTTCGTATGCAGTGGTAATTCTTGATATGACAAAAAATGGCGATTCGTACCGGATTGGAGCCACTGTAGATAAGGTTAAAGATGTAATCACCATTAAGGATGAGGATATAAAACCGGTACCTCCCATGAGTTCAACCTTTAATGCCGAATTTTTAAGTGGCATTGTACGTTTGCAGGAAGAATTTATGCTACTATTCGACGTTGATCAGGTTTTTACAAAAACCGAGTTGCAATCCATTTCTCAAACAACTGCCGGAGAATATGGAACAGTAGAATAATGGACATAGTTGTGTTGCATATCATTAGGGAAGTCGCAAAATTTAGCATAACTCTAAGATACAACATGAAGTTTTTTAGGTAGCAGAATGATTGACAATATTAACCAAAACGCTTTAATGTAAAAAAAATATCGGGTATGATTAAAAAACTTAAAAACATCAGGATCAGCAAACGATTGGTATTAATTTTCTCTTTAATCGTATTGCTATATGTAGTGAGCCTTGGCTATAACATTATTAATCTGATTGGGGTTAATAAAATGATTGATAATGTATATAATGTGCGGTTAAAGAGTATTAATTTTCTTGTTGAAGCCGACAGAGATGCTTATCAGTCGAATGTAGCCATAACCCATGCGCTAAGTCCTATCATGTATAACGATCAGAAAAAGTTTGAAACAAGCATTGCAGACATTGGTGCCAACTTTAAACAGATAGATGAGCGGTATACTAAGTTTTTTGATATTTATAAAGGTTCAGGAACCGATATCCATTCAGAATACGACTCCACCTTCCGGGCTGAGTATAAGAAGCTGGGGAGCTATACAAAATCGCTTGACACTCTGCTTAAAAGCCGGAAATTTGCTATAGCCGATAAGCTTTATTATGGCGAATATCTCGAGTGTTTCGAGAAGATGCGTGAGATGCTAAATAATTATACTGATGTTAGTCTGGCAGAAGCTGAAACCGAATACTTATCCAGTAAAGATGCATTAAAGTATATAGTTATTAATTCGCTTATTATTTTTCTGATAATTCTTGGAATAATTATTACCAGCAGTATCCTTTTGGTTCAGAGCATAAAAAATCCATTAAATGAAGCTGTTGAGGTTACAAAAAAAGTTTCGGAAGGAAATCTGGTAGTAGAAATTACAAACAATAACAACGATGAAATTGGGATGCTCTCTCAATCGCTAAGGGCAATGGTTGATAAGATAAAAGATGTAATTACCGGCGTAATGATGAGTTCTGAGAACTTTGTTGCAGGTAGTCGCGAGCTAAGCCTTTCGGCTCAGCAAATTTCATCAGGAGCCAACGAGCAGGCTGCCTCAAGTGAGGAAATATCATCATCCATTGAAGAAATGCTGTCGAGCGTTAACCAGACCTCAGAGAATGCCCTTCAAACAGAGAAGATTGCAACCCAGGCTGCCGAAAGCATAAAAAAAGCAAACGATTCGGTTATAAGTACTATTGAAGCAATGCGCACAATTATTCAAAAGATTTCCGTAATTAAGGAAATTGCTGAGAAAACCGATTTATTGGCCGTAAACGCAGCTATTGAATCGGCCAGAGCTGGTGAATATGGTAAAGGGTTTGCCGTAGTTGCTTCCGAGGTTCGCAAGCTTGCTGAGCATAGTCAAAAAGCAGCCAAGGAAATCGACGATATCTCCATATCAAGTGTTGCTACGGCCGAACACTCGGGCAGGATGCTTGCCGAAGTGATACCTCAGATTCAAAATACAGCCCAGTTGGTTCAGGAAATTTCAGCAACAAGTCTGGAACAGAATTCGGGAATTGGTCAAATCAGCCAGGCTATTCAACAGCTTTCTGCTGTTGTTCAGAGTAACTCAGCTCTTTCGGAAGAGTTGGCTTCAAGTTCCGAAGAATTGTCGTCGCAAGCTAAAGTGTTACTCGATACTATCTCCTATTTTAAATTAACCCAAAAAGACATCGAATCTCAATCCTATCTTGAAATCCAGACTGAAATTAATAAGCTCAATTCTATGCTCGACAGGTATAAGAAAACTCAGGAGTTTACAGTTAAATCGAATGGGAAAATTGAGCTGGTAGGAACTCCCGAGAAGACTTCGGAGTTTAAAGAACCTCAACCCTCTAAAAAGGGGATAACGATTGAAGTTGAAGACCCGGATATGGATTCCTCCTATAACAAATATTAATTTCAAATCGATGAGTGCGGTTTATTTATCGTTTAATATTGGCAAAGAGCTTTTTGCAATCAATGTACTTAAGGTGCTCGAAGTATTGCAAAAAAGAGCTATCTCATCTGTTCCTAAAGCCCCCGATTACATTCTGGGAATTATTAATTTTCGTGGCGATGTAGTTCCTGTGTTCAATACCCGTTTAAAATTTAACCTTAAACAGCTTGATGAAAATGAAAAATTTGCGATTGTAGTGCTCGATATGGTGAAAAACGGAGAAACATATCGCATTGGTGCCACAGTAGACAAAGTGAAAGATGTGATCACCATTAATGAAAGCGAAATTGCACCGGTACCGCCAATGACTTCTACCTTCGATGCAGAATTTCTTACCGGAATAGTTCGCCGGGAGAACCAGTTTATTTTGCTGATAGATGTTGATAAGGTGTTTAAAAAGAGCGAAATAAATATTTTAAACGAGGTACCTGAGAATAATGAGGCACCGGGATAGTGATATGGTTCATAGCGTTTAGGCCATAGTCCATAGCTGTATTGGCTATCGATCATGGACTAAAAGCTATGGACTCTTAAAAATGAATTCTATACATAATATTGGGGATCATATTTAACTGACGGTAGTAATCCAGTTTTCCTGTGTATTTATTGTAATATTCCCAGTTACGGGCTTTCTCGTTGGTGAGGTTCATAACATCCAGAATAATTTCATGTGAGGTTTTAGGCCGGTTTAGGCGATAACTTGCCGAGAAATTGATCTGCTTTACATCGTCAAGTTTATTCACCCAGGCACGGGAATAATCGTACACAGTTTCGCCTTTGGAAATCGAGGCATTTAAATCAACCGGGATGTAGCGCCGGCCTCCGTTAAAGAATAATTTAACATTTACTCCAATAGCATTAGATTTTCCAACTTTGAATTCTTTACCTGTTAAAAAATTCAGAGCGTAATTACCGTTGTATTTGGTGTTGCGAAGCTTTCCTTCCCGCGCCTTATATTTTGAATCGTAAAGCGATGCCGTTAAAAGGAAGTAAAAGTTTTGGGCAAAATACCGTTCCAGCGTATATTCAATACCAATGTTGGTTCCGGTTCCTTTGTTCGAAAGCGCTTTGCTTATGTAACCTTCATCGCTGTTGAGAACTGTAAAGCTGCTGGTGTCTATATTTTCCACCGGGATGTTATAAAGATCCTGGTAATAGAATTCCAGTTTGGAGTTCAGGTTTTTCGAAATGCGGTATTCATGACCCAGTATATAGTGGCGTGCTTTCGAAATTCCCAGATTTTTGTTGGGAGTAGTATAAGATCCGTCGGGAGCATACACATTGGCATAATAAGAAATGATGCTTTCTGTTTTACTATGCTGCCCGAAACCTGCATTAATCGATTGTTTTGGCGTAATCTGCCATTTCAGCGCTATTCTTGGCTCAATGCTGTAATCTTTGTTCAACGAAAAATACATGGTGTGAAAACCTCCAACCCATGTAATATCATCGTTCATGCGGTATTTCCAGCTTAAATATCCTTGAAAATCATTTGCCGATTTATTCATATCAATTATTTTTTCAATACGGTTGTATTCTTCTCTCAGATAGTTCTCCATCATATCGTAATTGTGCCGGGTATATTTTATCCCTACAATCATGCGGTGTTTAGGATTGAGTTTAGAGCTATACAATACCGATGATCTTATGGTGCTCTTCTCCCAGTTGCCTTCCCCCTGGAAGCTAAAATTATCGGATGCATCGGCTTTTAACGATTCGTAAGCACTACCGTTATTCGATGCCGAGACCGTAGTTTTCAAAAATGAATTCTGCGACAGGGGCAATGTGTGATTAATCCCGATAACTCCCAGTTGCGCGTTGTAAATTCCTTTTTCGACAATGCGTTCACTCTCTTCGCTTTCAGTTTCATTGTTGTTTATCTCGCTTAAACCACCCAATCCAAAAACCGACAGTGTTCCAGCTTTTTTCGAAGGGAGAACAACCTTAAAAGCAGCATCCTGGTATTTGGGAACTCCGTCGAAATCCACCAGACCAGCTTCGCTCAGGAGCGAGAGTGACGAATAACGGTAATTGAAAAGAAAGGAGCCTTCATAACCTTTTTTAAAAGGGCCCTCGGCTGTAATATCGGTTCCCAGAACACCAATGCCCACTGAGTATTCGCGTTTTTCGTTATTACCCGAACGCATTTTCATGTCGAACACACCCGAAAGTACATCTCCATATTCCGGGGAAAATGCGCCTGTATAAAAGTCGGAGTTCGACAGCAATTCACTGTTGAGTGCATTGATGGGCCCTCCGGTTGCACCTTCGTTGGCAAAGTGGTTGGGGTTCGGGATTTCAATACCTTCCATACGCCATAATATGCCTTTAGGGGAGTTACCTCGAACTACAATATCGTTATTGCCACTGGGGTCGCTGGTTACGCCGGCATAAGCCGAAACCATTCTCGACGGATCCTGAACCGCACCTGCAAAGCGTTTGGTTTCTTCCACTGAAAAAGAGCGGGAGCTAATTAGGGCCATTTCGTTCTGGACTTCTCCTTTACTCTTTTTGCCGATTACCACCACTTCGTCTATTTTTACAATCGATTCTTTCACTTCCAGATCAAGTATTACCTCTTTACCTGAGCCAACCAGTATGTTGGGAATAGTTTTTTCTTCGTAACCAATGTATCGTATTTGAATATCTATCCTTCCAAGAGGCACCCGTTCGAAGCGGTAATTTCCTTCAGCATCCGTAACAGCTCCACGTACCGGGTTTGTTCCTAAAATAATAACGTTAGCTCCTATAAGAGGTGTTTTAGAGTCTTCGTCCACAATTTTGCCCCTTACGGTTTGGGTAAGAGTTTGAGCATTCGAGTTGAGGTTTATGGCAACAGCCAGTAAAAAAAGAATTGTATAAATATAGTTTTTCACAACTGATCAATTTAAATGGTTATTGTTCAAGAATATTTTAGCGGAAACGTAAGCCAATTTTTGCGCCGGCCCAGGTTCTCAGGTTCGTACGACTGTATGTCTGATTCGAAAAGGAGTATGGAGCAATGTCAGAATAATATTTTCCGTATTCAGAGTTTCTTATGTCAGTAGTAAGAAAGTTATACGAAAGTCCGAAAGCGAGAGACAGATGATTGTTCAGGATTTTGTCCAGCCCCATATAAATTTTGTAATGGTAATTATTTCCGGCATCTCCTTTTTTTAGAATATGGTTAAAGCTCATGTCGAAATCGAGCAATGTTTTGGATGATAAAGCCTGTGAGGTTCCAAGACCTGTGCCATATGTCCACAGCGGGGCTCCAAGATCCTGTGGCTGTATGCCAACCGAGAGTATGGTATGAAATTTTTCAACTCCTGAGCGGTATGAAAAATTTGCCTGGAAAAACTCATCAGCCGACAGCTCAAACCTTTGATAACCGTTTTTAATTATATTGATAACTCCAATTGGAACTCCTTTGCAGGTATCGGCAATATTTATAACCGCTATTTGTGATCCGCGAACTGTACGGGCAATATTTACAATCCCAGCAATCTGGCTCCCGGTGGATTCTGTTGCTGTGTTAACCAAACCTGCAATTTGAACTCCTTTGCACGTGCGGGCATGGTTTGTTAATCCTCCAATTTGAAAAATGGCGTTTTCAAGAGTAAGATTTACAAGTCCGCCAATTTGGCCACAATTACCCTTAATAGTATGGTTGCTTATTCCGGCAATCTGCACACCTTTCATGCTGGTGGTCAGGTTGGAAATACCAGCAATCTGGCTTCCTTTCATAACTTTTGAAATGTTGTAAATACCGGCAATCTGCACTCCTTTTGCTGTTTTGCCACCATGATTCCCAATACCGGCAATTTGGGTGGCACTTACCTCGTAACGATCTATATTTACAAGGCCTCCGATTTCAAAACCTGAGGTTCCACCGTTATATCCCGCTAAAATGTTTAGTGAAAAGTTATTGATGTAATTTTCTGAATTTAATCCGTTGGTTCCGAAGTAAGGAATAAACGAAACCTGGAAAGCTCGCGGAGATATTGTTGAAGATGGATTGGAACTTTGTTCCGAAGACTGAGCCAAGGATTTTTCAATATTTCCCTGAAGAAGAGTAATAGTCAAAATGGTAAAAATAAGCTTGTTCATATGGACTAATTTTTTAAGTTATAGTCGTATGACAGGCTACTCTTTTTATACCCCTACTTGATAAAATTATTTTTTGTTTTTTATTCTAGAAAAACCGAATTGCTATCTTTCCTCCAATCCAACTTTTCAGATTGTGGCCATTTGCAAAGTCATGACTGGTTAGTGAGTAAAAGGGTAAACGCGAGTTTATTTCTCCGTAATCTGGCATGAAAGTGTCGGACAATAGCAGGTTATAGCTTATTCCGTATGCAAGGCTCATTTTACCAACCAGTTTTGTGTCGAAGCCCATGTAAAGTTTATAATGATGGTATGTTCCTGTGATTCTATTACCATAAAATACTTCACTCGATGAAAGATCAATATCGAACAGCGTTTTGGAAGGATTACCTAAAGAGGTTCCCAAGCCATATCCAACATTCCACAGAAAATGATTAAAGTTAAGGGATGAAGTACCACCAGTTAGAAAAGTATGAAACTTTTGAGTTCCCGTTCTGTAAGCCACATTTAGCGGGAAGGACTCGTCGGCAGATATTTCGAGTTTATGATAACCTTTTTTGATGAAAGAGAACAGCCCGATAACCGTTCCTGAGGCGGTATCTGCAAAATTGAAAGTCGCAAGATGAAAAGCTTTCATATGTTTCGCCCTGTTAAACAAACCGGCAATCTGCACTTTTGCATCTTGTCGTGTATTATTTATCCCACCGGCAATTTGCAAGTCACTGCCCGATTTTGTTGTATTCATAAATCCAGCTATCTGACCACCATAAAGCGTTTCGGTTACATTGGCAAATCCTGCAATCTGAAAAGCTGACTTTTCGCTGATGTTTAATAATCCGGCAGTTTGGGAAACAGTTTGGGTTGCTTTATTCAGCAATCCAGCTACCTGCAATTTATTTTTAGTGGCATGATTAAAAATACCCGAGAGCTGAATAGTTGCATCATTCCTGTTCATATTAAATATTCCAGCCACCTGAACACCTTTAACAACCTGGGTATTGTTGAAAATACCTGCTGCCTGGAAACCAGTTACATTATTCGCAAAGTTGTAAATACCTGCAGCCTGAAACCCCATTACGTTACCCCCTACCATATTTGCTATTCCGGCTGCCTGAAAATAACGTACGTCGCCTCTTACGTAATTCATAATTCCACCAGCTTCAAACAACCTTATTCCCTGAGTATATCCTACTGTCAGATTGATTGAAAAATCGTTGATGGCCACGCCTCCCAGCAACCTATTTGTACTCAGGTAGGGGATAAGTGAAAACTGAGCGGTTTTAAAAACCGGTTCAGTAATATTACGTGCATTTATTAAAACCTTTTCAGACACCATCCATCCTGGTTTTATTTTCTCAAAATCAATCAGAAGCTTCTTAATTGTATCGTCCTGCTGCATATTGATTTCGATATTACGATGCCTCACCAGACTATCGACTGATACAAATAATGTATCGCTGTATCCCAGTTTGCTTATTTGAAGCGATTTTATGGGAGCACTTGCCGGGACTTCCATCGTAAAATATCCATACTTATCGGTTATGGCTGATGCTAAAAGGCTTTTATCGTAAACGCTGGCTTCGGTAAGGCGTTTGCCGGTTTGCGAATCATACACGTAGCCCTCATAAATTCTGACATCTTCTTTCGGAGCGCTTTTCTTTTTCAGGATGATATATTTTCCGCGTACCTTATACTCAACATTCTCATCCTTGAAAAGAGAATTGAGGGTATAACGCACCGATTTATCTTTTACATTCAGATTCACGCTGCGTTTGTGGTTAATGGCTTCGGGACTGTATGAAAAAACAAAGTCGGCCTGAAAGCTCATGTTGTTTAAAACCGATTCGAGCGTTTGGTTGGTTGCCGTTATTGATACTTCGCGTTCCAGAACGGGAGTTTTATCCTGCCCAAAGGATGGAATTGTAAAAAGTACTAGTAGGAAAAAGAAGAATAGCTTCATAATTTTAGGGTTGTCGGGAACATTCGCCCGATAAAACAAACCTGCCTCCAACTTCCGTTACCTGTAAACCTAAAGTCTCGGCAATAATTTCGGCAATGCCAATGGGTGTTTCGTTATCGAACGTAACAGTTATGGTGCAGTTTTCAAGATTGTTGTTTGCAAGTTCGAACTTTTGATTATATACTTTATTTAAATCTGAAATTGCTTTACCCAGAGGTATTCCGCGGAAGACAAACAACTTCGATTTGTAAGCAATGGCATTGATATCAACCGCATCGGGTTTATAGAATTTCTTTTCGTGTTTGTTATAAATCCCCGATTCACCAGCTTTAACAGTTATGCCGGCATTTTGTGCGGTATAAAATGCAACTTCGCCGCTTTGAACAAAAACTTCAATAGTGGCGCTATCTGAGTATGCCCGTACATTAAATGCGGTGCCAATATCCCGGATCATTGTTTCTCCGGCTTTAACAATCAGCGTGGTATCGTTGCTGTGATTTACCTCAATAAATGCTTCGCCGGTTAATTCTATTTCCTGTTGTTTCCCCGACTTTTTACTGTTGTAAACAATTTTTGAATTGCGATTCAAAGTTATTTCAGTATTTGCAAGCGATTGGGTTTTTACCGAATCGCTTGCAGCTAAGGTCACTTTTACCTGAACAGGGGGTAATGATATAAAATAAAGAACTGCCGAAACGGTTAAGAGTATTGCAAACGAAGCGGCAACCCTGAACCAGGTTTGTTTGTAAAGCGGCAGAGGAATGGTTTTGGGAGTTGATACCTGAGTGGGAGTAGTCATTTGCGAACTCAGCTTACCCCAGGCTTTATCCACATCCACTTTTACTATACGATGAGAGGCAACTGCTTTGTCGTGGACAAACTTAATACCCTCGAAATATTTCTTGTTCTCGGGCGAAGTTTCCATCCAAAGCGACAGCTCCTCCCATTCTTTTTCGGAAGCTTCACCGGCAAGGTACCGGGCAATCAGGTTGTCGATATGTGTACTGTCGTAGCTCAAATTAATTCAAATTATTTCGGAACAAAAGCCACAAAAGAAGTGGAAGATAATCCTTCAGTTTTTCTCTCATTATTTTCAAAGCTTTTCCCATGTGGTTTTCGATTGTTTTCACCGAGATGTTCATTTGCTGTGCTATTTCGGCATAGGTTAATCCCTCGAAACGGCTCAGCCGGAATACAGTCTGGCATTGCGGAGGAAGTGAAGAGATGGCTTCTTCAATCTGCTTTTCAAGCTCGTTGGCAACCGCTACCTGCGAACCTGAGTCAACAGCAACATCAGAGTGGTGCATATAATAATCCCTGTGAGCTCTCCGGACTTTAAGGTGATCCAGATGATTGAGGCAACTGTTGTGAACCGACTGATACAGATACGATTTCAAGGCAGTGTGAATCTGTATTCCCGAACGCTTTTCCCATAATCCCAGAAACGTGCTCTGCACTATTTCTTCCGCTTCATCCATATCGTTCAAAATTGTGTTAGCATAGTTGCACAGGCGCTCATAGTAATTTCGGAACACCTGTTCGAAAATCACCATGTTGCTCTGTTGCAAAGCTTCGTTAAATTCTTTCTCTGCTAATATCACAATTTGAACTTTGCGCTAAAATATCCAAAATCAACAAGCTATCCAAAGTATGATATTATTTTTACTTTAAGACAGGTAAAAGATCGCATACCCCTAGTCAATTTTTATCTTTTTCTATAATATTTATCTTACTTCTTTTCAATAACTTCCTGTGATTTTTAGATCCTAACAAAAAATAAAATAACTATATTGCATTATACCAATATTATCGAAATGAAAGACTTGAAAATTACTAATGCTCAATACAAATTAGAAGTAAAGAGCAGTATGCTGGATGGGTCAACCTTTGATACTGTGAGTCTCAAAAATCTTCGGCTCGATGATGTTACCATGACTGGGAGCAGGATATCCAACGCAAATCTTACCGGTGTGGAAATTACCGGGGTACGGATGAGCGGATCAATTTTCCGTAATATTGGAACCCCTCCTAAAGGCCATCCTGCCTATAGTCCCGAGAATAAGCATGACCCAGTGTTGTTTGAGAATTGCAGTTTTTCCGGCAGTACTTTCACAACTTGCAACATGGAAGGAGTGGAGCTTGTAAACTGTAATATTAAAGGGATGAAAATTAATGGAGTTTCTATTGAAGAGTTGCTCATGAATATTCAAAGGTGAGTTTTGATTGAGGGTTTCTGTAGATTATATTGATCTTTCTCACACAATAAACCCAAATCATTTTTTAAATTGCTGGTTCTAATTTACTAAACATGAACACTACTATTGATCGTCGGTCTTTTGTAAAATCATCGGGTTTGGCCGCAGCAGGTCTTGCTTTTGCGCCAAACATTATTTTTGATAAGGATAAATTAAAAGATAAAGTTCGCATAGGCTTTATCGGAGTTGGGTTGCGCGGATGTAACCATTTGAATAATATTCTTCAGCGACCGGATGTTGAGGTTCCCGCAATTTGTGATATCGATCCCGCCCGAATTGAAATTGCCCAGAATATGATTACAAAATCTGGCCGTCCTAAAGCTGCCGAATATAAAGACGGTGACCGGGCGTTTGAGAAAATGCTTCAGCGTACCGACATTGAAGGTGTTGTGATATCCACTCCCTGGATATGGCATACAACCATGGCTGTTGCAGCTATGAAAGCCGGTAAATATGCAGGTTTGGAAGTGTCGGCAGCATTAACAATTGAAGAATGCTGGGACCTTGTAAACACTTACGAACAAACCCGGGTTCCTATGATGATCCTCGAAAATGTTTGTTACCGTCGCGATGTAATGGCGGTTTTGAATATGGTCCGTCAGGGAATGTTTGGCGAGATGATGTATGCCCATTGCGGTTATGAGCACGATTTACGCCAGGTAAAGTTTGAACCGGGTGTTGAATTTGGCGAAAAAGGCGTTCATGAAGCTCATTGGCGTACCCAACATTCAGTGATGCAGAATGCCGACCTGTATCCCACACATGGGCTCGGTCCCGTGGCAACCATGATGGACATTAATTATGGCAATCGTTTTTTGAGCATCACATCCACCGCTACAAAAAGTCGTGGTTTGAACAAATATATCGTCGAAAAAGGAGGGGAGAACCACCCTAATGCCAAGGTGAAATTCAGGTTGGGCGATATTGTTACTTCCGTTATCAATACCTACAATGGCGAAAATATAGTTGTTATTCACGATACCAATTTACCGCGTCCCTATTCGTTAGGTTTCCGTATCCAGGGAACACAGGGACTCTGGATGGACGATGGCGATACGCTTTATATCGAAGGAAAAAGTCAACCTCACAAATGGGACGATGCCAACAACTGGCTTACCCAAAACGACCATCCTTTATGGAAGAAATTTGGACCCGAGGCTACCGGAGCGGGTCACGGAGGTATGGATTTTTTTGTTGACCGTGCCTTTGTTGAAATTGTAAAACGTAAAGCTGAGGCTCCGCTCGACGCTTACGATGCAGCCGCCTGGAGCGCCGTAACACCCCTTTCGGAGATGTCGATAGCACAAGGCGGTCAGCCACAGATTTTCCCCGATTTCACCCGTGGCAAATGGATGGTTCGCAAGAGCATTTTTGCTCAGGGGGACGATTATTGAAATTTAAATACAGGGCAAACGCATTTAACTTTTCTCGATATTCAATCACCTGAGTTGGAGCGTGGCGAAGCCGTAGACCAAAATTCCTTGCTGGCCGCAGCCCGTTCAAGGGAATTGCGGAGCAATCGACGAAGTCAACTCGACGAAGGAGACGGACCGCGTTGCTGCGGTCAAGGATTCTTTGCCTACTTTCTTTTCCCAACTTAGGCGAAGCCGATCTCACGAACGTCAGTGAGTAACGAAAGTAGGAGAAAAGGCTGTTTATTAAGAGTCAAAGATACATACTCACTTTTTTAAATGCATTTGCCTTGGATCTAAATAGAATTGTTTTGTTATTTTCTTAAAAAATTTTTACTTTCGGTCATCGGCAATTGGGAATAGGATAACCTGCAAAATGATAAGCATGGAGAAGAGTTGGTGAAAGCCGTTAACTTATACAAAACTCTCTTTTCAAAATGAAAAACTTGAATCTCAAACGCCTTGATAATAATCCCAAGGCTCAAAATATGAATCCCCAAGGCCTGGGTAACCATCCCATATCTCTTGGTAAGAATCCCAACGCTCATGGCAAGCATCCCAACGCTCTTAGTAAGCGTCCCAATGCCCTTAGTAAGGATCCCAATGCCCTTGATAACAATCCCATAACTCTGGTTAAGCGGCCCGGGAGAGGAGCGGGGAGGATAAACCGGCATACACCCTAAATCAGATACAACAAAACACTAATATTTACCTAAATTTAGATATCATGAGAAAACAGCCTTTTAATTTTAAACTCGAAGAATTTATTCCTTTTTGCAGGTTTACACTCGAGAGCTTCAAAACCGACAAGCCGGAATTTATCAAATTTTCGCCCGACTACGATGGCGACTTCCTGGAAACAACCGAACAGTCACTCGGCAATGTTGATAAAATTATTAATCCACAAGCCCTTACAGCCCGCATGAAAAAGACTACCGAACTGTTATACGGCAAACTCGACGGGGCTTTATTGCTCATCGATAGTTTGGAACGTTATTGTGAAAAAGCAGGACCTGGGTTGCTTCTTACAAAAAAGGACCTGGGGTTCTCGGTAACCCGCACAAAATGTCACAATCGCGATGCTGAGGGCGCAGCCGCGGGACTTAAAAAAGCCGAGCAGCTTGTAATACCTTATTTAACCCTTCTGGAACTTAAAGGATACACCAAAGCTAAACAGGAAGACCTGAGCAAACAGATTAAAGATATTGAGGATGCGAACATCTTGCAGAATAGTCTTCAGAACGAACGTGCGAAGCTTGTTCAGGATAACATGGAAAAAATTAAGGATTTCTGGGAGGTGATCAACGATATTTTGAAAACAGGTAAAATCATTTTTAAAGAAAACCCTCTTAAAATAAAAGAATACACGCAAACGCAGATCATCAGCCGTATTCGACGTGAAATATCTCCGGAGGCTACTGTAAAAAAAGTGAAGAGTAAAGCCGTGGTTTGATTTTTCTGGTTAATTTTTGGTTAGTACGACCCGGGATTTGCTCATCCCGGGTTTTTTTATGTTCTGCTTTAGCATCGAATTTGTATAAGTCATTAAAAAATTTCTTCTCAACCTGTATCTTTTAAATACATTTTGGGTTATCCAATAAAACACAGCTTATGAAAGTCGCTTTGATTTTGTTTTCATTTCTTTTGGCTTCTCAATTCTGCTTTTCACAAACAATCCCCAATCAGGTAGTTTTTAAGGTTCGTAAAAAACCTGCTCAGGTTATTGTTGTTGAGAAAGCGATTAATCCTGCACCTTTTCTGGTGGTTGAAGAACCGGCAACATTTCAGAAAGGCGACCTCAGCAATTTTAACGCCTGGGTGTCACAAAATGTGAGATATCCACAGATAGCTGTTGAGGGGCAAATATACGGCAAAGTGTATGTTCAGTTTGTGGTGAACGAAATAGGTAAAGTTGAAGATGTTAAAGTACTAAGGGGAGTCGATCCGAGCCTCGATGCTGAAGCCTTACGGGTAATTTCCTCATCGCCACTCTGGACGCCTCCACGACAGGGTGGACGGAAGGTGAAACAACTCTTTACACTCCCCGTCATTTTTAAACTTCAGGAATGACACTCATTCAATTATCCCAGCAGGAAGTAGGCGAAGAAGT
This sequence comes from Bacteroidota bacterium, assembly GCA_023429135.1. Classification (GTDB taxonomy): domain Bacteria; phylum Bacteroidota; class Bacteroidia; order Bacteroidales; family JAAUTT01; genus JAAUTT01. The sequence continues at coordinate 14,858 of JAEYWD010000045.1, read as the reverse complement.
CGTGTGGATTGATAAAGCCAAGGCTGATCCCGTCCATTTCGAACCGCTTTATAACCGTTACTTCAACCCGGTTTTCAGGTTTGTTTACCAGCGCATGGATTCGAAAGATGCAACTGCCGACGTGGTTTCCCAGGTTTTTTTAAAAGCGCTGATGAACATCAGCAAATTTCAAACACGGGGACTACCATTCTTTGCCTGGCTGTGCCGCATCGCCATAAGCGAAACAGCCAATTATTACAACCGTTCCCGGAAGTTCAGAACCATCAATATCGAAACGACCGGCATCAACGAAATGGCCGAAAATTTCGAGATGGAAATCTCCGAAGAGCTTCAGCAGGAAATCATCGAAGCTATACAAAAGCTCGATGAAAACGATACCCTGCTCATCGAAATGCGGTACTTTGAGGGCCGACCCTTCCGCGAAATCGGCGAAATCCTGAATATCACCGAAAACAACGCAAAGGTGAAGCTTTACAGGGTACTCGATAAGGTAAAGAAACTCGTTTCACACGAAAACAGTATGTCATGAAGAAAAAGATTATCAATATAAACCGGCCTGAAATTTCGGATAACGAAATCGAGGGGCATAAAAATTTCAATAATCTTATGGAAAAGTATTCAGCAGGAGGACCCAATCTTCCAAAACTTAAAATAAGAAACATCCTCATTGGCGCTCTCGGCGGAGTGGCTGTAATTATAATCATACTCACCGGCTATATCACCACCAGGAAAACTACCGATTTCACAATCTCCGAAAACGAAACCATTGCCCGCGAAGCATTTATCCGTCCTCCTGTTGCTGCCTGGGACCTGCCTTTTGAACGTGCAATGGTATCCAACCTTCGCGATACTGTTATTCAAACCAGGCTGGGATCGCTCATCAACATTCCCCAAAACTGTCTTGAAGACGACAACGGCACCCCTGTTACCGGGGGCATAGAGTTCCGCTTCCGCGAATTTCCCACACCGGCTGAGATCTTTCTTTCGGGAATCCCCATGGTTTACGATAGTGCCGGGGTAAGATCGGTGTTTGAATCGGCCGGGATGATTGAAATATATGCCTCGAAAGATGGCCAACCCTTAAGAATTAAAGATGGAAGCCAGATTGATATATCCCTGGTTTCGGGCACTGAAGAAAATAACTATAACCTTTATTATCTCGATACGCTTGCCCGCAACTGGCAATACATGGGCAAAGACAAGCTTGAAATAAAAAAGGACCGTACAACCGACTTACGATCAAAAAAGCGGAAGCCACTAGTCGATACCATTGATGTTGTAAAAGATATCCCTGAGCCAGTGAAGCCGGCAATGCCCCTGATGGCTCGTAACGAAAAGTTTCACCTCACCCTTGATCTTGTGAAGGGCGAATTTCCGGAGCTGGATCTTTATGGAAAAACTGTTTTCGAGATTGATGATACATACAAACCTCTTAATAGAAAGCATGCCGACGTAACCTGGGAAGATGTTACATTAGCTCCCGCCTCTGATGCAATAAGTTATTATTTGAGCTTCAGGGCTGGAAAGGACTCTTGCCGCTACCGGGTTCGACCTGTACTGTCGGGTAGGGATTATGCAAAAGCTAAGGTTCGTTACGACAGTCTTTATAAGGAATATCAGAATGCTCTCGAAATCAGGAAGAGAAATGATGTTCCCAAAGTAGTGATGCTCGATCAGATTGTTGCAGATTCGGCAAGATTAGTGGAAATGACCATGGCTGCAGGTATTACCCGCGGAAATATTATGCGGAGCTTTAGCATAGGCAATTTCGGTATATATAACTGCGACCGCATCAGAACATTTCCCAACGAAAAAGCAATTGTTCCTGTGTATTACATAAACGACACAGCCTATGAGCAAACAGCACACCTGGTGGACGAAACAAACAATTCGCTCACAACCTACTATCCCGGTCAGGATGTGCGATTCAATACCAAAGCAAAAAACTCAATCTGGATAGTGACTTACGACAATCGTATAGCAGTATTTACCGATAAAGATTTTAAAAAGCTGGCTCCTGGCATACGAAAGCAAAAGATTCAGATGAGAGTAGTGAAAACAACTGTAAACTCCTCTGAAGATTTTCTGGCATTGTACAGAAAAGGGTTTGAGGAGGAGGAATCATAAGACGAACTCCCGGTATTACCTCCCTGCTAATTTAGCCATAGCTTCCGGATAACGGCTTCCTATATCAGGAAAACGAACGAGCAAACTTTCAATTTCCCGGATGTCGGAACTGGTAAGATTTAATTCCACAGCTCCTGCATTTTCTTCAAGGTAAACCCTGCGTTTGGTGCCTGGAATGGGAATAACATTATCGCCCTGGGCCAATACCCAGGCAAGTGCTAATTGCGATGGTGTGCATCTCTTAGCCGAGGCAAGGCCGGCAAATGCTTCCGCCAGCTTTTTATTATTATCCCAATGTTCATCCGAAAAACGGGGCAATGACTTCCGCCAGTCGTCTACGGCTAACTTACTGTTATCAACGGTATTGGTAACCAGCCCACGAGCTAACGGACTGAAAGGGATAAACGAAATGTTAAGTTCTTTGCAAAGAGGCAATATCTCTGCTTCAACATCACGTGTAAGTAACGAATATTCACTTTGCAATGCCGATATTGGATGAACCGCATGCGCTTTTCTGATGGAAGAAACTGAAGCTTCTGATAATCCCAGGAAACGCACCTTGCCTTCCTTCACCAGCTCACTCATGGCTCCCACCATTTCTTCCACCGGTACTTTGGGATCGATGCGGTGAGCATAATAAAGATCGATGGTTTCAATTTTGAGTCGTTTCAAACTGGCTTCCACTGCCTTTTTCATATATGCAGGCGAAACATCCAGGGTAAAAGGATTTTCGGGAGTAGCCCTGAACCCGAATTTTGTAGCGATAAAAACTTTGCCACGGTTGGGAACAAGCACCTTCGAGATCAGTTCTTCATTGTCTCCGTCTCCGTAAAAATCGGCAGTATCCCAGAACGTTACCCCCAGTTCGATGGCCCGCTCAAGTGTAGCTAAAGACTCTTTATCGTCTCTGCTTCCGTAGGCATGGCTCATGCCCATGCAGCCGAGGCCAATTGCAGACAACTGCACATCGGTATTTCCTAATTTTCTGTACTTCATTCGTAAATAATTTAAAAGTTACGGTTGAAAAAAACCTAAGTGAATTTACATTCATTGTCAGTATTGAACATGCACGATACAATTTGGTTCTCTGATATAACAAAGTTATAACCCAAATGAAGTTTTCACGGTAAAGATTACAAACAAAAAATAAAGAAATCAAAGAAATTATCGTTGGTAGCTTAACGGAGTAAAAAAGGTGAAATAATATTTATTTCGTCTTCGTAAACACGGGTTTAAGATATCTCATTAACCTTATTCTCATATCTTGTTGGATGTTTAAAAATCAAAATTTTAAGGTAAGCTCGAAAAATAAAAGAGGCTGTGTAAAAAGTGCCGGACACTGAGCCTGTCGAAGTGTAATCTTATTGATTTACAATGAGGTTTCGACAGGCTCAACCTCCGGTTATAGACTGATTACACAGCCTCTTTTATATTTTTCTCTTTTATCCCAACAAAGCAATCCGTTCTCCCAGCGCTTTTATCTTCGCTTCGGCGTCTGCTTTTTTGTTTAATTCGTTTTGTACTACCTGCTGTGGGGCGCTGTTTACAAACTTTTCGTTCGATAGCTTTTTGTTTACCGAAACTAAAAAACCTTTTTGATATTCCAGTTCTGCTTTCAGCTTTCTAACTTCTTCCTCAATGTCGATTTTGCCGGCCAGCGGAACAAAATACTCTGCCGATTTCACCATAAAAGAAATAGCTCCTTCGGGTTTTGTATCCAGTACTTCAATGTTCTCCAGGTTTCCAAGTTTTTTCACTATGGAATCGAAGTTCGCCGGGCGCTGGCTACCCTTAAGTACCTGCAGCATTAATGTATCCTTGTTCGGGATATTTTTATCCTGACGGATCATACGTAGCGAAGCAACTACCTCTTTTACATATTCAAACTGACCGATATATGTTTCGTCGAACTTTCCTGCTTTGGGCATTGTTGCGAGCATAATGCTTTCGCCTGCTTTTCTTTCGTCGAGAAAATGGTAAATTTCTTCAGTAATAAAAGGAGTGAAAGGATGTAATACCTTCAGCAGTTTTTCGAAGAAGTCCACTGTTGCTTTATAGGTTGCAGCATCAATGGGCTGTTGATATGCTGGTTTTACAATTTCGAGGTACCAGGCTGCAAATTCGTCCCAGAAGAGTTTATAGGCCTGCATCAGAGCATCTGAAACTCTGAATTTTTCGAACTGATCGTCGATAGAAACTAATGTTTGGTTCAGCACATTTTCGAACCAGGCTATTCCGACTTTCGAAGCCTCGGGTTGTGGAATTGTGCTATCTACCTGCCACGATTTTACCAAACGGCAGGCATTCCAAACTTTATTGCCAAAGTTACGTCCCTGTTCTGTTAAGCTCTCGTCGAACAAAAGGTCGTTACCAGCGGGCGAGCAAAGGAGCATTCCCAAACGAACTCCGTCGGCGCCGTACTTTTCGATTAAGTCGAGCGGATCAGGTGAGTTACCCAGCGATTTGCTCATCTTTCTTCCTTGTTTGTCGCGAACAATCCCGGTTAGGCATACATTTTTAAAAGGCTTGCTGTCGCGGAACTCGTAACCGGCAATGATCATGCGGGCTACCCAGAAGAACAATATATCGGGAGCGGTAACAAGATCATTCGTAGGATAATAATAGTTAATATCAGCACCATCGGGCTTACGTATACCATCAAAAACAGCGATAGGCCATAACCACGACGAGAACCATGTATCCACAACATCGTTGTCCTGCTTCAGGTTGGCAGCCGTGAGGCCAGGATTCTTCACTTTTTCCCGTGCAAGTTTTACGGCCTCTTCAATATTTTCGGCCACCACATACTCGTTGGTGTTATTAATGTAATAGGCCGGGATTTGTTGTCCCCACCACAACTGACGCGAAATACACCAGTCCTTTACATTTTCCATCCAATGGCGATATGTGTTTTTGAACTTGGCAGGGACTAATTGTATATTATCGTTTAAAACATTTTCGAGCGCTGGTTCCGAGAGTTTTTTCATACTCACAAACCATTGCATGGAAAGTTTGGGTTCTATAACCGCATCGGTTCTTTCGGAGAAACCAACTTTATTCACATACTCTTCAATTTTGGCAATATGTCCAACTTCCTGCAGCTTTTTAACAATGCTTTCGCGAACCACAAACCGGTCCTCGCCGACAAATATTTCAGCTTTTTCGTTCAGGGTACCGTTATCATTAAAAATATCAATAGATGGAAGATTGTATTTCTGCCCTAGCTCGTAGTCGTTAATATCATGAGCCGGAGTTACCTTGAGGACGCCGGTACCGAATTCGCGATCCACATAAGTATCGGTGATAATGGGAACCTCGCGGTTAATTAAAGGCACAAGCACCTTTTTGCCATGCAGGTGCAGGTAGCGTTCATCTTCCGGGTGAATACAAACGGCCGTATCGCCCAATATGGTTTCAGGGCGGGTGGTTGCAATGGTAACAAACTCGTTGCTTCCGGCAATTTTATATTTAACAAAATAAAGTTTGGAGTTAACTTCCTTGTAGTTTACCTCCTCGTCCGAAACGGCGGTGAGCGCCTTTGGGTCCCAGTTTACCATGCGGACACCACGATAGATCAGGCCTTTGTTGTAAAGATGGATAAAAACCTTCAGCACGCTCTCGGACATATCGGGATCCATGGTGAATTTGGTGCGTTCCCAATCGCACGAAGCACCCAGCTTTTTAAGCTGTTCCAGGATAATACCGCCATGTTTGGTTTTCCATTCCCAGGCATGTTTCAGAAACTCTTCGCGGGTAAGGTCGTTCTTTTTGATTCCTTCAGAAGCCAGTTTTGCCACAACGCGCGCTTCGGTGGCAATAGATGCGTGGTCGGTACCAGGCACCCAGCAGGCATTTTTGCCCAACATACGCGCACGGCGAACCAGAACATCCTGTAAAGTATTGTTGAGCATGTGGCCCATGTGCAGCACACCGGTTACGTTAGGCGGCGGAATAACAATAGTGTAAGGCTCGCGGTTATCGGGAACCGAGCGAAAAAAACCCTGATCCATCCAGTATTGATACCATTTGTCTTCAACCAGTTTCGGATCGTATTTCGAAGGAATCTCCATGATTTATAAATCTTTATATATTTTCGTAAGAAAGCGGTAAAATTATAAAATTCCGGGTAAAAATCAGCTTCTAAAATAATAAAGACGGTAAGATTCCACTAAATGCATCCGGCCACTTTCGGTTTTACATCAAAGGGTACCGTTAAAAAAGGGGTAGAGATCAATTTTCAATCATCGACCATCAATTTTTGATCATGGGGGTACTCCCCCTAGTACCCCCATGATCATTTTTTGATCGTCGATCATCATTTTTTAATCGCGAGGCATTGATTTTTGATCGTGAGGGTACCAAAAATGATCCCCTTTGATGAGGAATAGTTCAACGAAGATTGAATTTTAATGAACGATGATGAGAAATCGATCGAGGCTGATTGAATTTTAATGATCGCTGATTAGAAACCGATCGATGGAGATTGTTTATTGAGAGATTGGTGATAGAACAAAGAGGAACACTACCCGGTTCCTCTTTTACTGTTTATATTGCGACTGAACTATTTGACCCCGGCATTTTCGATGGGTATCTCTTTTTCAAATAATGTTTTCAGGTCGTCAACAATGGGTTTTGCTTCCGACATACCAGTGCGGGCAGCCATTTTAGCCGAATTGTAGATGGCCAATGCTGCATAAAAGCTATCAGCACCGGCGGCAAACATAAGGTCACGAAGTTTTTTACCAAGCAGTTCGTATTCCCTCATAATGTCGAGGTAATCGGTATAAGATTGCAGATCCATTTTTAATTCGTCGATACTTACAAAGGGCGGAAGAATCGAAGGTGTTTTTTCGCCATAAGCAAGCGCTTTGCTCACAAAAGGAGCGCGGTTTTCGCTCATGGTAGCTATCACTTTTCTTTCGGAAGGCGAAAGGGCCGGCGGAATTGGCATTGCATTGCGTAAGCGCGATAACTGTGCAATCAGGTCAGATTTGAGCTCACTGTCGAGCGGGGCTTTGTTGTAATTTTGCATAATTCAAATAATTTAAAGTTTGTAATAACATTGGGTAGTGTTTATAAACGGCAGTTAAGTGTTAAACAATATGTGGAGGGTGCAATTTGGAGGGGTTCTAAATAAGGGGAGGTAAAATACATTAAAACAATTGATATTTCCGAAAAAATACTTAAACTTAAGTTCAATTTAAAGTGCCTTTTTCAACAAAGCATGTCACATATTTATACAGAACAAAACTTAATAGAAGGCCTTAAAAGACGGGATGATGAATGTTTTAAACACATTTATCAGAAAAGCTTTTCGTTTGTCTATGGTTTTGTCATGAAAAACAGGGGAACCGCTGAAGACGTCAAAGATTTATTACAGGATGGGATTGTAATCCTTTACGAAAATGTTGTTCAGGGTGTATTTAAGGAAAAATCGGGTGTAACTACCTATTTAAACAACATTTGCCGCAACCAATGGCTCAATTATCTCACCCGTAGAAAAAGCCGCCATATTTCTTTTGAAGATTATTCAAGAAATCTGGATTATGCGGAAGAAGAAAACGACAACAATGATTCCGCCGAAATTGCACAAAGAACTTATGACGTGTTAATGGCAACAAATGAGAGATGTAAGGAAATTATCCTTTCATTTTATTTTAAAAAATTATCCATGGTTGAAATTGCCACAAAATTCGGATATACAAACGCCGATAATGCAAAAAGCCAAAAAGCAAAATGCCTGGATAAGCTCCGTAATGCAGTTAAATCAATAACGCTCAAACCTAATGATGTTATCTGAACAAGACCATAATCTTATAGAACAATATCTTTTGGGGAACCTTTCGGACGAAGAGCTTCAAAACTTTCAAAACCGTCTCCAAACGGATAAAAATTTTGCCGAAGAATTGAGATTCATGTCCGGTATAGTTAAAGGTGTCCGAAGAGCCGGAAGAGAAGAATTGAAAGCACATCTAAAAAACCTGACCGAAGAAATAAATTATGCTCCAAGGCAAATTTCACTTTTAAAGATTGTAAGCATTGCGGCTTCTTTTATTGTTATCGTAGGTCTTGGTTATTTTTTCTGGCCGAAAACCGGAAAAGCAATTGTTACAGCAGAAGCTTTAAACAAAACAGCAGCCCCTTTTACTGCAATTAAAATCCCCGTTAAAACAATAGCCATTAAAGAATCGGCCCAGGTTCTGAAGTTAAACAACACTGTAAGATTATCGGTGCCCGCCAGCGCCTTTGTTGACGACAAGGGGCAGCCAGTTGCTAATGTACGGTTAACCTTTGCAGATCTAAACCATCCAGTGGATCAGTTTCTGGAAGGTATTCCAACGGCCATCGATTCCGGGAACAAAATTAAAATGCTTGTACCCGAAACCATGCTGGCAATTACGGTGACAGCATTTAAGGAAGTTAAAGTTGACACTCACCTTCCTTTGAATGTTATTCTACCAGCTACCGACACAAGCACAACCCGTTCGGTTTTTAAACTCGACACGCTCTCTAAAACCTGGATAGCGATGGGTAGCGATGCTTTAATTAACATGGAGAAATATTCGACAGTATCTGACGCTGACCTTCTTGTTCCCAGGTTGGAAAATACCAAAAAGGAAAGGTTTAAAATTTTGGTAAGCGATGAAAAGTTCCCTGAACTGGCGATTTACAAAAACTACATTTTCGAAATAGCCCCTGAAGAAAAGAACTTCAACCCCAGCGACGATCAACAGATATGGTCAAGTATAGTTGTTGAAAAAAATGGGAAGGGCAAACCATATAAGGTAACTTTTAAGAATGACGTTAAAACGGTCACCTATCTTGCGAATCCTGTATTTGCCAAACAAGATTATGCACAGGCAATGAAAACATATCAGGAAAAACTAAGGGATTACGAAAAGAAAAACCTCTTGGGAGAAGATCTGAAAAGGTATGAACTCGCAAAAGTTATAAGAAACAATAATATAGCCGGGCAATATTTCAGGGTGTTCGAAATAACTTCGTCAGGCATTTATGCAAGTACCAGGCTTACGGAAATAAGTGAAAATTTAACTTACACGGTAAAATTAAATGATGCAGACGGTCGCGAACTTAACATTGCGCAGATTGCAGTGGCCGACTTTTCCAAAAACACGCTTCAGCGCATTAAAGCTGGCCCCAAGGTCACTATACAAATAGATAACCCGAATAACAAGGCCATTCTGGCAATTACATCCGATAATCAATTTGCTTATCTAACGAGAGAGCAATTCAAAAACACCTTTAACCAAACCGACTTAAAAACGATCCGGTTAAACATTTTCAACGAAAAAGGAGATTACCAAAAATTGAAATCGTTGTTTAACCCCGTTGAACTCTCACTTATTGATTCGTTTTTAAAGAAATATCAAAAAAAGTACAATTAACCGGGTTACCTTTCGGTAGTGTGTGTGACTAACCATTAAACAACAAAACTTTTAATGGTTAAACATAAACAAACACACATGAAAGCAAAACAAAAGAGAACCTTCTCAGCCATTACTTTTATTGCATTGGCAATTCTGGCTGTTCTGTTAACAAAATGCAACCGGGTTCAGGAACCCAAAGCAGGCCAGGAAACCACAACCTCTAACACCAGAAAAGAAGTCCCGTTTATCAATTGTCTTTCCAGGGAAGCCAATGTTCAGTATACCTCTTATTCCATAAAGGCTGATAAGGACAATGTTCTCACCCATGTAACAGGGACAAAAATTCATATCCCCGCCAATTCCCTGGTAGATAAAGATGATAAGCCAATTACAGGAGAGGTAACCATATTATACCGGGAGATGCACACACCCTGGGAAATAATGGTGAGTGGCATTCCCATGACGTATAAGGCAGATTCTGTAACCTATCACTTTGAATCGGCAGGGATGTTTGATATAAAAGGCACGCAGAAAAATCAACCTGTTTACGTTGCAGCCGGAAAGAATATAAATGTTGAAATGGCGACTAACAATCCTGCAAACAGGTTTAACGATTACTATCTCGATACCGTTGCCAGGCAGTGGGTCGAGCTTGGGAAAAGCAAAATATTAAAACCTAAAGCAGCTATCAAATCCGACACCTGCCGTTTAGAACCCTTGTTTGTTAATGTTCCGGTTGCGCCGTTAAAACCAAGAAATGCCGACTCGGTAAAGAATATACTACTGATAAATATTGAAAACAGGAAAGATTTTCCGGAATTTGACCCCTTTGAAAAATTAAGGTTCGAAGTAGTTGAATCGCACGGACAATATAAGGCAGGCAAAGAACCCATGAAATGTGCGTTCCCGAGCATTACGCCCAATGAATGCATGCCGGGTTGTTACAACCTGAAGATGCTTGTAAAAACCGACAAACAAATATGGATCGACTGGATTATCCGGCCTGCATACGAGGGATTTGATTATGAGAAAGCCATGAAAATATATAACGAACAGCAGCAACAATACCTTGAAAACCTTAAACAACTGGAAGAACAGAAAAAGCTTGCCCTTCAGCGGGAAAAGCGACAGGAAGCTGAAAACCGGGTATACCGCATTGTAAACCTTTCCAGGTTTGGAATTTATAATTGCGACAATCCGCTGCTGATCCAATGGAAAGAAATTGCACCCCGTTTTGTAAACGCAAAGGGCGAAAACCTGAACGTCCATATCGTAATGGTACTCGACGGTGCTATAAACGGAGTGATACGTTACAACCTGGAAGATGATCCCAAAATACGCCTCAATCCCTCCGCAAACCAAAAAATTGTAGCATTAGCCGACACGCTTATGTTTGCAAGCAAAACAAGTGATTTAACCACTACCGATAGTGAAATAAAAATGGAACGATTTGGCAATACAGAAGAGTTGAAAAGATTTGTAGAAAACATTAACAATTAATTTAAATAACTATGGAAAAATTATATCTATTCTCAGGCCCGGAAGATCAATTAATGAAATTATTGGATCAGGAATTATTAAAAGTTGAAAAAAGACACATTGAATGGTTTAGCAGCAGGAAAGCAAAGAACAGTATTAATGAGCCTGATTGTTTAAAAAATCATTACTTTTATTATTATGATAGTCAATCACGAGAGTTTCAATTTGGATTCTCTCCTGATTCAGAACTATCCGAGAATATAAAAGAAGAATGCCTTTTGGTTTTTAAAACTATCAACAATAACTATAAAAAATGAAAACGATCAACCTCATACTATCAATTACTTTGGTTTTAGCTTGCAAAAGTAAGACAGTAAATGAAAGCGCAATGCAAGACAGCATAAGATATCCTGACAGGCAACAAATATCAATAAATGAGGCCACCTGTAAATATAAAGACAGTACATATACAGCAACAGTAAATTATCATAATTCCAGAACTGGTCATTCAAGCACCTATACTTTAGATGTGGTGGTTAAAAACTGTAAGGTAGTTCGAATTAACTTTCCCAATGGAGGATGGCTGGATGAAGATCATATGAATCCTGCAATTATTGAGGATAATGAGATCGCCAGAGTAGCTTGTGAAGGTGGTAAAACTTATGTAATTGATTTAAGTGAGCAAAATTTAACTAATTAAATAAAAACGGAAATGAATAAAGAAATAATTGAAATAATAATAAAAAAGGTTTTGGCTAAAAGAATACCGATTAGAATTACGCGAAAAAATAATGTTGAATTAGAATATGTGGAAGGCTATATCAGTAATTTATTTGAAAAAAAAACTCAAATTACTTTGTTCAATGGCAATATTGCCAAAGTAGCTTTTGAAGAAATAATTGATATAGACTTTATCGATACATATTGTGTAAAAATTAACCAAGCTATTATAGATCGGAATAGAAATTTTCCTGCAATAAACGAATCGTATTCTTACATCGATTTTTTAGTGAGAAAAGATTTAAATTCAGCTCAATAGGACTAATAAAACTGGAATAATATTATGGTAGACATTAACTATTTAATTCTAAACTCGTACCAAAAAATGGTACGTCCAAGTAACAACGCTGGCTTCTGGGTAAGAGTTGCAGCTTTTATTGTAGATTTTACTATTTTATCTATAATAAGCTCCTTTCTAATCAGAGCATTTAATGTGCCGATTAACATTGTATCCGATGATTACTCGCCTTTACTTTTTATTATTCATCCTTATTCAATGCTTATAAACTGGGCATATTTCTCGCTTTTGGAAAGCAGTAAATTTAAAGCAACTTTAGGGAAAAAGATATTTAAAATTGAAGTGGTGGATTTAAGTCAAAAGCAAATTAGTATCGCAAGAGCAACTGGTCGATTTTTTGCAAAATTTTTATCATTTTTCCCATTTGGATTAGGCTTACTTTTACTAATTTTCACAAAACATAAACAAGCCTTGCACGATTTAATTGCCGGAACTGTTGTAAAAAAGATAGTTGATTATTAAAAATAAACGCTTTTAATATGGATTTTCTTATTCTGATATTTTTCATAATCCTGACCGGGGGGCTTATATTTTTGCATTATAACTTACTTTTCAAGAAAAGGGCCATAGATAATGAAATCTGTTTATCTGAACCAACAATGGTTCTTATTTTTTTCTATTTTTCAATTTTTCTTTCATTATTTAGAGATTTATTTAGTTTAGTTTGGAATTTCGAATATTCTTTTTCCCTGGATTATCTTTATGGATTAATAGGTTTTTTGACTATTACACTTGGGGCTTTAAAAATTTATCATCATGTTAAATTTCCTTTATTTAAACTCTTTTCATCATTTTTATTTTCATTTTTTCTTTCGATCTTCTTACAATGGACAATTAATGAAATTTTTCCAACACTGAGGCCTTTTGATGATTTTAAGAAATACGTTCTAATTTATTCAGATCACGAAGTTTATAATGAGGATTATGATAGTGAAACTCAAACCCAACCTATGTATCTGATAACAAAAGTATCGTTTAATAATAACATTATTTTATCTGACTCACTTCAAATATTAAATAAATTTCCAAGGGAAAAAACAATTATAGCTATTGGTACGGACAGGTTAGAAGTGGGTTTTAGATACAGTTTTTGTTTTACCAAGCAATATGGTAAATACAGAGGATATAAATCAATCAACATTCATGAAAATGCATTGGAAAAATGGATATTTGGTGGTTTCTTATATTTTTTTGAAGTTATTTATGAATCGTGGATTATAATACTTTGTAATGTTATTTTACTCTACTTTGATTATAAATTTAATCTTTTCAAGAAAAAGGAAGATTCTTATGTTAATTACTAATGTGAAACCCAATACCACTAAAATTTTTACTAAATCAAATTAATATGTCAACATTATTAAACCAATTAATTACATTAAGTTCAGGGTTATTAACTCCTTTAATAGCAATAATGACAGTATATATTGCCTTCCAACAATATAAAATTAACCGATATAAATTTATATTTGATTTATTTGAAAAGCGATATTATGTATTTAAAGAAACGAGTATTGTTTTAAGGACTTTAAGTGCTGAATTTGATTATGAAAACCTGAATGAATTTAATCAGAATACAAAAGAAAGAATATTCTATTTTGAAACAGATATAGAAGAATTCATTGGTTTAATAATCGAAAATGCGCTCCAATACAATTTATTAGAGAAAAGGAAAGATCTTTTATTAGTTCATCCGGGTAATGAAATAGAGTTGGGTGAAATTGGGACTAAACAAAAAATGCTTTCAAGTTGGTTTGAATCTGAACGGAAAAATCTTCCTATTCGCTTCAAAAATTATTTAAATTTAGGAAGTTTTAAAAATTAAGTTATCAATTCATGTACTTGAGGTGATAGGTTCCCAAAAATGTGCTGACGCTGCCAGTCCAGGCTATTTCGTTCTTAAACATTAAACAGCAATCCTTAGGTTTATCTGTGTTTTGGCGCTAATTTACTTTTTGGCCACTATGTTAAATGTCAATGTTGAAAATTTAACGCCCCATTATATACCTGGCTGCAACATGGTTGTTTGTAATGTGCCGGATAAGAAATTTATCCTTCCCGTAAAGGGGAAAAAATTTATACCAAGTAGTTTGCCTGGTTCGTCGATAACGGATATAGTGGGGATCTTTTCCAGATTTTGAAAAATGTGAAAGGCTTTAGAATTTTTCGTTTGCGATTTGCGCCGTTAAACAGGTCGCTCCATACGGAGCTTAAAACCTGTGCTTTCGTTATTTCTACAAACAGGTCGCCGCTATGCGGCTTTATGGAACGGAACCTGAATGCGAAATGTGAGAAAGGAATTTGTTCGGTTAATCCATAAACTTAAAGGCTATTGAGGCGCACTGTTTTACCGAAGATGCACTGTCTGAGGAAAAGGATAATCAGGGCTGAAGCAAACAAGCTCCGTTAGGAGCGTACTGTTTGTAGAAATAGGAAATTGTCCTTAGGATTAGAGCTCCATGGGAGCGGTCCGTTAATTTTACCACCTGTCGTGGAGTAAAACATTGGCATCCAATTTCGCTTGCGATTTACAGCATTAAACGGGTCGCTCCTGATGGAGCTTAATATTTGCACTTACATTATTTTTTCAACAAACAGGTCGCCGCTATGCGGCTGTGGAACGACCCGAAGCAAACAAGCTCCGCTAGGAGCGTACTGTTTGGTGTGCCGGGCATGTTGCAATTCTAAAGGGTGCGGGAGAAATCCCAAGTCCCGAAGGAGCCGTGATGACCGGAATTCTTTAGCGCAAAGCAAGGGTGCTCAGGGTGACCTGGGATCTGAAGGCA
>JAEYWD010000039.1 GCA_023429135.1 Bacteroidota bacterium | reverse complement strand
TATAGCACAAATATGGTTAGGACATTTTTAAAGCCAGATAATCAAAATATTTCAATCCGGTTGCCTCAGAGTTTTATTGGAAAACGGATTGAAGTGATTGCTTTTATTGTTGACGAGACTAATGATGACCAAATTATAAGTGATCCTGTTCAAACATATTTTGCCAGCGAAAAAGTATTATCTAAAGACTGGTTAACACCTGAAGAAGAAAATGCATGGAAAGATTTGTAAAAGGTGATGTTGTAATTATTCCATTCCCGTTTTCTGATTTATCAGGCTCGAAAAGGAGACCAGCTTTTGTTTTAGCCGATCTGCCCGGAGATGATATTATTCTTTGCCAGATTACTTCGCAAAGCGTTAATGATAGATACGCCATAGAGCTGGATAGTTCTCACTTTATATCAGGAAACTTGCCTGTATCCTCCTATATAAGACCAACCCGCATATTTACCGCAGACAAAAACCTTATAATTCGCAGGAAAAGTTAATGAAGCTATCCTGGGTGTTGTAGTTAAATGTATTATGGATATTTTCTGCAAATAATAGGGGTATATTCAGTTTAGTTCATTTTGGCTAATAACCTACCTACTTTTTGCTGCAGCCCGTTAAAATACTTGAACCGCTCCCGCTCCGAAGCTCCTGACAACAATATAGACCGGCTTATGGACGTCTCCAGCCAGCTCTGTGCCTCCTGGCAAAACAATTCATTGTTGGTCGAGAGACTGTTAATTGTAAATAGCTTTATAACACAGGTTATATTATTATCTCTTCTAAACAAACCAAAGCTGTTCTCGAGATCGGTTTCGCTGATATAGAATTTAAAGGTGTTCTGCCTGCCTTGGCCTTTGTAACCTTTCTCTACCCATTGCCTTATATTTTCCACCATTTGGCCCAACTGGCTGCACAATAACTTATAGGTTTCTTCCTTTTCGAAAGAACCGATGTCGTAATAAAAATCGAGTAACCTAACAATCGGATCTATGGTGTTGATTGTCCAGATTTCACTTGAAGGAATAGCTGTATAATCCGAAAATATCTTGTCGTAACAGGGAAAGAAGTTCGATTGATCGATATTGCTTAGAAACGTCTCGAACTGCTCTTTATGATTGTAAGCAGTATTGTTCCATGCAAACAGCTTAAAAATGGTAAGTTCTTTAAACGGCATAAAATGAAAAACCGGAACATCGGTTGCCGAGAAAATTATCTCTTTTTCTTTTCCCTGTTTCACCATCTCAACCGATTTTGAGAATCGCTGCATGTATGCCAGATAATTGCTTTGATCGCGGATATCGAGGGTTGTGTAGTTGAAGATTGTTCCTTGCGATTTAACAGCAAATATGGAATCGAGTGAAATGTTAAAAGTTTTACAAAGCATATTCAGCTCGTCGATGTCTAAACGCTTTTCTCCTCTAAGCCTCCGGTAAGCTGCATCCTGGCTGATATTGAGCAAATCGGAGATTACATCAACAAGCGATTGTTGTGGCGGGATCCTGTCTTTCAGCAGCGAAATCAAAATGGCCTGGGTATCATTAGTTGCTAAATTCATAAAAACTAAGAAAAAGATTTGCGATAATCAATAATCCGGAGCAAAGTTCCGGGCAAGGTAATTGATTTGCGCAAAAAAACCAAGCTTTAACTTTTCCCGTCTCACACCATTTTCAATCTTTCCTAACCCTCAGTTCCTGTGGCCGGAAATCAATTTTATATCTGCGGCTCTCTCTTTTACATTTGAAAAAAAATCAAATTCAATTACCATGAAAGGAACCATTTTACTTTTTGCTTTATTGCTGAATATCTCTTTGGCCTTTACACAGGAATGTAACTGTGAAAAATCGTTCGACTGGATGGTAACTACTTTCCAGAGCAACGATGCCGGCTTTCAATACATAGTTGATAAAAGAGGAAGTGACGATTTTGAAAGATTTCATAATCAACAAAAGAGTAAAGCCCAAATAGCTTCAACGGACGCTGAGTGCCATAAGGTAATGCTCGACTGGTTGCATTATTTCCGACTCAGGCATATTGGCATTGATTTGAAAACAACTAATACTCCTAAACAACAGTCGAATGAGAAAAAACCCGATGATCAAATCAGGGAACAATTCAAAAAGGAACCAACCGTAAATCTCACTGAAACAAAATTGATTGCTTTACTTGAGAAGAAGAAAGACCCAGATCCTATTGAAGGCGTTTGGTCTTATGGTAAATGGCGGTATGGAATTATTGCCAATGGAAAAACCAACAACTCTTTTACCGCTTTTATTTTAAAAGGCGATAGTGTTTATTGGATGCCCGGTCAGATCCGGGCTCAATTTACTGCCGGGAATGAAGCTTATATAACTGACTATACAAGGGGGGACCGCATAAAGGAAAATTATAAGTCGGTTTTTATCAACTCCAATAAAACCGTGCTGAATATTGGCGATTATTTCTGGGTAAGAAGATATCCTCATAATTCATCTTTACTTTACGATTCGTTATATACCAACTTTTTCCGGCCAAATTATCCTCCATATTTACAAAAATTGAACAACAAAACCCTTTACGTTAGAATTCCTTCATTTGATTTATCACACAGGAAATGGATTGAAGAGCTTTTTAGTAAGAATGATAGTCTTATTAAGTCAACCAATAATCTGATTATCGATATACGTTATGGAACCGGTGGAAGCGATCGTTCTTACCGGCCAATCATTCCTTACCTTTATACCAATCCAATTCGAAAATTGGGTGTAGATATTTACTCTACGGAATTGAATATAAAATTCTATGAAGATTATCTTAAAATCGTTAAGGACAGCTCTACCTTGATATTTTTCAATAACTTGATTACAAAACTTAAGGCTCATCCCGGAAAATTTGTTCCTTTTTTCGAGGAAAATTTTGAGATCGACTCACTACCCGAAGTTTTCCCCTTTCCTGAAAAGGTTGCGATTATCTGCAATCACCATAACGGTAGCGCCGATGAACAATTTCTGATTACAGTCCGTCAAAGCCAAAAGGTTAAAATATTCGGACGTCCTACAGGTGGAGCACTTGATATTTCCAATATGAACGAAGTTGAATCGCCCGACGGTAAGTATGTACTTCGTTATGGCGTCTCCAAAAGCAACCGGGCTCCTGTGTACTGTATTGATGATGTTGGTATTCAACCCGATTATTTTCTCGATGATTCGCTTCCCGAAGGCGATTGGATTGAGTATGTGCAAAAGATTCTTGAATATTAATTCTGTTATAAACCTTAATTCCTACAATATGTCGAAAAGTATTCTCACGATTTTTTTAGTTTTCTCCACCTTTGTACTTCTTAACGGACAGCCGGCGGAACACAACAATTCTTACTGGAATGCAACATTGTCCGACAGTACCCAACTGCGATTAACTTATTCCCAAAGGGGGAGCCACTTTAAACTTTATTCCAGGCCTGGAAGCTCAAAGGCTGTTTTGGGAAATAAATACATAATAGCCCGACTGGCCCGAAAGGTTGCATCTCACACTATTGAAATTACAGGGAAGGTTAATTACCGTAACGATACCGCTTTTCTTCAGGGAAATTATCGAACACTGACCGCAGAACGGGATTTTTCAGGTTTTATTCACGGAAAGGAGCTAAACGCCAAAATCGGACAGAACTCTCTTCAGGGTAAACTTACTCAACAATATCAACCGGCAAGGGATTATCGTGCAATTGCCCGGGCAGCAATAGATACTTCACGTTGTTATCTGTTCGATCCGGCTATTTTGAAGAGTGAAGCCTGGAATAGCTTCGAGGAAAAAGTTCTCCGGTTATCGTCTGTGGTGGCCGACGATTACGAGTTCGAGAATATGTATAACTTTAATGCTCAAAAACTGCCTTTTTCACATTATGGAATCAGGCTGAACAAACCTCCAAGGAAAATTGCCGGAAACAAGGGAGAGGATCAGTCGAAAAAGTTCGAACTGAAAAAATTAAATGCCACTACCGTGTTGTTTACCGTAAAAACTTTCAGCGCGTCGGCTGAAGAAATTCAACCTTATATTGACACACTCAGAAACCTCCAGTGCGGGAATTTAATTATCGACCTTCGCGGTAATACCGGAGGGACCATTGCATCGGCCCTGCCTCTGGCCCGGTTTCTTGTAAAAGATACATTGTATGGAGGAGTGTTTATTACTCAAAAATATTTCAAAACGCACGAAAACCTGCCTTCAGTCGGCAGTTACAAGGCTTTCACAATTTTCAGCGAGGCAAGTTTCGAGTTAATCATCAACGGTATACATACAACCGAAGGTTTGTGCCTGGTTGTTTACCCTGAAAAAAATCCATTTCCCGGAAAGATATACATCCTTACAAACGGCTCTACTGGCAGTACCTGCGAACCTTTGGTTTATGGCCTGAAACATTCTAAAAGAGCCACCATTGTTGGTGCAAGAACGTATGGAGGTATGTTGAATGGCGAACAGTTTAGCATTACCAAAAACTTTAGGTTGTGGGTTCCTACTGCCGATTATTATACCAGCGATGGCAAAAAGATTGACAGGGTAGGAGTGATGCCTGATGTTGTTTGTAAACAGGAGGGGGCCCTGGAGGAGGCGCTGGAGCTTATTAATAAAAAATTATAGCATGAGTTTCAAAACGCTAGAGTGGTCATGGCTGTTAGTCTTACGACTTACGACCTGCGACTTACTACTAGTTTCAGCCCCGGATTATTCCCTGTTATACATCGCCCTCCTTCAGCAGTAACCACAAAAGTATTTTCAATCCCCACCATTCCAATGTTGGGGATTCCCTTTTTGGGTTCGAGGGCAAATACCATCCCTTCTTCCAGCGGTTCATCAAAACCTTTCGCAATAACAGGCAGTTCGTCGATGGTAATGCCAATGCCATGACCCAGGAATTTAACCTGCCGCTTACCATAGCCCATGAAATTTTCCAGAAACTCTGGTGAAAGGGAATTCATAATGTTCTGGTAAATTTGAGAGGGGACAGCTCCAGGCTTGAGACTGGCGGCAATCTGGTTCTGTATATTCACACATTGTTTATGTGCGTCAACGGCATGAGTGGGAAGTTCGCCTTCAAAAACGTAAGTCATGGTTTTATCGGTATGATAACCGTACAATCCACAACCGATATCCACAAACACCAGATCTCCTTTTTTTAATTTACGGCTCCGGCTGCCCAGCGATGGCATGGCTGGTCCAACTCCATAGTTTCCACCCGGACCGTTAAAAGCTGTGGGATAGATGGAACTTTCGCCAAAGGCCACATGCCCCAGCACCATTTCTGTATCGAGCATAGCAAACCTTACCTGTCCCTGATGACCTTCGTGCACCATGGCTTTATAAATTTCGGCAGCAAATTCAGCTTCGCTTATTCCTTCTATTAAAAGGAAGGGAACCACATCCTCAAGCACACGGGCATGTATTTTCCCGCATTGTTCCATTACCGATAATTCGAAAGCACTCTTGCGAGCTCTTACATGAGCAATTTGTGCATCGAGCGGACAAACCTGTTTGGCAGGGAAATATTTCTGAAAACGTTGGTACATCGCAAGGGGAACAAATTCAGTTTCGAGATGTACAGTTTCCGGGATATTAGTATATGTTGCTGCTGCATCCTTAAAGCTTTCCATAGGCTTTATTGCCGGGAAAAACGATTCCTCCAAGGCTCGTTCGTAACTGCGACGTACCCAGAAAACAGCCTCATCGTTACGGGGGATCATCAACATCCCTTCCTGCATGGTGCCGGTGAAATAGTATAGGTTTATTTTGCTGAATATTACAGCCAACTCCCAGGAAGGATTCTGAGCATCCATAATTTCCCTGAAGCGTGCCAGTCGGTTTTGTATTTCGGTTGATGGTATTTGCATGATGTGTTAAAATGCTGCAAAATAAGAAAAAGTGGGGAAAGTACACTCTCTTTGGTAAAAACCCCTCCTTGGGAAATTTGGCCGACAGGGTACCTGGTATAGTCCCCCCGGGGTGCTTTTTTGTTCATTGGGGGACAATACTACCCTGAAACGACACGCTCTCGAGTTGAAATGTTTGCTCTCGAGTTGAAATCGCTCGCTCCAACATTGAAATCACTTGCTATCACGTTGAAATCGTTTGCTATCATGTTGAAATGACTCGCTATCATGTTGAAATGACTTGCTATCACGTTGAAATCACTTGCTAACACGTTGAAATTGCTCGCTATCACGTTGAAATGACTTGCTATCACGTTGAAATTGCCCGCTAACGCGTTGCAACAGAACGGAATTTGGAGATAGTACCGGTAGTATACCGGGGCTACTAAAGTCTTACGACTAAACTAAACATATCCCCACTTTTTCATTATCTCCAGGTTTTCTTTCATGCAGTCCATGGGTGCTTTGCCCTGGTAAGCTTCCTGTTCAATGATAAAGAGTTTGGTGCCACCTTTCTCAACGGCCAGATCGGCTACTTCCTTGCAGCTTATAATGCCCTGTCCCAGAATTGTGCTTTCGTATTTGTGACTGCCGGTAGCTCCGGGAGCTTCAATTTCGTCCTTGATATGAACATTCTCGAAACGGTTGGGGTATTTCTTTAGTACATCGAGTGCTTTGGCGCCACCGTTGTACATATTGCCGGTATCGAGCTGTATAACTACCATTTTGGGATCGATGCTGCTCATGATAATGTCGAACACCGATTGGTTATTCAGCATCTGACTGAACTCAAAATCGTGATTGTGGTAGCCATATTTCATGCCCGATTTCTGACAAAGTTCACCGCATTTGTTAAAAACGTCGCAGTATTTCTTCAAATTGTCGTAGCTGTTACGCATTTTTTCGTCCATCCAGGGGCTAATCACATATTCCTGACCCAAAACTGCGGCATCTTCAACGGTATATTTCCAGGCGTCGGTAAAGTCCTTTTTGGCATCGTCCCAGTGATTCAATCCAAAAACGGTATGACCGCTGATGTTTTTCAAACCCAGATCGTCGAGGATTTTACGGAATTCCTGAGGAGTATAACCATAGAATTTGCGATTAACATAATTTGCGTGTTCTACATATTTATATCCCATGCCGGCGATTTTTTTCAACGATCCACCTGGTTCTTTGGTCATATCTTCGCGAACCGAGTAAAGTTGCATGCCAACAGCAACCTTCTTTTTGCCTGATGCAGCAAATGTAGCCTGATTAAGAACTGCCAGTCCGGCTGCCGCCATAGCACCTGTTTTTAAAAAGTTTCTTCTTGTAGTTTGCATAAAGGTAGAGTTAATAAGGTTTGTTTATTCAGAAAATATAAAAGTAAGCTTTTTTATCAATTGGATCAAGAGAGAGGAAAGCAGTTTAAGTTATAGGTGTTCAGGTTTATGAGAATCACTCCTATAGCCCAAAGCCCAACCTCTAAAGCCTCATTTTACTTTCCCCCGAAGACCTTCCTTAAAAGCTCTGTGGTGCGGGCTTTCGGATCTTTTCTTATTTTATATTCCTCTTTGGCTACCATCACGAATAATCCATCGATTGCTTTACCTGTAACATAAGCTGTAAGATCGGGGTTCATTTTGGTTACCAAAGGTATTTTGTTGTAGGCTTTTATAAGGTCCTCCCAGTATTTTGTCGCCTGTACCTTATCGAGTGAGGTTTTTATTATGGGCTGAAATTTATTGTTTAATTCGGGCGACGAGGTTTGTTTCAGATAGCTGGTGGCAGCGTTGTCTTCACCTTTAACAATATTGATGGCATCTTTAACGGTCATGCTTTTGATGGCCGATACAAAAATTGGAGTAGCCTCCTTGGCAGCATCCTCGGCAGCGCGGTTAATGGAGAGTATTACCTCGTCGACTTTATTTCCTAATCCAACAGCTCTCAATTTACTTTCGATTACTTTTGCATCTTCGGGAAAAGGAATTTTGATTTCAGGATTCTTAAAATAACCATCTACATTGGAAACTACTTTCACGGCCTGACCGGTGCCGTTTACCAATGCTTCTCTTATGCCATCGGCTGCATCTTTTTCGGTGAGCTTGCCGGTACCTTGCCGTAAAAGTTTGTTTGCATCTTTCAGAATCTGACTTTTAGCCTGAAAAGTCAATACACTTAGCAGAAAGATAATAGCATATTTTTTCATACCATGTAATGTTTTATGATTTGTGAGTATAAGTTAGTCAATTTTCAGGCCAAACCAGTATGCGATCCCACTAAGGTAAAACAAAAAAAGGCCCTTAAAGGCCTTCTTTTCTGGAAAAATATTTTTATCTAAAGTTTCTTTACAAACGAGAGTATTCCAATTGCACTTCCTGCCTTTCCATCTACAAAGCCAATAAATATGTGGTAAACACCACTTTTCTGGCAATCGAAATCGAAACCTTTAAACTCTCTTCCGGTTTTGGGATCATAGGTTGCTCCCCATTGTCTTTCGCCATCCCATAGCTGAAGATAGGCTTTGCCTGGAGAGTCATCAGCAGTACAAACGGTAAACCTGTATTTTGTATCTTTTTGAAGTATCAGAGAGAATTTTGCTTGCGGCGGTTTTTCGTTCCCCATTGCTGCATCGAGCACAACCTGGAAGTCTTTTAAATATGTAGCATCAGCACCAGCCATTCCCGAACAAATTTCTACTTTTTGCGCTTCCGTTTGAGCTTTTGCCATATAAGTAAAGGCGAAAAAAGCCAGAAGGAACATTAAGCTAATTTTTTTCATATAGTGATTTTTTTGATTATGCTGAATCCTTTTAAAGGCTTCATCACAAATATTTTATTAATCGGTTATTGAATCTTTATTAATTTGTTACGAACCTGTTCGGCGGTGTTGATAATATCCTTAAGTTGCTCGTCGGTAATATTTACAACACTTCTTTCGTTCTGCTTAATGGTGAGCATACCGTTTTCTACTACCTGTTCGGGTTCTCCCTTGATTATTGAAATGGTAATGGGTTCCATCTTAGCTTTAATAGAATTAAGTTCGGTAATCAGGTCGGCGATATACTTTTCCTTTTTATAGTTGTTGAGGATTATCAAAAGCTCTGCAAGCATGTTTTTCTGTTCGCCAATGTGCTCTGCCAGTTTTTTATTGGGTTTATCCTTCTGTACCTGTGTTGCTAAATAAATTCCTTCCACCCAAACTCCTGCAACCATTAAAGCGCTGAGGTTGGAACGGTTGTTTTTCTGCAGATATTTATCCATAACGTTGAAGCTATGAACTGAGATGTACATCAATGAGTCGATGTTCTCGTTATTGGTAGCAAGACGCTTTAAGGTGTTGAAATCGAAAAATTGTCCTACGTTGATACCTTCCGCAAGTTTTTTAATTACGGTAATGTATTCAACTACTGATGATGTTTTGCTGTACATGTTGAGGTAACCAAGGTCGGCTCCGAAAATGCCAAGGTTAAATGCCTTGGAGTGGCTGGTATTATAGCTGTCGACATTGTCGGTGGTAGCCAGGTATTTTTGTGAGAAAGGTACACCAATGCTTTTTATCAAAGCAGCCATTTCAACCGGCGATGAAACATTCTCTACCACTTGCGACATGGCTTCCTGGGCAACAGGGAGTTCACCGGTTCCGGTACTGTCGTCTAATCCCAATTGGGAAGAATAATCGGATTTCCCCGATTTACATGCAATAATTATCAGAAAACTTATTACAATGCAAGCTAATTTTCGGATCATATTTTTCATTTTTAATTCTTAGGTTCTTACGTAATTATTATTTCGATGTTACTTGCGTTTCACTCCAAATTATTAATTTTTTTTGCCAATTCGAAATTCTCAGGTGTTTTTTTCTTTGCTGAAATTTATTTTACCAAGTAAGTCGAAGAGCTTCTTGGAGAGTTCATAATACAATGTTATATAAAGCAGAAGTGTATAAACCCAGATAACAAGCATATTGAAATAGAAGGTGTCGTAAAAATTCCCCAGAAAATGCTTACGCGGAGCAAGAAAATGCGACCTCATACTTAAGGTTGACGACACGGTTGGATCCATAAAAACAGGATCAATTTGCTGAACAAGCTGATTATCATATTCCAGAATCTTTTTCTTCTCAAGCACCTTTTTTGCAAGGTCGGATATAGCTTCGTTATGATAATTGTTTTTAAGATTATTATATAAATCAGGATTTTTGCTTAAGGCCTTCTGAACCATTTCTTCCTTTTTGGTATTATTGGTTTCAAATACCTTTGAATAGAATTCTTTGTAAGTATCCAGGTAGGCAGCCAGACTCACCGCTGCATCCATATTGAATTTCTCAGGGGTAAGCAATTCAATGTCCTTATATCTCAAGCGGGGATTAATATTTCCTTCTTTTTCAATTTCGTTTTTAATGAGCAGAAGTTTTTGGCCGGACTCTTTAATCTTGCGGTTTTTATCCAGATCGGCCATACTTGCCTCATACCTCTTCATAAGTTCTCCATGTAGATGCACTTGTTTGAAGTCGGCGATGCTCACAGCTTTTTCAAGTGGATAGAAAATCTTTTCAAATTCATTGTCCTTAAACTGATGTACCACCAAGGCTTCGTATGACCATTTGGTCACCATTACCTCGGCAAGGAGAGGAACTTTATCGACACTCCCCACGGTGCGGTTGAGCTTGTCAAAACTGAACATTGCACCACTGAGTACCATCATTGGAATCATAACCAGAGGAATGATTATATAAATGGTTACAGCCGAATTAAAGGTTGCCGAAATATTCAGGCCAAGCATATTGGCAAAAGCAGCCGTCGAGAAAAGTGCCAGCCAGTATTCGAAAGTCATGCCTTTAACTCCCAGAATGGTATTGGCAATCAGAACAAATGTAATGGTTTGGATTGCCGATATAGCAAACAGAATGGTAATTTTTGAAGCCAGGTAGCTGGAGCGGCTCAAATTTAAGAATGCCTCCCGCTTAAGTATTTTCCTATCGCGGAATATTTCTTCGGCACTCACCATTAACCCCATAAACAAGGCAACAATAAGGCTCATAAAGATATAAATTGGCATATTCTCATTTTCCCGGAATATATAAATGTCCGAGGTAGGCTCTGCAATGTATCGGATAATGTACGAAAGCATTAAACCCAACAGTGGAGCTTCCAGCAGGTTAAGAGCGATATATTGTGTGTTGCTTATTTTCGAGAAGAAATCGCGAAGGGTATAAATGCCAAACTGTTTGAACCAGTTGGGGATATTCAGTGATTTAGGAGGTTCTTCGGTTATTTTGGTAACTTTTTCGGGAATGATATTGGTATGATAATGCTTTTCCCATTTTGTGGGTGCAACTTTACGTTTGGTGGTGTAACGTCCAAATTCATCCACAACCTTTGCCTCCACAATATTAAAGATTAGCTCGGGGTTGACGTTACCGCAGGTGGGGCATTCGCCCACTTCGGAGTTAATCTGGGCATCGATACGTTTGAAATACATCACTGCTTCTACCGGATTACCGTAGTAAACCATATATCCGCCGGTATCGAGGATAATCATTTTGTCGAACATCTTATAGATTTCCGACGAGGGCTGATGAATAACCACGAAAATAAGTTTCCCCTTTAGGGCTAATTCACGGAGCAGGTCCATCACATTTTCCGAGTCGCGCGATGACAGACCGGATGTTGGTTCATCCACAAAAAGGATGGATGGCTCCCGGATAAGTTCCAGTGCAATATTTAGTCGTTTACGCTGGCCACCGCTGATGGTTTTGTTCAGCGGGGATCCGACTTTCAGATCCTTGCGTTCCAGCAATCCGAGGCTCGAGAGCGTTTTATGCACCATTTCGGTGATTTCGGCTTCAGAGCGATCCTTGAAACAAAGTTTGGCGTTGTAATAAAGGTTCTCAAAAACGGTTAATTCTTCAATTAAAAGGTCGTCCTGTGGTATCAGACCAATTACGCCTTCCAGCTTGTCTTTCTGTGTATGAAGGTTAAGCCCGTTGATTTCTACAGACCCTGCATATGGTGCTTCAGTTCCGCAAAGTACATTCAAAAGCGTGGTTTTACCGGCGCCGCTTGCACCCATAATCCCTATCAGTTTTCCATGTCCTTCGGAGAACGAAATATTACGCAAACCCACATTGCCGTTCTGAAACCGGTATTCGAGATTGGTAACATCAAAGGATATTTTACTGGAGGTGATGTCGGCCAGATAATGCGAAACAATGTCGCTGTAATAAATCGGTTTTCCTTTGGGAAGCTTAACGGTACTGCCGGTGGCAAAAAGGTAGATGCGCTTGTTGCTTACACCCATTCCATTCAGGAATAAATCCTCATTGCCGGTGTATTTCAGGAAATATAAATCGACACTGCTGATACGCAGGATGAAAATATTTCCGTGAAGCTTTTCGGTGCGGATATATTTGCCATTTTCAGGATGTTTGCCTTTGTCGTTAATGAGCATTATAGCAGAGTTATCCAGCTCTTCGGACTCATTTTTAATTACAAAATCCTGAATGGACAAGAACTCTTCCTTGGAGACATTAAAAACTTCGGCAACTGTGTTGATAATTGCCATCCGCTGGTCGGTAAATTTGCGGTCGGCATTTACAAGCTCAAAAAGACGAACTAAAACAACAACTTTCTGCTCCTGGGTAAGGGTTTTGTTAATTTTTTTACAAATACCGAGGATACGAACAGAGTCTTTAACAGAGGTTAACTTCTTTTTGGTTTCTTCACCGTTTTCTTCCGACGATTTGTCGTTACCTGCAAAACTGTCGAATAAAGCAAGGTATTCATTTGCCGTTTCGGCATTCAATTGCAATGTAAGGAAATTGCTGACATATTCCCTTTCGCCATGCTCTACGCCTTCATCTTGTTTTACAATAAGGGCGAAGAGCTGCATTAGCGCTTTTAGAATTTCCTCACTCATTTTCTAAATTTTGTTAGGTTTTGGGTATAAATTTTAGGTGTAGCTTATCTGTTCGAAGGGAACATCTACAATATCAGCGTATTCTTCACCAGCCTCTTTCATATCCTCATCATCTTCCGAATAATGCCATTTTACAAGCACATCCTTTCCGGCTTTCCCGAGGTCTTCAAGCTTCATGAGGATATCCAGCAAAAGCTTCGAAGAAGCTGTATTAAAATACACCAGTTTGAAATTGAAGATGGTTTTTGGGTTAGGTGATTGATTGTATTTGTCAAGCCATTCAAGGATAGGATTGTAAAAAGAAGCTACATCTTCGGGTAATGAACGACCGGCAATCTCAAAAATGTTTGATGCTGCATCGAGTGTAACAGACGGAGTGTCGTCTGTACCTTTTATTTTTATAACATCCATATTACTAGCTTTATTAGTTGTTTCTCGAAATTGTTGAAGTTAATAAGAAGAATGAAGTTTCTTCATTGATGGGAAGAAAGTGGTAGTCGAGGTTTCTTCCGGTTTTCCTTTTGATATCAATGAATCCTAGACCTGCACCTCCTTTTTCCGAAAGGCGACCTTCCTTGATCTGTTTTTTATAAAGTTCGGTAAGTTCTTCTTTATCGAGGCTGTTTACCTGCTCAAGAAGCTTTTTCAGATCGGGAATTTTTATGTTTTCAACAGTATTGCCGGTTGTAACCGAATATTCTTCTTCTCCTTTGGCAACCAGAAAGATTCCGCGACCTGAGAAGATATAGTCGTTAGTGCCATATTCGTCGGCATGCTTGCTTATATTCTGGAGGCACTCAACCATTACATGGAAAACCTTTTTCTGAACCGTATTCGATTCCTCCTCCTTAGCCATGTTCGATTCGGTTAAAGAAGTAAAGGCTTTTGTAATCTGATGGGTAATTTCTCCTTCATAAACAAGGCTGATCTCATGTCTTTTCATCGATTTATAAAAATCGTAAACAAACTCAAGGAAGCTGACATTGTCTTTCTTTTCTTCTTTGTTCATATTATTTAGTTTTAAGGTTTTCGCTTTAAAATTCGATGCCAATTAACAAAACGTCGTCTATCTGTTTATTGTCACCTTTCCAATCCCAATAGTCTTTTTCGAATAATTCGTTATATTGTTGCATATTGAACGAATTATTATTTACAAT
>JAEYWD010000097.1 GCA_023429135.1 Bacteroidota bacterium | reverse complement strand
CGTCTTGATCTGCAATCAATCGAAATATGTGTAAAGGGAAAACGTTAATAAAAACCGCCGCGGTACGTGAAGCGTATGCCAGGTGGTGTGGGAGGACAGCGGTGCGAGCCGCTTCCTACCCGATTAGATGTTGTGCTATGAAATCCTATTTAGCCGCAACGCGGTGACCTATATCCCCTCAAAATTTTATGACTGACTTATTTAATATTGACAAATTACCTTTCAACTCTGGACGACCCTCTTATTATTAAAGAAGTCTGTAAAATTACGGTTTCGGGCGGGTAGAACGGATCCTCGGAAAGAATCCGTTTAATAAGCATGCGTGCTGCTGCAGTACCCATTTCGTAACCATGCTGATCTACTGATGAAAGATTAGGTTCAACAATTCCTGAGAATTTCCCATCGCTAAAGCCAACAATAGCAACTTCGTCGGGAACCTTTATTCCTCTTTTTTGCAGGGTAAGCATGGCACCTATTGCAGTGAGATCGTTAACAGCAAAAATTCCGTCGGGAGGCTTAGGCAATTCCATGAGTTTCGAAACGGCCTCACGGGCCATTTCAAAGTTTTCGGCGTGGATGATAAGTGATTCATCTATTGGAATACCTGCGCTTTTCAATGCTTTTTTATATCCTTCGAGACGTTCTCTTCCTATTAATAGTTTTTGAGGACCGCTAAAATGGGCAATTCTTCTGCGTCCTTCGTCAATTAAGTGTTTTGTAGCTTTGTATGCAGCATCAAAATCGTCAACAATTACTTTATCGCAAACAATTCCCGGAGCAAACCTGTCGAAAAAAACTACCGGAATATCATTGTCGATTAAAAAATTAAGATGATCAAATTCATCCGAATCTTTTGATATTGAAATTAGAATCCCATCGACGCGGTTAGCATATAGTGCTTTAACATTCGCCACTTCGCGTTCATGGATTTCGTTCGACTGACAGATAATTACTGTGAAACCTGCATCGTAAGCTACGTCGGTTATGCCGCTTAATACCGACGAAAAAAAGTAATGCACCATTTCAGGAATAATAACTCCGATACTGTTGCTGCGGCTTTGTTTCAAGCTTAAGGCTATGGCATTAGGTTCGTATTTCAGTCGTGCGGCTAGATCGCTTACAGCTTTGCGGGTCTCAGGACTGATGTCAGGATGCCCTTTTAGGGCCCTTGATACAGTCGACGGCGAGACTCCAAGAGCTTTAGCAATATCTTTTATGGTTACCTGTCCGGATTTCATTGATTTTCAATTAACTGTAGTTCGTGTGTTATTAGTTGCTGTTATCTTTTACAAGATAGGCCATTTGAAAATGGCTTTCAAATATAAAAGTTAAATTGAGATTTCTAACAATGTGTTATAAAACATGTTAAACGCAAACGAAATCGCAAACGTTTGCGGAACCTTAGATGCTTTTCAGCCGATTTTTTAATTGCTAAATGCTATATCATTGTCTCCGAAAAGCAAAAAGATGCTCTACTGACTTTATCCGAAAACATGTTGTACTAATTAAACTTTATGAACTAATAACATCTACACATGAGTAAACAAGTTAATCTGAAAATTTTACTGTTTTCGTTATTTATTTTGATCATGCCTTTGGCATTTGGTCAGGAGAAAACAGTGTCCGGTAAGATCAGCGATCCTTCGGGAGAAGCTTTACCCGGAGTAAATATTGTAGTAAAGGGAACTACACGCGGTGTTGTTTCCGACATGGATGGAAATTATACTATTTCAGCACCTGCTGGTGCTACTTTAACCTTTTCTTATATAGGTTATTTATCACAGGATGTAATTGTTGGAAACGAATCAACAGTTAATGTTACCCTTCAGACAGATATAGCAAACCTTGAAGAGGTTGTTGTAATTGGTTATGGTACTGTTAAAAAATCGGATGCAACCGGTGCTGTTGCAACTGTAAGTGCAAAGGACTTTAACAAAGGAGCAATTACAACCCCGCAGGAATTATTGGTAGGAAAAAGTGCCGGTGTTGTAATAACAACCGAAGGAGGCGCACCCGGAAGCGGAGCTACTATACGAATAAGAGGAGGATCGTCATTAACCGCAAGCAACGACCCTTTAATTGTAATTGACGGAATACCTGTATCTGGTGAAGGCATTTCCGGATTGAGCAATCCTTTGTCAATTGTTAATCCCAATGATATTGAAACTTTCACTGTACTTAAGGATGCTTCGGCAACAGCTATTTACGGTTCACGTGCTTCGAACGGTGTAATTCTTATTACAACCAAGAGAGGAAAGGGCGGTAAGACCCGTTTCAGCTACAATGGAAATGTTTCTGTAAGTGCTCCGGTTAAATTTCTCGATGTTTTGTCGGGTGACGAATACAGAGCTCTTGCAGTCGAAAAGAAAGGAACAAATAATATTGACAATGCCAGCTTACTTCGTTTAGGTAACGAAAATACCATATGGCAAAAAGAAATTTACGAAACAGCCGTGTCTCACGACCATAATTTAAGCGCATCAGGTGCTGCCTATAAAATTCCATACCGGGCATCTTTAGGTTATACCGATCAGAATGGTATTCTCAAAAATACCGATATGAAACGTACAACGCTGTCTTTTGGATTTGATCCTTCGTTTTTTGATAATCACCTAAAGGTAAATGTTAACGCCAAGGGAATGCATGTAAACCAAAATTTTGGAAATACCGGTGCCGTTGGCGCTGCAGTAAATTACGATCCTACCCAGCCTGTAAGGAACGGAAATACCCGTTATGGAGGCTATACCACG
This sequence comes from Bacteroidota bacterium, assembly GCA_023429135.1. Taxonomy (GTDB): domain Bacteria; phylum Bacteroidota; class Bacteroidia; order Bacteroidales; family JAAUTT01; genus JAAUTT01. The sequence goes on along the minus strand of JAEYWD010000097.1, from coordinate 11,818 downwards.
TGGACACTTGATAATACTCTTAACGGCGATTACAATCAGATGGCTACATCAAACCCTGTGGCAATGGTTGAATTAATTGATAATGAGTCTAAGGTTAACAGAGGAATAGGTAATATTCAGTTCGATTATAAATTTCATTTCTTACCTGAATTATCAGCTAATCTGAATATGGGTATCGATTATACAAAAAGTAGTGGTCATAACAATGCCGACACAACCGCTATATGGACCCGAAGAAGTGGCTTTGGGCAGTTGATTGATTATAATCAGGAGATTAACAATAAGTTACTTGATTTTACTTTACATTATGTAAAGGATGTGGACGCTATCGGAAGTCGCTTTGACATTATGGGAGGTTATTCCTGGCAACATTTCTGGAGAAAAGGGGATAATTACCAGAGAAGCATTGAAGATGCCAAACACCCTTTAATTACTGCAGACAGCTCAAATTATGCAACTGAAAATTATCTGGTATCATTTTTTGGACGTTTGAACTATACCTTGATGAATAAATACCTCTTTACAGCTACTATTCGTGATGATGGATCTTCGAGATTTTCAGAAGATAACCGTTGGGGCTTGTTTCCATCGTTAGCTTTAGCATGGAAGATTAACGAAGAAACCTTCCTTAAGAATGTCAGAGCCATTAGCGAATTGAAGTTAAGATTAGGCTGGGGACAAACCGGACAGCAAAACATTGGTTCCGATTATCCTTACATGGGAACTTACAGGATCTCTGTTCCGCAAGCATATTATCAGTTTGGCGACAGGTTTATTCCTACGTTGCGTCCTAATGCCTACGATCCGGATATTAAATGGGAAACCACAACCACCAAAAACATTGGTTTGGATTTTAGCTTATTTAACGACAGGGTTTCAGGTTCGGTTGAATACTATAAAAGAGAAACAAAAGATCTGTTAAATACGATTGCAATTCCCAACGGAAGTAACTTCTCCAATTACTTATTGACCAATGTAGGTAATATGGAAAATACCGGATACGAAATTATTCTTAATGTAAGACCCATTACTACTAGCGAAATGAGCTGGACGATAGGCATGAACCTTGGTTACAATAAGAATGAAATTACTAAACTCACCAGAACCGACGATCCTAATTATTTAGGAGTTCCTACCGGTGGAATAAGCGGAGGTACAGGTAATAACATTCAGATGAATAGTGTTGGCCGTCCTATTAATTCGTTTTTTGTAAACAAACAAGTATACGATGTTAATGGGTTCCCTATCGAGGGGTTATATGTCGATTTATCCGGCAAAGGTGGTACTGTTAAAGAAAATACACAGGACATGTATCATTATAAAAAACCAGCTCCCGACTATACTATTGGTATTACCTCCAGGTTCGAATACAAGAGTTTCGATTTTTCATTCTCCGGAAGAGCTAATATTGGCAATTATGTTTATAACAATATTGCTTCTTCAACTTTCTACGGCAATCTTTATAACAACAGTTATTTCCAGAACCTGACAACACAAATAAACAACAGTAAATTTAATAATTCTCAGTATCTGTCCGATTTCTATATTGAGAATGCTTCTTTCTTCAGGATGGATAATATGAGTGTAGGTTATAATTTCGGGAAAATCTTAACTGAGAAATTAAAAGGAAGGGTAACCTTTACTGTTCAGAATGCTTTTGTGATCACCAAATACAATGGTTTGGACCCTGAAGTAAGCAATGGTATTGATAATAATATTTATCCAAGACCAAGAACATTCATTTTAGGTGTAAATCTTGATTTTTAATAATTAAAAGAGAAAATCGTATGAAACAATTTAAATATATATCAATACTGGCTGCCATGGTAATTGTTATGGTAGCCTCGTGTACCAAGGATCTGGACGTTACCCCGATTGACGAAAATATCATTGTGTCGTCAAACTTAAAAGATCGGGAAGGTGCTATGCTTCAAACACTCGCGAAACTATATTCTTCTTTTTCGGTTCCCGGACAGGAAGGTACAGGTTCACCAAATGGTGATATCTCGGGTATTGATAATGGTTTTGGCGTTTATACACGCGCTTTGTGGATGGCACAAGAACTTACAACCGACGAAGCTTTGTGTTCCTGGAACGACCAGACAATTAAAGATTATCACTGGCACACATGGACACCCACCGATGTTTTTGTTACAGCTATGTATGCCCGTATTATCTATACTGTTTCTATTTGTAACGAGTTTATAAGAAATTCGGCTGGCAGCGACGATCCCGAAATTATCAGATACAATTCCGAAGCACGCTTTTTAAGAGCTCTTGCATATTACCATGCCATTGATATGTTTGGTAATCCCGCTTTTATTACCGAAGCTGATAAGCCCGGAAGCTTTTTCCCGAAGCAAACTACCCGCCAGGAACTATTTAATTATGTAGAATCGGAACTGAAAGCTATTGAAAGTACGTTGGGAGAACCCAGGTTTGAGTATGGCAGAGCCGATAAGGCCGCAGCCTGGATGTTGCTGGCTCGTCTGTACCTGAATGCTGAAGTATATACCGGCACGTCAAAGTGGGCCGACTGTATCACTTATTCTGATAAAGTAATTAATGCAGGATACATTTTAGAGCCAAACTACCGCCTTAATTTTAGTGCAAATAACCATACCAGCCGCGAAATGATATTCGCCATTACTTGCGACGGTATGTACACCCAATCGTATGGCGGAACTACCTACATAATTCATGCGGCAGCCGGTGATAAAATTCTACCTGCAACCCTTGGGATAGGCGGTCCTTGGAGCGGAAACAGAACAACCAAAGAGTTTGTTAATGTTTTGGTAGATACAGTGGCTTATCCTAAGCTTGACTCTGATCCAACTTTTTCGAGAGTTAAGGATACCAGAGTTTACATCAGGCTCCTGCAGAACTGGGATATTTACAATGTAGGAACTTTCAGTGACGGTATAGGTGTTTACAAATACACTAACCTTAACCACGACGATAGTCCTGCAGAACATCCGCATAACGATTTTACAAGTACCGATTTTCCAATTTTCCGCCTCGCCGATGCTTACCTGATGCGTGCAGAGGCTTTATTAAGAAGTGGCGGAGATAGGGCCGCTGCCTTAAATGATGTTAACACAGTTCGCGGTCGTGCTTTTAAAGGCCCTTCCGGAAACATCCAGGACAACCAGCTTACACTTGATTTCATTCTGGACGAAAGAGGACGTGAGTTATATTGGGAATCAGTGAGAAGGACCGATTTAATCAGGTACAATAAATTTACTACCAATGCTTATTTATGGGCATGGAAGGGGAATGCCTACAGAGGTCAGGCGTCAGAATCGTACAGGAATTTATTTCCTATACCTGGAGCCGAAGTAGCTGCTAACCCCAATATTAAACAAAATACCGGATACTAATTAAAAAACTGAAATTATGAATAACAGATTAATCATATATTTGATTTTTGTTGGATTGGTTAGCTTGTTTACTTCGTGCGAGAAAGACGAAGACAAGGCAATATTATCCGACACTCCTACACTTCCCGCATTTAGCCAATTTCCCGATTTAACTCTGAAAAGAGCGAATGCCAACGATGTTATTACCATTAAAGGTACTTCAATTAATCCGGGTTTCCAGGCTTCTGCCACCTATTATCTGGAAGCATGTGCTCAGGGAAATAATTTTGAGGATGCCCTTGTTATATTTTCCGGACCACAGGATACGCTTTGGAAGACCACAGTTGGAGAACTTAATACCATTTTGTTAAGAAAGTTTACTGCGGATCAGGTTAGCTCTGTCGACTTTAGGATCAGAGCGGTTTTGGTTGCAGTAACAGGCTCTAATCTGGCTTATTCTTCCCAGACAAAAAACACAGATATTACTATTTACGGATTACCTCGTCTCGATCTTATTTCGGGTACAGCGGTGGTTGGTAAGGTTGAATCGCCTGCAGGCAACGGAGTATATTCAAGTTTTGTTAAGCTTGATAAATCTATGCCATTTACATTTAAGCATCCCGAAACCAATGTAGTATATGGAGGATCAAACAAGGTGCTGGCGGTTGACGGTGCTGCAATTACTTCTGGAGTTTCAGGCTGGCACAAGGTTTCGGCCAACATTAACGACCTGACTTTTGATGTAGAAGCATTCAAGGTAGGATTGGTTGGTTCGGCCACTCCAAACAGTTGGGATGGTCCCGACCAGGAAATGGATTACGACGCCTCATCCGGAACCTGGAAAATTACTACCACTTTGAAAGATGGAGCAATAAAATTCAGATTGAATAACAATTGGGACTGGAACCTCGGAGGAACTACAGATGCGTTAACCCACAATGGAGCAGACATAAATGTAACTGCCGGTAATTACACTATCACGTTAACAATTACAAATGCAGTTTCAGGTTCCGAAACAGGTAAATACACCATAGTTAAAAACTAAATTCTGCAGGTTGCCATGCTTATTATTAGCATGGCAACCTGCTTAGTTTACTAACTGTTTATTAATCATTTAAAGAAATATTATGAAAAAATCTATTTTATATAAATTTCTGGCAGCCCTGTTTATTGTAGCAGTTGTTATTGCTGCCTGTACAAAAGAGGAGGACAATGTTACCCTGGCTCCTACGCTTACCACTTCTAATTATACCGATCTGAAGTCCGATTCGGTTACTGTTGTTGGATTTGTAGTTGCGCAGGGTGGGGGCTTTACCGAAAAAGGTGTTTGTTTTAGTACTTCTCCTAAACCCACTGTTGATAACGATAAGGTAATTTATACAGGCGACGATACTAAAGCCGCCTTTAAGGTTAAATTGCATGTAGATCGTCTTACAACCTACTATGTGAGAGCATATGCCGTAAATAGTTCAGGAGTAATTTACGGAGAGGAATATACTTTCGCCACTCCGGCAGCTTTGCCAAAATTGGCAGGAATTACAGCATCTACAATTGGAGCAACTACTGATAAGGGTATAACAGCCACCACTGAAATCAATATTACCGATGATGGCGGACCTCATGAAACAGCTCTTATTACCAGCCGCGGTGTTGTTTATGGAACTTATCCCAACCCGAATCTGGACAGTATTCAAAGCACTGTTGCATCTAATGCTACAATGGCAACTACTGAGGGTGTTGGCGATGGCCAGTTTACCAGCCTGGCAACTCAGCTCAAAGGGAATGTTAAATATTATTTGAGAGCATATGCTACCAATAGTATAGGTACAACATATAGTAATGAAGTAAGTTTTACGACACCTATAGGTTATGCCTTTGTTAAGACCTCGGATGTAACTGAAATAGCCAAAACCACAGTTGCTTTAAATGGTGTGGTTACTTCCAATGGAGGAGGCACAGTTTCAGAACGAGGTTTTGTTTATGCCTTAACAGCAAATCCTACAGTAGCTAATACAAAGGTTGTGGTTACAGGAGTTCAGGATACTATTTCTGCCGACATTGCCGGTTTGGAAATGAATACAGAATACCATGTACGAGCTTATGTTACAAATGAAAAGGGTACGAATTATGGTGCAGATGTTACCTTTAAAACATTAGCCGACATCACAAAATTCTGGATTGTAGGAGACGCTACTGAAAACGGATGGAATAATGATGATAATGCTCCTTTTATAATATCTACAGTTACAAGTGAGGGACAAGCCGAAGGATATGTTTATTTAAAAGTTGGTAAATTTAAACTTACAACGGACCATAGTTGGGACAATGCTCATACGTTTGGAGATAATGGATCAAAAACCGGTAAATTAGCTAATCCGGGTAGCGATATTGAAGTTACTACCGCTGGTTATTATCTGATAAAAGCTAATCAAGGTACAATGACCTATTCGCTTACTCTAACCAACTTTGGAATTATCGGAGGCGCAACTGATAATGGCTGGGATTCAGATCAGGACATGGTTTATAGTCAGACTCTTAACAGGTGGATTGGTACTATTCCTTTAAAAGCCGATAAAATAAAATTCAGGGCTAATGATGGATGGGACATAAACTACGGAGATAATGGAAACGATGGCTCTTTAGATGCTGGTGGTGCTGATATCCCTGTTACCACAGCGGGTACCTACTCAGTAATGCTCGACTTATCAACCCCATGGAATTACAAGTACATATTAACCCAATGGGGAATAATAGGTAATGCTACTTCTGGTGGTTGGGGTTCGGATACAGATATGACGCCAAATGCGAATAACACATGGACAATTACCACAAGTTTATCTGTTGGTAAAATTAAATTCCGGGCTAATGATAGCTGGGATATAAACTATGGAGGCGCTGACGGTAAATTAGTGGCTGGAGGAAGCGATATCGATATTGCAACCGCCGGAACTTATACCATTACATTAAATTTAGCTGCCGGAACATATACTATAACTCAATAAAGTATTTTGATCCTGGATGTTCTTCCAGAATATCCAGGATCTTTTAAGTTTTTTCCTGCAAACATTTTCTACTTTTTGTCATAGCCTCCCGATTGTTTTTCTGCCAGTTATTCTGCATTTAAGCAGCCGTTTAATAAAAATGTGTCATATGAAAATATCTTTACTCAGTTTCTTATTTGCTGTACTTCTCTGTCCGGAGGTTCTGAATAGTCAGATTGTTATTGCCACTCCTCAGATTCCTATTGATAATGCACCCGTTAAAATAACTTTCGATGCCACAAAAGGAAATGCAGGTCTAAAAGATTACACTGGCGAAGTATATGCGCATACCGGTGTTATTACCGATTTATCTTCCGGTAGCTGGAAATATGTTAAATCGGAAACCTGGGGAAATAATACTCCCGAAACCAAACTTACAAGGGTTTCGGAAAACACCTACGAACTTAATATTACACCCAATATCAGGGCATACTACGGCGTGCCTTCCAATGAAAAAATTTTAAGGCTTGCTTTTGTTTTTCGAAGTGCAGATACACAAAAACAAGGAAAAGAGGTTGGCAATCAGGATATTTTTCTGGATGTTTACGAAGATAAATTCCTTGTTGATATTGTGAATCCATCGGGGATTGTTATTAAAGCTGTGAATGAGGAACTGATAGTATCAGCCATTTCAACCGAAAAAACCAATCTATCTGTTTCACTCAACGGTTCTCTTATCAAGTCGCTATCCGATACATCAAAAATAAGCGATACCATTGCGTTTACAACTGCCGGCGACTATTGGATTAAAGTGAAAGGTAGTTTTAACTCAGTTACATCGGCCGATTCGGTTTTCGTTAGTGTTTATGGCGCTATTGAAAACTCGCCCCTGCAGGCAAAATTGAGAGACGGTATCAACTATACCGATAATCAATCGGTTACTTTGGTTCTTTATGCTCCTAAAAAACAATTTGTTCATGTTATTGGCGATTTTAATAACTGGCTACCGTCGCAAAATTACATGATGAAAAAAGACGGCGACCGCTTTTGGCTTACCATTGACAATCTCACTCCTCAACAGGAATATATTTTCCAATATCTTGTGGATGGGCAAATACGCATAGCCGACCCTTATGCTGAAAAAATTTCCGATCCTTACGACGATAAGCGTATTGAATCTTCAACTTATCCAGGGTTAATTGCCTATCCGGCAGGAAAAACCTACGAAAGGGCCTCGGTACTTCAAACAGGTCAAACGGTTTACTCCTGGAAAAATACGGCCTACGCGATTCCTGCAAAAAAAGATCTCGTAATTTATGAATTGCATATTCGCGATTTTACATCAGAAGGTACCATTAAGGCCGCTAAGGAAAAACTTCAGTACCTGAAAGATTTGGGCGTTAATACAATAGAACTTATGCCTGTTAACGAATTTGAAGGCAACGATAGCTGGGGCTATAATCCTAACTTCTATTTTGCACCCGACAAGGCTTACGGTACTAAAGCCGATTACAAAGACTTTATTGATGCCTGCCACGGGCTGGGCATAATTGTTATTCAGGATATTGTTCTTAATCATTCTTTTGAGTCGTCGCCCCTCGCACGTTTGTACTGGAACGAGGAAGAAAAGAAACCCGCTGCCGATAATCCCTGGTACAATGTTACTTCGCCTAATCAAACTTACAGTTGGGGTGTGGATTTCAATCACCAGAGCGTGGCTACCCAACAGTTTGTGGACAGTGTTGCCAAATTCTGGATGAGCGAATATAAAATTGACGGATTCCGTTACGATTTTGCCAAAGGGTTTACAAATACTCCAGGCGATGGCGGCGCTTACGACACTCAACGTATCGAAACTCTTAAGCGTGTTGCTGATGAGGTATGGAAGGCCAATCCAAAAGCTTATGTAATTCTGGAATTATTTGCTCCAAACGAAGAGGAGAAAATATTGGCATCGTACAAAAACGGGATGTTGATTTGGGGAAATGCTAATTACCCGTTTGGGGAAGCTGTATCAGGTTACCACGAGAGCAGTAAATCCGATTTTTCGTGGGCATCAGCAAGCTCAAGGGGGTATGAGCAGCCGGGACTGGTGTCCTACATGGAAAGTCACGACGAAGAGAGGCTTATGTACAAAAGTCTGACGTTTGGTAACAGTGGGGGACTTTATGATATACGTTCCAAAAATACTTCATTGCAAAGATCCGGGATGGCCGCGACTTTCCTGTTTTCAATACCTGGTCCTAAAATGATGTGGCAGTTTGGCGAACTGGGATACGACATCAGTATCGACCAAAACGGTCGGACAGGTAAAAAGCCCGTCCTGTGGGAATATCTGCAGGACTCGGCAAGGTTTAACGATGTTTTCAAAATTTACAAAGCCATGATTTCTCTCCGCAAAGAATATCCTGTATTTACTGGGGGAACAATAACCATGTCGGTTTCCGGAGCGCAGAAAAGGATCAATCTCACGGATAATGATATGAATGTTACTGTGCTTGGGAACTTTGGCGTTGTTTCGGCATTTATAAACCCAAACTTTCAGAAAACGGGAACATGGTACGAGTTTTTCTCCGGAAAAACACTCCAGGTTACTTCGCAAACACAGCAACTAGTGTTGCAGCCAGGCGAGTACAGGTTGTATACCGATATATATATTACACCATTAAAAACTCCCGGTACTACTACCAACATAGACTTGAGTAGTGTAAAAGATAAAATTTCAATTTATCCTAATCCTGCCAAAAATTTGTTGTACATAGATTGCGGCGAAAATGGAGGAGATGTTGAAATATTCAATTCCAAAGGTCAAAAAATAGCAAAAGAGTGTTTGACGGAAAATCTGATGGTGTTTCCAACCGATGGACTTGCTCCGGGTTTATATTTTGTGAAGGTCACAAAATTGGGCAAGGTTTTTTCAGATAAGTTTGTAAAGGAGAACTAATTTATTAATGACATTTAACTCTACGCATAGATATTACAACCCTGGAAGGGTTGAACCTTATAATTGTTAAACCTTAACAGTTTCTTATAATCTTTCAAAGTAAAATTAATTTGGGTTATTTTTTATAACTTTAATAATGCTTGTTGGTGTTTGAGCTGAAAGTAAGCTGTATTAAAGTAATAGAATTGTTTTTCTACCGGTTGCAATTTCATGCGCAAACACTAAGATTTGGAGCTGTTGTGTTTTTAGCCTGAAATACGATTACCCGTGTTGACCAGGATTCTATCATAAGTTTATGATGGAACTTCCCAGGTTAATTACAAAAATGGGGCATTTGAAAAAAGAGTAACTTATGAACGATGTTTCATATTTGTTGATTGTTGACGACAGTATCAGCAATCTTAATATTATTGGTAATGTTTTAAAAAATTGCAACTATAAAATTACAGTTGCATTGAACGGCAAACAGGCCCTGGATATTCTTGATCAAATGGCTATCGATCTTATATTGTTGGACATTATGATGCCCGGAATGGATGGTTATGAAGTTTGCCGGAAAATAAAAGAAAATCCTGTTACCAGAGATATTCCGGTAATATTTATGAGTGCTTTAACCGACACCAAAGATATTGTGGAAGGATTCAGGAGTGGTGGTATCGATTATATTACCAAGCCATTCAAAACCGAAGAAATTAAAGTGCGTGTCGAGACCCATCTAAAAATTAGAAAACAGAACCGGGAGCTAAAGAAACTCAATGACGACAAAGATCTGTTTATTTCCATACTTGCTCACGATATTAAAAACCCCGTTAATCAACTTACAGGTTTTTCCGAAATAGTCTTAAATAATCTCCGGTCGTATTCGGTTGAAGAGATTGAAAATAAAATGAATGCTATTCATTCATTCTCAAAGAATCTCTATGTTCTACTTGAAGATACATTGCTATGGGCTCGTTCACAATCGGGTAAAATTGAATTTTCTCCTGAGAAGCTGGTTTTTTCGGAACTGTTACTATCAGTAATTAATTACAATAAAATGTCGGCCGATTCGAAAAAACTTACCATAAAATATGCTGTTCATGAGTCGGATATTGTTTTTGCCGACAAATATATGCTGAAAGTTGTGTTGACAAATTTGCTGGTAAATGCCATAAAATTCTCAAGAACCGGGGGAACCATTTCAATTATTTCGGAACAAACCAACTCTGAAATAATAATAACAGTATCGGATACAGGAATTGGGATTAAACCCAATGATAGCAAAAAACTATTCGATATCACCAAAGTTTATTCCACCAGAGGTACGGCAGGAGAAAAAGGTACCGGGCTCGGATTGATACTTTGCTGGGATTTTATAAAGCGACATGGGGGTGAGATTTCGGTGGAAAGTGAAGTAGAAAGCGGAAGCACTTTTAAATTTTCGCTTCCGTTAAGCTTGTAATAAAACACTCTGGTTAACTGCTTTTGGTAAACTGAAGATTTTACCGGCGGGATCCTGATTCAATAAATGACTCATTAGCCCATAAAATACAGGGAATTCTGCTTTGAAACGCTCAGGAGCTTCAAAAAAACATTCTACTGCCACCGCAAAAAACTCTTTGATATTTGTTCGGCCATAATCTCTGAAAAACTGATCGTTTCCCGAAAATAACCGGTTTTTTTCTTCTTGCGGAACTTTATCGAGGGCAAATAAATTTTCGTCCAGTTCCGGATCGTGAAGGTTGGAGTAGATAATGGTGTTTAAGAGCGCATGAGCACTTTCGTGTAGCCCCAGGTTTTTACGGTCATCACCAATTAAATAACCTTCCATAAAATGATTCCACGAAAAACTGATGTAGCCGTTGGTGTTAGTCTCACCTTTATAGAGCTTCTGCGAACGCTTGTTCAGATAAGCATCGGGGTAAATAAAAATAGTGCGGTACTGGGGTAACAGATATTTTGTAAAACCAAAAGTTAACTGTGTAATGGATGCTGCAATCAGGATTCTCATCTGAGATGTAACAAAAATATCACCCTTGGCAATAAATTGTTTTGCTTTAAGAATTGCATTCAAACGGACAAGAAATTCTCGTTTATCCGATTCGCTCAAATCCCTGTAATATTCAAAATGTTTATGGAGAAGTTTCTTTTGCCGCCCATAAATCCACTTATGAATTTTTCGCGTATTATTCCCTGGCTTAGCCAGAGAGAAAGAATACAAAATAGTAAGACTGATAATGAAAACAGTTAAGATTATTGCAATAGCCATCAGGTTTTAATTAGCTTGTTGGTCCAAAAATAATAAAATAAAACAATGTTGTCCGGTAAATTTATCAAGGTTGGGTTATTAGATCTACCTGATCCCTCATTCCACTTCCTCCCAAACGGAATGAGGCATCTAATTAGAATATGAATGAACCTTAATTAATTAGGGTCTGCTGAAAAACTATTAATTGCTTATTTTTTAGATAGTAATGCTTTTAGAGCACTAATTAAATGCATGGTTTTACAAATAGATGGCCTAAAAAGTGTGCATTAAATCCTGAAGGGATTTA
>JAEYWD010000036.1 GCA_023429135.1 Bacteroidota bacterium | reverse complement strand
TCCAATTATTGCTCATCCGGGAATGAATTTGAGAGGAAAAGAAGAAATGGTAACCGAATTACTTGAGCAAGGAGCTGAAGGTATTGAAGTATTTAACAACTACCATAATAGTACGCAGATTGAATATTTTGCAGATTTCGTCATACAAAAATCTATTGTAATGACTTGCGGCAGCGATTTTCATGGAAAAAACAAACCGCTTATCGAAATTGGAAAATTCAAAACCAACCGTAAGTATGATGATTATTTACAAAGTAGTATAAAGAAAATAAAAGGAATTCATCAATGCGGTTAAAAGTGGAGCAAAGCAGTTAAACTATACATTGGGGGATAACGGAAGGGTAATGGTAAATACACTTCCATTATTCACAGCACTGGTTACTGTAATCTTGCCCTTGAGTTTTGTTACTAATTCCTGACATAAAATCAGCCCCAGGCCTGTTCCACTTTCCCCGTTTGTTCCTGGGTTACTTACATTTCGAACATCAATCCGAAAAAGCTTTTCCAGGGAATCAGGTTTTATACCAATACCAGAGTCGCCGATACTAATTTCAACATCATGTTCGCCCTTTTTACTGCCAATAGTTATTGAACCTTCATTGTGCGTATATTTAACTGCATTGCTTAATAAATTGCGAATTATTGTATCAATCATAACCCTGTCGGCCCAAAAAATGATATTGTTATCGACCTGGTTTATAAGATTAATATTCTTTTCCTGAATTCTTGTCAGAATTAACCCTATATTATCCTGAATAACTTCTCCTAAGTTGCAGGTTGTCGGTTCATATTCAATTTGTCCACTTTGCGATCGCGACCATGTTAAAAGATTTTCTAACAAGGTGAATGTTTGTTGGGAAGTTGTAGTTAAGGCATTTAATGGATCCTGTAAGCTCTGATCAATCCGGACTTTGTGGTTTTCATTAATTAATTCAAGCATCGACATCATGGAACTGATTGGACCCCGCAGATCATGGGCAATTATTGAGAAGAATTTGTCTTTGGTTTGGTTGGCAATTTCCAACTGTTGGCGTTCATCAGCAATAATCTTGTTCTTCTCTTTAATAGTTTGGGCATTAATCTCGAGCATTAAAAGAAGAATTCCGAGATTAGGGATATTTAAAAACAGACTGGATAACATGATGTAAACTTTTGCATCAACTTGTGCCGTATGATAAAAATTATAATCAGCCCCGGTTTGATAAATTGCAAATAACCTGAAAATCTGGAAAACAGAAAAAAACAATTGGGCTAAGGCCAACAAGTAAAGAGCATTATATTTTTCTTTTCGCCTGAATAAAATCACCCCTCCGGATCCATAAAACAACACACTTGCTATAGTTTGAATTACTGTCAGATAAAAGTTATTGTTGGCATAAATCAGAATTAATCCCCCAAAAACTAAAACCGCCAGTGCAAACCCCCAAAAAGTTTTGGATCGGAACTTCGAGTCGTAACTTATAATGGCAAAAGTTCGCAGTGCACATCCTATCATTAACAATAAATGACTCCCATGTATGGATAATTCCGGGGGAAGTTGCTCGCGCAAAATGATCCCGACAAGCGCAAGAGTTTGAAAAAGAAATCCAATGAGGTAATAGGTCAGAAACCATTGTCGTAACTTTTTATTGAGAATGAAATAGAAAAACAATAAGGTAATGAAGATGTTATTGAGTATTATAAAAACAAGGACCGACCGTATATCAATGTGTTCCATGTAACGAATTTTATAAATCAATCTCAAAAGTAATAAGAATGGCGATAGGCGAGATTCCCTAATATTTTATTTATTGCTCTGATTGCAATATCTTTTCTTTGTTTTTGAAAATCAAAACAATGCATCCTCCGCTGGTGCGAACTGACTACCTGTGTCTTAAAATCAATTTTCGATAACGGTGAATTACATCCGGAGCCAGCTATCCTGAAATTCAGGATAGTTCAAACTACAAAAAGAGCACGAGTTGCAAACGCGTCAACGGTAAAATAATGTACATGGGGTTGTTGTTTGAGAGTATCGGGAAACCCTAAAAAGATAATTTCGCCCATCGCTTAAATCCAAACTCGGAAATTTGTAAATTGAGCCGGTTTTAACAATCATAAAACCTTGCGGAACTTGAACTCGCAAGTAATAGCTATCAAGGAATAAAGAAAGATGTCGAGGAAAGAATACTTTTTAGAATCCATATTAATTAACCATTTACACTAGTGCCTGAATATTTTTCACAGACTAAAATGAAACCAGTTAAGCAATGAAATACAGTTTAATAATCTTAGTTTTTATATTATTCATCTCTTGCCAATCAAATAGTAAAATGAAGGGCAATCATTCCGCTGATCTAAAATTCAGAATTGATTCCATAATCGAGGGCAATAACTTTAACGGAGTAGTTCTGATAACAAAAGATACAGATACAATTTATTTTAGAGCTTTTGGCTATTCCGACCTGGAAAACAAAATTGAAACAAAACTTAATGACCAATTTGTAATTGGCTCAATAAGCAAGCAGATAACAGCAGTATTAGTTCTTCGGGAATACGAGAAAGGCAATCTTACCCTTCAGGATAAAATTGGGAAGTACTTACCTGATATTAAGCAATCATGGGCAAATGATATTGATATACATCAACTTCTCACCCATACTCATGGAATAACAACAGTCGATGCTCCATTGGCATTTGAACCAGGAAGTAAATTTCAATATTCACAATTAGGTTACGAACTACTTGCACAAATCCTTGAAAAAGTTACCGGAAAACCGTTCAATAAGTTATCAACCGAACTATTTGCCACATACGGGCTCTCAAACACGTATCATCCCGGTAATAAAACTTATAAAAATCTTGTAAAAGGATACGAAGAAAAGGAGAACGGAAAATTAGAGTACGTTACAAACAGTCTGGATAATTATGCTGCAGCAGGTTCGTTTATTTCGAATGCAGCCGATTTGAACAAATGGAATAAGCTGCTTTATTCGGGAAAACTGGTAAATAAAAAGACCTTGAAATTGATGAAAACAAGGTACGCCACCAGACTTCATCCGGTATTTGACAAAATAGAATACGGATATGGCCTGCTTTTCAAAGACGGTGAAAGTACCACGCAAATAGGAGCGTTTGGATATGCACCCGGTTTTGTGTCGGCTTGTTATTACTATCCGAAAAACAATATGAATTTAATTGTGTTTGAAAATACAGCCAGAAACCTGAATAATTTTAAAGAAACTTTTCGTGTACACACAGGATTGATGGAATTAATAAAAAACCAATGACCTATCCCTTTGTATTAGCTCTTTTATTGTAGAGCCCTTTTGTTCTGAAAAGGCTCTTATACAATACTCAACCTTTTATTGCCACTTTCTATGAGCGTGGGTTTTATAGTTGAACTAAATAAAATCCCAAAATGAATATTCATGCACTATAGAAATCTTGTGCCCTTGCTTACGTAATTCAATTGCTTTTTCGACTTTACGTCCATATCTTGCAAATGCCCAACATGGATTTCCATTATCTCCCACAATTAGATAATCAGTTTTTTTTGAAACATTATCTGTATATATTCCTCCTAATTGTTTGATTGATTTTATTAATTCTTCTCTGGGAGCTTTACTTGCAACACCAGTAAAACAAAAACCTTTACCATCAAACTCGACATTGGGATCCATGGTACAAATGGCAGTAATTTTAATACTTTCAGTATCTTGTTTTATTTTCTTGGATAATTCGGGAGTTGTAATCAAACAAAAATCATTAAAATAAGCTAACAACATTCTTCTCTCATCTTCATCAATGACTTTATCTCGTAGGACAGAGGACACAAGGCAAGCAATTTCGTCGTAAGGATAAAAGGACTGTAAATGAGCATTTTCATCAAGCCATGAATCCAGTTTATAAATTTCATCATCCTGTATCTTTCCATCAGCAATAATGCCATGACATATTCCCTGGAGAATTTGAAGATCACTAGTAACCGTACTATAATAAATATTGCCTTGCTCATATTTCTGGCACATCCATTTAAGATCTTCCATTGCTTCCTGTCTTGTGTCAGGTTTATTAACTGCTTGTTTTATTAATTGCATAAATTCCTTGAATGGATTGCGATTAATTAAACTCATGTGCTTTGAACACCAATTATCGAGTTCCTTCAGTTCACTTTCATTATACGTTCCATCCAATCCCATCCCCACAAGAAGACCTTGTAGAGTGTTTAGAGCTTTATCAGTTTCACTTTTACTTGTATAAGCACGGAATTCTAAACTGTCGTAGTTAGGAGTCATAGGGTGATTTTAAAGAGGTAATATTTTCTTTGTTGTATAACAAATATAAGTATTTCCCATTAAAAAAATTTTGTATGTACTTAATAACACATTTTGATACACTGGAATAAATATTTTGTACATTGGCTTAACCATTTACGGGAGTATAAGATATTCTAAAAGTATACAAACGTATTGCCACTTATTCCAATAACTTCATTGTTTTAAGATGTGTGATTTAAACTCAAATT
Source organism: Bacteroidota bacterium (assembly GCA_023429135.1). Lineage (GTDB taxonomy): Bacteria > Bacteroidota > Bacteroidia > Bacteroidales > JAAUTT01 > JAAUTT01. The sequence goes on along the minus strand of JAEYWD010000036.1, from coordinate 18,215 downwards.
TAACTGCTGAGCTTACCTATACTTCTGTTGTGAATTATGCCATTCAGCAAAACAAAATACCAATTGTACGAAATTTAATAATTGAGAATTTATCGGAAAATAATCTTGAAAATATAAGTTTGACAATTTCGTCAGAACCCAATTTTACAAACAAATGCGATCAAAGGCTTGATCTTATTCCCAAAAATCAGTCTTTGGAGCTAAACTTTCCGGATCTTAAATTAATACCAAAATTCCTTTCTGATTTAACAGAAAAGTTAATTGGGCATTTGATCCTGACCATTTCATCTGAAGAGAGAATACTATTAGAAAAAAAATATCCCATAGAAGTTTTGACTTTCGATCAATGGAATGGAATCAGGTATTTACCTGAGATGCTTGCATCATTTTGTACACCAAATCATCCTGAGTTATCTAAAATCATAATTCATGCCTCGTCCATTCTTGAAAGCTGGACAGGCAATCCTTCGCTTGATGCATACCAAAGCCAGAATCCAGATAGAATTAAAAAGCAAATGGGTGCCATTTTTGAAGCAATTGCTAGTTTAGGAATAGTATATTGTTCCCCTCCTGCCAGTTTTGAAAAAGAGGGCCAGCGAATTAGAATGTGTAGTACCATCTTTACTCAAAAACTTGGAACTTGTATTGATTTAGCACTTCTATATGCTAGCTGTCTTGAGGCAATAGGACTTCATCCCTTATTGGTAATTTTAAAAGGACATGCGTTTGTTGGTTCTTGGTTAATTGAAGATATATTCCCAGATTGTGTTAATGATGATGTCTCTTTATTAAAAAAACGTTCCGCTAAAGGAATAAATGAAATTATTGTTATTGAGACGACCTTTATGAATGCTGGATATGCCCGCACCTTTGATGAATCAATAACTATAGCCAATTATAAGTTAAATAACAATAGTGATTTCCTTTTATTCATTGATGTAAAAAGAGCCCGCTACAGTGGTATTAGCCCCCTTCCTCAAAGAGTTATAACACCTGAAGGATGGTCAATTTTAGAGGAGCCTGATGAAATAAGCAGAAATATTATTGTACCTTCAAACCTCAGTCTGGTCGACAATAAGGGATCAAATGGAACAGATACATTTTCTAAGCAAAAACTATGGGAAAGGAAATTATTAGACCTAACATTAAGGAATAATCTTTTAAATCTTAGAATAACACAAAGTACTATACAATTAATTTCTGTCAGTTTACATTCTTTCGAAGATGCTTTAGCTGGTGGAGATGAATTCCAATTACTTTCGAAACCCGAAGAATGGATAAATACTAATCAAGATACGGGGATTTATCAACCATTAAATGAGTCGGATCCTTTACTTGATTTAGTAAAGCACGATCTTTCGCATAAACGCCTTCGAACTTATTTGACCGATTCGGAATTGAAAATGGTATTAACTAAGCTTTACCGATCCTCCAGGTTGTCATTAGAGGAGAATGGTGCTAATACATTATACTTGGCCTTAGGTTTTTTAAAATGGTACGAGACTTCTAAAAGTGAATTGCCCCGATATGCTCCTATTTTGCTTTTACCGATCGAAATTATTAGAAAATCAGCACAGAAAGGGTATGTAATCCGGAACAGGGAGGAGGATACCCTCATGAATGTTACTTTACTGGAAATGCTTAAACAGGAGTTTTCTATAAATATTCAAGGACTTGAAGAACTTCCTCAGGACGAAAGTGGTGTGGATGTGAATAAAATATTCCATATTATTCGAAGAGCGATAATGTCTCAAAAGAAGTGGGACTTGGAAGAGCATGCATTTATAGGGATATTTTCCTTTAATAAATTTATCATGTGGAATGACATCCACAACAACGCTCAGAAGCTTAAAGCAAATAAAATTGTTTCAAGTCTGATTTCTGGTAAATTGGAATGGAAAGCAGAAGAAATTGTAACTGAAGTTGAAAAAATTGATAATGAAACACATCCCACTAAATTTGCTCTTCCTATTAGTGCAGATTCAACTCAATTAGAGGCAATTATTGCAGCATCGCAAAATAAAAGCTTTATACTTCATGGCCCCCCAGGGACAGGTAAATCGCAAACAATCACAAATATCATTGCAAACGCTCTATATCAGGGCAAGAAAGTTCTTTTTGTTGCTGAAAAAATGGCGGCGTTGTCTGTGGTTGAAAAGCGATTGGCTGATATTGGTATTGCCCCATTTTGTCTTGAATTACATTCTAATAAATCGAAGAAGACATCAATCCTTGAACAACTTCAAGCATCAACAGATGTAATAAAAAAAACTTCACCTCTTGAATATATAGCCGAGGCAGACCGTTTACACGCTTTAAAGTTAGACTTGAATGAATACGTTGAAGCTTTGCATAAACCTTATCATTTCGGCGGATCATTGTATGACTGTTTTAATTCTTATGCTGAAAACGGAGAAGTCACTGACAAGATTAAACTCGAAAAATCACTACTAGAATCATTAACCAAGGAAAAAATTGGTGATTTATGTGATTTAGCAGAAGAGCTGCAAAATTCCGGAACTTTATGTGGGCATCCGTTTAGTCATCCACTGGAAAGATTGAAGACAACCACTTATAATCCTGAAAATAAAAATAAAGTACCTGAAATTATTTCTAAATATATTATGTTGCTGAATAGAAAGATTGAAATTCAGCAACAATTAAAAATATTGTTCTTTTTTGAAGATTACCCATTAAATAAATTAAGAACTGAAGCTTTTGAGAAATTCTTAGTACTTATCATAGCCTTGCCAGATTGCCCAGGAACATTATTAAATGTCGATAATGCTGACAGAGTCTTGGGTAAAATAATAGAATTAGCCCAACATGGAAGAAAAAGAGATGCTTATAGGAATGAATTATTGTCGACGTTTTATGAACCTGTCTTAGTGACAAATGCCGAACAAAAATTGTATCAATGGAAGTCCTTTTCTGAAAAGTGGTTTCTTGTAAGAACTATTAAACAGGCCAAAATAAAAAAAGAGTTAAAAGTCCTTTCTAAATCCAAGAAAATTGAAAGTCACAACATTATTGAGTTCTTAGAAGAAATAATTTCATATCAAAAAGAGCAAAGAATCATAGATGAGAATGCAATTGCTATATCAAAAGAAATAGGATTTCTGTGGAACAATGGTAATTGCGACTGGATCAACCTTATCCAAGTCTGTGAAATCTTAATTAGTATCAATAAGGTTATTTATACTTTAACTAAAGAGTTTCAAAAAATTACTGAGGTAAAATTAAATTTATCCAAGCTGCTGGCAAACGGACATCAATCTTTTATTGAGAATAGAGGAAAATCTATATTGGAGTACAATGGCGTTTTATTGGAACAAATTGAGATAGAGGAGGTTTTGGATCGATTTTTAGAGGCAGACTTCCTTACTGAGAATGATAGTTCTTTAGATTGGAGTGTTACCAAGAAGATACATGCTGAGAAGTGGATAGACAATCTTGATCTACTACGTGATTGGACAGTTTGGAATAGGACTTGTCAAAAAGTCCGTGATGCTCAAATATTCTCATTGGCCGAATCATATGTTAAAGGTGAATTAAAAAACGAACATGTTTCAGCAGCTTTTAAAAAATCGCTATATAGACATTTATGCGAATATATCATTTCGCAGGATATTCGACTCTCGATGTTTAATGGAAAAATATTTGAAGGTAAAATTAAGAAGTTTCAGGATCAGAGTAGATATTTTGAGGAATTAACCAAAGCTGAGCTCTTTGCTAAATTGGCTTCTAGAATACCGTCATTTACTCAAGAAGCTTCTACAAGTTCAGAAATAGGAATTCTTCAGAGAGCTATCAGGAATAAAGGTAGAGCTATGTCAATTAGGAAATTGTTTGATTCTATACCTAATCTTCTGCCAAGACTTTGTCCATGTATGTTGATGAGTCCTATTTCAGTTGCTCAATATTTTGATGTTGATCAATCAAAATTTGATTTGGTTATATTCGACGAGGCATCTCAAATGCCAACATGTGAAGCTGTAGGCGCTATTGCCCGTGCACAGAATTCAATTATTGTTGGAGATCCTAAGCAAATGCCTCCAACAAATTTTTTCACTTCAAATTATTATGATGAGGAGAACGCAGATAGAGAAGATATGGAGAGTATTCTTGATGATTGTTTAACATTATCAATGCCATCCAAATATTTGCGTTGGCATTACAGAAGTAAACATGAAAGTTTAATTGCATTTAGCAACTCAAAGTTCTATGAGAATATGCTATTCACCTTTCCCTCTCCTGATGATATTAGCACAAAAGTTACTAATGTTTTTGTGCCAGGTTACTATGATCGGGGTAAATCAAGACAAAATGCATTTGAAGCTAAAGCAATTGTTGAGGAAGTTATATTTCGACTTTCTGATCCAATCTTGTCCAACAAAAGTATCGGAATTGTAACATTCAGTTCTGTTCAACAGAATTTAATTGAGGATTTACTAAATGATGCATATAAAAGCCGACCGGAGCTTGAGAAAATCGCCCTGGATTCGTATGAGCCAATTTTCATAAAGAATCTCGAAAATGTTCAGGGAGACGAACGAGATATCATTCTATTTTCGGTTGGATATGGACCTGATAAAGATGGTCAGATCTACTTGAATTTTGGTCCTTTAAACAGGGAAGGAGGTAAAAGAAGATTAAATGTCGCTGTTTCAAGGGCTCGATATGAAATGAAAGTATTTTCTACACTTCGCTCGGAACAAATAGATATCTCACGATCTTCATCCGATGGAGTTGCATATTTCAAAGCTTTCTTGGAATACTCTGAGAATGGCAAGAAAGCAATAAGTAATAAAAATCTCACCCAACAGTCTTCTAAATATTTTGAACAATTAGTAGCAACGGAAATTAGCAAATTAGGATTTTTGGCTCAGACTAATATTGGATGCTCTGGATACCGGATTGATATTGGAATTGTTAACCCGGATAATCAATCTGAATATATTTTAGGGATTATAACAGATGGACATAATTATAAATCTGCTAAAACTGCAAAGGATCGTGAAGTTGTTCAAATTGAGATTCTGAAAAAACTAGGTTGGAATATTTATAAACTTTGGTCACCTGATTGGTGGGATAATCCAAAAAAGGTTCTTGAGGATATAGAAAAGTCAATTAAGGCGGCACAGCTCGATAAAAAAGAATCTATATCTGATAAAATTACATCCGTTAAAAGTAAGGGAATTACTCAAGAAATTATTGAACCAAAAGTTTATGATAATATTTATAAATCTTGCCATCTGGAAATTAACGAATTACAATTCTCAGATGATTTTTTTGATTTACGCCACAAAACTAAAATTATAAATCAGATTAAAAATATTTTGGACATAGAAGCACCCATCAGTCATTCGCTTTTATCCCGACGTATATTGTCTTCCTGGGGTATTTCCAGGTTAGGAGTAAGGTTGAATGAATACTTATCTTCAATATATAATCAGTTGGGGTTAAAGATTACCAAGCAAAACGGAGTGCAATTTTATTGGCAAAATGAACAAATTCCTTCTAATTATCAAATATTCCGATTACCTGAAAATGATAATCTGAAAAGGAATTCAGAAGATCTCCCTGTTGAAGAAATATCAAACGGCATTAAATATGTACTTTCCAATTTAATTAGTCTTCCTGAAGAAGATTTAATAAAGGAAACAGCTCGTTTATTTGGATACGCACGGTTGGGAGAAAACGTCGGATTGTCAATGAGATCAGGTATTGAGTTTGCTTTAGAGATCGGATTAATAGTAAAAAGGAATGATAGATTAGTATTAAGAAACAATTAATACTTAATCTAACGTCAGTTCGATTTAAGCTGCATGCTTTAGAGCTTTATTATCAATAATATCAATATTAATGGATGGTTTTTTAGGGAAAAAGGAGTAGGCAATAAGCCCAGCGAGTAGGTTTGTGATGAAATTTGTAAATCCACGATGCCTTGTATGTTCTATTTGGCACATATTCTTCAACTCATCATTAACAGTTTCAATTAAAGCTCTTTGCCTTAAAATAATTTTATCTTTTATCAGCATCAGGCTGTTTTTCATGTTTTTACGGATCTTTGTAACCAGGTGAATTCCATCTATAAACAGTTGTTCGAAAAGAGTTTGGCTGATGTATCCCTTATCGCCAAAGAGCTTTCCAAAAACTTTTTTATGGAACGATTTATTCTTAAGCGGCTCTCTGTCATCGACATTCCCCTGGGTTAACATAAAGTCCAATATTTCTCCTTTGTCATTTATGATTAGGTGTAGCTTGAACCCAAAGAACCATCCAATTGAACACTGTCCCTTGGCTGCCGTATCTTTGAATACCCGGTTCTGCTTTTCTCTTTTAATATGGCATGCCCTTAAAGGAGTTGAGTCTATAAATGAAACCCCTGTACATTTACCTAAACAACAGGTTTTTAGAAGTACAGCCAGTTTCATTGCCGCTTTGCATTGAAGCTCAACAAAACGGTTATAAGATACGGTTTGAGGAAATTCAGCAGTAAGATGTTCCTGAACATAATAGATATAAAAATGCTTTAGATTTCTAAATTGCCCTATATGAAACAGGATAAGAATGGTAATAACCTCGCTGTCATGTAGTTTAAAAGAGCGGGTCCGTTGCGTTTTTTCGTTAGTGTTTTTAACTATATGTCCGGCCATTGCTTTGTCAAATTCATTGCAGAATTCATGCACTACATAGAAAATTTCGGTAATTTTATCGCTGTTAATCATAGGAAGAAATTAGGTTTAAATATTTGTAAGTCAACTATATAAATATACCTATTCTTCCTTTTTTTTCCTAATAACTATTGTATTTCTTAGATCGAACTGACGTTAATCTAAGGCTTATCATTTAAGTTTTAAAACAGAAAACCAGAAGACTCGCTCCTTAAGCCAACGCAGATTTTTAATCCGTGCCTATCTTTACCGTCGTTTGTAACGACATTTGCACAGCAAGCAATGAGGATATAAAAGATAAGTTAATTTTACCTGCGATTGGCTCAGATACTGCAAACTAAATTAAATACTCAGATTATCAAGGATTTTGATTTACGCTATCCTTTTTACATTTAACGACCTAATAAATTCATTAAATTCCTGCAATTCATTTTCCGAGAACATTTTCTTCTCGAGTAAAGTTGCTACCATTTTCCCCTGATAGAACATAAAAAATCTCTTTGTTTCTCTAATTTGATAAAAATGAGTCCATTTCTGAGTAGAATCCACAGTTTCACCCGTTATCCGGATGGAGTCGTTTGTTAAACTATAATTGGAGTTTTTGGTGAAACAGTTTGCTGGTCCTGTAAATTCTTTTAATCTGAAAGAGGATAATGAATGGGAAGAATAGCAAGACGCCAAGAGAAATGAATATGTAGTAATTGGAGTCAGACTGATTCATCATATCTTCCTTATTCCACAGAATTGACAATGAAGATAAAAGCATTATTCCAAGTACGCCTAAATAAACAGGCTTCTTGAAACTTAATCCTAAAATTAAATTACGGTAATCGGCATATTCAATCTTACCGGTTAAATTGATGTTTAATTCTTTATCATATTCAATTAAGGCAATCTTTTTTTCTTTCTTAACTTTCTTTATTCCACTCCATAATCCAACAATTAACAATGTAATCATAATCAAAAATCCAAACGAAGAAGTCAGAATCTCCTTCACCGACATCTGAGTTTCATTATTTCCATTTACAACTCCGGGTATAATTGAAATCAGAACGACGACAAAGCCCAACAAGAAAATTGAGCAAAAAATTATTAATATCCACCCTGTTATTTTTTTCATAAGTCAGGCTTAAATTCTGTTAGTTTATTTCAATGTTAATTAGCTCGAATATAAACAAATTTATGGATTTGCCCCATGTGGATTTCTCCCTAAGTCGAAATGACAATGCTTTAGGAGATTTTTATGGGAAGGGTCTCCCTTGTTAACTACTTCATTGTCATTTCGGATGTAATGAGAACTTAGGAAGCGATCTCACCGCAGGTAAATCTATTCTTTAATTCTTAAAAATATTTTTTACCGGTCAATAATGATTTAAAAATCACCTGTCTTATTTTAAACAGTTGCTATCGCTTCAACCTCGACCAGTGTTTCGCGAGAGGCAAGAGATGCCACACCAATTCCTGTTACTGCTGGCCGGGACGATCCAAAGTATTCTTTCATAATGGGTCCAACGGCATCCATATGATTAGCTAATTCGCCTCTTATGTAAATTTTTACGTGCAGGAGATTCTCTACCGATGCATTTGAAGCTTTTAATACATGGTCTAAATTCTCCAGAGCACTTTTTAGTTGCCCTTCTACCGTGTTGGATGTATGCTGGAAGTTCTCATCCCAATCTACCTGTCCGGAAATAAACAGAAGGTTAGTGTTTAGGTCATGATTGGCCTGCGACATTCCAAATGCGGAACCATCGTACAATTCTTTTGGGTTAATTATTTTTTTGCGCATAATAAATGTTTAAGATTTTGATTATGCTTGCAAAAGTAGGCAGACCAATATTCGTTTCTTTTTACATTTGTTAAAAACGAACAAGTTGCGATCGGATTCTGCTAAGTTGAACCTGGGTTACTCCAATGTATGAAGCGATATACCCAAGACTCACCCTGTTGATTATATCCGGATATTTCTCAAGTAATTGTATATACCGGTGTTTTGACGAGAACATTTGAAATAGCCGGCTGTATTCGCTTTCTTCGAGGAAACATTCTATTGCCAGTAACCTTCCAATAGATTCAATCTCATGGTATCGGGTATAAAGCTTCTCCAGTTCAGGGTATTTTATTTCTATCAATTGACAATCTTCGAGCAATTGAATTTGAAATAAACTCGGTTTCTTTGAATATATGCTCTGCATATCTGCAATTACTTCATTATCGAAAAAAAAGCGGTTCGTAATATCATTGCCATTATGGTAATAAAACATCCTTGCGACTCCGCAAGATATTAAAAAGACGCTGCGGCATACTTCGCCCTGGTTTAAAACCATTGTGTTTTTAGACAACTGATGTTTTTGTGATATACCGTCTATAGCTTCTTTGGCTGGTTTCGAAAGAGCACAGTATTTCTCGAAAAATGCAGAAAAAGATTGTATCATGTTCATCGGTTTTAAGAATGCGTCAATCGAAAGAAATCAGGGGATGTTTATCTGCAAATTTATTTATTTTGCGGTGACCCCGATGCAGCTAATGATAATTTCAAAGCTAAATACCTGCAAATAAAGAAGAAAATATCAATACTATCCTATTAGGATGCAAAAGAATAACTAAATAGAATTGTCACTTTCGTTCGAATTTATGGAAAACTTAGAGGATGAGTTTTAGCGTTATGAGCCGACGTATAGGCTTTGAAAACTATAATCATACGATAAAAGCAGTGAGCGCGGTTAAACCTTCCCCAATATCCGACAAACAATATCCATCTAACCATCTGTGTGTTATAAAAAATTATTCTACATTTAAAACCTGAATTTAATCAACACAACCGTTATGGAAAACACCAAATCCTTTCCTGCGCCGTTGCTTGAAGTAAGAACCGCCAAAGGAAACAAACTGGTCGTTATTAACCAGATTCTTTACATCCAAAGCTGCAACAAGCATTGCTTTATTTACTTTGCCAACGGGGAGCCTCCTCTGGAAACCCATGCCTTGCTTAAATGGTTCGAAGAAGAACTGCCAGCAGGCAGTTTTTGCAGGTGCCACGATTCGTATATCGTAAACTGCGGCTTTATCGACTGTATCTGCGGTAATAAGTTTGTGCTTACAAACAACACTTACATCCCTGTTTCGCGTGGTCGCAAGGATTATAGCCGTATGGCCCTGGAGTGGTTTATACTGGAAAAACAGTTTGCTCCGAAATAACGCCGTTTACTCCCAAACGTTACATTTTACTCCGCTAAGCCGTTATATATTCCTAACCATCTTGCAGAGCCAAAATGTTAACATTAGTTTAGGACATTGCTTGCAGGCTCCTTAACCAGGATGCGATTGCTGCAGCACCACAAAACTTTTTTTAACCTAAAAATTATCCATTATGGGAAAATCGGACGACAATGTTTTAACACATGGCCTGCGTGGCAAAATCGGCGACTTACTTGTTTTTCGTATTGTCGGGGGCAAAACTATCGTTGGCAAGGCTCCTTCCACAGCCAACCGCACTCCTTCTCAAAAACAACTGGAGCAGCAGGAGCATTTCCAGGAGGCAGTGATATATGGAAATACCGTTCAGGTAACTCCCGAACTAAAAGCCCTATATGAAACAGAAGTGCCGGAAGGGAAATCGGTTTACCGGATTGCTCTGGCCGACTTTTTAAAAGCTCCTAAAATCAAGGAAGTCGACTTGAATGGTTATACCGGTCAGCCCGGAAGTACGATCCGTATCAGAGCAATCGACGATTTCAAGGTAAAATCGGTAACAGTAACCATTACCAACGATGATGGATCTTTGGTTGAAAAAGGTGATGCAGTTATATCGTCCAATGGAGTCGATTGGGTTTTTACTGCAACTGTCAACAATGCGGATCTTTCGGGCGATAAAATTGTCATCAGGGCAAGTGATATCCCTGGCAATATAACCGAATCGAGTTCCACACTTTAACCCATTTATTCTTCAAAACTCCGAACAAAGGAATAACGAAGGAACAACGAAAGGAGAACGAAAGGAAGGAAAACAAAAACGGCATCGTAAAGGGTGCCGTTTTTGTTTAAAAAAAATTTACTTACTTTTTGTTGTAAGTAACGATTGTGGTAAATATGATTTTATCTTTTGGAGATAAAGACACTCAATCAATTAAAAAGGGTATTCAGGTAAAAATATACCACTGATATTCAGAATACAGGTAGGCGCAAATTAAGAATGTTAAATAACTCGCAAACCTTTCATGATTTTAAGAATTCCCCTTCAATAACTACCACACTCTATACCGTTATAAAGTAATTAATTTGTAAATTAGTACAATTAAATAACCAATAAGATAAGATAAAATTCGTATCTAAACAATGCCTAATACTTACACCCAGTTATATGTTCAATATGTTTTTACGGTCGATGGCCGGGGAAATCTGATCAAAGAATCCTTCAGAGACGAATTGGAAAAGGTTATATGTGGGATAGTTAACAACCACAAGTGTAAAACCTATGCAATCTATTGTAATCCTGACCATACGCATATATTTGTTGGGATGCACCCGACGCTCGCACCATCAAAGTTGATGGAACAGGTTAAATCGGGTTCAAGCAACTGGTTGAATGATAGAAAATACATAACAGGTCATTTTAAGTGGCAAGACGGTTTTGGCGCTTTTACCTATTCCAAATCTCATATTGACCATGTAGTGAAGTACATATTGAACCAACCGGAACATCATAAAAAACAATCATTCAGGGAGGAATATTTATTGTTTCTCAAGAAATTTGAAATTGAATATGATCCAAAATATTTGTTTGATTGGTATGATTAATAGATTTCAGGGCTACACCCCTCATAAAATCCATTTTATCGAATACTACGAAGATAACAGGGCTATGCCCCTGTTTCTGAAAAATAACAAAAACTGCTTTTTTGATTACCCCTCAAAAAATTCTTTATTTTTCCACCTCTGTATATGAAAAAAAGGGGCGTTAGCCCTACAATCTTCGTAGAAGCGATAGACCCAACAGCAACCGGAGGGGCGTAGCCCCGACATCTTCAGAAGTCAGCCCGATAACCGGATTTCAGGGCTCGGAAAAAACGGGCCATCAATCCTGCAATCTTCGTAGGCCTCGTATTTATCCTGCCCCCACTGTTCCGGTCCTCACCTCCCCTGCCCGCTTGTAGTTGGCGATGATAACTCCGGTTGATGTAACTATACTCTCGGTTAGTGTAAATGCTGCGGGAATTGGTCCGCTGGTGAAAAGCTTTTTCCCCTGGCCAAGCGTTAACGGGTGAATCATAAGCCAGAGTTCGTCAACCATATCATTCTTCAGCAGAAGTTGGATAAGTTCACTGCTGCCCCAAACCTGAATATCGGAGCCATCGGATTTTTTTAGCTTTTCGATGTCGGCAACGCTGGTGAAGAAAACAGAATTACTCCAGTCCGACTTATTCCTGGTGGTGGAAATAACATATTTGGTAACCTCGTTGATACCGGGCCATACACTTGCATGCTGTGGCCAGTAGTTCTCCCATATTTCAAATGTTTTTCTGCCTAAAAGAAGATCGGAAGGTTTCAATAATCTTTCCATCAACTTACCCGTAACTTCATCATCATAAGGCGCTATCCAACCACCATATCCGAAACCGTTGGCGGTGTCTTCTTCCGGCCCGCCGGGACCCTGCATCACTCCATCAAGTGTGATCATGGATAGTACAACTATTTTTCTCATAAATCTGTTTTAAATATACTCTTTAAACCCTGTTAACTGCATTTTGTTTCTGTTCAAATTTCGTTAATCAAAGTAAACGGTTAGCAGTGTACAAGCGACAATCCGGAGGGTCGAATATGACAAATAACCCGGAAAAGATTTAACATGAATATTCAGGAGTTTGTAAACTGATTGGTAACGTATCCATTATCTGCATATTAAAATCGCCTGATACAAACGCCACTCCTTAATGCTTTTTCATGGCTGGCCAGGGTCGTTTGCCGATTTTACCTGGGTAATCGAAAATGTTCACCGGTTAAATTGAAATGATGAAACAATACAACAGGTAAAAGGGTATACCATCCAGTAAATATAACTGCCAGGAGAAGCCATTGGCCGTTACAACTCATTTAATGACCAGTATATAACAGATTGAATTAAAACCTAATAAAATAAAGATTATGGGACAATTAATGCCAATTTTAAAACCTTCGGGCTACAGAAAAGAATCTGAACTATTCTATAAAAAATTATTATTCAACAGTATGTCTTCTCCAATAGTAGCATTCGGAACAGATGAAGGAGACAGGATTACCTACGAAGGTGCAGGCAGTAAAGAGGAATATGATAACAAACTTCCCGAATTAATTGAACATTCTTTACGAAATTTAAAGAAAGTCGAACCTAATATTGACTTTAAGGATGTCGAAGGTTCTACTATAATTTTTGTGACTGGCCATGAATATGCAAGTGAAAAAATAATGGACCCGGAATTCATGAATGAATTGGCAAATAAATTAGGAGTTAGCAGTTTAATGGTTGGCATTCCTTTTAAAGGACACTTAATTGCAATAGACTCGAATTCTGATCTCCGGCTTAAATTTCCTGCAGTAATAAAAAAGTATTACGAAAATCCTCAGCAGGACCCAATTTCAGAGCATGTATTTTTGGTTCAGAGTGGTGATATTATTGCCATGGCTGGAGAAAACCTGAACGACGACCCGGATCAGAATTTCAAAATTATTGAAAGTGGCAAGACAAATAATTATAAAGTCGAAGTCTCAAGTAAAACAATTGATGAATTAACTAATACAGTGAATGTATCTTTTCAGCAAATTATGGTGATGGCAATGAATAGGAAAATATTTGGCGGACAAATTTCATATTATCTTGATAATTCCATTCCATTAACAAGTCAATTGATCGAAAAATGCAATAGTTACGTGAAGCAGATAGAAGAAAATGAAATGGCGCAAACATTGGTTCAGGCATTAACAAAGTCAGGTATTAAGCTTTCTTTTTTCTACGACGGAAAGCAAATTGCGCCACAAAACGACATTAATAAAGTAAATGAATCTTCAGACGTGGATTATTCTGCATTTTCCGAAAAAGAATTAAATAACGAATTTTATTCAATTGTGTCTATTCCAAATGCAAGAACAAATATTGAGGCACTAACCAAAATGAGCAGCTTAATGAATGAATTCAAAAAAAGGGGAATTGAGCTGCCTGATACGCATTCAAAACCTTCGAATAATGAAAAGAAATGGTGGCAATTCTGGAAATAAAACCTCAACCGGTAAATTAGGAATCCGGTGGCGCAATCTGCCTCTGCTTGAATTAGGGATTGAACTACATCCATCCTAAAATTGGAGTACCCTATTTATGAGTTGGATAGATGAATTGATTGATTTTAATTTGGGAATACGCGCAACCAATTACGTGATCAGGCATCTAATCTGAAAATCATACATAAAGAAATGAAAACCATTAAATCATTATTATTTCTCTTTATTTTGACTTCACTTTTGTCGTGTGAAAAAGAAGAAAAGAATCCAACCTTTGATGACTTTTGTAGCATAAAACCCAATGGTTGGGATTGCGAAATTATTCAAAAAGACTTTGATAAAAATGATATTCCAAGAAATTCCAAGGACCCGATTGCAATAATAAAATACAAAAATCCGAACAGAGAATTACAGCAGTACGGCGCCAAGGCCAATCCAACTCTCGTTCTTGATTTATATCCGATAGATCAGAAACAGGAATTAATTGAGTTAATTAAATCTCAACAGATTTATTCATGGTGTGTCCCAATTTACTATGGCGAAACTAAAGATTATTTTATATTGACTTCACCATGTTTTATAAATGGTGGTAATTTTACAGAACAAGCGGATTCTACAATTATTGACTTGCAAAACGCAATAAAGAGTATAATTACAAAAAGAAATTACGATTTGATACAGAACTGATTTATAAAAAAACTCTCAACCGGGTAAACAATAAAAGCCAGGCCCTGACAAACAATCCACTCAAACAAAAAAAGCTGAATTACAAATTCAGCTCAGTACACCAATCAGTATTTTCGAGAAAATTCCGGCGGAAATAATTATTTCCGCCTTTTTAATATTCTTCCTCGTTGAAGAAAAAGTCGTCTTTACTTGGATAGTCAGGCCAAATATCTTCTATACTCTCATATATTTCTCCTTCATCTTCAATTTCCTGTAAATTTTCAATTACTTCAAGTGGCGCACCTGAACGAATTGCAAAATCAATGAGCTCCTCTTTTGTTGCTGGCCAGGGAGCATCTTCAAGTTTCGACGCCAGTTCTAAAGTCCAATACATAGGGCTAACTTTTTATAAATTAACTAAATAGATATTTCAAAGGTTGGCTGAAATTATAAATATTTTTTTAATTTACAATCTAGCTTTCCATGGAATTTCTTCAATTTTAAAATCTTTTGTAAGCTTTCGGGCTAAAACAAACAGATAATCAGAGAGTCGGTTGATATATTTTATCAATTTATCAGGTACAAAAAAATTCTCCGAAAGACGAACAACTATCCGTTCGGCCCTCCGGCAGATCGTTCTTGCAACATGGCAGTGCGATATTGCTATGTGTCCGCCGGGCAACACAAAGCTCGCAAGCGGTTCAAGTTCTGCATCCATTTTATCCATTTCCTGTTCCAGTTCCCTGATATCCGAATCGAGTATCTCGGGAATCTTAAAACCACAGTCCTCACAATCGGCTGCAAGAATAGCAGCGCAAATCATCAAACGGTCCTGAATCTGGATCAGAAAATTCTTTTCATCGGCGCCTATTTCCATATCGCGCAACAATCCGATGTACGACAGCAGTTCATCCACTGTTCCATAAGCCTCAATCCGGTCGTGCGACTTAGGAACTCTTTTCCCTCCAATTAACGAGGTTTGTCCTTTATCTCCGGTTTTTGTATAAATCTTCATTGATATATTTGTTAAACTTTCCCGCCATTCCAAAGAATAGCACCTTAAAATACGCTTCTTGAAACGTACTGGCAATAGTTATGTTTTGCTATTGTTAAAAAGTTTTTAAAGTTGTTAAATGATATTTCCCCCTGATTTTGAATCATCGGATTACCATAATATCCAATATCGAAGCACGGCGAAGCCTTTAAATACAATTTCTTAGTAAATGTAGCCCGTTCAAGGGAATTACGAAGCAATCGGCTTAGCCAACTTAACGCAGAAGACAGAACCTTTTATCATTATGTGTCTAATTCCTTAAAATTTTTATCGGACAATAATAATTATAAAGCAGCCTTTTCAGGTTTCTTATGAACATCGCTTTCTACCAGACCGTCGCGTAAACGCACTATCCGATGGGCATGCTGGGCGATATCTTCTTCGTGCGTAACCAGCACAATGGTATTGCCCTTGGAATGAATTTCGGCAAACAGGTTCATAATATCGACTGATGTTTTTGAGTCGAGGTTACCTGTAGGTTCGTCGGCAAGAATAATGGTAGGCTTGTTAACAAGCGCCCGGGCTACTGCCACACGCTGCCGCTGACCACCCGACAACTCATTCGGCCTGTGACTCATGCGGTCCTTCAGACCTACCTGATCCAACACCAGGTGTGCTCTTTCTATGCGCTCCTCTTTAGGAACACCGGCATAAATCAAAGGTAACATCACATTCTCAAGCGCCGAATAACGGGGCAACAGGTTAAATGTCTGAAATACAAAACCAATTTCTTTATTCCTGATTTCGGCCAGTTGGTTATCTTCCATTTTGCTTACGTCGAGGCCATTCATATAATAAGCGCCCCCTGTGGGAGTATCGAGGCAACCTAAAATATTCATCAATGTTGATTTGCCGGAACCCGAAGGTCCCATAATAGCCAGATACTCGTTTCGGTGAATGCTCAGTGTGACTTTACGCAAAGCCTCCACCACCATTGAACCTACGCGGTAGTGTTTGAAAATGTCCTGAAACCTGATGATTTCTTCCATGTGAGTTAAGTTTTAAGATAGGTTTTTAGGAGTTAGGGGTTTAGGGGTTAGGAAATAAGAAAATAATAAAACCATAAGAAAATTAAAATTACAGAGTTTTGATATTCGCTCTTTCATTATTTCATTATTTCATTCTTTCATTTCTTCATTCTTAACCTATAGCCTAAAGCCTAATAGCCCTTTTTTAAACAAATATACTAGTAAAATATTGTAAAATTTTCTTTTTGAAGTTTTGGGCTTAATAAAACAATGCCCATACGGAATAAATCAAGGCACACTCGGGTTTTCGGGTAATTCTGAATTTCGTGCCATGCTTCCATCATTCCGGGCGACCAGTTGATATCGTCGAAAACAAAAACGGTATTATCATGACTATATTCCAGAATATCATTAAAATATTTCAAAGTTGATTCCTTTTTGTGGTTTCCGTCAATAAAAGCTAAGTCGATCTTGCCGGCTGCCTGCAATACCTTTGGCAATTGCTCATCGAAATTACCAATAAAAATTTCAGTATTCGGAGCTTCCTTTTGCAACATAGATGATGCCAAACTCGCCTTTTCAGCCGATCCTTCAATAGAAAAAACTTTTCCGGAAGGATTTCCCAAGGCAAGATACAGGGTTCCTATTCCCAGACAGGTTCCTAACTCCAGCATATTTTCAGGTTCAAATTCCCTGGCAAGATTATAAAGCAATCTGCCGTAATGATGAGGAGTCGATTCTTTTTGAGCGATATTTTTTATCTTTTTATAGCCTGAACGGCTTGAACTGCGGGCTCCCAATTCAGAAACCAGCAACTTTTCATTACTCCAAATCAGTTGCTGTCGGTAATTTTCTATTTTGCGAAAGACATCATAGTCTATATCTTTGGAAAAAACCTCATTTATCAACCTGAACAAAAAGGGAGAATGGATTCCATGCCCTGTATTGTGCGGTAATGTAAGATAGTATTTTATACCTTTGGCAATTAACCTTCGGTGTATCATATTATTTAACGAAGGAACAGATGAACAAATATTTGGAACAAGATATAAAATTTCTTCCG
The DNA here is from genome assembly GCA_023429135.1 of Bacteroidota bacterium. GTDB lineage: Bacteria > Bacteroidota > Bacteroidia > Bacteroidales > JAAUTT01 > JAAUTT01. The sequence goes on along the minus strand of JAEYWD010000036.1, from coordinate 539 downwards.
GGTGTTGGTCCCAAACGCGCCGAATTATTCAACAAAGAGCTGAATATATATACGGTTGAAGATCTTTTGTATTTTTTTCCCTATAAATATATCGATCGCACAAGGTTTTACACCATCAAAGAAATTGATCCGTCGCTGCCCAACATCCAGGTTCGGGGAAAAATAACCCGTTATACCAAAGAAGGGAAAAAGCCGAAGGAACGATTGATTGCTAAATTTACCGATGGCACAGGCATCATCGATCTTGTTTTTTTTCAGGGACTGAAGTTTGTGCTCGAGAACTACGAACCCGGCAAGGAATACATTATTCTCGGGAAACCGAATGTGTACAATGGTTCGCTCAATATTATCCACCCCGATATTGAAGCTGTGGATAAAATGGAAGGTCAGATAAATGCTTCGCTGCAGCCATTTTACAACACCACGGAAAAGCTTAAGAGCAATTTTATAACTTCGCGTACCATTCAAAAGTTTCAGAATAACCTTTGGAAGGACCTGAAGCAACGTATCGACGAGAAGCTTCCCGATTACCTGCTCAA
>JAEYWD010000010.1 GCA_023429135.1 Bacteroidota bacterium | reverse complement strand
AAAGGAAAAATTGTAAATTGGGCAATACAAAACCGGAAATAAAAATGCTAACACCAATAAACACAACAATCAACTGGCAGAACCAAAAATATAAAAATTTTATATTTTCCAGTTCTTTCGGGGTATTGAGAGGCCACCCCCACAGGGGGTATAATAACAATAAGCGTAATAGTGGTGTTTATTGAGTCGTTAGCTGCAACCTTTAAAAAAAACGAAAATGAGCAATAAATGGAAAGATAGACTATTGTCTTCGAGCATACCTTTGGAATATGAGGTTGGAAGAATTCTAAAAGAAGAGAATTATTATGTTGATTTTGACTTTACATACCAAAGATTAGACGATAAAGAAGAGAAAGAATTTTCTATTGATTTATCTGCAATGGGATTTTCTCCATTTAATGATTCAAGTAAATGCGATTTAGAAATAGAGTTATTGATTGAGTGTAAATACCGAAATCCGGATGTAAAATGGGCTTTCTTACCAAATTTATTACATGATGATGAAATTGAAAGTGAAGGACGACGAATTATTCACTATATTGACGAATTCTCGGAATTTAGGCTCAATACATGGGATAAATCTTTTAAAATTAAAGATATAAGCAATAAGGGCGTTGAAATAAATATTTCTAATGGAGAGGTTCATGATACTGGAATTCATCATGGAGTAAGCCAGTTGATTTTTGCAATGCCAGTTGTATTGGCGAGAATGATTGGCAATAGTCTTGAAAATGCTCTTGAGGATGTTCAACCTTATGCATATTGCTCAATACTTGTAACAACTGCGGATTTAAAGATACTTAATAAGGATTTTTCTATTGAGGCCGTAAAAAATGCAGAGACACTCGAGAATATTTCTAGAGATGTCCCATTTTTGATTTTTAGGACTGATTTATATCCAAGTTTTGAAAAGCATTGTAAAAATCTATTTAAGGATTTTCCGGAAGAAGATACGGAGGAGAGATTTGAATATTATAATGATTTGCAATCATTGATGATTACTAGTATTGATGGGGTTAAAAATGAAGATGCCAGTTTAAGAATTTATAAAACAGAACAATTAATGAATTCTTTGAAGCGAGGAAAAGGTCATTCCTATTTTGACGAGATTATAATTTGTAACTTAAATTTTCTCCCTGAACTAATATCGTCAATTTCGAAATCTATTGATAATATTGGAAAGAAAATGGATAAAATAAATAAAGGCAGCAGCTAACAAGCGGTATAGCCAATAAGGGTTTCAGTGGTACGCGAAGGCTTGCAGTCCGCTTCAATGTTTCGTGTAACTTGACAAGAAATCGCCCGCAATCCCTTACTGGCCATACCGCCGACCGTTATGTGCCATATTAAAATGCCTGATAGATTGAAATTATTATAATATGACAGAGGTAAAAAGAAATACTTTAATTATTACTGTCTTTGGAATAGTTGGGATTATTCTTGCAATTTATTTTTTTAAAGACTCTGACAAGACTTTACCAAATTATGCAACTGTAATTGGTACGATATGTTCATTAATTGGATTGGCAATAGCGTATATAAATATCATTGCCTTAAAAAAGGAGTCTATTGCAATGGCAAACAAGATAAGTTCGACTCTTCAAAAAGTAAATCAATTAAACTCTTTATCAGAGATATCAAAAGCAATTAAAACAAACCAAGAAATACAACAATTCATTCGAGACAACAAAATTGAATTAGCTCATTTAAGGACTTTGGATTTAAAATACATGCTGTTGCATTTTAATAATGATCAACAACTGAATGAGCTGACAAATAATGACAACTATATTCAGTTAGTGATTGATTTTGGAATTGATTTAAATTCTATAAATGACAATTTGATTAATCCAAAGCGTAGAGTTGATTATTTTAAGATTGTAAAGAATCTCGAAGAATTATCAACTTATTTAACAAAATTTGAATTGAAATTAAAATCTTTAAAAATATGATACCAAATAACATTAAAGATCTTATTAAGGCTTTGATTGCTAAAACAGCATCAAAAAAGGCTATTTGGGGGAAGACATCTAGACCCAATGAGTTTAAGCTGTCTCTCGAAAAAGGGGCTGTTACTACAGATTGTTGGAATGAAAATGGGACGGAATCAGTTGATTTCGGAATTTATAATGTTTATGGGGACAGAATTGATAATTTCTTAGCTGAGAAAGGGGATGCCGATTATGACTTACTTGTTGAATTGCACAATTCTGCGAAACGAGAATTTTACAAAGTGGATGATACAATTAGTCATTTGTTCAATGAGATAAATGATAGCAAAAGTGTCGGTAAAAGAGAAATAGAAGGTAAAGAAGATTTGCCCTTTTGAAAAAAATACGGCACATAATCGAGTAGATGGCCGATAGCCCAATAGCTACCGGAGCACCTCTCACACCACCGTACGTACGGGTCTCGTATACGGCGGTTCCTCACATATCAGCAATACTGCTCTTTTCACCAGTTTGCCTTTGTTCCTTTTACAAGTGGCTAGTAAACTCTAACATTTAAACCTCCAGTATGTATTGGAACGATGCTCGGTTCAGCCCTTCAGCGTCACCTCTGTTGTCGGACAGCTTAGCTAACACAGTTCGCTCGTGCGCCACAGACTGTCTTCGGTTCATGCCATGAACGGACAATGCCTCGCCTACTATGGCATCTGCTGACTTCTGTATGCCTAGTAGAACGAAACTAGATACAGATCTCCCCCGGTAAAAGCTTTT
>JAEYWD010000005.1 GCA_023429135.1 Bacteroidota bacterium | reverse complement strand
CATGGATATGGCATGTTTCGCACCGTCCGAACCACTTGTAACGGTGGCGGGCAACAATATTATAAGCCCAATCGCGTATAAACCTTGGAATAACAATTAAAAAATATATCCACGAAAATGGCCACCTTAAATGCCGGGCAATTCTCAGCACAGCGTCCGACCGTCGGTAATATTTACCTTTTTCGAGATAAATCAAACTTGCGGATTCTTCATTTCTGAATTCCGAAACATGCAGCGGCACAAAGCCGAAGGTATGTCGCTGGTTTCGCCGGATAAAATCAACTGAACGTGAACAAAGGTTACATGTAGAATCGAAGAAGATAGTTCTTTCGGGAAGTTCGTCTCCCACAAGTATGGAATCAAACGTGAATCTCATCAATTTTGGCAGCTAAAATAAAATCGTTTTCCGATAAGCCGTCAATAGCATGTGTCCATAACTCTATCGAAACCTTATTGAAATAAACATGCATCACAGGATGGTGCCCTTCATCCTCAGCTAGATAGGCAACTTTGTTAACAAACTCAATGGTTTTAGCATAGCTTTCGAATTTATAATCCTTCACAATTTTTTTCTCTTCTACAATTTCCCAGTTAAATACAGGGTCCTCACGATACTTTTGTAATTGCTCCGAATTAAGCGGAGGAACACCAGCTTCGCAAGGTTTACACTTCGATTGGGTTAATTCCGCATATTTTAACTCCTTCAATTCAATTACCATAGCTTCATTTTTTTTAGCGATTACTATTGTAATAGAAACAACACTGCATAGGAGTTTGTTAATATAACAGAGGAGTTTATTGTTGAATTAAATTACCCAGATTATGGCAAAGAGAATTGAAATACTTCCGGCAACAAATTCGCAAGTGCTGAAAAGTCAACTCGAGGAAATGGTAAATAGTGGCTGGGAAATAAAAGGAGTGATAGGTTATAATCCCCACAACGCCTATACCGAACCATTCGTAATTCTCGAAGGTGAATTTGAGGACGATTATGCCCGCTATCAAAGTAAATACGACGAAGACCCCGTTGCGGATCATTTTGTACCAAAACCCGAACCTCCAAAAAAAGAAATATCGATTAGTGTTGGAGGATGATAGTTTTTGGTTGGCACGCGTTACAAATGCGCGTCAGCCTTAGGATGATAGGTATTAAGGATGAAGAAAGATGTCGGCAGTTCTGCTTACCCAAATTGCCGACCAGCGCTTTAACTCTTTTCGTAAGCAATTACCTGGGTAGGACAACTATCGGCCGCTTCAATAATTTCCGATTCATAGGCATTGAAATCCACGCCATCTTTTACAATCATTTTATCAGGAACTTCAAACACTTCCGGGCAAACTGATTCACAAGCGCCACAAGAAATACATTCATTGTCTCTTTCGTCGAGCCACACTTTTTGAATTGCCATAAACATAATTTTTTTGTTCAACAAACACGGTAAGTCACAGTTCTGTGAAGTAAAAACAATATATACACTAATTTGTTGAAATTATCAGAACCTCATTCTCAATTTTCCGGATATTCTGGAAGGTAATTTATAAAATCTAAGTTGAATTAAAACCGATATATATGAAAGCTGTGTGGAATGGAAAAACAATTGCTGAAAGCAACGATATAGTAACAATAGAAAATAATTGCTATTTCCCTTTGGAATCTGTTAACAACGAGTTCCTCGAGAAAAGCAACACCCATACAACCTGTCCGTGGAAAGGTGTTGCTTCATATTATTCAATAGTGGTGGATGGAAACGAAAATCACGATGCAGCCTGGTGTTATCCCGATCCGAGCGAACAGGCCGAAATTATCAAAGGGAGAATAGCCTTCTGGAAAGGTGTTCAGATTCTGGAATAATATTAATCCACTTCAAAATGAATTTAAACATCAGTGAACGATTTAAAGCTGTTAGAGATCTCACATCCAACCTGGCAAAAAACCTGCACCCTGAAGATAGTGTGGTTCAAACCGATATGGATGTGAGTCCTCCCAAATGGCATCTGGCGCATACAACCTGGTTCTTCGAGAACTTTATACTTAAGAAATATATTAAAAACTATAAACCATATCATCCCTCGTTCGATTACCTTTTTAACAGTTATTACCAAAGTCAGGGTACCCGGGAGCAGCGTAACAAAAGAGGTTATCATCCCCGCCCTCTTTTAAGTGAAGTTCTTGAGTACCGCAAAGCGATTGAATCGGAAATGTACGACCTTTTAACTTCCAACCATCCAAATGAAGAGTTAACAATGCTGACAGAGCTGGGAATCCAGCACGAGCAGCAGCATCAGGAATTATTAATCACTGATTTGAAAAATATCTGGAGCCGCAGCCCTATGTTCCCTTCTTTTGACTTGAAGTATGAAACTTCAAATCACGCCTCAGCAGCCAGATGGCTACCTGTGGAAGAAGGATTATTCGAGATAGGCTATGACGGAAACGCTTTTCATTACGATAATGAAGCTCCCCGGCACAAAATATTTCTGGCGGGCTTCGAAATAAGTTCTCATCCAGTAGTAACAGGCGAATACCTCGAATTTATAAAAGACGGTGGTTATCAGCAATGGAAATACTGGCTCCATGAAGGATGGGACTGGGTAGTAAGCAATCATATCAAAGCCCCTTTGTATTGGGATAAAATTGACGATACGTGGTACATCTATACCTTGTCGGGCTTCCGTAAAGTTGATGAACACGAAATACTTACCCATGTATCTTTTTATGAAGCCGATGCTTTTGCCCGCTGGCGGGGCTTTCGCCTGCCAACCGAACAGGAATGGGAAGTTGCTGCAACCCTCTATGGGAAAAACGATTCTTTCAACAATCTCCTGAATCACAAAAAATTTCACCCCATTGGTAATACGCCGGAAAACACTGCCTTTCTGGGTCAGGTATGGGAATGGACAAACAGCAGCTATCTGCCCTATCCCGGTTTTAAACCCTGGGAAGGCGATGTTGGTGAATATAACGGTAAGTTTATGGTTAACCAGATGGTTCTTCGCGGAGGCTCCTGCGCAACTCCGGAGAATCATATACGCCTGAGTTACCGCAATTTTTTTCATACGCACCTGAGGTGGCAGTTCACTGGAATACGATTGGCTAAAAATATCGATGAATGAACGTTAAGGACTCTTTTTTAAAGGATGTTTTGGAAGGACTAGCTTCCGATCCGAAAAAATTATCGTCAAAATATTTTTATGATGAAAATGGCGATAAGCTTTTTCATTATATCATGGCTCAGCCCGAGTATTATTTAACCTGTGCCGAATATGAAATATTACAAACCCATAGCGTTGATATTCTTGCACGTTTGCAGATTAAAGAAGGAATAAGAATTATTGAACCTGGTGCAGGCGATGGATTCAAAACAAAAATACTGCTGGAGTCGGCTATGAAAAAGAGTTTCGATGTGATTTACAATCCTATCGACATTTCGCCCAACGTAATGAATATCTTATGCGATTCATTAATTAAGTCGTATCCTCACCTGAAATGCGAACCCATTATTGCCGATTATTTTAATCTTGATGGTAAATTTCCTACGGACCAGAACAAAAAATTAATGCTGTTCCTTGGTTCGAATCTGGGGAATTTCAACGAGAGCGAAACAACAGCCATTATGCAGAAGTTTACCGCCGAATTGCAAAAGGGCGATTATTTTTTGCTTGGGGTGGACCTTGTAAAAGACCCCAACAGAATTCTGGCAGCATACAATGATGCACGGGGAGTAACTTCAGAATTCAATTTCAACCTGTTGTTAAGAATAAATATGGAATTACAGGCAAACTTCAATGTGGGTAATTTCATTCATTTTCCACTTTATAATCCGGTTTTACAACAGGCCGAAAGTTACCTGATCAGTAAAACTTCCCATAAAGTGATCATTGCCGGAAATACAATTCATTTTGGAGCCTGGGAACCTATTCTTACCGAAATTTCGCGCAAGTATACTCCCGGAAAGATAGAGCGCCTGGCTTGTTATTCGGGATTTACCGTACTCGAAAACTTTTACGACATCAACAGAGATTTTTGTTGCAGCCTTTGGGAAAAACTCTAAATTACAACTACTCTAATACCAACCGCTATGGAATACAGGATAGAACACGATTCACTCGGCGAGGTAAAAGTCCCCGCCGATAAATACTGGGGAGCACAAACCGAACGGTCCAGAAGCAACTTCAAAATAGGGCCTGAAGCCAGCATGCCTCTTGAGATCATCAAAGCATTTGCCATTGTTAAAAAAGCGGCAGCTCTTGCCAACTACGATCTTGGCATTCTGAGCAACGAAAAAAAAGTACTTATTGCCGCTGTTTGCGACGAGATTCAGGCAGGTAAGCTAAATGAACATTTTCCGCTTGTTATATGGCAAACGGGTTCGGGAACGCAAACAAATATGAATGTAAACGAAGTGATTGTCAACCGCGCACATGTTTTAACAGGAGGCGACCTGAACAATCCACATAAATTACTTCACCCAAACGACGACGTTAACAAATCGCAATCATCTAACGACACCTTCCCCACTGCGATGCACATTGCAGCTTATAAACTCGTTAACGACGTAACCATTTCAGGAATTCGGAACTTACGCAACACGCTCGATAAAAAATCGAAGGAATACATGAATGTTGTAAAAATTGGTCGCACGCATTTTATGGATGCGGTACCGCTTACGCTGGGCCAGGAACTATCGGGCTATGTTCAACAACTGGATAATGCGTTAAAAGTCATTCATAACTCCCTGAAAATGGTTAGCGAGCTTGCTCTGGGAGGTTCGGCTGTAGGAACGGGATTGAATACTCCTCCGGGCTATGCTGAACTTGTTGCCCAAAAAATTTCCGAAATAACCGGTTTCCCGTTTATAACAGCTCCAAATAAATTTGAACCGCTTGCATCGCACGATGCCATGGTGGAATTAAGTGGAGCGCTGAAAAGGGCGGCTGTTTCACTTATGAAAATCGGGAACGACATTCGCATGTTAAGTTCAGGCCCCCGATGCGGCATTGGTGAGATTCTGATTCCCGAGAATGAACCTGGTTCATCCATCATGCCCGGCAAGGTTAACCCAACGCAACCCGAGGCTCTCACGATGGTTTGTGCCCAGGTAATGGGTAACGACGTTGCAGTAAGCATTGGAGGAGCTAACGGCCATTTCGAGTTGAATGTATTCGCACCGGTGATTGCCGCCAATGTACTTCAGAGCGCCCGTTTGCTTGGCGATGCATGTAACTCCTTCAACCTGAATTGCGCAACAGGCATTGAGCCTAATTACAGTACAATAAAAAAACATTTGGAAAATTCGTTGATGCTGGTTACTGCATTAAACACACATATTGGCTACGAAAATGCAAGCAAAATAGCCCGTAAAGCTCACCTTGAGGATAAAACATTACGCGAAGCTGCTTCGGAACTTAACCTGGTAACACCCGAAGATTTTGATACATGGATTAATCCAATTGAAATGGTTAATTTGAAATGAGTCATTAACTGGTTAATTTACACTATAATTGAAGGTTATTACCGTTCGAATTATTTTTATTTGGGTTAATTATTCATGTTAATCGCCTAAACTCTTTAAAATAACATACCTTTGCATCCAAAATCTACCCTTTGCGAAACATTTTGGCTTCGGCTAAAAACTCACGGAATCGGTTGATTTCATTATTAATCATTAAAAAAACACTATGGGTAGATCACGTGAAACAATGGGTAAAAGAGAAATGCAATTAAAAAAAGAAAAGAAAAGGCAAGAAAAAGAAAAGAAAAAACTAGACAGAAAAGAAAGCCGGGATGGTAACAATCTCGACGAAATGATTGCGTATGTTGATGAATACGGCAATATAACATCTACCCCTCCAGACCCTGCTTTGCGCAAAAAAATAAATGCTGAAGACATTGCTATCAGTGTCCCAAAATATGTCGAAACCGAGCCTGAATCACCAATACGTGAAGGAATCGTCACATTCTTCAATAATTCAAAAGGATTTGGCTTTATAAAGGACAGCAAAACCAAAGAAGATGTTTTTGTCCATATTAACGGACTTACAGAGCCAATCCAGGAGAATAACAAAGTATCCTTTGAAATAACTAAGACTCATAAGGGCTCAAATGCAATTAATGTTAAAATTGTAAGGGAATAAAACTAAGATATCTGTGTGGTCGCACGCGAAAACTAAACGCTGGTGCGATGATTCGAATTATTTTTGTATTAGTTTTGGGGTGAACCTTAGAGGGAAAATGAGAATCTCATAATCCTGTTGACTTTAATAATATTTCACAGTAATATAAAAACATGTCGAATATATTTAACAAGCTGTATCCTTTTAACGACGATTTAAAATATAATACACAAATCAGCTTTTTTATCAGCATTGGTGTTTTCGCATTTTTGTTTCTTTTTCAGCCTTATGGAATCAATTCCCTTCCTTTAAAAGAAAGGTATTATCTGATTACCGGATTTACTGTGGTCACATTTCTGGCTTTAAGCTTTAATTTATTAATTATTCCAAGCCTGTTTCCAAAAATTTTCACCTCCGGCGAATGGAATATTAAAAAGGAAATTCTATGGTATACCTGGATTCTGTTTACCATGCTCACTGGTTTGTTCCTGCTCAACAACACAATGGGAGTAATGAAAATTAATTTTCAGGTGATTGTAATGTTGATTCTGGTAGCTGTGATTCCCATTACATCTTTAATTATCATAAATCATAATAGAATCCTCCGCATTCACCTTAAAATGGCCGATGAATTAAATAAGAAACTTAAAGAGCATAAATCCATTCAGGAGAAGATGCTTTATTTCAATTCAACTTATCAGAAGGACAGCCTTGCCATTAAAGTGAATTCACTGCTCTTTATCCGCTCTGCCAACAATTATATTGAAGTTTTCTGGAAAGAAGCCAACGATATCAAAAACCAGATGGTACGATGCAGTATGGCTGCTGCGGAAGAAGTTATTGCTGAGTATAAGTTTATACTCAAATGTCATCGCTCATATATTGTAAACATAAACTTCATCGATAAGATTGAAGGTAATTCGCAGGGATACAAATTATTCTTCGAAAATAACAGTTACACAATTCCTGTATCACGCAATTTTGTAGGGAAACTAAAGGAAATGATCTGATATTCCATTCGCAACTTATTGGCAAAATCCCTTTTGAATAAACGAAGCATTTCACCCCTAAAACTTAGATTTTCGCCCCTAAATCAACAAATAAACCCTTATCCGGCCACTTTAAAACCTAAAATTTTAAATCTGGGGTTCGAGAGCTTAGCTTTGTTTCAAATTAATAACAAAGTCATGGAAGGTTTTAAAATTGGCGATTTACAAGTAAGATTACCTATTGTACAGGGAGGAATGGGTGTTGGAATTTCTTTATCGGGTCTGGCATCTGCAGTAGCAAACAGCGGCGGCATTGGCGTTATTTCTGCGGCTGCTATAGGAATGAAAGAACAGGAACTCGGAACAGAAAGAAACTCCCGAAAAGCCAATAAAATTGCCTTACAAAAAGAAATAAGAAGAGCAAAAAGTCTTACCAACGGGGTTTTGGGTGTGAATATCATGATGGCCTTGACCGATCACGAGGACCTGATTAAACTCGCCATTGAAGAAGATATCGATATGATCATTATGGGCGCCGGATTACCTATTCGTATACCTGGTATGCTTGCTGAAGCAGGAATGACAAATTTCAGGACCAAACTTGCGATAAAAGTATCGTCAGCCAAGGCAGCCAGACTTATTTTTCAATCGTGGGCTAAAAAATATAACCGCATTCCCGATGCTGTAGTGGTTGAAGGTCCTCTCGCCGGTGGCCACCTCGGTTTTAAAAGAGAAGAAGTTACAGGAGATGTAGTTCCGCTTAAAAAACTTGTTGAAGAAACAGTTCGCGAAGTTGCCGTTTTCGATCCCGAAATTCCCGTAATTGCTGCCGGAGGAATTTACACAGGAAAGGATATGTTTGATATAATGCAGGCTGGTGCCAAAGCTGTAAAGCTAGGTACACGGTTTGTAACCACCCATGAATGTGATGCTGATATTGCATTTAAGAACAGTTATCTGAGCTGCAACAGCGCCGACGATATTGTAATTATCAACAGTCCGGTAGGTTTGCCTGGCAGAGTAGTAAGAAACGATTTTGTAGACCAAATATATGCAGGTAAAACCAAACCCTTTAAATGTGGTTGGAATTGCCTGAGCTCCTGTAATTACAAGGAAGCCCCTTACTGTATTGCGCAAGCCTTATACAGCGCTTCAAAAGGAATTATGAGTGAAGGTTTCGCTTTCTGCGGAAGCAATGCTTACCGTGCTACTAAAATCCAATCGGTTGAAGAGGTTGTAAATGAACTGATGGATGGATACAATGCCGAACTGGTTCGTCATGCAGAACTGGAAGTTCCTCATTTGTCAGTGGCTACATCGATTGCCTCTTAAATAGTCTATAAAATATAACCATAAAAAAAAGGACGACCCGGTAAATCGGGTCGTCCTTTTCTTATTTGACTTTATCGTCCACCAGCAGGAAGATTCTTCAGCCAGTAATCGGCCATACTTCTGTATAAATGTAATGTTGTATTTTCTCGTTCGTAAATACCATGGGAGCGCATAGGGTATGCCAGCATACTGAATAATTTGTTCTGTTTAATCAGCTCATTCACTAAACGTTCACAGCTCTGGTAATGCACATTATCGTCGCCGGTACCATGAATAAGCATCAGGTTTCCCTTTAGATTTCCGGCATAAGTAATGGCCGATCCTTTTTTATACCCTTCTGCATTCGATGTAGGCAAACCCATGTAGCGTTCCTGATAGATATTGTCGTACAAGCGGAAATCCGATACAAAAGCCACGGCAATACCGGTTTTATAAACTTCAGGATAGCGGAACATACAACTCAGAGTAGTAGAACCGCCTCCACTCCAGCCCCAGATTCCAATCCTTGAAGAATCCACAAAACCGAACTTCTTCCCTATTGCAACGGCAGCGGCAGCCTGATCCTTCGAAACCACAGTTCCAATATCGCCATAAATGCTTTTTCGCCAGTCGCGACCACGGGGAACATTAGTTCCGCGGTTATCCAAACTCATCACAATGTATCCCTGCTGCGCAAGATATTGATCCCACAGGCTTCCTCCGCCCCAGGTATCCTGTACTGTGGATCCGGCAGGCTCACCATAAATATTGAAAATTACAGGGTACTTCTTTGTAGAATCGAAATTTGCAGGCTTTATCATCCATGCATCCAGCACAACATCACCAATGTCGACTCTGAAAAACTCTTTAGGTCTTAATTTCAGACTTGCATATTTTTCCTTTGCAGCCTGGTTGGTTTCAAATGCCCGTATTAGCTTGTGATCAGGCAAAGTAATCATAGTGTACGACGGAGGATTCTGATGATTCTCGAAAGTATGGATTGCATATTTTGCATTGGGTGAAATATTATACCTGTGCGTACCTTCCTGCGAAACAGGGCTTACTTTCTGCGCTTCTCCTTTCCCATCGAGACGGCTCCTGAAGAGATATCGCTGAGTGTAATTAACCGGAGTCGCTATATAGTAAACAAAACCGCCTTTTTCGTCAATACGGCTCACATTTACAACATCGAAGTTTCCTTTGGTGATGAGCGAAATATTTTTACCGTCGCGCGAAACCGCATACAAGTGACGCCAACCGTCGCGCTCGCTTACCCAGGTAAAATTCAGGTTGTTTTTCAGCCAGTAAATATCGTCGTGAATATCCACCCAGGCTTTATCGCTATCTGTAAGAATGGTCTTCAGCTCCATCGTTTTAGTATTTCCAATCCATACGGTGTTGGTATTCTGAAGCCGGTTAAGCTGCTGAATCATTAACTCACTTGAATTAGGTATGAATTCCATGCGGGGAAGATAATTATTACGCGGATCGCCTGGAATATTGAACCACCTGGTATCTCCGCCATTCACCGAAACAACTCCCGCTTTTACAGCCGAGTTGGGTGTTCCCACTTTAGGATAAGGTATTTTAATGATTTCAGGATAAATGGAATCGAGATTATTGATAATAGAGAAAACGCCCGTACCTTTTGTATCGCTCTGCCAATAAGCTATTGTTGATCCATCAGGACTCCAGCGGAATCCATCGCGGCAATCGAGCTCTTCCTCGTAAACCCAGTCGAAAGTGCCGTTGATGATATTATCTCCGCCATCAAAGGTAAGCTGGTTAATCTTTCCGGTAGCAAGATCTTCAACATAGATGTTGAGTTGCGAAACATAAGCTACTTTGCCTGCATCGGGCGAGAACTTGGCGAACATAAGCGTTGCTTCGGGCAACGATTTGCCAAGCTGCTGAAGTTTTTTTGTTTTCAGATCGAGGACCCAGTAATCGCCTTTGGTGTTATACCGCCAAACCCGGCGGGTATTTGTAAACACAAGCAGTTTGGAATTATCGTCGCTCCAGAAGTAATCGTATATCGACAACGGTTTGTCCGATCCGGCAGGCGTGAGTATTGACGCATCTACAAGTGTCTTTTTCTCGCCTGTTAAGGCGTCGTTAAAAACGATGTTTCTGCCTTTTTTATCGGCAGAGGCTTCAAGAGTGGTGTAACCTGTATTATCCTTCTGCCAGCGAACTCCGCGCATGCCTTTTGTTCCCAAAAGATCGCCTGAGAATATTTTCTCTATGGTAAGATTTTCCTGTGCATAAGCATTACCTAAAAGGATAAAGAGCAGAAATGCAGTTACATATCGTGTAAGGTTCATAAGTGATGTTTAAGGGTGTGGTTTAACATATCACCTACAAATTTATACAGTTATATATACTGGAACATGATAAAATTAAGGATATTAAAAATCTGCACTCATATCTTGTCTGAAGTTTCTGGTTTTAACATGGTAAGTTGTAAAATAATAGCAATAATTACTGGAATTGCAAGCAGGGCCATGTCCCGGCCAAGATTGCCATCATCCATCGATTTACCTAAAAATTTTGTTATCAAAGCTCCGGCACTGATTCCTGCCATATTCAACAGTCCGTAACCAGCCGCCCGATATCGAGAGGACACAAACTGGCAAAGAATGGGCATGTTATTGGCATCGAACATTCCAAAACCAAAACCGAATAAAATTCCTCCTGTAACAATTAATGCAAGTCCATTGCCGAACCCAAAAATTAACAATGCCGGTATTGTAAGAAACAGACCGATTGCACCGGTAAAGATGCGTCCTCGTAAATTCCTGGAAGTCCATTTGTCAGCAAGTACTCCGCCAAATAGTACCCCCAGCAACGAGGATCCAGCTATGGTGATTGTTGATAAAGGTCCTGCAACCGACATTTCGATATTCAGATTTTGGGAGAAAAGCGTTGGAATCCAGTTTTTAACTGCCCATCCAGGGAAACTTGGAGCTGCAAAGTAAAAAAGTATGACCCAAAAACTTATGGTTCCCAGAAGTAATCCCAGACTATTTTTTATTGAAACGATACCCTTCCTGAACGAATAATTGTCATTTGCCGGCTTTATCTCTTCTCTGCTTTCTTTTAGGAAGAAAATCAGTAAAATACAATATCCCAGGCCAACAAACCCAAATAACTGAAAGGCGTACTGCCACGACCAATGGTGAGCTGCAGTGGCACCAAATCCTCCCAGAGCCTGCCCGAAATATATGCCTGTCATGTGTATTCCAACAGCCAGAGATCGTGTATTTCCTTTATGATAATCGGCAATAAGTGATAATCCTGCAGGTATATAAAGTGCTTCACTGACACCCATTGCTCCTCTTAAAAAATAAAGCTGATCGAACGATGTGGCATACCCCATCAAACAGGTAATTGCCGACCAAACTGCCAAACTGTAAACGATGAGCCATTTCCGGTTGATCCGGTCGGCTATCAAACCTGCAAAGGGGCTCATCAAACCATAAATCCACAGGAAGACAGCCATTAGCCGGCCAAAATTTTCAGCAGTCTCCAGTTCGCTTATGTCGCGCATCATGGCAACTTTCATTGTCGAAAGCATCTGCCTGTCCATATAATTGAGCAGGGCAACAACCCATAAAAGTGCCACAACAAACCAAGGATAAACCGATTTAAATTTAGTAGCCATTTACTTAGATTTAAAAATATCACTGATGAGAATTTTCTGGAAAATCATGTCGGCCTGACTTCCTTCGTATAAGATGCCAATCGTTTTTTCGTCGATGGAAGTAATACATGAATATCCCCGGCCTTTGCCTTCGTCGAGCAGCAACTTGCAAGGCCAGGTATTTCCATCATCAGTACTTAACTGAATTGTCATATGATCCCTCGAAGTCTTTGAATGAGGGTTGGAAAATACCAATACCGACTTCCGGTTACCACTTTCGGTATAAACATGTTTATGGATGCTAGCCATACAGGTAGGTTCGATAAGCGTATTCCGCGATGTTGGATGAACAGTCCACGTTTCGCCAAGGTTGCGTGTAACAGCCACAGCTCTGCCGTTTGAAGAAGAAAGATTGTTGCGGTTTTCGTTATGACGGGCATTGATCATTAACGATCCATCGCTCAGTTCAACAACCATATTTTCTGTAGTGTTAGAGAAAGCCGGATTAGTTGTTTTCCAGGTTACACCATCCTTACTCCAGGTAATATTTGAAAAAGACTTTCCTGTTGAATCCCTCCCTTGAGTCGGAAATACAAGTGTTCCATCAGTAAGTGTAATACCATGACCGGGAGCCGGAGCCCATAGCCACCAGTCTTCTTTTTTACACATACGGGTAATATTTACAGGCTCCGACCAGGTTTTTCCATCGTCGGTACTTTTTGTGATGAGGAACTGACTGGTTTGCTTTTCACCAAATCCGGGCTGGGAACCTTTATTTCGCCATTGGTGCTCCCATTCAGTGGAGGTTTCGGACAATCCTTCAATCCAATTGCCGTTTTTATCCAATACACCATACATCCAAAGTCCGGCAACATATATATCATTATTTCGCTCATCCACCAGAATGCACGCATCGCTTACGCCATTGAATTTCTGAGGCAAGCCACCCCAGGTTCCTTTGTCGAGCACAATGCGCAACGGTTCCCATGTTACGCCGCCATCGGTACTGCGGTTCAAACCAATATCTATGTCGCCCTGAAGATCGCGGCTGCTTTCGCGTCTGACATCATAAACAGCCAGCAGTGTACCGTTTTTCGTAGTTGTAAGTCCGGGAATACGATATGTATCAACATTATCATCTCCAAGCTGACGAAGGGCAACACCCGTTCTTAGACCGTCCGGAAAAGGTTTTTCTTCAGGTATGAATTTTCCGACACTGGTCTCAACATAATCACAATTAACATTGAGCCGGTTTAGCAGATTAATCTTGTCCTTCAGTTTAACCACCACACGAAATGTTGCTTCGGCAGCATTAATGTTCAGCTTATCAGTAAAAGTAACTGTATTTGCCGGAGATATTAACTTTCCATATGGCTGAACTGATTGTGGATTGGCAGGATTTATGGCATACATAACCTTTATACTTTCGATATCGGACAATTCTGTAGTTCCTTTCAGATTCAAACCGATCTTTTGAACGATAAAGTTTGCCTGCTCTTTAAACTTTATTTGTAAGGTAAGAACATGGTTTTCCTCTTTCCGGGTTAAAACCGGAATCTCTTCCCTTGAAACGGAGAGGATTGCCTGAACTGGTTTATTCTCAATATCCAGATTATCCTTATCTCCGGAACATGAAATAGCTTGCTCCCATAAGAACAATAAAACCAAAAAATTAAGCCATCGTGCCATATCAGGTAATTAGTTTAGAATTATAAATTTAACATTCATTTTAGATAAATTTAGCTTGAGTTAATCTAACAAGGACCTGACAAGCCATCTGGCATTGCCAGGTCAATTATTTTGCTGATTATATGAATCCGGGAGTCTGAACAATATTCGGATTGCTATTAATCGAAGCAGCATTCACAGGCCATAACAAAACATTGGTTTCATTTTGCCGGCCCGTTAAACTGGGTACTTTATTGAATACTTCACCTAACCTTATAAAATCCCACCATAACTTACCTTCGGCTGCAAATTCTTTCATTCTTTCGTCGAGAATTTTTGAATTTACCTCTACTTGGGTTAAAGATGAAGCATAAAAATTATCAACTCCATAAGCTCTTTTGGCGACACGGTTGAGTTCGGAAATGGCAACTGCAGTGTTGCCCAGAGCATTTTCAATTTCGGCATTGAATAAAATAGCATCGGCATACCGGTAAACGATGATGTCGGAATCGAAAATCCGGGTCCCGTTTTCCCATTTTCCGGCAAATTTGTTGATCCACTGAAAAGTTTCTTTTTTAGGAGCATCGTAAAACGTTTGAAAACTTACAATGGTGCGCTTATCAGAAGGGACTGATGATAAAAAGCTCTTGTAGGCTGATGTAAAGAAACACCACTGCTGATGACTTCCAACTTTCACAGGATTTTCAATGGTTGCTGCAGATGTATACTGAGCCGGAACCAGGTAATCCGAAGGATAACCTCCTGTATACTCATCTTTTATATAGCTCCAGGCAAAAATTATTTCCTGATTGAGTTCATTCTTAAAAATAGAAGCATAATCGGAAAGCAAAGAGTGAGAGGTGGATGCAAGAACTTCGCTTACAGCAGTTTTGGCCGACTGTAAAGCAGTGGGACCGCCATTGCGCGTTTTTGCCATCCACAGGTAATAATCGGCTTTCAACATATTGATAGAGGCTTTGGATGCAAGATTACGATCGGTCACTGTTGCAGGCATTCTACTCAAAGCTTCGTCAATATCAGCAGCCACCTGGGCATAAACATCTTTGGCAGGTTGACGGACAGGATAAAGATCATCCTGCTTATCCGATTCAAACCCGTTTAACAGAATTGGAGCATCGCCCCAGATACGGGCAATCCAGTAATAACAAAAAGCTCTGACAAAATATGCGTTTGCAAGTACTTTGTTTTTATTGTTTTCATTAACAAACTTAATCCCAGGAGTATATTTCAGAATGAGATTGCAATTGTTAATAGTTGTGTAAATCTCGTCCCAATTGGAATAACCATGACTGCTGTTTAAGCGGTTTAAGTAAGTATTATCGCGCTCCGATTGCGAGGTGAGACCTTCACCCCATAATCCGGTACGGTACTCGCCCCAATACATATAACCCTGCGAAAAAGCAATCCGGAAACGGTTGTACATCCCGTACATAGCTGCTGTAGCATCGTTCTCACTAGTCCACATCGAATTCGAGGTGATCTCGCTTTTCTGCACAACATCCAAATCGTCGTGACAAGCAGAAAATACAAGCGATCCCAAAAAGATATATATAAAAGCTTTAATTTTCATATTTCAGAATTTTAAAATTGAATTAGAAAGTAAGTTTCACACCTGCCGAATAGCGACGAATAGGAGGATAATTATAGTAAGAAGAACTGTAGGTAGTAGAAGCTCCTACCTCCGGACTAATTCCCTTTACAGCGGTAAAATAATGCAGGTTGTTCCCGGCAATTGTAAAAGTAATCCCATGAATTCCCCATTTCTTCATCTTTTCTGTCGCAAGGGCATATTGGAGGCTTACCTCGCGAATAGCCAGATAATCGCCTTTATAGTTAAAAACATTGGAAGTTCTTGAAAAATTGGCATTCCCATCATCGGGGTCGTTGGCAGTAAAGCGGGCATATTTGGTATTGTCACCAGGTTGTTTCCAACAGTCTTTAACTTCTTCAACCAGAGTGTAGTTGTTGGCAAAAGTGTTCATGAAATAACGCATAAAAGCATTGTCGTTAATGAAATGGCCTAGTGCCCAGTCTACAAAAACATTCAAGCTGAAATTCTTATACGAAAAACTATTACTTAAGCCCCCGGTTGTATGCGGCACCGTCACACCCAGTTCATACTGGTCAATATTTGAAATGATTCCATCGCCGTTCCTGTCCATCCATTCATAATCGCCCACATATTTGCGGCCCTTAATACTCTTTTTGTCATCGGGACTATATCCTTTGGCGCTGTTGTCGTAACGGGCTGCAGCAGCAGCTTCTGCGGTTTCCAGTATTCCTTCCACCATGTATCCGTAATATCTGTAAAGAGGTTCTCCTTCAGCTATTCCGCCATAAGCCGATCCATCGGGCATGGTAATACCTCCTATCCGGTTTTTGTCTCGTCCGTTATCAGGTAATTTGAGCACCATGTTTTTAACATAGCTTAGGGTGAATTTAGATTCCCAGGTGAAGTTTTCCTTGCGGATGTTAACTGAAGTTAATTCGACATCGAAACCACGGAAACGCACTTTACCTATATTGGTCTGCACCGAACTGAAGCCTGAGGTATTGGGCAAACTTTTGCTAAAGAGAAGATCGTCAGTTATTTTATTGAAATAGTCACCGCTCAACATAATACGGTTATTGAAAAGACTTAGATCGAAGCCAAGATCGAGCTGTGTGGAAGTTTCCCAGGTAAGCTCCTGGTTAGGCATTGAAGTTGGTCTTACACCGGCTGCTCCGTAATATTTTGCATCCGACGAATATTTCCCCATAGCATCGTAAAGTCCAATTGAATTGTTTCCTGTTTGGCCGTAACTGGCACGAAATTTAAGATTGTCGAGCTTCGACAGATTTTTCATAAAAGGTTCTTCTGAAATAACCCATCCTACAGATGCTCCGGGAAAGAAACCCCATTGGTGTCCTTTCGAAAAACGGGATGAAGCGTCTTCGCGAAATGTTGCAGTTAACATGTATTTCCTTTTGAAATCGTAGGAAAACCGGCCAAAATAACCAATCAGCACTTCTTCCTCATAATTACTTGTTGCAGCAGTTTTAGTAGGTCCGGCAGTCAGCGTCGGAACCTTGTCGGAACTTGCTCCAGATACTGCCGCATACATAGAATTGGTGTTCCGTACCTGATACGAATAACCCGCCATAGCAGATAAGGTGTGCGATTTGACGAAAGTTTTCATATACGAAAGATAGGCATCGGCTTTGGTTCGTGTTAAATGATTAAAATTCGCATTGGTGGGTCGCAGACCATTGAAAACATGCGCCTTTTCAAAATACTCTGACTCCATGATGTGACTGTAGGAAGAAACCTGGAAATCTGCTTTCAAACCATCAACAATCTGATAGTTTAACCCCCCATAAATGGAGAGGCGGTTATTCTTCTCCGACTGATCGCGGGTAGCATCGTACCAAACGGGGTTTGGCGAAGTTGCATTGTAACCGGGAGTAGGAGTACCGTCGTCGTAATAAACGCGTTGTGTTGGAGGACTGGCTAAACCGCGCGCAATTACATTCATCTGGTTGTCGTACTCCTCCGATAAAGTTTTCGAAAAATCGAAACCGGCGTTGGCTGTCAGTTTATTTGTGATTTTAACATCGGTATTGATATGTGTACTTATCCGTTCGTATCCTGTGGCAATTGCAACACCAAAATCATCGGTATAGCCAATGCTGGCAGCATACCGGATAGATTCCTTTCCGCCATCAATTCCAATATAATAATTCTGCCAGGGCGCCTTTCTGTAAATAAGATCCTGAAAACTGTTGTCCTGGAATATCAAAGTTTTGGAAGGATCGAGCGGGTCGGGCATCGATTTATATCCGGCAGGAATAGATTCACCATCTTTCAGATAACGTGTGGTATATATCGATTTCTCGTCGTTTCCGGAACTGGCTGAGTAACCCGACTGAAAATTATAATTCGATTTCGGCCCAATAGCTACTGCTGGACGAACTGTGCGTATGTAATCTTCGGCATTCATAAAATCGATGAGCGATTCCGCCTCCTGGCGAGCATAAGTTGCTTCGAAGGTAATACGAGGAGCCTGGTTTTTGCTTCCCTTCTTAGTAGTTATAAGCACTACTCCGTTGGATGCCCGGGAGCCGTAAATAGCCGTTGAAGCTGCATCTTTCAAAACTTCAATGGACTCAATGTCGTTAGGATTTATTCCGGAAAAAGCTCTTTCAACGCCATCGACCAAAATAAGCGGTTCATTACTTTTGTTAATGGAGGAACCTCCACGGATACGGATAATCGGATCGGCTCCCGGAGTATTGTTATCGGTATACAGGCGGGCCCCTGCAATTTTGCCTTTTAACCCCTCTCCTACTGTGCTGATGGGTATATTTTTCAGCACATCGCCATCCACCTTTGTAATAGCCGACGTAACAGTACGACGCGATTGCGTTCCGTAACCAACAACAACAATCTCGTCAAGACCCGTTGCTGCAGTTGCAAGCGTAATATTGAGTTCGGTTTGGTTATCAATTGCAACTTCCTGCGATTGATATCCGATGAAAGAAAATATCAGGGATGACCCTTTAACAGCATTAACCGAGAAATCGCCGTTAATATCTGTGACAGTACCCGAAGTTGTTCCTTTTACAACGATATTAACACCGGGAAGAGGCTGAAGTTGTTCATCAGTAATTTTACCTTTTATGAGATTTGTGCTTACCTGCGCCTGCGTAGGTAAAAACAGGCAACCCAAAATAGCTGAAAGAAAATAGCAGAAAATGGATCGCCTCCATCCGCTATGAATACGAAATTTTTTTTCCATTTTTGTAATGTGTTTAGTGAGAAGTACTAGGCATATAGCTTGATTTGGAGAAGGGGAGTCGCAGGCCCCTTTTCCTTTCGTTGCTGTTTTTGTAGTTTTTAGGAAGTGTTATCTGCAAGCATAGTTTTTCAGTTTAGTAGTTAATCCAATCAAAAAATCCGATATTTTTCAGTTCGGTTTCATATTTCTTTAATTCATCGGCAGAAAGGTTCCGCGCCGGAGCCTGAAGGGCACCGCAATCGAGTCCCACAAATTTCATAATCGGCTTTCCTCCGATCACTCCTCCCCCATAACGGATTAGAATTTCAATAAACTGCACCGATTGGTATTGATATTCCCGGGCTTCATCCAGGTTACCCTTTTTAAAAGCATTCATTATTTTTAAGTAAAGCGGCGCCAGATAATTATAGGTACTGCCAACAGCACCCTTGGCACCCATACTAAGTCCACAGAGCAGTTCCTCATCGAAACCATGCAGGATATCCCATTTACCACTGTGCAATTTCAGGCATTGAAGCATCTCCATCATATTGCGGTGGGTAAACTTAATTCCGGCAAGATTCGGGATTACAAGCCGGGCTTTTTCAAGAAAATCGGGCATAGAAATCCATACTTCCGACACAGTGGGTATGTGATAGTAGTAGAAAGGCAATTCCGGAGCACCGGCTGCAACTTCGGCAACATAAGTCACCAGATCTTCAGTTCTCGATGGTTTTAAGAACATTGGCCCCATGCACCCTGTGGCATAAGCACCTTCTTCCAGGGCGTGACCAGCCAGTTCCTTCGACTGTTTAAAAGATGTTGTTCCCACATGAACTATTACTTTGAAATCGGATGTTTGTTGTTCAATCCATTTTTGAGCAACAGCTTTCCGTTCTTCAAGAGTCATCAGCATGCCTTCGCCCGTGGTTCCGCAAATAAAGACACCTTTAACCCCATCGGTCCTTAGTTTAGACGCATAGCTCTCGATAACATTTAGGTTGAGATTTCCCCGCTCGTCCACCGGAGTAAAAGGAGCAGCTATCAATCCTTCAATTTTCTGCATTTTAGTTTTATTGGTGTTTATGAAACATAAATTCGAAATAGGGCTGGAGATGCATTTTTATAGCTTTACGATAACCCTCCATATCCTTCTTCTTGATACAATCAAATAAATTGTGATGAGTTATAATTTTCCCTTCCTTTAGTAGCCGCTCGTTAACAGGCGCAAAATAACTTTCGTAATTCGACTTGGCGAAAAGGAATACCGGGTGAATAATTTTTTGAAATTGAATAATAAACTGATTACCTGCTATTTCATAAATTTTTGTATGAAATTCAGTTTCCTGCTCAACTGTAAGTTGAAACTTTAGAGCCTCTTGAGAACGAACAATTTTTTCAAGGTCTTCAATCTTTTTATTATCAAGATTCAGGAATAAAAAATCGGTTAGCCCGATCTCCAGGGCAATGCGCATGCCCATCATATCGATAATTGCATTTTCGCTTAATAAATAAGGTTCAATTACCTTTTCAAATC
Source organism: Bacteroidota bacterium (assembly GCA_023429135.1). Lineage (GTDB taxonomy): Bacteria > Bacteroidota > Bacteroidia > Bacteroidales > JAAUTT01 > JAAUTT01. The sequence continues at coordinate 30,229 of JAEYWD010000005.1, read as the reverse complement.
CAGAAAGCAGCGAGGGTTCCTGAATAACAATCCCACGTTTGGTGCGCGATTGCACAATCCCCAGCATCCGTAAACGACTAAGCGCTTCCCGCAGCACATTGCGGCTAATACCGAGCTCTGTCGACAAAACCATTTCATTGGGCAATGTATCGCCCGGAACAAGCTTTTTTGTCTTTATATATTCAAGAATGGATATTTCAACTTTGTCAACCAGTGTACTGGTGCGATTATCGAGCTTTAAATCATTTATCATATTTGTATTATTTGTAGGACAAATATGATAAATAAATTATTTAATAACAATAGGCGTGGAAAATTTTTAATTAAACTTTGATTGAATGAAAGGAAGGAAAGAAATAAAAACAAAAAACCCCGCCTTTAGCGAGGTTCGTGATTCCGCCGCGATTCGAACGCGGGACCCACAGCTTAGAAGGCTGTTGCTCTATCCAACTGAGCTACGGAACCTTTTGCCGGTGTTTCAATGCGCTTCCGCTTTATTGAAATCAGGCGCAAATTTATAAAATTTTACTATCAATCCTAATCCATGCCTAAATTATTCCTCATTAGTTTTCAAGTGTATCAGTCTTACTACTTACGACTAACCACTTACGACTAATACCCATAATCGTAAATACTCTTCCGCTTATCGTATTTTATATCTTTCAGCAGCGATGAACGAACATTGATCTGAAAACTATAAAATTTGGTTTCTCCAAAAGGTGAACAGTTAAAGGCCATCATCCAGCAATGCAAATCCCTGTCAATTCCAATGGTAGTATAGCTAAACTTATTTGCTTTTACATCATAACCCGATGAAAAATTCACTTTCCATTTTGGAGTCAGACTAAAATCGCCATTGAAACGGAATGTCTGCATAAATTCACCTTTATCGTACGGCTTACTGTAAGTTAAGTCGAAATCAACACTAAAGCTCCATGGTATATTGAAATAATCGTAATCGCTGCGAACATCATTTTTGCGTCCTTTATTGTCTTTGTTTTTACTTTCAGTCCCCTGCCCCGACTGAAACCTATAGCCCGTAGAAAACGACATGGATGTTAACCGGGCCAGTTTTTTTGTTTTCGAGAATTCAAAATCTTTAATCCTGCGGTAGGTAATTAAATTATTCTTTACCGATTTTTCGTATGCGTATAAATCAAAAGTTCCCGAAAGATTAAGCGCCAACCCTTCGAATAAAGTTGTATTACCACTCATTGACACTGGACTCCATCCCATTGAGTCAGCAAAAATATTGTAAGAAGTATTAAAATTGAGGTTATCAATTATCTTAATCTTTCTCACACCGGTCACAGTATCTTTGTCCGATTTAACCTTCATTTCGATATTGTTAAATAAACCAAGCGTAACCGATCCGCTCTTAGTGTTGGACGATGAAGGAGTTCCATAAATATTACGTTCGTAAATTGAATAAGTGTGAACTTTGCCAGCAGTATCAGTATAAGTCCTGTTATAATCAGGAGCGAGACCTGTTAAACTTGGCACCATGGAAACACCTACCGAAGGACGAAGTACATGGCGTATAGCCTGAATTTTTGAAGTCTTCTTAAATTTAAACATTCCATACCAGGTGGGATTTGCAGAGAGCGACAACGATGGTGCGAAACCCTGCGCGTATGTAAATTTTGAAATAGTATCGGTTTTTAAATAATACGTAGTATCGCCATCAATAATTGTAGAAGCAAAGTTTTTATTAATATAATTGGAGTAAACCATACCATTATAATTAAGCGAAGGCGACAGGTTCAGATTAATTTTTTTCCAGATACGGATACTTGTTCCAAACGGAATGGAATGGCGAAATCCATTCTCCATTCTCTTAAAGGTTTCAGGTTTAAATAAGGTATCTTCGTGTGCCGTAATTTTGTTTTCGAGGCTAGATGTGTAGCTGATGGAGATATCGTTCCACCATTTATCATTGGGCGCATCTTTTTTACGGAACAGATAAATACGGTTTACATTAAACGCAACTTGAGGAAGCATCAAGCTAACAGATTTATTCTGACTGTTCTGGCTATGGCGTAAATTCACCGAGAGGTTTACAGGACTATTATTGGGCCAGCTTTGATTATAGGAAATGCTCGATTGTTTCTGGTTATTCAGGTATGCGGGAGCATTTTGGTAATTATGTTCCCTATCAAATTTCTGGCTGGAAAAATTCACACTTGCGGAGAATCTTCTGTAAGGATTTGCCTGAGCTTCCTGTCCATGGTTCCAAATAATAGAGAAATCAGTCGATTTATCCTTCCCCTCATCACCTAATTTATTCTCATAATACCTCAGGTTCAAACTACCACCAAATTTATACCGCTTGCGATAGTTCGATGCCAGAGCTGCTCCCCAGGTTCCTTTCGAATAAATATCACCGGTGAGTCGGGCATCAACATGGTCGTTTATTGCGAAATAATAACCTCCGTTCCTTAAAAAGAAACCTCTTTGTGCTTCTTCCCCGTATGTTGGGAGCAAAACACCTGAGGTACTGTTCTTTTTACTTGGGAAAAAACCGAAAGGAATGCCAATAGGTAAAGGAATATCTTCCATCACAATATAGGCTGGCCCTGCAATAGTTTGTTTACCAGGAATATTAATCCCTTTTGTAAGAGCAAGGTAAAAATGGGGATGCGGAGCATCGCAGGTTGTGTATTTCCCGTTTATAAGGTAGATGTCACCATTTGCCTGGCGCTTGGTTTTCTCGGCATGCAAATACCCTTCTTCATCTTGTTTGGTAACAATATCGTGAATAATTCCTTTTTTCGACTTAAAATTATAGGAAAGATCGTTGGCATCAAAAACTTCATTACCTTGTTTAAAATTGGGCTTACCAACGGTTTGACCTAATGAATCCTTCACACCTTTGGCAAATACAATGCTTTTCTCCATGTCGAAATCGACCCTTTCCGATTTAAGCTGTATATCCTCATAGTCAATTTTGGCGTTTTTGTACATATAGGCCTTCTTCGAGTTTACCGAAAACCGTATGGAGTCTTCGGCTTCATACTTTACTTTACTCTTAAAGGGCTGATCTTTCTTTTTTTTGAGAGAAAGCGAATCGACCGCGACAGAATCCTTTTTCACAAGGGATGTATCTTTCGGCGTTTTTTCTTGTCCGTTTAAAACAAAACATTGAGAAATAAAGAATGCCAGGATTATATAAACAGGTGATATTTTGAACAATTTTATTCTATTTTTGTGACTATTATTAATAAAAAATGAGATCCCAAAACTAATCAAAAATTTTATTGCAGCGAATGTTTGGTTTACCATATATATATAGATATTCTTCGGGAAATTTACGTGTTTATTCAGGTCTTATTGTTTTTTTTCTGTTAATTTTTCTTAACGTTACGGCTCAAAACGGGCCCAAAACAAGGATAAACTGTATTGTTATTGATGCCGGCCATGGTGGTAAAGATCCGGGAGCCAAGGGAAGTAAATACTACGAAAAAGATATTGTTCTGGCAATTGCTCTAAAGCTTGGAGCATATATAAAAGAAAACATGAACGACGTAAAAGTTATTTACACCCGTGATAATGATGTTTTTGTCCCACTGCACGAAAGGGCCGAAATAGCAAATAAGAACCAGGCTGATGTTTTTATTTCAATTCATTGTAACTCCAATCCCAAAAAAACGCCTTTTGGAACTGAAACCTACACCATGGGTTTAACCAAAGCATCCGACAACCTCGAAGTGGCAAAACTAGAAAACTCTGTAATCTTTCAGGAAGAAAACACAGAATCGAAATACCAGGGGTTCGATAACTCTCCTGAATCGTATATTATGCTTTCGCTGATGCAGAACAAATACAGGGATCAGAGCTTAAGTCTGGCATCTTTTATCCAAACAGAGTTCAGGCAAAAGGCGAACCGGACCGACAGGGGGGTTAAACAGGCAGGATTTCTGGTACTCTGGCAAACCACTATGCCAAGTGTGCTGATTGAAACCGGTTTTTTATCGAACAGCGAAGAGGAAAAGTTCCTGGGATCATCAAAAGGACAGGATTATCTGGCCTCAGCTATCTATAGAGCTTTCAGAGACTACAAAAACATGATCGAAAACAAGTCCATGTTTATTGTTAAAAACACCGAAGCGCCTTTGCTTAAGCCCGATACTCTGCCAAAAGAAAAAGATTCAGCCATCGTTTCGGTTGCAAAAAACGACAAACCAGAACCTGCCCCGCAGGACACAACTTCTAAAATTCCGGGGTATTTTATGGTCCAAATAAGTTCCTCCTTGAAACCAATACCATTAAATTCAAAAATTTTTAAAGGTGTAAAAAACATTAAGGAATTCAAAGTGGAAGAGCGTTATAAGTACACTGTAGGGCAAAAGACCAGTTTTAAAGAAACACTTGAATACTTGAACGATATAAGAAAAACATTCCCCGATGCTTTTGTTGTAGGTTGCATCGACGGGAAAATTGTACCGGCAAAAGATTTATTGAATCAAATAAAAGCTTTAAATTAGCAACTTCATTTTTTGTTATGAGAATCCGTAAAGAAGCAAAGATAGGTCTTATTGTAACTCTTGTAATCGCCGTAGCTATCTGGGGGTTTAACTTTTTGAAAGGAAAGAATATTTTCACTGTTAGCAGACAATATTATTCAGTATTCAGTAATATTGGCGGACTTCAGAAATCGAGCGTTGTTAGTGCAAATGGATACACCATTGGTCAGGTCTCCGATATTCAGTTTGTTCATGGTCAAACATCAAAAATTATCGTAGAAATTTCTATAGATCGCCAGTTTACTATTCCAGATAATTCAATAGTAGAAATATATAGTACCGATTTTATGGGATCGAAAGCGGTGAACATGATTCTTGGCAATTCGGAAGTAGCAGCCCATGAAAACGATACACTATCAGGAAAATTCGATGGTGACATTAGTGTGCTTGTTACAAAAAAGCTATTACCAATTAAAGAAAAAGGTGAAAGGCTTATTGAATCCATTGATTCGGTAATGGGTATTATTAAAAATACATTTACCCCCGAAACACAGAACAATATAAGAAGAGGAGTTGCTTCTCTCGAAGAAATTATCGTAACACAACGTCAAAGAGTCGCTTTAATTATGGCTAACCTCGAGGACATCACTAAAAATCTTCAAAAGAGCAACGGTCAAATTACAAATACGTTAGACAATTTATCCAGTTTTTCCGACTCACTTTCTCAATCCAATATAAAAATGGCAATCAATAATGCCAATAATTTACTATACGAAACCAATGTTTTGATACAGAAAATAAATCAAAGCGAAGGCTCTGTAGGTAAGTTAGTTAACGAGGATTCCATATATTATTCGCTTGAGAAAACGATTAAGGATCTTGATTATCTACTTGTTGATTTAAAAGCCAATCCGAAGAAGTATGTACACTTCTCCGTTTTCGGCTCTTCAGGAAAAAAGGCTTCAAAGCAATAGAAATCAGCATTTTTTTATTAACTGCTTTAGTTATTAACACTTCCAAAATCAAGTTTAATAGCTAAAAGTAATTAACATTTTTCTAACACTTATTAAACATTAAGTTAACAAAATGTTTATTCGTTGTTAATTATAAAATATTGATTATCAAACTATTAACAAAAATGCAAACAAGTAAAAAAATAATAAGCTGATAATAAAAAGGATAAATCAGAATCGAGAAATACAATATTGACAACCTTTTTTTTTACGCTTTTTTTTCACAAAATTGCTTCAACATATTTTTGAGCAAAGCAAAATTGTAAGTTACTAACACATAAAAAAATATTAATAATGCATCAGTCAGTTTGGAATAATTGCTTAAAAATTATTAAAGATAATGTTCCTTCTGTAAGTTTTAAAACATGGTTTGAACCTATTGTTCCTTTGAAACTCGAGCAAAATGTTCTTACTATTCAGGTACCAAGTCCGTTCTTCTATGAATATCTCGAAGAGCAATACATTGATATCCTCCGTAAAACTTTAAGGAAAGAGCTGGGAAATGAAGCAAAACTGGAGTATAGTGTTGTGATGGAAAACAGTAATTATGCCACAGCCAAACCTTATACAGTTAAATTCCCCGGTAAAGGCAATTCCGAACTAAAGAACAAACCGGTTTCTATGCCCATTGATTTGGACGATCAACCTATTAAAAACCCGTTTGTGATTCCAGGGATCAAAAAACTAAACATCGATCCTCAATTAAACCCTGATAACTCTTTTGTTAATTTCATCGAAGGTGAATGCAACAGGCTGGCGCGTTCGGCCGGTTATGCTGTAAGCCATAATCCTGGCGGAACTGCTTTCAATCCCCTATTTATATATGGAGAGTCTGGATTGGGTAAAACTCACCTTGCACAGGCTATCGGTATTCAGGTAAAAGAAAGATTCCCTGACAAGGTTGTGTTGTACGTGAATGCCAATAAATTCCAGACACAGTTTGTTGATGCGATTCGCAATAATACCAAAAACGACTTCCTGCATTTTTATCAGATGATTGATGTTCTGATTATTGACGATGTTCATGAATTTGCAGGAAAGGAAAAAACACAGGATATTTTCTTCCACATATTTAATCACCTCCACCAATCGGGAAAACAGTTGGTGTTAACATCCGACAAACCTCCCGTTGAACTACAAGGACTCGAACAACGTCTGCTATCCCGTTTTAAATGGGGATTATCGGCCGACCTTCAGCCACCTGATTTCGAGACCCGCGTTGCAATTCTCAAACATAAGGCATACCTCGATGGAATCCACATTCCTTTCGAAGTTATGGAATATGTTGCTACCCATATTTCGACTAATGTTCGCGAACTCGAAGGCGCCATGATTTCTTTGTTGGCACAGTCCACCCTGAACAAGAAAGAAATTACCCTTGATCTTGCGATGGAAATGATCGACAAGCTGATTAAGAACACCAAACGCGAAATTTCAATCGATTATATCCAAAAGGTGGTTTGCAGCTTTTTCAATGTTCAGGTGGAGATGTTGCTATCGAACACCCGAAAAAGAGAAATTGTACAGGCAAGGCAAATAGCCATGTTCTTCTCCAAAAACCTTACAAAAGCTTCCCTTGCAACTATCGGAGCTCAAATTGGAGGAAAAGATCATGCTACGGTGCTACATGCATGCAAAACAGTCAACAACCTGATTGAAACTGATAAACAGTTTAAGAATCAGGTCGAAGAAATAGAAAAGAAATTAAAAATCTAACAAAATATTTTAAAACAGGTTTCTTAATCGGAAACCTGTTTTTTTTTGTAGTAATCTTGCATTATGCATGAATTAATTACTGACACTTATCTTACGATCGAAAATCCTTCGAAAGGCCTCTTCAAGGATAAGGGCAGTAAATTCCTTTCATTTGCCTTCCCGGTCACCACCGAACAGGAAATCAGAGAACATCTCGACAATATAAAAAAAGAGTATTTCGATGCCCGGCATCATTGCTATGCTTACCGGCTTGGTGCCGACATGAAAACATTCCGCTCGTTCGACGATGGAGAACCTTCCAGTACAGCCGGCAAACCCATATTGGGTCAGATTTCGTCGCACGGACTTACCAATATTCTTATTGTAGTTGTGCGTTATTTTGGTGGCACTCTGCTTGGGGTTGGAGGTCTTATTCAGGCATATAAAAACGCCAGTTCCGATGCTATTTCAAATGCAACCATTATTGAAAAAGAGGTAATGGATGTGATTAATATAACTTTTGATTATCCGCTACAAAATCAGGTAAACCGAATATTAAAAGACCATCAGGTAAAAGTTCTTAAGTCCGAATTCGGGTTTAACTGCAAACTCGAAATAAGTTGCCGGTTAAAATTCACCTCATCGCTTATTCAAAAGATTAAAGAGCTGCTGCATGTCGAAATAATACTTAACGATAAATTACCGAACCAAAATATATAGCTATGATTAACAGAAGCCTTGTTTCCATTACCGATTACAGCAAGGACGACTATCTTAAGATCCTTCAGGTTGCTGCGGAATTCGAAAAGAATCCCAACCAGAAACTCCTAGAAGGCAAGGTAGTAGCCACATTATTTTTCGAACCATCCACCCGTACCCGTCTAAGTTTCGAAACTGCCATAAATCGTTTGGGAGGACGTGTGATTGGATTTTCCGATGCCAATTCGTCAAGTGTTACAAAAGGCGAAACATTAAAAGATACTATTAAAATGGTGACCAATTATGCCGATTTGATAGTAATGCGTCATCCCATTGAAGGGGCTGCGAGATACGCAAGCGAAGTTGCCTCGGTTCCTGTTATTAATGCAGGCGATGGAGCCAATCAACACCCAACACAAACGCTACTCGACCTTTATTCAATTAAGAAAACCCAAAACACACTCGACAATCTGAATATTTTCATGATTGGCGACCTGAAATACGGACGTACGGTACACTCGCTATTAATGGCTATGTCGTATTTCAATCCAACATTTTTCTTCATCTCTCCTGACGAACTGAAAATGCCGAACGAATATAAATTCTTTCTGCAGCAACACAATATAAAGTATTACGAATACCGCGACTTTATGCCAATTATTTCTGAGGCCGACATTATTTATATGACCCGTGTTCAGAAAGAACGGTTCTCCGATCCTATAGAGTACGAAAAGACCAAGAATGCTTATGTCCTGAGCAATCACATGCTCGAAAATACGCGGCCGCATATGAAAATTTTACATCCGCTCCCACGTGTAAACGAAATAAGCCAGGATGTGGACGAAAATCCTAAAGCCTATTACTTTACACAGGCGCTGAATGGTGTTTATGTCCGTCAGGCCATCATCACTTCTATTCTTGGTATGAAATAAACTTTTAAGCTATGAAAGACAAACAACTTATAGTTAACGCCATAAAAAATGGTACCGTGATAGACCATATCCCGGCAAAAAACCTTTTCAAGGTTATCAGCATTCTTGGTTTACAGGATATTAACAATCAGATAACTTTCGGCACAGGCCTTGAAAGTAAAAAACTGGGAAGTAAGGCCATTATTAAAATTGCTGACCGGTACTTTCTCGATGAAGAAATAAATAAAATAGCACTGGTGGCTCCACAGGCAAAACTCAATATAATAAGAGATTACGAAGTAATTGAAAAACGTGTGGTGGAAGTACCCGATCACATACAGGGAATCGTAAAATGTGTGAATCCAAAGTGTATTACCAATAACGAAACAGTTAAAACCAAGTTTAACGTAATTTCGAAAAACGAGGTAGCTTTAAAATGTCATTACTGTGAGAAAATAACCGATCAAGACAGGATAGTGATCATTTAACTGAAATTGAGATTTTTAAATTGAGTGTGCACAAAAGCCAATTTATTGCCATATTTCGACCTCGCTCAATAGGACAATAAATTGGCTTTCAGTTTTCAACCTTTTTTTGACAGCAACTTTATCTCAGTCTGTCCAGCGATTTTATTAACTGCTCATCTTTATTGATGGAACGGTAAGCCAGAAACAAAAATATGGCAGCAATTAACGGAAAAACAAAACCAACTTTATATACAGGCTCACTTGCAAGAATACTTTTATAATTATTAACAACTAAAAACATAGCCCCATTAAGCGCAATTGCAGCAATCAATGAAAACAGAGTCATCTTCATCTGAAGCTTGCGATTCTTAAAAAGAAAAATTGTAATTAAAATCATAATCGCAATCACGGTTCCTATGGCGGTAAGCCAATATGGCTGTTGAATTTGAGCAACACCGTTTGCAGATATTATTCCCAGGAAAGATACACTATAAATGTCTCCAGCGACAAATCCTGCATAAGGAATAAAGAATAAGAGTCCTGTAAAAAGGAAAGCAAAAAAGAGAAACACTGTCTGAATACGCTGAATCATAATTCTTAAAATTTAATTTGCAAAAGTAATGTTTTTAACAGCTTAATGGCAATCTTTTTGTTTGTGTTAACAAAAACACAAACAATTGGTGAATGAGCTTTGTTAATAAACAACTAAAACAGCTTAATTTTCACCAAAAAACTTTATATATTTAATAGAAGAAAAAGTTTAGCTAAATGACAGAGAAAGAAATTAATGCATTAATAACATTACTGGACGATCCGGACAAAGACATTTATCAGGCTATTTCTCAAACATTAATGGATAAAGGAATAGCCATAGTGCCCGATTTGGAGAAAGCCTGGGAAAATTCGGCTGTAAGCGCCGTACAGGACAGGATTGAATACATCATACAAAAAATACAGCTTAACCATGTTCACTCAAGTCTTGTGGTTTGGTTAAATAACGGAGCAACAGACTTACTTGAAGGAGCTTATATTATTGCCAAGTATCAGTACCCTGATTTGGGTTTTTTCGAAATACTTAACATAATCGATAAAATAAAACACGATGTTTGGCTCGAAATAAATGACAATTTAACCGCTCTGGAAAAAGTAAGGGTAATAAATCACATCCTTTTTGATATTCATAAATTTACTGCAAATAACTCAAATTACTATTCTCCGCAAAATTCTTACATCAACCAAGTTTTGCTATCGAAAAAAGGAAATCCTATCAGTCTTTCAATAGTATATGCGGTTGTTGCCCAGAAGTTAGGATTACCGATTTATGGCGTTAATCTCCCTAAAAACTTCATACTTGCCTATAAAGACGAATATCACGACCTCTTTCCTTCAGGGGAAGAGGTGCTGTTTTATATAAATCCCTTTAATAAAGGAGCGGTTTTAGGAAGAAAAGAAATTGACATTTTTCTGAAACAGCAGAATATCGCCCCTGAGCCTATATTTTACAAACCTTGCAACAATGTAGATATAATTCAGCGCATGATCATGAATTTAATATTTTCTTACGAAAAGCTTGGATATGAAAGCAAAGTAAAGGATCTTCAATCGCTGATGAAACTTACAAAGCTAAGTGGTGGCCGGTAATTTTTGATTCCTTGGTTTCATACTTCATTATTAATTCTGACCGGATATATCAAAAACGTCGTAATCAGTATCCTCATAAACTTTGGGATAAGGAACATTGATTAAGGTATCTCTTTTACACACAAACACATATCTACATCCCTTTTTATGAATAGTGCTAATAAAAGCTGTATCAGAGAGCATTACATTGCTGCATAACCATCCTTTACGATGTGTCAGGTAAATTCTTTGCGGATTTCCGGTGTTATCATTGATGGCAATCAAATCATTATGACTTGAAATGCTGTCAGCAATTGTCTCCAATCTCATAAATACTTTCTCTGAAGGCTTTATAAATAAATCATGTTGCTGATTTGCAATTCCTTCCATTACACATACGCAAAGCACTAATAATACTAATATTTTTTTCCTCATTTGAGTTAGTCCAAATCCTCCTATTACAGCCATAACCGGAACAAAAGGAATAATATAATAATTCTGAAGAAAGTGAATACCCGATTTAAGTATATAAATAAGAAAAACTAAAAAAACTGAAAAGAATATCAGAATTAAATAATTATTCTTCTTTTTGAACATAATGTATAATCCAAAAAGAAAAACACAGAATGAAAAGTAACTATGAAAGGAAGAAAAATAGAAGTTTTTTAAGACCTCCCCTATATTGTGGCTAATGGTCAAAAATCCTTCTCTGAAACTTTCACCCTTATTATACCATAATCCGAACGTTTGAGATAAATATGGGGTCCAAACAAAGTACCAAACAAAGGCACATAACAATGTGATAATAAGCGAAAAAGCTACAAATATTTTTTTGGTAATTAAGTACTCTTTTGACACGAAATAAAAAAACAGTAGAATCAAGTAAATGCCGGCTGGTATTTTAACTAACAAAGCCAGCGCTGTAAGGAGGAAAAACAAAAAATAATTCTTCCATTTCCCATATTCAAAGTAGTTAAAACCATAATACAACCCAATAAACATTAATGAAATACAAAAGGTATCAGGCATCATCTTTCTCGAAAAAGAAAACCAAATGGAGGAAAGCAACAGGATAGACGAATACAAGGCAATTTTAGGATCAAATTTTCTCTTAAGAATTTTATAAAAATAAAATATACCAATTGACGATATTATCAAGTTTATAAGACGTCCATACCAGTGAGAATATCCGAAAACTTTTGCAACGAGAAAATAAATGTAATTCATTAAAGGAAACTCCATTCCAATAACTCCATCATTACCATGGTTATCATCAATCCTGGGATACAGAATATTATTGTTTACATCTAAGAAATTCCGGGTAACCATTAAACCAGTCACCTGCCTCCAATTATGATTAAGTTCCAAAGGAGGATTAGTTATTCCAATTAATCTGATAATGAAAAAAAAAGCAATCCAAAATTCAATTCTCTGAAACAAAGAACTACTTACATTTTCAATTATCTTATTTTTTAACATTTAGACAATAAAAATAAATCGTTTGTATAATTATTGAATTTATGAGGTATACAATTAAACTTCCTTTAAATATAATTCACCGTTGTGAGCCAAACGATGAATTCAAAACTAAAATACAAATAGTTTTAATGCTATGCAGCTTACCCATTAAAAAACGATGATCTGCTTATAGGAAATCGTGATTTAGAATGATCCAAGACGTGGCGATGATCTAATGTTTTTTCAATTCAGACTGTCAAACATCTACGCTTGATCTTTCCAGGAAATTCCAGATGGTCCTTCAAACCGCGTAGCGGTAGACTGATCCGAAATTGTTCAATTGATATTGATTTACAAAAAATAGAAAAGCCTGCAAATCATATAATTTGCAGGCTTATGTTTTGGAAAGAATCCCAAATTGTCGGGGTGGCCAGACTCGAACTGACGACCTCCTGCTCCCAAAGCAGGCATACTACCAACTGTACTACACCCCGTTATTTAATTTTATACTCACTTCATTCTCTGCGGAGAGAGGGGGATTCGAACCCCCGGTACCCTTTGCAGAGTACGACGGTTTAGCAAACCGTTGGTTTCAGCCACTCACCCATCTCTCCAAAAAAAGTTTTAACACTTTCCAGTTCGATATGTCGTTCCGGCTTCAACCGGAAATCATTGCTGTAACAAGTGCTTTAAACTATCAGGGATTTTATACCCGTCTTTTTAAAAAGCTCGACAAAAGTATAAAATCCCCTTAGATTACCAAAATTATTTTCACTTCTAACGAAAATAATTCTGAAATAGTTTTTAACAATCCTTTGCTATTTATCTTTCTTACCTTGTCCTGGTTTTGCAATGGACTCACGCATAGACGTATCGGCCTGAACGTTCTGAAGCTTATAATAATCCATTACTCCAAGATTTCCTGAACGGAAAGCTTCGGCAATAGCCATCGGAATCTGAGCTTCAGCCTGGATAACATTTGCACGGGCTTCCTGTGCCTTTGCTATCATTTCCTGCTCCTGAGCAACCGCCATTGCTCTTCTTTCTTCGGCACGTGCCTGAGCAATATTTTTATCAGCATTAGCCTGGTCCATCTGTAACTGGGCTCCAATGTTCTTTCCAACATCAATGTCGGCGATGTCAATCGAGAGAATTTCGAATGCAGTTCCTGAGTCCAGACCTTTTTCGAGTACTTTCTTCGAGATAAAGTCAGGATTTTCAAGCACAGCTTTATGATTTACCGATGAACCGATAGAAGATACAATACCTTCACCAACCCTGGCAAGAACGGTTTCTTCACCGGCACCACCCACCAACTGTTTGATGTTGGCACGCACGGTAACCCTTGCTTTAGCAATAAGCTGGATACCATCTTTTGCTACTGCAGCAACCGGAGGAGTGTTGATTACCTTAGGCTGAACCGACATCTGTACTGCCTCAAATACATCGCGACCAGCGAGGTCGATAGCTGTGGCAGCTTTAAAGTCGAGAGGGATATTGGCTTTATCGGCCGAAATTAATGCATTTACTACTTTTTGAACATGACCGCCTGCAAGGTAATGAGCTTCGAGCTGATCGGGACTTAAATCCAAACCTGCTTTTTTGGAGTTGATCATTGCATTTACCACAATTGATGGCGGTACTTTTCTCCAACGCATCAGGATCAACTGAAGCAGTCCGACACGAACATTGGTAATAATTGCCTGAAACCACAGTCCAAGCGGAACAAGGTAAAGTAATACCGAAAGGGCTATGATACCTCCTACCAGAATTACCAGATACAGTAAAATAGAATTATCCATTTTTTAAGAATTAGTGGGTTTTACAATAAGATTAGACTCGTTAACTTTAACTATAATGATGGGCGTATTTTCCGGAATATATTCTCCGAGCGATTTGCCTTCATAAATTTTATTATTTACCATAACTTTTCCCATAGGTGCTAATCGGGATACTGCAATCCCTTCCTCTCCAACACTCACCTCTTCTTTAGAAACAACATTTACCCTCGAATCTATAGCCGTATCAAGGGACAATCGTTTCCATGTCTTTGCCCGCATGGCATAAACAGTCATACCTATAAAAAATATGGCAGAACCAAGCAAAGTGTAATTTCCCACTTCGTTCCCGTAATGATGATAGGATAGAAAGACCCCCAGCGCCATGAGCACGAAAGATCCTATTCCGGCAAATCCTATACCCGGAATCACTAAAACTTCCATCAGAAATAATACAATTCCAAGCAGGATCAAACCTGCAATGCCAATGCCGTACATTTTTTTCTTTATTAATCGATTGTAGCTTGTAACCCTTTTTCGATGAGTTGGTAACGAAGAGGAGCCAGATCGTCGATTGCACCTCGTTTAACATCGCATTTCCCTTTGTAATGAGTAATGTATGCGCATTGTTCGGCCTGAAATACATCGTGATCGCAAACCTTCACCAAAACATCTATCACATATTCAAAACTGTGAACATCGTCATTGTGCAATATCAGACTATTAACATTTGCACTACCATGAATTTCATCCTCAAAATTAAAATGCCCGGGACATTTCTCTTTTTCTCCCATTGCCAGAATAATTAATTGTTCATCAAATATACCCAAAAAATGAATACTTTTCAGGTCAAAATCAGATTATCGCCAGGTTTTGCCGAAAAAATAAACCAATCCGGGTTTTATAAAACTGAAGCCTGAACTGTTTAAACTATTCAAATATAATCAGTTTTAACAAAAATAATCATTTTATACAAATAATCTACTTCTTCGCACTTCCGTTTGTCAATTCAAGCTCTTTTGCCCGGGAAAGAGGAATTACTTTTCCGTTATAAAAACCTATGATGTAGGCGTCTTTAAACCCGGCATTCTTAACACTTATCAGTCCTTTCTCTGCTTCGACAAGTTTTTTATATAGCCCTACATAATATTTAAAAGCTGCTCCTTCTCTGAGATCTTCTCTGTAAAGATTTGTAAACTGCTTAAACATGCTCGCGGGCTGAGGCTTCGAAAAAACTCCTACCTGTATCCGGTATTGTATTTCGTGAATATCACTGTGAACACCAGACTGCGAAAGCACTTTGGACCTTCCGGTTTCTTCAGCAGAGTTTTTTAAGTGGTTATCCTTTTCTAAAAATGCTTTTTTGGCAAGCTCTTCGGAATTCCGCCTGCTGCTTTCCAGCTTTTCGTGCTCAATCTGACGGGCCTTTTTATATAATGCATCAGCCTTCTGCTGAACCTCGTCAGCCCTGGAATCCAGAACCCTGATCTCCTGCCAGAGTTTTGTTTTTTCGGTTTCCGATCTGGCCGAAAGTAAAAGTTCCTTTTTTTCATCACTGATTCTTTTAATGGAATCGCTTCTGATCTGCAGATTCAGTGCATCATGAACCAACTTTTGGTACGATTTTTCATCGAGAATTTCGGTAGGTACCGCATACTTTTTATACACAACCGGCTTTTTATTATTCGGTGTGTTTTTTATATCAGGTGTATTTTTCACAGTTGAAACGGTAGTTGGCTTTCCAACCTTTAATTTCGATATTTCCATCGCCTGTGCCAGAGCTATTGGTTCCTCGGGAGCATCCTCGGCATTTTCCAGTGTGTATACAACCACTCTTCCCGGAGCAGCATCGCGTTTTGACACCAGCAACGAACGTTTTGTTCCCGGAATATTAACATAAGCAATTTCATCGGCTGGAGTATTGACAGGAAACCCCAGATTAACAGGTTTGGACCACTTCTGTGTGACTTTATCGTAATAACTCTTAAAAATATCGTAACCTCCTGCAGAATTATGACCTTGCGAAGAAAAATATAACGCCGGAACAGTTTCATCGTAATAAACAAAATCCTCTTCCTCAAGCGAGTTAACAATATTGCCAATAGACTTGGTTTTGACCTCTTCAACATCGTTATCCCCTGATACAAAAATATCTTTTTGCTTTTTCCCGAAAAGACACCTGGTTTCAACAATAAGATTGCTTCCTGAGAACCTCACACCAGCTTTCCTTGGAGAAAGACCTTCTGAATCGCCAGTTTTCAAGAGCTTACCACCAATCGGTTGTTTATTGAGGTAAGATAAAAAACCGTTTTCTGCAACAGTATCCACTTTTATTACCGAAAGCTTTTTACTACGGCCGCAAACCTCTACAGCATTGCGACACATGTTTTTATGTAATTCAAGCTGTACTTTTCCCTTCTGATCGCGGGATGCCTTTTCGCCAAACTTGTTAAACAATTCTCCAGCACTGGTAAATTCATAATTCAGGAATTTTGCTTTCGCCAGATAAAACCAGCTCTCTTTGTAAGTATCCTGCTGAGTAGCTTCATTCAGCAAATCGACTGCAGCCTTGATATCGTAATTTAGCTGAACCTTACAAACGCCTAAAAAGTAGATATAATCGGGGTCTTTAGGAAATTTTTTATAACTCGCTTCAAGAGGAAAATAAGCTTCGGCAAACTTTCCGCCTTTTATCCGATCAATAATTTCCGACTTGGAAAGTTTATCCTGACCGGCAATTTTAAATGCGGCAGCAACTATTAAAATAAAAAATGCAAATACCCTGTTTATCATTTACCTCACCGTATGTTCAAGGTTTCAAACCTATATGAAATTTTGGAATTAGCCAAATATTAAGAAGTACCGTTACGGAGTATCGAAGTACTGAGTAATTAGTCAAAATTTAGTTTAACCATTTTGTCAACTGCCACAAAGCGAACATTCGCCAAAAGCCGTTGTTATGAACTCGTGCTTAACTGTTGAAAAAATGTTGCACAATTTTTAATACTATTCCATAATAACTTAATACTTTTACCACTATGTCGAAATTAAAAGTTGGCGATAAAGCCCCCGATTTTCAAGCTGTTGACCAGGATGGCCGTTCTATTTCCCTCTCCGATTACAAAGGGAAAAAGATAATTCTCTATTTCTATCCGAAGGACAATACTCCGGGTTGTACCGATGAAGCCTGCAGTTTGCGCGACGGTTACGAAATTCTGTCAACATCGGGTTACGAAGTAATTGGCGTAAGTGCCGATTCGGAAAAATCGCATCAGGGATTTGCCAAAAAACACAATCTTCCCTTCCGACTCATAGCCGATACGGATAAAAAAGTAATCCAGGCCTATGGAGCATGGGGTGAAAAGAAAATGTACGGCAAAAGCTACGAGGGAATTATCCGCACTACTTTTATTATTTCGGAAGACGGAAAAATTGAAAACATCATAGAAAAGGTCAATACTAAAAACCATGCGACCCAGGTTCTGGAAGGTGCTGGTAAATAGCGGCCTGATAAACCCTAAAAACAAATATGGAAAAACAAACCAAAGAAGTTAAAAACGCCAAAGACGCAACACCCGCGAAAAAGGAAGCCAACCTTGAGAAATTAAAAGCGTTGCAGCTTACCCTCGACAAAATAGATAAGGATTATGGCAAAGGTACCATCATGAAGATGGGCGACCGAGCCATTATTGAAGTTCCCGTTATTCCTTCCGGTTCAGTGGCTCTCGACGTAGCTTTGGGCATCGGTGGTTATCCCCGTGGAAGGGTGATCGAAATCTTCGGCCCTGAATCGTCGGGTAAAACAACCCTGGCCATACATGCCATTGCCGAGGCTCAGAAAGCCGGAGGCCTTGCTGCCATTATTGATGCCGAACATGCTTTTGACCGCACTTATGCCGATAAGCTGGGAGTAGATCTTGACAACCTTTACATTTCGCAACCCGATAATGGCGAACAGGCACTAGAAATTGCCGATCACCTGATCCGTTCCGGGGCCATCGATATTATTGTAATCGACTCCGTTGCTGCATTAACTCCAAAAGCTGAGATTGAAGGCGAAATGGGCGATTCAAAAATGGGTCTTCAGGCTCGTTTGATGTCCCAGGCATTAAGAAAACTCACTGCTAATATCAGCAAAACAAACACCACCTGTATTTTTATCAACCAATTGCGTGATAAAATTGGTGTGATGTTTGGTAATCCCGAAACCACAACTGGTGGTAATGCACTTAAATTCTATGCCTCGGTACGTGTGGACATTCGTCGTATCAACCAGATTAAGGAAGGCGAAGATGTAATGGGTAACCGCACCAAAGTAAAAATTGTAAAGAACAAACTCGCTCCACCATTCCGCAAAGCCGAATTCGACATTATTTATGGTGAAGGAATTTCTCGCGTAGGCGAAATCATCGACCTGGGTGTGGAACTCGAAGTTATTAAGAAAAGCGGATCGTGGTTCAGCTATGGCGATACCAAACTTGGCCAGGGACGCGATGCAGTGAAGGCGCTTATCCAGGATAATCCTGAACTCGCTAACGAACTTGAAAAGAAAATAAAAGATAAGCTTCAAGCATCTCCTATAAAGGGAGACAATGACTAAAATCATATAAACCAGAATGAAAGCGTAGTCGATGGCTACGCTTTTTTTGTAAATTTACGGCCAGGCGTTTAGAAGAGACCGTGTGAAAAGTCAACTTTTACTCATATTTCGACTCCGCTCAATATGACAAACAACTGATAGTCAACGGTCAGACTGAGCGAAGTCGAAGTCCTCCCAACCTTTTCACACAGCCTCTTAGGGTGAGGTGATATTTAAATGAACCGATTAATTATAAAACAATACCATATGTTCAACAAACTATTTACAGGATTATTGGTTGCTACAGCCCTACTTTCATGTAGCGGCCCTACAAAGGACAAGCCCTCAGATGAGCCGAAACCGGATTTTTCCAATACCCTTACCGAACAGGAAATTGCAGGTGGAAAGCTTACTCCCGAAATCCTTTGGAAATTCGGTCGTGTAGGCGAAATGCAGGTGTCGCCCGATGGAAAAACCGTTGTATACACCATTTCGCGGGCCGATGTGAAAACAGACAAAAAGATAACTTACCTCTATTCTGTGTCAATTCAGGGCGGCGAACCTAAAAACCTGAGCGAGGATTTCCCTTCGTGTTATAACCCGCGCTGGACACCTGATGGTAAAAAGATTGGATTCATAACCTCAAAATCCGGTTCCATGCAGCTTTGGGAAATGAATGCCGATGGCTCGGGTAAAACCCAGGTTTCGAAAGCTGATAAGGACTTGAATGCTTTTGAATATGCTCCTTCCGGAAATAAAATCTGGTACCTGGCCGATGTTAAAATGGATTCGACCACCCAGGATATTTATCCTGATCTGCCAAAAGCATCCGGTCGTGTAATCAACGATTTGATGTACCGTCATTGGGACTCGTGGAGCGATTATTCGTACAGCCACATTTTTGTTTCGGAATTGAAGAATGGCACTTATGAAACCGGAACCGACATTCTGGGCAAAGAAGCATTCGACTCTCCCCTTGCACCTTACTTTGAAAGTACTGAAGTAGCATGGAGCCCCGACGGCAACTACATTGCATATACCTCCAAAAAATTGAAAGGCCGCGAAGCAGCTATCAGCACCAACTCCGACGTTTATTTATACAGTCTTCAGGATGGCAGCATTGTGAACATCTCCGAAGGAAATCCCGGTTACGACCGTACTCCGGTTTTCTCGCCCGATGGCAAAAAAATTGCCTACACCAGCATGGCTACTGCCGGTTACGAATCGGATAAGGATCGTCTGATGGTTTACGACATAGCAGCGAAAACCCGCACCGATCTCACACAGAACCTGGACCAGGGCGCTTCGAATATGGTTTGGACACCTGATGGTTCGACCATCTATTTCATTAGTGGTATCCAGGCTACTTATCAGATTTATTCGGCCAATGTCGCAACCGGTGAAACAAAAAAAATAACAGATGGCTGGCATAACTACACCGATTTAAGATTAGCGGGCAATGAGCTTGTGGGAACCAAAATGTCGATGAGCATGGCTTCGGAGATATTCAGAATTAACCCTGCCGATGGAAAAGAAACCCAGCTTACCTTTACCAATAAAAATATTTACGACAAGATTAAAATGGGTAAAGTAACCCAGAAATGGGTGAAAACCACCGATAACAAGCAAATGCTGGTATGGGTTGTACTGCCTCCAAACTTCGATTCGACAAAACGCTACCCTGCCCTGCTCTATTGCCAGGGCGGACCGCAAAGCGCCGTGAGCCAGTTCTTCTCCTACCGCTGGAACCTTCAACTGATGGCCTCTAACGATTATGTAATTATTGCCCCTAACCGTCGTGGACTGCCGACATTTGGAAGCGAATGGAACCTGCAGATCTCAGGTGATTACGGCGGACAAAACATCCGCGACTACCTGAGCGCTACCGATGCTATCAAAAAAGAACCTTATGTGGACGAAACCCGTTTGGGTGCTGTTGGTGCCAGTTATGGAGGCTATTCCGTATTATTCCTGGCAGGAAATCACCAGAAACGCTTCAAGGCATTTATTTCACACTGCGGTATTTATAACTTCGAAAGCCAGTATGCGCAGACTGAAGAAACATTCTTTGCCAACTTCGATCTGAAAGGGCCCTACTGGGAAACACCAAAACCCAAAAGCTACGATTTCTCGCCACACAAATTTGTTCAGAACTGGGATACCCCTATTATGTTAATCACCGGCGAAAAGGACTTTCGCATCCCTTACACCGAAAGTCTGCAGGCATTTAATGCAGCTCAGCTCAGAGGCATACCCAGCAAATTGCTTATCTTCCCCGACGAAAACCATTGGGTAGTAAAACCTCAGAATAGCATTCTTTGGCAACGGGAGTTTTTCGGATGGCTGGATAAATGGCTGAAATAGTACTAAGTACAGAGTAAAGAGTAACAAGAAGAATATAAATACAGGGCTGCCGAACGAAAGGTTCGGTGGCCCTTCTTTTTGAAAGAAAAATGAATGAATTAATGAATTAAAAAAGAAAAAGACGGAGAAAGGTCGTGAAGAAGCTCAGAAATTTGTAAATTGTTTATAGCATATTAACCTGAGCATTGCCATTTTATCCAGGTGGAAACGATTTCAAATTATTAAATCTATTGCTATGAAAACACTTCGTCAAATTTCAGGAGTACTCCTAATCGTTAATGGGATGCTGCACGTTTTCGAATATGTAAATTTATCAGATAGCAGTATTGGTATTCTTGCTTTTGGTGTAATTTATCTGGTAGTCGGCGCCTTACTTTTTAATAAAAAGACATATTCTTTGTACCTGGGTGTTTTTATTCCATTAACCGGAATGACTTTATCAATTATCAAATTCGGAATTCCCGAACTTCTTTCATTATCGGCGCTGTTCAAGTTACTTGGAGTAATTGTAGTAATCTGCTGTGTATATATTTTAATTAACAGTACGAAAATCGAGAGTGATTAACCTCCATCAAACATTGGTATCTCCATCCCTTAAACTGTGCTAATTAAATTTAAAATCAAGGACTTCAGAAAGAGAAAACAGGTTCGTTTAATTATTTAGCTGCATCTCTTTTAGAAGGGTTGGAGAATGTTTTTGTATAAAGGTTATTTATCTTCAAAACATATTAAGAACTTTGAGTGTTCAGGATAAATTCTCATTATCCGGAAAAAAAGAAAATATATGTCGATAACAAAAGAATTAGAATTGCTAGGAATGCAAAAAGCAAGTGAAGCAGTTGCATTAACTTTAAGGGAAATGATAAAGTTTGCCCGACCAGGCATTTCCACAAAAGATCTGGATGAGTATGGTGCAAAAATCCTCTCGGACTTTGGCGCCAGATCAGCACCTTACGTGGCCTATCGTTTCCCGGGATGGACCTGTATTAGCGTCAATAACGAATTCTGCCACGGTATACCTTCTGATAAACGTATTTTAAAAGAAGGCGACCTGGTTAACATTGATGTTTCGGCAGAACTTGACGGATTCTGGGCCGACAATGGTGGTTCATTTGTGCTCGGTGAAGATATTCACAAACACCAGGAATTGGTTGATGCTTCAAAATTTATTCTGAAAAAAGCTATTGAAAACATAAAGGGTGGTGTGTTAATTTCGGATATTGGTTACTTAATGGAAACCGAAGCTAAAAAGAGAGGTTACAAGGTGATTAAAAACCTGGGCGGACACGGAATTGGACGAAAACTCCATGAACAACCCGACGATCTGCTTAATTACAGAAACAAATCGGACCAACGCAGATTTAAAAAGAACTCAGTTGTTGCCATAGAAACTTTTATTTCAACAACATCCACCTATGCCGATACTTTGAACGACGGATGGACCCTGGTTGGCAACAAAGGCGGATATATGGCACAGCACGAACATACAATTGTAATAACTGATAACAAACCAATGATACTGACTCAAATGAACGATATCTGGAGTTAACAACCCAGGGCAATTGTTGGTTTTAGTTTGTCTTTGTCATTCACAAAAAGGAGTTAAGAGGCACCCACCCGTTTTAGGGTCTTTAGGAAGTTACACACGTGGTGTGATATTCAAAATCCACCTAAAATTTACTGAAGTACATATACCAATTCCACTCCCAGGTTTTACCATTGTCTTCAGAAAATGCCTGACTCCATACTGGGTTATCACTATCTCTTGCATCCCAACGAAAAACAACCAGTATTTTTTTGTTGTTAAAAGTGTCCCTGGCATAAAAATGCCCTACTTTATTTTCAAATGAACCTATAACCGGAGGATCAAGTTTACCTTCGTTTGAGTCGGCCCAGTAAATACTCCAAAGCCTTGTTTTAGGGTTAAAAAGTCGAACTGACATTCCTTCAAAAGGAACACCGTCGAATGTTGCAAGGTAATTGTCAATATTTCCAATGCCTTGTAAAACACGGTACATTTCCTGAGTCGACTCAAATTCAACCCACTCCGTACAATTGGTTAACCGCGATTTTAGTTTTTTATTACCAAGATTCCACTTACCCTCATAAAAGTCAAAATCGTGTTTGGAAGAAGTTGGTGATGCTGTAATTATCAACTCTCCATCGGCATCAAACTTTACTTTTGGAATTTCCAGATCTGCGCTTTTTATCATAGTATTATTTACAATTGGGCTACAGTTGTATTTTTATTGTTGCTCGGCATTTTCCAATTGCTGTAAATCATAACAACCAAAAGTTTAAAGTGTTGTAATCATGCAAATAATGCCAGGTTAATATAGGGAAAAGTACCTGGTTTAGTTTCCCTTGAATCACAGGGCAAACGCATTTAAAAAAAAGGGGTATGACCTTTGACTCTTAATAAACAACTTAGGGAAAAGCAATTTTTAAACAGCCTTTTCTCCTACTTTCTTTGGGAGAAGAAAGTAGGCAAAGAATCCTTAACCGCAGCAACGCGGTCCGTCTCCTTCGTCGACTTCCCTTGAACGGGCTGCGGCCAGCAAGGAATTTTGGTCTACGGCTTCGCCGCACTCCAACTCAGGTGATTGAAAATCGAAAAACTTGTTTCTTTGTATTATTAAGAAAGTAGGAAAAATCCAAGTTTAAAAAGTTAAATGCGTTTGCCCTGCCTGAATCATTTTTGATTTTCAATAACGGATATAATTTTATAAATTGGGAATGATTTGATAAGCATAAACCATACACCTTATAGATTCAGAACAACTATTTTAATAAACTTCAACCAAACCTAATGAAAAAGTTATTCTTATTCCTCACCCTGACTTTATTCTGCAATTTTCTACCGGCTCAGCAAAAAGCCGAAGCCGAAAAACTGATTAATGAAGGAATTACCTATCACGACAAAGGAGATTATGTTACGGCTATATCCAAATACGATAAAGCCCTTGAACTGGATACCGATAACCTGTTAGCCCTTGCTGAAAAGGCGTATTCTCTCATTTCGATGCAGAAATACACCGAAACAATTGAATGTTGCAGGAGAGCAATCGAAAAGCATCCAGGGGAAAGTGATTTAAGGCTTGTGTATGTTACTTATGGAAATGCACTGGACGGACTTAAAAAGCCCGAAGAATCCATCGAGATGTACAACACCGGTATTGGGGTCTTCCCGGATTATTATCAGCTACATTTTAACAAAGGTATAACTCTCAGCGGAATGGATAAAAGCAGCGAGGCTCTTTCCTGTTTTCAAAAGTCGGCAACGCTAAACCCGAAACATGCAAGTTCGCATCACGCCATTGCGGTACTCGAAAGCAACAAAATTCCTTCTATTTTGGCATATTGCCGGTATCTATCGCTCGATGCACAAAGCAACCGGGCAAAATCGAATCTCGAAAATCTTAAGCATAAATTAAAAGGAAATGTTAAGCAAACCGGGGAGAAATCGGGAACTATCAACATCAGCCCCGATATGCTTGCCAATTCAGAAAAGAATGGCGAAAACAACTTTTCCACCGCCGATCTTATTCTCTCCATGGCTGCAGCTTTGGATTACGATAAAAAGTATAAAAAGGAAACTGAGGTAGAACGTTTCAAACGAAAGCTCGAATCCATTTGTTCTGTGATGGACGAAAGTAAGGAAAAAGGCAGCGGCTTTTACTGGAAATACTATGCTCCCTATTTTATTGAAATGAATAAGAACCAGCTTATAGAAACTTTCGCCTATCTGGCTTTTTCATCGTCGAATGATTCGTATGTAGCCAAATGGTTAAATTCGCACCAAGCTGAAATAGAAAAATTCCTGGAATGGTCGGGTAATTTTGCCTGGAAAACAAACTGATAAAAAATCATTTATGACATTACACATCCGAAAAACAGATAAAAACGAATTTTACGCAACCGAGAACCTTACCCGCGAAGCTTTCTGGAATTTATACAAACCCGGATGCGACGAACATCTTGTTTTGCATCAGCTCCGAAAAAGCAGCAGTTATGTGGAAGAGCTCGACTTTGTTGCGCTGAACGAAGGAGAAATTATTGGACATATCATCACCACAAAGGCGCAGGTGCGCGGCCAGCAAAATAAAGTCCATGAAGTATTGTGCGTGGGACCGGTGTCGGTTTCGCCTTCTCTTCAAGGTAAAGGAATAGGAAGTAAGCTTATCCACCATTCGATAGCCGAAGCAAGAATAATGGGTTTTAAGGCGATGATCCTGTTCGGGGACCCGGCATATTATCATCGCTTTGGATTTGTAAATGCTCAGCAATTTAATATAACAACCAAGGAGGGAAACAACTTCGATCCATTTATGGTGCTTGAACTTCGGGAACACGCACTTGACAATGTGAAAGGCCGATTCTTTGAAGATGAGGCATTCGTAACCACCGAAGAAGATCTGGTTGAATTCGAAAAGAATTTTCCTCCAAAAGAAAAAGGTAAGGCCAGGATTGAGATACCGGATATAAAATGAGTTACGGGTTACGGGTTGCGGGTTGCGGGGTACGTAAAATAAACTTTCAGAACCATGGGTAACAAATTGGCTGTCGGGTGCCTCATAGTATTTATAATTCCTTTTGTTGTAATTGGAGCAGGAACGTTCTTCTATTCGGTATATCAATTATTGGAAGGTTTCTCTACTAACTACTGGCAGGAAACTCCTGCTACCGTTACCGAATGCCGGATTGAAGTTAACGAGAGCAGTGAATCGGTTACGGAGAAAGTCCATATATCATATACTTACAACATTGCTGGAAAAACCTATACATCGTCGCAGATAGCGGCAGGATATTCATCTAATAATGTGGAGGACCACAGGAATTTATTCGAGGTACTGAAAAGTGCCCGTAAAATTTTGGTATTTGTCAATCCTAAAAACCCCTGCAAAGCAGTTGTGGTAAAAGGTACTAATAACTCTATGATATTTTTGTTCCTGTTTTCCATCATGTGGAATTCGTTTCTGGCCGCTTTTATTGTACCATCCCTTTTATGGAGAAAAGACAAAGCGAACGTATTAATGCTCGACGATTCCCGTAACGATTAAATGTAACTGATATGCACCTTCTGACTTTACTCTGGATCTTATTTTTATTGATGGTTGGATTGGTTTTGTTTCTTAAGATGAAAGCGAAATACCGCGCCAGTAACGTTGTTAGAAAATGGGACCAGGTTAAGGGTTATATAACGCATATAAACTGTAATGACGAATGGTACGAGATTAACAGTCAGATTCCGCGAACCAGTAAAATTTCAATACGGTATAGCTACAAAATTCTCGGTAACAGTTATACTTCCTCGTCTGTTTTCCTGAATTCCGAAACCACCAGCATCAGCAGCCTCAATGAGGTAGGACTCGTTTTCAAACAGGATATACCAGCTTTTATAAAAAACATACAAGCCCAGCCCGAACTTCTTGTTTGGGTAAATCCTCAAAATCCACGGCAATCTGTCTTAGTGAATCTTGCCCCACAAAATTTAATTTTATCGATGATAGGACTGGTGGTCATCATTTGGGCCATTTGCATATCCATTCTGGTTTCCGATGCTTTCAAAATAGACATGGTCAAAAAAATAAAGGTATTGGAACAGAAGGAGGTTGTGGTGGGGGAATAGGCTTATGATTAATAGAACAATTCGTCTGACTTGTTTTTAGGAATTGACAAATTGTCTCGTGTTTTTTCTTTTTGATAATTAGAAATTTGTAAATTGTTCGAGGAAAACATAGATCCAACAAAAACTTAAAGTAAATATGGATTTTCCAAGATGAATTACAGAAAAGAACAGTCTGAAACCAATTTTAAAACCATATAAAATGGACCTGTTATTTTGGACCTACCTTATTAATGCGGTAATCCTGATAAATCATGAGATTGACTCAGCATACTGGCAGGAATGGAAACTTATTAACCCCAATGACAAGAATGGAATAAATGGCTTTCTGGTCCTTCATTTCCCGATGATTTTTATCATACTGCTTGGCCTGGTGCTTGTCTACGAAGATCGATCCGCAGGAATGATAATCTCTTTAATATTGTGTGCAGGCGGATTGTTCGCTTTCTTTTTCCATTTTTATCACCTACGAAAGGGAAGACAGGAATTCAACACTTTAATGTCAAAAGGTATGATTATTTCAACATTCATAATATCAGTATTTCAAACAATTTTAACAATAAAGCACATGGTATAAAAAACCAATGAAAGCCATATTTGATGAGTTGCTCAAGATTTTAATGACCGCATTTACTAATAACATAACCCTAAAATCTCAAATTATGAAAAGAAAATTTATGATATTAATTCTAATTCCGGGTATATTTTTTATTGGTTGTAATCAATCCGACAGAGGAATTCTGGAAAAGACTGTTACCAAACTAAATTCGCTTGACAAAATTGAATATAAAGCCGCCCGGAACTTAAAAGATATTATTCTTCGACACATTGACACAATACAGTGTTATTTCGACTATGAAAAAAACGACACTTTAATAGGGGCCAAATATCAATTTGTATCGAATAGAATCGAAGAAATTTATAATGGCAAAAATGAATTTTCAGTAAATAAAGATTTCGGATTGATTCTTTTTAACAACCAGCCTACAAAAGAGACTTTTAACAACTCCATGTTTATGATTAGCTCAATCCATCGCCTGAAAGAACTGCTTCCCGTATTTTTAAATGACACTTCTGCCACTATTACCCGACAAAACGATACTATTGTAAATGGGGAAAATAACTACAACTTTAAGATTTCATTTGTAAATCATCATAGCATAGGCGATTTATTTAGGAGGACAAGATTTATTTCGGATTGTAATCTGATCATTTCTCAAAAAAAATATTTACCTAATCAAATTACTTACACTTTTGCAGACGGACAAGGTTTTTTAAAAACAAAGTATTCTGATATAAACTTAACTGCATCGAGGCCGGATTCTATTTGGAACCCAGAAAGCTTTCCGGAAGAATTCACCCGAATGACTTATAAAGATTGGGAAGAAAGCAGTAAAATCAGGATTTCGGGTCAGGTTGGAGAAAAAGCTCCCGATTGGAAATTGCCGTCGATGTCGGGCGATTCTATCCAGTTATCCGGATTAAAAAACAATCTTGTGTTATTAGAATTCTGGTTTCCCTATTGCAGCGGATGTTTGGAATCCATTCCCCATTTAAACGAAATCCAGGACATTTATTCCAGGAAAGGATTAAAAATCTACGGAATTGAGTACACCAAATTTAAGGGGAATGGGTTGGCCGAATATATTGAAAAGCATAACGTAAAATATCCGGTTTTACATTCAGGCAAACTTGTAAAAAGCTGGTATGGTGTTTATATTGCGCCCTCTTTTTTCCTGATCGATAAGAAAGGAACCATTGTGTATACTTCAAAGGGTTTTGATAAGACAGAATTAATAAAAGCAATTAAAATTAATATATAAGTTGAGGGGGAAGAAAACAATGCCAAAGTACCGGGCTTTTTAGAGGAAGTGAAAATAAGGTCCGTTTTTAGAAAACCTTATTTCTATATTGTATTTCAACCTTAGTACCAAAGTTACAATACTATTTAACCTTATTAACCTTATTATTAATGTTCTGTTATTAATCTAAGGTCGAACTCACCTTAATTAATAAAAGGAGATAATCAAATGAATGAAAATAAACAACTAATGCAAACTATCCTCGACAATCTGTCAAATGGAAATTATGAACCATTTTTTGAATCCATGTCTGATGACATAAAATGGACCTGGATGGGTTCCAAAGATTTATCAAAAACATTTAATGGAAAAAACCAGGTAGTAAATGAATTATGGGGTTCGGTTAAAACAACTATTGTGCAACCCTATAAATTTCTTATAAAAAATATTATTGCTGAAGGAGATTATGTGGTTATAGAAGGTATTGGGCAGAATATGACTATTGATGGCAAGCTATATAATAATAAATACTGTTGGGTATGCCACATTGTAGAAAAAAAACTTACGGAGGTTAACGAGTATATGGATACAGAACTAGTTACACGAACATTTATGAATTAAATATTTCCTCTTCAAACTCCCCCATCGAACATGGAGAAGAATAAAATTCCCTGAATTGTTCAGGCAGAGTCTCCGGGCGGATTTTAATACCATCCTCACTTTCAGAGTTCTTTTTGCTATTGGGGTTTTCTTCCATCGGTATTACTTTACGGATAAAACAATCCGAAAGGAGGAAAGTTAATACATGCAACCCCGGAAGTTCACTGTTAATAACCTATGGTAAGAAAAAAGGTGCCCGAAAACCTATATGACGGTTAACAGCACCTTTATGGATCCGGTATACAACTCGTACGAATCCAGGATTGAGATAGGTAGATCGTTCATAACGTGATGGTTTAGTTGACGGATTTTAAGTAAACGTGGTGAAATTGTTGCAATTTTACTCAGAACCCAATATTGAAGCACCTTCTGCATTTTTGTTTACTCAGCGAGCCTGTCGGAATGGTCGGCGAGCGCGTCCGAATGGTCAGCGAGCCTGTCGGAACGGTCAGCGAGCGCGTCCGAACGATCAGCGAGCCTGTCCGAACAGTCAGCGAGCGCATCCGAACGGTCAGCGAGCGTGTCCGAACGGTTAGCGAGCGCATCCGAACGCCTAGCGAGGCAAATATTTGAGCGTACCGGCAAAAATCCTACTCACTTTGAAAGGATAGCTGTGAATTCTGGCTAAAATCACTTGCAAACCAAAAGGTTCAATGGCTACTCGTGGGCGATAGTCCAGTGATGCTGTTAAATCCCGTTGCGGGCAAACGAAAAATCAGGATAAACGAAAGGATTTGTTTTGTGAAACAAGATGAAAGTTGGGTTTTCATGGCGATAAAAGTTAAATTAACGGTTAGCGTACAAGATTTTATTACTGTAATCACTCTCAAGTCAAATCGTGCAAGCAAAGAAACGTTTAAAACGTTTAGGGAAATGGTTTAAAAAAAGCAATATGGAGGAAGGATTTTCAAAAAAATCAGGTTACATGGGGAAAAGCCGTACACAAAAAAATCCCCACAGACAGCAGTCCGATAAAGGAAAAATTGTAAATTGGGCAATACAAAACCGGAAATAAAAATGCTAACACCAATAAACACAACAATCAACTGGCAGAACCAAAAATATAAAAATTTTATATTTTCCAGTTCTTTCGG
>JAEYWD010000004.1 GCA_023429135.1 Bacteroidota bacterium | reverse complement strand
CCGAAAGAACTGGAAAATATAAAATTTTTATATTTTTGGTTCTGCCAGTTGATTGTTGTGTTTATTGGTGTTAGCATTTTTATTTCCGGTTTTGTATTGCCCAATTTACAATTTTTCCTTTATCGGATTGCTGTCTGTGGGGGATTTTTTGTGTACGGCTTTTCCCCATGTAGCCTGATTTTTTTGAAAATCCTTCCTCCCTATTGCTTTTTTTTAACCATTTCCCTAAACGTTTTAAACGTTTCTTTGCCTGCACGATTTGACTTGAGAGTGATTACAGTAACAAAATCTTGTACGCTAACCGTTAATTTAATTTTTATTGCCATGACACCAACTTTCATCTTGTTTCTCGAAACAGACCCTTTCGTTTATCCTGATTTTTCGTTTGCCCGCAACTGGATTTAACAGCATCACCGGACTATCGCCCAGGAGTAGCCATTAAACCTTTGGGTTTGCAAGTGATTTGAACCAGAATTCACAGCTATCCTTTCAAAGTGAGTAGGATTTTTGCCGGTACGCTCAAATATTTGCCTCGCCAGGCGTTCGGATGCGCTCGCTGACTAATCGGATGCGCTCGCTGACCGTTCGGATGCGCTCGCTGACCGTTCGGACGCGCTCGCTAACCGTTCGGACAGGCTCGCTGACTGTTCGGACAGGCTCGCTGACCGTTCGGACGTGCTCGCTGACCGTTCCGACAGGCTCGCTGACCATTCGGACGCGCACGCCGACCATTCCGACAGGCTCGCTGAGTAAAAAATGCTTCAATATTGGGTTCTGAGCAAAATTGCAACAATTTCACCACGTTTCCCTAAAATCCGTCAACCAAACCATTACGTTATGAACGATCTACCTGTCTCAATCCTGGATTCGTACGAGTTGGATTTTTGCAATAACTCAATTCCCCGTCGCGGAATTTCTATACCTAACTAATCTTCTTCGGATCACATAAATGTTTCTCCTTCCGGGCTTTTTCGCCACAACTTTTACATTTGTATTTTAGTTCGCCGTCTTCCTGTTTTTCCAGTCGCTCTTTTTTACTGAGCTTACACATTGTTTTACCCATTTTAATGAATTTGTGTCCGGGTTAAAAACAAATCCGCATTTGGGTGGTTCAAAATTCTGTTCGCAAACATGACTTTTTAAATAGTAAAACATGATTTTTTACTTTCATTGTCATTTGCGGATGCTCTAATTTTGATTTTTAAATTAAAATAGTGACTATGTACCCAAATAATTTTATAGTGCCAAATGCCGTAAATGAACCGGTTCTGGATTATGTTCCGGGAAGCAGGGAAAGAGACGAAATTGTTAAAGCTCTCGCTGAAGCAAAATCGAAAAAGCTGGATATCCCGATGTTTATTAACGGAAAGGAAATAAGAACAGGAAATTTAGCCGAAATTCGTGCCCCACATAATAAAGAACTTCTTCTGGGTCATTTTCATAAAGGCGATGCTACTCATGTTCAACAGGCAATTGAAGCTGCTCTTGCTGCCAAAGAAAAATGGGCCGCCATGCCATGGGAACACAGGGCTTCTATATTTTTAAAGGCTGCCAATCTTTTAGCCGGTCCATACCGCTATAAAATGAATGCGGCTACCATGCTGGGGCAATCGAAAAATATTTATCAGGCCGAGATCGATTGTGTTTGCGAACTGATTGATTTCTTCCGTTACAATGTTCAGTTTATGACTGAAATATATGCACAACAGCCTAATAGTAATTCAGTAAACTGGAACCGTAGCGAATGGCGTCCGCTCGAAGGGTTTGTTTTTGCACTTACTCCTTTTAATTTCACTTCTATTGCCGGTAACCTGCCTACAGCACCTGCTCTGATGGGGAACACCGTTGTTTGGAAGTGTTCGAATACGCAGGTTTATTCTGCCCAGGTTATTGTGGAAATTCTGAAAGAGGCAGGATTACCCGATGGTGTAATCAACCTGGTATTTGTTTCGGGTCCTGTTGCAGGGGAAGTTATTTTTAGTCATCCCCATTTTGGCGGTATCCATTTTACCGGATCAACTGAAGTATTTCAGAATATCTGGAAGACCATAGGTAACAATATTCACAAATATAAATCTTATCCGCGCATTGTTGGCGAGACAGGAGGTAAGGACTTTGCCATGATTCACCCCACGGCAGTGCCTCAGCAGGTAACTACAGCTATTGTTCGCGGTGCTTTCGAATATCAGGGACAAAAATGTTCTGCTTTATCCCGGGCATATATTCCTTCCAATTTATGGCCTGTTATTAAAGAACAGTTGGTTAACGAACTTTCGACTGTAAAAATGGGCGATGTAGAAGATTTCACAAACTTTGTGAATGCTGTAATTGACGAGGCTTCGTTCAAAAAACTCTCAGGTGTAATTGATCAGGCTAAAAAAGATGCTGATGCCTCCATTTTATTTGGCGGAAAGTGCGACAGCTCCAAAGGGTATTTTATTGAACCTACTGTTATTGTAACTACCAATCCTCATTACAATACCATGCAGGAAGAACTCTTTGGCCCTGTTGTAACCATTTATGTTTACGACGAGAATAAATTTGAAGAAACACTCGATTTGGTTGATAGTACCTCAGTATATGCTTTAACTGGTTGCGTTTTCGGAACCGACCGTTATGCAATTGAGCTTGCCACAAGGAAACTGGTAAATGCTGCAGGAAACTTCTACATCAATGATAAGCCTACTGGAGCCGTTGTTGGTCAGCAGCCATTTGGCGGCGCCCGCGGATCTGGTACAAACGATAAGGCTGGTTCTGTACTGAACCTCTATCGGTGGGTTTCTCCACGCACAATTAAAGAGAATTTTCTTCCACCTGTAAATTATCAGTATCCTTTCATGAAGAAATAAATTCTGTGAAATAAAAAAGCCGCTTCAAACTTGAGCGGCTTTTGTTTTTATGTTTTATTGGTTGTTGCTACATAACCTCAATTCCCATTTTCACGAGATTCGAACTAACTTTCATTCCATGTTGTTCAATTCGGTTCTTGCTGATTTCAAATTTTAACTTATCATCGTTAATGGTAAAGTTAATGCCTGCTCCCTGAGCAATTCCGTTTCTTCCGTCGGAAATAATCAAAGTACTATGATTATTTAATTTGGAAGATAGATTAGCTATCTGTCCCGATTTGCCAGGAGAAACATATAAAACATGACAGTTTGCAACTTCTTCGGGAGTTGAAAAAACTTTTACCTTAATAGCTTGGTTTCCTACTCTTTGAGTGCTGGTTAAGGATTCGAGCTCGCCTTTCATAACGTTGCTTCCTAAAACTCCAATAATAAGATCGCCCTGAGCGTTATCTTGCGGCCATTCCACATTTTTGATAAAATTGTAAATAAATAAAGCTTTTACTTTTTCATTTTGAGCATTCATAACCATACTGCTTAAGAATACAAACAGTACAATACCAATCATCCTCCTCATTTTCATTTTTTTAAGTTGTTATTAAATATCCAACGGATATTATTCCGGTTAATTTTTTAATCAGTTCTTCTACGGATCATTTTAAAAAAAGTTTGGAAGGCTTATATTTCGGGGCAAGATTTAGGGTTTCAGGTAATGGAGAATTGTGGTGTAAAAAAATAAGAGCCAGGTTTTTATACCCGGCACTTATTTTTTGTTTTTTGTTAGAATTGGAATTTAAAAACTTATACTTGCTCCTACCAGATATTTTCCATATACCTTATCCATAAAGGCAAATTCCCGGCTGGATGAATTGAAAAGGTTTCTGCAATTGATAAATATTGTATTTTCCTTATAAACTTTGTAAGAAAGTTTCAGGCTGAAAATTGCTTTAGCATCAATTTTATAGATGGGGTCATAACCTTTTGAATTTGTATCATCCGTTTCGCTGTGGATGATCTCATTAGATGTAAAGAAATAAGAACTTAGATATGCATTTAACTTATTTGTTGGAGAATACGATACTGAGAATCCTCCATAAAAGCTTGGAGTGGCTTTGTTGCCGGAGTCTTCAAGCATACTGTTTTTGATTTTGCCGTTCTCGATGTCTGTATTGTAAACCTGATATGTTTCTTGGTAGCCCTGGCTCTGAAGTTGTCCAATTCGCCCAAGTTGAGTAGCGTTAAATGTCTGGAATAACTGAGCGGCTTGTAATTCCTCTGTTGTAGGAGTCAGACCTGCGAGCAGTTTGGCCTGCGCAGCCTGCGCTCTCATTGCTACTGTCAACAAATAGCCATCCTGTTGTAACTTAGGGTTGGAAGGGATACTTGCCTGCATTTCAGTAAGGTTGTTGAAATAATTTTTAGGATATACATTTTCGAGGTCAGTTTTCTGAAAAGTTCCAAACACTTTAACATTGAGGTTTTTAGTCACAACTGCACTAATATTAAATGTTAAACCTGTTTGGGTTGATGCTAAATCAAAGTTATAATATTGAATATGAGCCACAGAATTTACTGCTTTGCCAGTCGCAAGGTTCAGGGTGACATCCAGTGTATCGGGCACAAAATAGCTGAAATGTTTTGTTTTGGATTGGAAAGCCTCAATGTCAATCATAATGTTCTTAAATGGTTGTGTTCTGAAGCCTAGTTCGAACATATCCATCACAGGTAAATCCAGTTTCTTGCTTCCATTCCATTTTAATAACTGGGGTGTCATGCCATCACTGTTTGTTGGAACTACCTGCCAGTTATAATTGGCATAACTGTCTACAATAAATGGTCCGCGGTTAGCCCTGGAGTAAACAAAGCGCACAAGATTCCGGGGATTAATATTATAGGTCGATATAAACTGGTATGTAAAGTATGTTGAGTTGGGAACGTTGTATTTATCGGCTCTTAATGCAGCAATTAATCTCAGTTTTTCTTTAAAGGAATAATCACCGCGGATGTAACCGGCAACGTTTGTAATTTTTGGCGCTCCGTTCAGAAAGCCTTGTAATTTGGTGATGTCTTCCTGTGTTAACGATTTGGTATCGTCGTAAATGGCTGATTGGTAACTAATCCCTGGTCGGATTACAAATGAGCCAAACGATTTTTCGTATTCGAGCGAGGCGTTTGCAATTTGGGGATCGATATCCCATCCTTTGCTGGCACGCTGAAAATCCTGGGTTCCCATCATATAATTTGCCTGAAGGCTGAAGCCGTAGATTTTGGAACGAATATCAAAATATTTAAAATCTGCATCGCGGCCAGCTATTGGAAATTCGCTGTTTCCAAGAGTGGTGGTATTATTGTTTGCATTATTCAAGCCCGCTGAAAGATTAAAATTTATGTCTTTGGTTAGATCATAGAAAATAAAAGCATTTACACCATACTTATCCAGCGATAGAGAAGGGTCGGGAATAGCTTCGTCGAATTTTTCATGCACAGGCATTTTTGATCGTGAGGAATTATACCACATATGCATTGTGTCCATCTCACTTTTGGAAAAGCTCCGTCCTAAATCGTAAACATAAAAATCGTCAGTACTTCTGTTAAAATGAGTATAATTACCACTTAACCGCACCTTAAGTTTGTCCGATACTCCAAAAGCCAGAGAAGCGTTGGCCAATTTGGCACTGTTATTTCCAATCTGCACGCCTGCATCGGTTTTCAATTTCTTACCTTCGGGTTTTAAAGTAATAATGTTGACTACACCCGAAACTGCATTTGGACCATACAATGCACTGGAAGGGCCACGAATTACTTCAATGCGGTCGATATCATTCAGTTCTACAGGTAGCGTTTCCCAAAACGAACCGCCAAATGCATAATTGTAAACCGGACGTCCATCAATCATCACAAGCGAAATTGAATTTTCAGAATAGATGAACATGTTTTTGGGTGGTAGATTGTCGTTTCCACGGATGTGAGCATCGTAATTACCTGTGGTTTTTTCACGAATAATCATGCCAGGAATTAGCCTGAGCGCTTCGGGAATACTGGTTGCTCCGGAGGATATTATCTCATCGCGGGAAAGCACTGTGGTGGATAAAGGCGAGTTTATCGATTTCTCAGCTCTTTTGGATGCAGAAGTTACATCTTTGTTTAGGAAATATTCCAGAATCTCATCGGCTGATAGCCCAAACTTATTTGCAACCACCATCAGGTCCTCAAGTGGAAGATTCATAAGGTCCTGGTATGATAATTCGGATAATTCTTCTTTGGTCATCTCCGAAACCGTTTTTTTATTCTCCTGTGAAAATCCGGTTCCTCCGGTGAAAGCGATAAATAGAATGAATATAATAATGTATACTTTTTTCATGACTTAATAATTAGGTTGATTTTTAGTTAACAGCAACACCAAGATTCAGCAGGCTGGCACTCACTTTAAGCCCTCTTTGCTCAATATGTAGTTTGCTGATTTCGAATTTTAGCTTATCTCCGTCCAACAGAAAATTAATAGCCGAGCCTTGCTGGATACCTCCTTTACCATCGGAAATAATGAGGGTCGAATTTCCAGTTAGTTTACTAACAATCTGTGGAATTGTACTGCTCTTGTTTGGTGCAATGTAAATGAGATGGCAATTGGTAACTTCATCCGGATTGGAGAATACCTTTACTTTCATCATTTGATTTCCAGCTTTTTGAGAGGTGGTAATTGTTTCAAGTTCTTTAATAATGGGGGTGTTACCCATTACGCCTATAATCATGTCGCCCTGTTTATAGGTTTGTGGCCATTCAATATTCTTAATAAAGTTGTACAAGAACAACGCCTTGAATTTTTCGTTTTGAGCATTTGTGACCATGCTGCTTACAAACAAAAATAACAGCGTTGTAATAATCATTCTTCTGTTTTTCATTTTTGATTTTTATTGATGGTTAAAATTGATTTTTGTTTTGGGTTGTTTAAATTATATATAATAATTAATTGACTAATAAAACATTACAGCATAGTGAGAATTTTTGTGATTGTATTTACGTGGATATATGACAAAATGTTTAGTTAATTTTAGCAAATTTTTTAAGAGATTAAGTTTTTTATCATTTAATGTTTAGTAATGAATTGTATAGTAAATAAATATAAATTTTTTGGTTGTTGGTTCCTGATTATTGTTTCATTTGGACTGGGGCTGATGAAAAAAAAGCGTAGTTGATGGCTACGCTTTTTCAAAAATTTTATCCCAATATTAAAAATCCGTCTTTTGTACTTTCTGGTTCATTATTCTGAAATTCCAGTTATATTTCTTATTCAGGATTACAATAAATACAAAACCTGTCAGTATAAAAAATAATATTTCCTGAACCGGATCTACTTTGCTCTGCCAGAACAGAGCCGGGGTTTGTAGTACCGATGAGCTATGCGTAACCATTACCGATGCAAAAATGTTGTTGGCAGCATGTACTCCCATCGCAATTTCAATTCCATCGTCAAGAATGGTGATGAGTCCGAAGAACAGACCAAATAGCCAGTATTGAGGCATGGTAAGCCAAAAACCAAACTCTTTCACTTCTGGGTTGAAAACATGAAGTATTCCAAATATAAAGGCAGGAATTACCAGCACCATCCATCGGTTTCGAGTCCATGCGGCAATACCTTGAGCAAGATATCCTCTGAAAAAGATCTCTTCATAGGTTGTCTGAAATGGAATCAGCAATAATGAAATTACAATCAGAGTAAAAAAAGAAGCCGGATTAAACTGAATTCGAAAGTTATCAGGCATAAGAAAATAATTTATTACCAGATATATCCCCATTAAGATCAGCCATACCAAAGCTCCGTTGAAAAACCTGTTCCATCGTACCTTGTTCGTACCGTTTATAACTTCTTTAAAGGTTCTTTTATGAAATGGTTTCAACATGCCAATCAAGGTAAATAAGCCAACCATAAAAGGGAACAAGAGCAAAATCAATCCAAAATTGGGATGAATTCCATAGGCACTTAAATCTGCTATATTGTCGGGATTGGGAGCAACAGATCCGTTATTGAGTGATTTAATTATAAGAACTATTCCCAGTGGAATTGCTCCAATAAGGTTGGTGGCAATAAATGATACAATAAACATTACCAGGTATTTCCACCATTCGTTCTGATTATCGAGCGCTCTTTCTAAGTGATTCATTTGAAGAGTTTTGAGATTGCATTATTGCGGTTTTACTAAGAATGTATTAAAGCTTTTGGGTTTTAACGTGCCCTCAAAACTTTGTTCATTTACCCTGATTTTTATTAATTTTTCCTCTGCATTTGGATTGTATAGCAAAACCACTTTTGAACCATCGGGGTTAACAAACGCAATCACATCTTCCCATCCTTGAGTTTTTATTTTTTTGCTACCAGGCTTAACAAAATGGGTAAGGTGCTTCATTAAATGGAATTCAGGATTGTAAACTGCCTTATTAGTTTTGGAATCTACCGAAATCATCGAGTTTTGTTTCCATCCCCACTGACTTTTTCCTGTTTCGTCGAGAATAATATTCCAGTACATATACGCATTTGCTCCATTGTTGAGGTAATGCTTTATCAGTCCCCAGGTATGTTCAGCAGCTTTCCAGTCGTTGGAACCATTCCCGCATTCAGTTTCTGTTTGCATTAAACGCATACCCGGATACTTCTGATGCACACCTGGAATAGCATCTTTGCCTGCCCATTGAAATCCAACACCTTTAACATATTTTGATGCAAGTGGATCGGTTAAAACAGTGTCAACTTTTTCAACCGAAGGCCTTTCTATAGTACCCAGCCAAATCTGAGTATTGAGATTTTGTTTTTCAAACTGGGG
Source organism: Bacteroidota bacterium (assembly GCA_023429135.1). Lineage (GTDB taxonomy): Bacteria > Bacteroidota > Bacteroidia > Bacteroidales > JAAUTT01 > JAAUTT01. The sequence goes on along the minus strand of JAEYWD010000004.1, from coordinate 49,872 downwards.
TCCAAGATATTTTCCGATAAAATCGCGCAAAGCCGATGCTGTCCATATACAGCTTGGAAAAACCTGGCAGGAGTTGGGTTCGTTTTGTAAATGAACAGCGTAAATATTAATACCTTCAGCCTGATAAGCATTTATAAATTTACTGAAATAAAGTGCATAAGCTGTTAAATATTCAGGGTTCATGATAAACTGGGTCTTTCCTTCGATACCTTGAGAAGCCTCTGGTAAATCATTTTGAAGCGTGTCGCGTTTGCAGGCGTAATGGTTGTTTACCTTCATCCATGCCGGAGGGCACCAGGGTGAAGCCCAGATGTTCAATTTGGGGTTATATTTTAAAGCTTCTTTTATGTAAGGCAGCAAAGCTGTGGTGTCGTGCGCAACCGAGAAGTCCTTCATTTCGAAATCGCCGGCAGTTTCGTTATATGAGTAAAACTTGCGCGAGTAATCGTTTGCTCCGAGAGGCATACGGCAAATTGTAAAGTTGAAACCTTCGGGTGTAAACAGGTCTTTCAAAATGGAATCGCGGGTGCCAGCAGAAAGGGTTTGAAGCGCATCCCAACCCAATTCGTTAAAGCAACCTCCAAATCCATCAATGGTTTGAGCGGTATCCGATGTAAGTATCAGATCGAAAGGCGCATTTTCACTGGCTGGTTTCAATGCCAGGTTTTTTTCTGTATTCCACCTCTGATCATTGGTTGACGATACCCATTCAATTTTTTTTTGTGAACAGGATGAGAATAAGATACAGAAGATTAATAATAAATTTCTTAGCATGAAGTAATTGTTTGATGTCTGATAAGTATTAAGTTGAATCAAACTGAGGCTGTGTAAAAAAGTACCGGACACTGAGCCAGTCGGGGTGTAATCCCACTGATTTAAAATGAGTTTTCGACAAGCTCAACCTCCGTTTATGGACTAATTACACAGCTTCGTTTATTTTGTTTTATTTCAGGACAAATGCTGCCTCTTTACAATCCACTGAGTTTGTTCCGACAAATACCTTGAATTCGCCGGGTTCGGCTTTGAAGGTCATATCTTTTGTGTAAAAAGCCAAATTGGATGAACTGATTGTAAATGTAACCTGCTGAGATTCTCCTGCTTTTATCATGAGCTTACGGAATCCTTTCAGCTCTTTTATAGGACGCGATACACTTCCAACCAGGTCGCGGATGTAAAGCTGAACAACCTCTTCTCCATCGTATTTTCCGGTATTTTTTACTTCGACAGAAATTTTGAGGGAGTCGTTCATGCCAATTTCATTTGAACTAAGTTTGATATCAGAATAAGAGAAGGTTGTGTAACTCAGACCATAACCGAAAGGATAAACAGGTTTGTTTGGTATATCTTCGTAGCGCGAAACATAAAAATCGTTTTCACTCATCATGGGTCTTCCGGTGTTTAAATGGTTGTAATACATCGGAATTTGACCTTCGGAATAAGGGAATGTAGCTGTAAGTTTACCGGCAGGATTGTATTTTCCGAAAATTACATCGGCAATTGCATTTCCGGCCTGAGTTCCCAGAAACCAGCATTCGAGCAGCGAAGGAGCATTTTCCGCAAGCCAGGGTATAGCAAGTGGACGACCATTCATGAGAAGTACCACAACAGGTTTTCCGAGCTTAAATACCTCGGTGGCAAGTTCTTCCTGTCGGCCCGGAATTTTAATACTGCCACGGCTGTGAGCTTCCCCGCTCATTAAACCACCTTCGCCTATGGCCAGCACAATAACATCTGCCTGACGTGCAACACTAACTGCTGCAGGAATATTGGTTGTATCTCCGGTGATGGTAGTTCCCTTTGCGTACAGCACTTTTGTTGCCGGAGATACCTGGGCTTTGATGCCATCAAGCACAGTAACAGCATCGTTGGGATCGCCCTGGGCTGTCCAGGCCGAAATCATATCTTTTTTGGAGTTGCCAAGTGGCCCAATTACAGCTATACTCCTCACATTGGTATTTAATGGGAGAACCTGATTTTTATTACTCAGCAGAACAATCGATTTACGGGCAACATCGCGAGCAATGTCCTGATTTTCGGCACTGAGTAATTCCTTCTTTTCCTTTTCTTCGTTGCAAAAACGATAGGGATCGTCGAAAAGCCCCAGCTTGAATTTTAAACGAAGGATACGACGCACGGCCTCGTCGAGAGTTTTTTCCGATACCTTTCCATCTTTGACAAGGTTTACCAGTTGTTCGCGGTAGCAATTCCCTTCCATATCCATGTCGTTGCCTGCATTAGCAGCAAGCATGGCAGCTTCGTACTTATCTTTGGCTACTCCGTGAGGTATCATTTCACCAATGGAGTTCCAGTCCGAAACCACAACTCCACGGAATCCCCAGTCGCCCTTCAAAACTTTATTTACAAGGTATTCGTTGCCGCTTGCCGGAATGCCATCGAAAACATTAAACGAATTCATAAAGGTTCCCACTCCTGCATCAACAGCAGCCTTAAAGGGTTTGAGATAGGTTTCGTGCATAACACGATACGACACGTCGACTGTGTTATAATCGCGTCCGCCTTCAGCAGCTCCGTAACCGGCAAAATGTTTGGCGCAGGCAACAATGGATGAAGCATCCTTATAGCTCTCGCCCTGAAATCCTTTTACACGGGCAACAGCGATTAGTGAACCCAGGTATGTATCCTCCCCGGCACCTTCCATAATGCGCCCCCAGCGTGGATCGCGTGCTATATCGACCATTGGAGCAAATGTCCAGTGAACACCTGCAGCAGCCGATTCTTTTCCGGCAACACGGGCCGACGACTCGATGGCTGCCAGATCCCAACTTGCCGATTCACCCAAAGGAATAGGAAAAATTGTTTTATAACCATGAATTACATCGAAACCGAAAATGAGAGGAATCTTCATTCTCGAATTTTCCATCACAAGTTTTTGCATTTCACGTGTGTTGGTTGCTCCAACTACATTTAACATGGAGCCTATCCAACCTTTCTTTAAATCTTCAAGCTGTTCGGGACGGGCTTTGATTGGTCCTGTAACAGCCGAATTGCCTGAGTATTGAATCATTTGCCCTACTTTTTCTTCCAGGGTCATTTCGCTCAAAAGCTTATCAATTTTACCTTCAATCTCCGAATCTTCCTTGCTGAGTTTTGTTGCATCCTGCTTACAGGAGGTTATAAGTATCATAATTAGCAAGAGAAAAGAGATGAGGTTTTCTTTCCGGAAATAATCGCTTAAGTTCCGGAGGTCGCTTGCACGTTGATCTTTATTTTTGTGCAAGATTCTGTTTTCAAAAAAAAATGATTGGTTCATATTAGTTACGTTTGTTTATGATTCAAAAATATGAATTGAAATTCAATTAATATACTGATGAACTAACGAAAGTTAAAATAGAGCCAGGGACTTTATCAGCCAAAATGAAGTAAAAATGAGTTGAAATTAATTGTACATTTTAACTTTCAATAAATCAGAATTTAAATGTATTTGCTAAAAATTTTTCAGAAAAATTCAAACGATTTGTTTGCATAATGAAGTTTTTTATTTAGATTTGTTCCAAATAATTCTATTAATGGCAAGTAAACACAACATATTTAACATTCTTAGGACAGGAACCCCAAATTCCTGGCGAATGTGTTGCTGTTGTTGTTAATATCCATTTCCGGTCATTAAATCCCTTACCGGTTTCAATCAATTTTTCTGATTCTGTAATCATCCATAATTTTTAAATATATTGTTATGAGCGAACGTAAATACCATTTCGAAACACTGCAATTACATGCAGGTCAGCAGCCCGATCCAACAACCAATTCAAGGGCTGTTCCAATTTATCAAACCACATCCTATGTTTTCAATAATGCCGAGCACGGTGCGAATTTGTTTGCACTGAAGGAATTCGGGAATATTTATACCCGCATAATGAACCCTACTACCGACGTGTTCGAAAAAAGAGTTGCAGCATTGGAAGGCGGTGTTTCCGGTTTGGCAACCTCATCGGGCCAAGCGGCTCAGTTTTTGGCTTTGAATAATATTCTTCAGGCTGGCGATAATTTCGTTTCTACCTCGTTTCTTTATGGTGGTACCTATAACCAGTTTAAAGTTGCATTTAAAAGGTTAGGAATCGACGCCCGTTTTGCTGATGGCGATAAAGTAGAAAGCTTCGAAAAACTGATTGACAAGAATACAAAAGCTATTTATCTCGAAACAATTGGGAATCCGGAGTTTAATGTACCCGATTTTGAAGCTTTCTCCGCATTGGCTAAAAAGTACGATTTGCCCCTAATAGTAGATAATACTTTTGGCGCTGCAGGATTTATCGGCAGGCCGATTGATTATGGAGCAAATATTGTGGTGGCTTCGGCAACCAAGTGGATTGGTGGGCATGGAACCAGCATTGGCGGTGTAATTGTCGATGCCGGAAATTACAACTGGGGCAATGGTAAGTTTCCTCAGTTTACTGAACCTTCAGAAGGTTATCATGGGCTTGTTTTCTGGGATGTGTTTGGTTCGAACGGACCTTTTGGAAATATAGCTTTTAATATACGCGCCAGGGTTGAGGGTTTACGCGACTATGGTCCTGCTATCAGTCCATTTAACTCTTTTCAGTTGCTTCAGGGTCTCGAAACCCTATCGTTGCGTGTTCAGCGCACAGTGGATAATGCATTGGAAATTGCAAGATGGCTCGAAAAACATCCTAAGGTTGAAAGTGTGAATTATCCCGGTCTTGAAAGTAGTCCTTACCATAATTTGGCAAAGAAATATTTAAAAAATGGTTTTGGAGGGGTTTTGTCGTTCCGCATCAAAGCTGGTAAAGAAAAAGCAGCTCAGTTCATCGAAAACCTGGAACTGATTAGTCACCTCGCCAATGTGGGTGATGGTAAAACACTAATCATCCATCCTGCAACCACCACCCATCAGCAGTTGAGCGACGAAGAACAATTGTCGTCGGGGGTATATCCAAATTTGCTGCGTCTTTCTGCAGGCAATGAACATATTGACGATATTAAGTATGATCTTGAAGAAGCATTTAAGAAGATATAAATGTTTCTAGGTAAAGAATGAAGAAAAGAGGCTGTGTGAAAAGTGCCGGACACTGAGCCTTTCGAGTGTAATCTTGTTGATTTACAATGAGGTTTCGACAGGCTCAACCCCGGGTTATGGAATAATTACACAGCTTCTTTTTCATTATAAGCATTGATTATAAGCCGTTGTTTATTAGTATTATGTATCTAAATTGTGACGATATGTCATATTGGTGCTAGTTAAATTCGGCCAAAATGGCTTGTTTTTGAATGAAAATCGGGTTGGTATACGTTTTGAAAAAAGAGTAGCAAATAAACATGTTAAACTTTTAAAATTAAATAGCCATGACAATGTTAAGTATTTATCAACCCGCTCGCGTTTTTGCTCCAAAAGTAATGAACAATGTTTGGAGTAACTTACTGGAACGCTTTTTTGAAGACGACAGCCGTTTGGATACCTCTGAATATTGGGTACCCCGTGCCAACACTAAAGAAAATGAAAAGGAATACGTAGTTGAATTGCTGATGCCCGGAATTAAAAGGGAAAATATCAGCATTGACCTCGAAAAGGAAGTGTTAACCATAGTTGCCGAAAATAAAAAGGAACAGGAAGAAAAGTATAGCTTCCGCGAATTTGGCAGCAACTACAAACGCTCGTTTACCTTACCTGAAGATGTAAATGCTGATAGTATCAGCGCATCTTATGCCGATGGTATTCTGAAGGTAACTCTTCCAAAAGTTGAAAAAGCACCGGAAATCAGCCGGCAGATTGAAATTCAATAATTAGTTTTTAAATTCGGGTAAAAGGCATCTGCGAAAGCGGATGCCTTTTTTTATGTCGCCGTATAGTTTTATCCTTACATCCATCGGCTTTTGGATTGTTTTATCCATCACATTTTGAATAATTTATATCGTATTTAAATTTTTTGTTGTAAATTTAATTAGCAGCAAAACCTAAAACAAATTCGTTATGCAAACGCATCTTCAGCCAGTGATAAAAATCGATGAGAATAAGTGCGTCAATTGTCACAAGTGCATTTCAGTGTGTCCGGTTAAATATTGCAATGATGGTAGTGATAATGTTGTTAAAATAAATGCTGACATGTGCATTGCCTGTGGTGCATGTATAAAGGCGTGTACGCACGATGCACGAAGTTATGTCGATGATATTGATAAGTTTGTTGAAGCCCTTAAAAGAAAGGAAAAGATAGTTGCTATTGTGGCTCCAGCCATTGCTTCGAATTTTCCTGATACATATTTACATCTAAATGGCTTTCTAAAAACGATGGGTGTTGAAGCCATTTATGATGTTAGTTTTGGAGCTGAGCTTACCATAAAATCGTATGTAAAGCATATCGAAAACGATAAACCCAAATGTGTTATTTCGCAGCCGTGCCCTGCTATCGTATCTTATATTCAGATTTATCAGCCTGAGTTAATTCCATATCTTGCTCCTGCAGATAGTCCTATGATGCATACTATGAAAATGATACGACAATTTTATGAGCAATTCTCGGAGCATAAAATACTGATTGTTTCACCATGTATTGCAAAACGACGCGAGTTTGACGAAGTAGGTATTGGCGATTATAATGTCACAATTCAGTCGCTTGCTTGGTTATTTGAGCAGAATAATATTGATTTATTGAAGTTCCCGGCTCTGGAGTATGATAATCCGCCCGCTGAAAGAGCAGTGTTGTTTTCCACTCCAGGCGGCCTGCTCCGCACCGCCGAACGGGAAGTTCCGTCCATCGCTGCCATTTCGCGCAAAATAGAAGGTAAGGAGGTGGTTTATCATTATCTGGAAACGCTTTATGGTGAAATTGAAGCAGGTCGTTCACCGGTGTTGATCGATTGCCTTAACTGCCATTCAGGTTGTAATGGCGGACCTGGAACGTTGAATCAGGATGAGCCTGCTGATAAAATTGAATTCTTTGTTGAAAGACGTAAAAAGCAAGCTCAGGAGCTCTATCCAAGCAAAGAAGAGGTAAATGCAACCATAGATAAATACTGGACCGAAAATCTTTATTCACGCACTTACCAAAACTTATCCGACAATAATGAAGTGCGCTTCCCCACTGATACTCAGTTTGGTGAATTGTACAAAAGCATGCGAAAATATAAAGAGACCGATTTTTATAACTGTGCGTATTGTGGTTATGATAGTTGTGAAAAAATGGCAATTGCTATTTTCAACGGGTTGAACAGGAAAGAGAATTGCTATCAGTATAAATCCAGTCTTATCGAAGAAATGGCCAACAGCATTGTCGAAACTTCCGAAAGTCTGCACCATCGTAACCACGCTGTTAAATCTTCAGTAGCTACAATACAAAAGGTTACCTCTGAGCTTAAAAGAGAGTTTGATCATTTGTTGGATCTGGTTAATTCAAACGCTAATAAATTAGACGATTTCGATAAAATTGTAAATACACTCACCGCCGTTTCAAGCAAAACCAGTCTGTTGGCTCTAAATGCTGCTATTGAGGCGGCCAATGCCGGAGAAAAAGGAAAAGGCTTTGCAGTTGTGGCTTCGGAGGTTAAAAAACTTGCTGAAATGTCGGCAACTGAATCAGATAAAATTAAACCTTATCTGAAAGAAATAGAGGCTCTATTCAAAAAGCTGAATTCAAGCGTAAAACAATCATCGGCTAATTTCTCCAATTCAACAGCCTTGAATAATGAAATTCAAGAAAATCTGAATTATATAGCCGAAATGATTAAAGAGCTGAATGACCGGACGAATATGTTTTCGGATAAAACTTTAGGAATGATGGGAGAGAAAAGGGCCAAAGCCATGGTCTGATCAGATTCTTACTCCTTTATTTTTTGTTTTTGCAAAGTTGTTATAATCAATATAATATAAGACTTTAACTGAAACGCTGTTGATTTGATCGGAATGCATTGTTTTGTCAAAATTGCTGAAATAGTCGTTAGTGACAATTTCCTGATTTGTGTTTATAGCATTCTTCCATGCAAAAGTTAATTCGGACCCAGGTGCAAAAATCCACCGGAAAATCATATCGACATTAAATGCATTGTAATTATTGTCGTGATTACCTTTATAGTTCGGATCATTAATTAATTTACCATTTTTCTGGAGTTGTAAAAATGATTTATTAAGAGCGCCCGACCAGTAATGTCGCAAACGAAGACTCAGACTGGCTTTATTGGTGAAAGAATAACTTGTATAAAACACGTTCTCAAGCATGCGGATATCGCGAATTGCAAAATATATTGTGTCTTCATTATCAGTTTTATGTACATAACCCCGATCGTTTATCTCGTTGCTGAAACCAAACTCATAATTGAACTGCAAACGTTGTCCTGCCCGGAGATTCATTTCTATTTCACCCGAATTTCCTGTTTGGTCGGTTGGTGGTTGTGCAAAGTTGTTATAGGAGACTGATACGTTAAAAGGTTTTCGACGATCGGTGGATAAGCCTATGTTATAAAAATAATACCACGGTTTAATTACATAACGGTTTTTAACTCTTGTTTCAAAGTAATCATAATTATCACTGCTTATTCCTCCGCTTAATTCGAACCAATAATTGTTCTTAAACTGCACCTCAAATTCAAACCCTGATTCATTGACTGCAAAAACATTTGGCTTATACATGCGTGTGTACTCATTCCAAATATCAGCGCTCCACTCACGTACGATCCAAAACGGTTCTATTACCTGATAGTACAGATAAGCTGAATTTTCCAGGTAATTATTCCGACGCAAATATCCAAGATCGTTAAAGTTAAGCTTGTCAGAAAACATATCCTGCGAAACACCAAATTGGAAATTTCCGCTGTTCTTATCGAATTTTAGATTTGCTCCAAAACCAGTTTCTTTATCCGATGCTCCCCGCACTGTTAACGTTCCTTTCCCGCTTATTGCGTATTTCTTCGATTTGTCTCTGAACTGAAAGTCGGTGGCCGTGGTATTCGCCATAAACGGATCTCCAAACATTGATACATTGGAATTGATAAGACTGATATAAGAGTTATTCTTCAGAGATTTGTCAACCACCGAAACGTTATAATTGGTAAATGGCTGGACCAGAATGTTTCTTGTTTCTCCTGTAATTGTATCCTTGAGTTTAGAATAGGAGGGAAGGCTCATAGCATTCAAAATCCCTAGTCCCAATCCATGAGTATTACGACCTGAGATTTTTGTTGCGTTTACTAACTGGGTTTCGCTGGGACTATAATCTATTACTTCGTTTTCCTTTAAGGCATCGTCGGCACGGCTCGAAAATTTTGGACTGCTCCCCATTCTTCTGGAGTAAAAAATACCTGCTCTGTCGAATAATTCTGTTCCTTCAGTAAAAAACTGACGTCGTTCACTGTAATAAAGTTCGTATGGAGATAGATTGAGTTCTTTATCGTCCGATTGTATCTGACCGAAATCGGGAATAAGCATCATGTCCAGCGTAAAACTCTCGTTGAGGCCGTATTTTACGTCCATTCCGCCCTTATAAATAAAATCGGGTGATGATGATTTTTCACTGAATTCCAGGTAAGTAGCAGCATAGGGACTAAACGCAAGCCGGACAGGAGGTTTAATGTTTTTTATTCCTGTAAGATTTCCTTCCTGATGAATAAAACCAGAGACTTTTCTGTCGATCAGGCTCCAGGAGTTGTTAGAGTTATACCGGCGGATATTTCTGAACATATTCAATCCCCAAACTTGTCCTGCTTTTTCTGAAAATCTGAGAGCCGAATAAGGTATTTTCATTTCAACTATCCAACCATTTTCTGTCATCCGGGTTTTACTTTCCCAAACGGCATTCCAGTTGTCGTCTTCAAAATCGCCATCACCGCTTTTTATTGCTTTTATATCAGTTTGGACTCCTGCCGGAGTTATAAAAAAGCCATATGCCACCTGACCTTGGTTGTATGGATCGAAGTAAACACCAAAATAATCGGACATGCCAATGTTATCTCTTTCGGAGAAGTAGTTGAAAATGCTGTCGGGCGAAGAATCGTAAAGCATTGCCCCTACATAAACGGCAGTTTGATCATAAAAAATAAATACTTCCGAAGGCTGGAAGGAAGGACGTCCGTTCAATGGTTGTAATTGAACAAAATCTTTCGCGGGTAATGCCTGGTTATAACATGGATCGTTGATATAACCGTCAATTGTAAGCGGGGTAGTGATTTCACAAGCTTCAACCTGTTTTTTTCCCTGAGAAAATGAAATAAGGTGAACAAAAGCCAATAACGATGCCAGAAATGTTTTCATTAAACTTGAGATGTTGTTAATACAAGGTTAAGACGACAAAATTATAATTTGTTGCATCTAAATCTCAGGTATTTGAATCTTTCTTATGAAAAAGCACTATTTATTTTATCACCATTGTCGGGGAAATAATTAGACAGGGATTTCTCACTTCGTTCGAAATGACAATCAGATGTTTAGATGGGTGAGGGGGTGGTTGGCGGCTTCGACTCCACCCCCATCTAAACTAATGAATGGTTTGTCATCTTGAGCGGAGCGAAGGATCCAATCATTTTAACCGGACAACAGTGTTATTTCAAATAGCATTATTTCCAGGTACTGTCGTAAATTTCACCAAGTATTTTACCCTGCTTTCTTATATTGTAGTTCTCTTCCACATGGAACCGACCAGCAGTTCCATAATCTGCCAACAACTGCGGATTCTCGAGTAATTTCAGAAGATTATCAGCAAGAGTCTGATAATCTTTTTCAGGAGCCAGCAAACCTGTTTTATTATGGATTACCACTTCGGGAATATCCGCATGGAAGGTGGATAATACAGGTATTCCGGTAGCCTGGGCATCGATCAGGGATACAGGAGAACCTCCCTCGGTATTACCGTCAGAGGCGGTAATGCTGGGCTGAATAAAGATATCGGCCTTATAAATTTCCTGAACAAAATCAGTGTATTTGATGTATCCCTGCCATTCAATATCGTTGGTAAGCTGAAGGGTTTTTGAGAGGTTTATAACCTCTTCACGTTCTGGTCCGTTACCAATAAGTTTTAACCTGATGTTCGGGTATTTTTTCTTAGCTTCGGCAAATGCAAGAAGAGCATATTTAGCACCTTTTTTCTCGACAAACGAGGCTGCAAAAAGAATTTTTACAGGTTGCGACTCTTCAATAATTCTTTTGCGGAAAGGGTAATTCTCTACTTCAACACCCAGATGAAATACTTTTGATTTTTCCGGTGAACATCCTAATCTGATAAGTTCGTTTCTCAGGTGGTTTCCTTCAGCCAATACCAGGGTACCCTCTTCAAATAAAGTTTTGAACCTCTTCTGGTACTTTTCTTTTTTTGCAAGTGCAGAGGCTTCGTATCCGTAAAATGTTGTAATCAAAGGAATATTCAACCGCTTGCTTAAAGGCAGGGCTTTGTAGCCAATATTTCCAAAATGTGCATGTATTAGTCGGGGAGAGTGGTTACCTGCCGCTTTTAAAAAGTGTGGATAAAGACCGGTAAACCGGTGAACAAACTTATTCTTTTTATACTGCCATTTGCTCAGGTCTTTGGTAAGCCCGTAAAGGTTGGGACTGGGAAACTGGTCGAGATTAACCACCCGGTCGGCAAAAATAACGGGCTGGTAATCTAGGTTAAATTTGATTTGTCCATAAATCCAGGTTGTGGTCTGGTCGAGATAGTCCCGGGTATAGTGAATAACAGTTTTATCTTGCATAAAAGGTAAGTATATTTTTTAAAGCTGTAACAACATGTTGGCAATCCTGATCGGTTAATTTGGGCGATAAGGGTATAGAAAGAGTGGTTTCCGAAATATGGCTGGCATTTGGAAAATCTTCAGGTTTGAGTTTATACTTTTCGCGGTAAAACTTCTGAAGGTGTAATGCCCGGTAATGCACCCCTGTTCCAATATTTTCACGATGCAGTAATCCAAGGAGCTGATCGCGGTTTATATTTAACTTTTCGGGCTGAATGTGAATGGTATACAGGTGAAGAGCGTGTTTGTTTGAATGGAGTTCGGGGGCAGGAAGAGTGACAGGTAAATTTGCCAGCTCATTATTATAATAATCCCATATTTCTTTTCTCCTGGTATAAAAACGGTCGAGTTTTTCGAACTGCTTAATACCTAGTGCAGCCTGAAGATCGGGCATATTAAACTTGTATCCCGGATAAATTACTTCGTAATGTTTGTAACCATCATCGGAGAATCGTTTCCAGGCATCAATGCTCATGCCGTGTAAAGCAAGTGTTTTAAGCTTGCCTGAATACTCGCTGTTATTTGTAAGAATCATTCCTCCTTCAGCGGTAGTAATGTTCTTGGTTACATAAAAAGAAAAAGAAGCTATATCGCCAAATGTTCCCGCCTTTTTCCCGTTAATTTCTGTTTCAATTGCATGGGCACAGTCTTCAATAACTCTAATGTTATGCTTGCGTGCATAAGATACTATCTCTTCAATATTAGAAATTCCGCGGCCGGCAAAATGAACAAGTATCATGGCTTTGGTTTTCCTCGATCGTTTTTTCATCAGATCAGCAATTGAAACGTTCTGGGTAATCGGATCGCAATCAACGAGCACGGGTTTAGCATTCAAATGCTCTACAATGTTGGCGGTTGCACAAAATGTCATTGTAGGAACAAGTACTTCGTCACCTTTTTTAATTCCCGAAACCAAAAGCGCAAGAAAAAGTCCGGCAGTACATGAGTTGACGGCAACGGCATGGTCAGTTCCTTTATACTGTCGAAACATTTCTTCAAAAGCATGACAGCGTTTTCCGGTTCCAATCCAGCCCGATTTTAATGTTTCAACTACTTCGGCAATTTCATCATCTTCTATCTTGGGACTACCGAAAATTAAATAATCTTTACGTAACGGTTTGTGCAAAAAAGGTTTTGCTGATTTAATAGTTTGGTTATAGGTCATTTGTTTAGTCTTTTGCGGCGGAAAGGTAAAAAAAAGCTAACATTTGAGATTGGAATCAGGTTAGAAATTTCAGATTTGTTAACAAATTGTTCAATTTTTTCTAAAATTCGGTGGTAAACGGATCTGGTTAAGTAAATCAAAGTCAAAAATATTCTGTTTTATCGGGAATATTCCTTAAATTTAGAGTAATTGTTGATAAAGAGTATATGTCGTCAAAACTAGATTTTTTCCATTTGGACCTAAGAAAGTTTTTGGCTCCTGAATTTGTTTTTGGAGAAAATGCCAGATTTCAGGCAGGAGGTTATTGTAAAAAGCTGGGTGGTCGCAGGGTTTTTCTTGTAACCGATACAGGTCTTCTAAAAACTGATTGGGTAGGTGAGTTGGAGTCTAATTTAACCTCTCAGAAAATAGAATTTGTAAGGTTTTCAACTGTGAGTTCTAATCCTCGCTGTAACGAAGTTATGGCTGGCGTTGAGGAATACAGGAAAAGCAACAGTAATATAATACTGGCAATAGGAGGTGGAAGTGTGGTAGATTGTGCCAAAGGTATAGGTATAGTTATTTCAAATCATGGAGATGTTAAACAATTTGAAGGAGTTGATAACATTGCACGTCCTATGCCTCCGTTAATTTGTATTCCTACAACAAGTGGAGCTTCTGCCGATGTATCCCAGTTTGCCATTATAAATAATGAAGAACAAGGTTATAAAATGGCAATAATAAGCAAGGCTGTGGTTCCTGATATTTCCCTGATTGATCCTGTTGTATTAACAACTATGGATAATTTCCTTACAGCCTGCACTGGTATGGATGCTTTATGTCATGCTTTCGAAGCTTATGTTTCCAATGCAAGTTCTTCAATTACTGATCTTTTTGCATTGAATGCCATTAAACTGCTGAATGAAAATCTTGTGCTTTGTTTGAATGATCCTCTGAATATCCATACCCGTGGTAAGGTGATGCTTGCAAGTTTATACGCTGGGCTGGCATTTTCAAATGCAAGTTTGGGGTGTGTGCACGCTATGGCACATAGTTTAGGTGGTTATCTGGATCTGCCTCATGGTGAGTGTAATGCAATTTTGCTTCCCCATGTTGTGAATTATAATTTTGATACGGCGACAGAAAAATATACTCGAATAGCTTATGAACTTGGCTTCATGAATAGTTCTCAATTGCAGGCTAAAGAATTTTTATCTGGTTATCTGCAAAAGTTAAAAGAAAACCTTAAAATATTTTCTACTTTAGGAAAACTTGGCGTTACAGATGATATAATTCATCATTTGGCAGCAAAAGCTATAAACGATCCATGCAATGCAACTAACCCGCGTCCTCCAAAACAGGAGGATCTTGAAGACATTTATCATTCAGCATTATAATGGGAGAGAGCTGGAAAAAATACCGTGAAAAAATAATTGGGTTGGGAGAGAACTCTTCCCATAAAAGTTATTATCCTGAACTTCAGGATAAAATAGAAGAACTGGAAGCGTCAAAGGAAAATTTACAAACCATTCTTGATAGCACCAGCGACAGTATATTGATACATGATAAAACCGGTATGTTTTTGCTCCTGAATAATCAGGCTAAATTGTTTTATAATATTTACGAGGATTTTTCAAAATATACTGTTTTTGATATTTCTTCAAAGACCCAGGAACTTGATCAACTTTATCAGATTTGGGAGGAAGTATTGCAAGGCAAAAGTCGAACATTGGAATGGCTTACCCGTCCTATTGATCTGGACTATGAAATTCCGGTTCAGGTTTCGCTTAACAGATGCAATTGGTATGGCGAAATTGTTATAGTTGCTGTTGTAAGAGATTTTTCTGAAAGGAAAAAGTATGAGAATGAGCTAATCAGGGCCAGAAAAAAGGCTGAGGACAGTGATAACCTCAAATCGGCTTTTCTGGCCAATCTTTCCCACGAAATCCGCACTCCCATGAATGCTATAGTTGGGTTTTCTTCTTTGCTGAAAGATGAAGGTTTATCAACTGAAAAACGGGATAATTATATAGATATAATCCAAAACAGCAGTAGTCATCTATTATCCATCATTAACGATATTATCGAGATTTCTAAAATCGACACAAATCAAGTTGTTCCCAACTTCAAACCTGTTAAAATTAATCCGTTGCTAAGTGAAATTTTTCAGATTTTTAGCATGTATTCCAGGGAAACCGGAATTGGGCTTGAACTTAAAAAGGCTGAAGTGCCTGGTGAGTTGGATATTATAACGGACGAGGTTAAACTCCGGCAGGTATTGATTAATCTCTTAACCAACGCTTTTAAGTTTACCGAAAAGGGGAAAATTGAATTTGGATACGAGATTAAAGAGATGCTCCGGTTTTATGTTAAAGATTCCGGTATTGGTATTGATAAAAAGTATCACGATGTGATATTTGAGCGTTTCAGGCAGGTTGAAAACGAAAATTCATATAATAAAGGTGGGAGTGGTTTAGGTTTGGCAATATCAAGAGCTTATGTTGAAATGCTAGGGGGCAGGATATACCTGGAATCGGAAGTAAATGCCGGCAGTAAATTCTGGTTTACAATTCCTTTGAAAATTAGTCCTGCTTCCAAAACTATGTTTTCGTTAAAGGAAGAAGCCTTGCTGGTAGAAAAAGCCAAAGTAAAAGTTTTAATTGCCGAGGATGATGATAATAACTATTTTCTCCTTTCGGAAATTCTTCTTAAACAAAACTTTGAGGTGCTAAGAGCCAAAAATGGCCAAGTTGCACTCGATAACCTGTCGGTTACTAAAAATATCGATTTGGTATTAATGGACATTAAAATGCCGGTAATGGATGGTTTTAAAACCTTCAATCAAATAAAAAAACTTTACCCTAAATTGCCTGTAATAGCTCAAACAGCCTTTGCATTGGCTGAGGAAGAAGATCGTATAATCGCCGCAGGTTTTAACGGGTATATCGCAAAACCTATTAATAAGGACAAGTTACTGAAAACGATAGCTCGTTTTCTATAGAGAAATAATTTATCAGAATAGTCTAACATTTCCACTTTCAACCTCAAAAGCTGCTAATCCATTTTATTTGCAATTTCTTTGAGTATTACCCGGCAAATATATATTTTCGTAGTTTCAAATTTTGAACGGTTTAGCTAATGGATATGCTCGAAAAAAACGATTCTGTTCGTGATGAACAATTCAACAGTGAACCAGCGTCGCCGCAGGTTACTGTTGAAAATACGGATGTACACGCTCCTGAGACAAATGAAACAGTTGTTCCTGAGAAACAGGAACCTGTTGAAGTAATGGAAACAGCTTCTTCCGCTGAAGATTTACATGATATTTTGCATCATGTTGACAACGAGGAGGAAGAGGAATTTGATGATGATCCGGCAAATATTCTCGAAAATGCCACCTATCTGGAAGAAGTACATAAGGAAGTGGTTGAAGATTACTCTATTTTGACCAAGGAAGAGATTATCAAAACGCTCGATTTCCTGCTAAAAAACAAACCTGTTGAATCGATAAGGCAGAATGTCGAAAGCCTTAAAATAAATTACTATAAGAAATTACGCGGTGAATTGGATAATCTTCGTAAAGCGGCTGAAGAGCGTGGCGAAGATCCCGAATCGGTTATTATGGAACCCGATGAAGCCGAAGAGCGTCTTAAGGAACTGCTGAAACAATACCGCGATCTTAAAACATCGTATAACGAGAAGGTTGAAGCTGAAAAGCTCCAAAACCTTAAAGAAAAATATAAAATCATCGACGAGATTAAAGAACTCGTTAAAAGTAATGAATCAATAAACGATACTTTCCAGGTATTTCGTGAGCTGCAGAACCGCTGGCGTTCAATTGGTGTAGTTCCTCAGCAGAATCTGAAAGATCTGTGGGAAACCTATCATCATTATGTTGAAATTTTCTACGATTTTATCAAGATCAACAAAGAGCTTCGCGATCTCGATCTGAAACGCAATCTTGAAGCCAAATTAGCTATTTGCGAAAAGTCGGAAGAGTTGCTGCTCGAACCATCTATTGTTAAGGCTTTCAAAACTCTTCAGAAATTTCACGAACAATGGCGCGAAATTGGCCCTGTTCCTCAGGAAATGAAATCGGAGATATGGGAGCGTTTCAAAGCTATTACTTCTAAAATTAATAAGAAACATCAGGAATATTTCGAAGGCTTAAAGGATAGCCAGAAAAAAAACCTGGAACAAAAAAACCTGTTGTGCGAAAGAGCTGAAGAAATCAATAACATTGAACTTAAATCGCCAAAAGACTGGGAAAAATATTACCAGGAAATGGTAGAACTTCAGAAAGTTTGGCGTACCATTGGTTTTGCTCCCAAAAAGGATAACAATAAAATATACAACAGGTTCCGTACTGCCTGCGACAATTTCTTTGCACGCAAGCGCGAGTTCTTCTCTCAGAATAAGGAAGAACAAACAAACAACCTTCAGCTTAAGACCGACCTTTGCGTACAGGCCGAAGCCCTGAAGGACTCGAACGAGTGGAAAGCTGCAACTGAAGACCTGATCCAGTTACAGAAAAAGTGGAAAGAAATAGGTCCTGTACCCCGCAAATATTCCGATCAGATATGGAAACGTTTCCGTGCTGCCTGCGATCATTTCTTCAAACGCAAATCGGAACATTTTAACACCGTCGACAGTCAGTACGACGATAATTTAAAACTTAAAAAGCAATTAATTGAAGAAATTTCTTCGTTCGATCCAGGCGACAACCCCGAAGATAGTTTCCAAAAGCTGAAGGATTTTCAGCGCCGTTGGAGCGAAATAGGATTTGTTCCCATAAAAATGAAGGAAGAAATTCAAAATAAATATCGCGAAGCCATCAATAAACAATTCGACAACCTGAAGCTCGACGAAGGGAAGAAGAATATGATGCGCTTTAAAAGCAAAATCGACAACATGTCGGGTAAACCCAAATCGGACCGTAAATTGTTGAACGAGCGCGATAAGTACCTGAATAAACTCAAACAACTCGAAAACGATATTGTAGTTTGGGAAAATAACATTGGCTTTTTTGCGAAATCGAAGAATGCCGATCAGATGATTGCCGAGGTACACCAGAAAATTGAAAACAGTAAACAGGAAATAAAGGTTCTCGAGGAAAAGATCCGCATGATAGATAACCTTGATGAATAGTAGTAAGTAAAATCGGAAAACCTTGACAACAACAAAGTACATTTTTATTACCGGAGGTGTAACCTCATCATTAGGTAAAGGTATTATTTCGGCATCGCTGGCTAAATTGCTTCAAGCCAGAGGCTATGCAGTAACCATACAAAAACTCGACCCCTATATCAATGTCGATCCGGGAACGCTAAACCCTTACGAACATGGCGAATGCTATGTAACAGTTGATGGCGCCGAAACAGACCTCGACCTTGGTCATTACGAACGTTTTTTGAGCGTTCCGACCACCCAGGCAAACAACGTTACCACCGGACGCATTTATCAGTCGGTTATTAATAAAGAGCGCCGGGGCGATTATCTGGGCAAAACTGTTCAGGTTGTACCACATATTACCGATGAAATTAAACGTCGCATCAAATTATTAGGCACGCAGCATAAATTTGATGTTGTTATTACCGAAATTGGCGGTACCGTTGGCGACATTGAGTCTTTACCATACATTGAAGCTGTTCGTCAGTTGAAATATGAATTGGGATCGTCCAATTCACTTGTAATTCACCTCACTTTGGTGCCTTATCTCGCTGCCACTGGAGAATTAAAGACCAAACCTACACAACATTCTGTAAAAGCTTTACTCGAAAACGGAGTTCAACCCGATATTTTAGTGTTAAGAACAGAGAAAAGTCTCTCGGACGATATCCGCAAAAAAGTCGGTCTTTTCTGCAACGTAGACGTGAGCTCCGTAATCGAGTCGATTGATGTGTCGACTATTTACGAGGTTCCTTTGGCAATGCAGAAGGAAAAACTGGATGTTACAGTTTTGAAGAAGTTACAATTGCCAGTAAGTGATGCTCCAAAACTTACCGAATGGAAAGAGTTTTTAAAGAAGCTTAAAAATCCCAGACGCGATGTTTCCATCGGTTTGGTTGGGAAATATGTTGAATTACCCGATGCATATAAATCGATTATTGAATCGTTTATTCATGCAGGTGCCAGAAACGAGTGTAAGGTTAATCTTAAGCTAATCCATTCTGAGGAAATTAACGAGTCTAACTTTCTTGAGAAATTAGCACCACTACAGGGAATTCTTGTTGCTCCCGGATTTGGAGAGCGTGGTATTGAAGGTAAAATTCTGGCTGTAAAATATGCCCGCGAAAATAACATTCCTTATTTTGGAATCTGTTTGGGGATGCAGGTTGCTGTTGTTGAGTTTGCGCGCAACGTACTTGGTTTTGCCAATGCGCATTCAACCGAGATGGTGCGTTCTACACCATATCCTGTAATCGACCTCATGGAACAACAAAAAGGCGTAACCGAAAAAGGTGGTACCATGCGATTAGGTGCTTATCCCTGCCAGGTAAAAGAAAAAACCAAAGTGTTCAGCGCTTACGGAAAGGTAGAAACCTCGGAAAGACACCGTCACCGTTACGAATTCAATAACGAATATTTATGTGATTTTGAAAAAGCCGGAATGATTGCCGCCGGAATTAATCCCGATACCAATCTTGTTGAAATTATGGAAAATACCAAACATCCTTGGTTTATTGGCGTGCAGTTTCATCCTGAATACAGCAGCAATGTGCTAAACCCGCATCCTTTATTTGTGGATTTTGTTAAAGCTGTAATTCATTATTCCGAATCGAAAAAGTAGTTGTAGCTTGCGGAAAAGCCTTTAGATTTCTGATAGTCGACTAATATCAACATAAAAGAGGTGTTTTGAATTTCATTTAGATTCAATATCACCTTTTTTTATAGTTTTGCAAAGTTTTAAAATAACAATATAACAATACGAAATGGATAGAAATTCAATTATTGGAATTATACTCATTGCGCTCATTTTTGTCTTCTGGAGTGTTTTTAATAAACCTTCAGAGGCTGAGAAGCAAAAAATGAGGCATATTCAGGATTCCATCGCTCAAATACAAAAGCAGGTTCAGGCTGACACAGCAAATAAAGTTCCTGCTCAACTTACTGAAAAGGAAAAGCAACTGAACGATTCAGCGAGGATTGCTGATTTAAAAAGTAAATTCGGATCTTTTTCCGAAGCAGCTTTCGATTCGACTCAGTTTTATGTTCTGGAAAACGAAAAAATCAAGTTAACTATATCAAACAAAGGAGGTCGCCCATATGCTGTTCAACTCAAAGAATTCAGCAGGTACGATTCTTCCAACCTGATTCTGTTCAGTGGCGATTCAACCGTTTTTGGATTAGAGTTTCCAACAAACCGCAATGAGGTAATCAAAACCAATCAGCTTTATTTTA
Organism: Bacteroidota bacterium; assembly: GCA_023429135.1. Taxonomy (GTDB): domain Bacteria; phylum Bacteroidota; class Bacteroidia; order Bacteroidales; family JAAUTT01; genus JAAUTT01. Next base: position 29,642 of record JAEYWD010000004.1, on the reverse strand, counting down.
AACCAGTCACAAAACAAAATAATATAGTTGTAAATAAAGGTCAAAAACCCGGATCGCTGGCTCTGAGATTACCTGCCGGTGCAGGGAAATACGTCGAATATGTTTACACGCTTGCTCCTGAGGCCTATATGGTCGATTTTAAAATCAATATGGTAGGTATGGATTCGATTGTAGCATCGAACTACAATGCGGTAACATTAAGATGGGAATCTTTTATCCCTTCTCAGGAAAAAGGTCATAAAAATGAAAATTCATATACAACGGTAGTTTATAAATATTCTGGTGAAGATGTTGATGAGATTAGTGCCCGTTTGAGCGACCATGAAACAAAAGCTGAAGCTATTCCCAGCAGCCTTAAATGGGTTGCTTTTAAGCAGCATTTTTTCTCATCGGTTTTAATAGCTGATAATAACTTTGACGAAGCCACTTTAAAATCGACAAATTTTACCGATTCAAGTAAGTACCTGAAAAAATTCGAAGCTGAACTTTCCTTGGATTATGATCATAAACCTCAGGTGGCAAGTAATTTTAAGTTCTACTTCGGTCCCAACCATTACAATACCTTAAAAAGCTATAAGCTTGATATGGAAAAGATTGTGCCACTTGGTTGGAGCTGGATACGTTGGATTAGTTCAGGATTTATAATTCCTGTATTTAACTGGCTCGAAAAATTTATATCGAGTTATGGGTTAATTATTTTGATCCTTACGGTGATGATCAAGTTAATTCTGTTCCCGCTCACATATAAATCTTATTTATCGCAAGCCAGAATGAGGGTGTTAAAACCTCAGATTGACGAGATAAATGCTAAAATTCCGAAGGATAAACCTCTGGAACGCCAGCAGGCTACAATGGCCTTATATAAAAAGGCTGGAGTGAACCCAATGGGTGGATGTTTGCCAATGTTGCTTCAAATGCCGATTCTTTTTTCAATGTTCTATTTCTTTCCATCGTCTATTGAACTCCGTCAGGAAAGCTTCTTGTGGGCAACCGACCTTTCTACATACGATTCAATATTTTCGTGGTCCGCAAATATTCCATTACTGAGCTCTATTTATGGAAACCACATCAGCTTGTTTACCATTCTGATGACTGTTTCTACTTTGCTCCAGATGAAATTGAGTAATCAGGCCCAGATGAGCGATGCACAGCTTCCTGGTATGAAAACTATGATGTATATTATGCCTGTAATGTTCATGTTTGTGTTAAACAGGTTCTCGGCTGGGTTAACTTATTACTACTTCCTTGCCAATATGATCACCATTGGTCAGAATGAAATTTTCAAACGAATGATTGATGAAAAGAAGATTTTGGCTAAGATACATGCAAACAAGGCCAAGCCTGTCAAGAAATCGAAATTCCAGGAACGTCTCGAAAAGATGGCAAAAGAAAGAGGTATGAAAATGCCTCCGGCAAAAAGATAGTATGAGTAGTGAGTATAAAAACAAAGAGAGTCAGGTCGTACCTGGCTCTCTTTGTTTTTAATAAACCGTACCTATCGGCTCTTAATACAATACCTGTCGCCAATCCATTATGCCCCATAGGGGTGGGGTCTATTATTGACTATAAATGACTATCCATCCTTACTTCATTCACTTCATTCTCTTCATTTCTTCATTCTTTCATTCCTTTTTCATTTCCCCGTACTGATAAACTCCATAGCCCGGTTTATATATTCGTCCTCTCCATTAATAAGACCTTCAAGGGTTGGTTTTACTTCAATGTCGGGCAGGAGGCCTACTCTTTGCGTATCCTTTCCGTTGGGATGAAATACTCCTAATCCTGAGAAATAGCAGTAAATTCCTCCCGGAAGCGGTATGGTGGAAACATCGCCATCGGCACCTGCGGTTTGGGTTCCTATTACAGTTACATTCTCGGCCTGCATAATGGCCATGGCTGTGAATTCGGCCCGACTCATTGTTTCGCTGTTTATAATCAGAATTATTTTGCCTTTGTAATAATCGGGATTAAACAGGTTACCGGCTTTCATAGAAGGGATATATTTTACATGTCCCGGATAATCGTAATCGGGTTCGGTTATCTGCATAAAAATCTTACGGGTTCGCAGAAGCTTGTCGGCCAAAGGATAAATTATCCAGTTAGGATAGTTGCGGCTATCGATTATCAGATATTTGGTATGTTTAAGTTTATCGTATGCGGGATCGATGTCGAGCTTGCTTAAAAGTCCCATGTTGATGTAACCTACAGTGTCTGAGAGAAGCTTCCAGTTTGTGAAAATATATTTTTTATCGGGATGGAGATTAAGTTTTTTGGAGCTGTTAACACTGGCAATGCGTGTTTTGATGATGGTTCCGTTGCGTTCTATTTCCAGATCTACCATATTGGTTTTCACTAGGGGAAGCCACTGGTCAACTTTGTAGTTCAGAAATGTTTTATTGGAAGAGGGCATGTAGCGGGCGTGATGCGAGCGAATAATGTCCACCTCAAAAATATCAAGCTTTTTCAAAATATCGCCCTTCTGGACCCCGGCTTTGTAGCAGAGTGAGTCGTTAAGCAGATCTACAATATAGGTTTTATCGTCAATGGTTGCGAATTTAAGCGGAACCATATGCAAACGGGCAAAGTAATTGTATTTACCGCTGAATACCATGCCATGGGCATCGTTTATTTGAGTGGCCAGCTCCTGGACCTTCCTGAAGTATTCGTAATCGGAGCTTACATTAACAAACCGTGGAATAAAGGTATTCAGTACGTTGTCCCACTTCTGATCAATCAGGTATAAATAAGGGAAATAATAATTGATAATATTCCAGAATCTCATTAGAGCCAATACCCTGTAAGGCTCACTGGGTAAAATAATGTCGGCATAAGCATTTTCATTTTTAAATACAGGGTTTCCAACTCTAGGCTGCCGGGAAATATAGAAGTTATTGAAAGGTTGGTGGTTTTCAAAGATGTAAGCCAGACGGCTTGAGTTATAAAAAGAAAGTATAGTTGTATCGTAAATCCAACTGATATTGAGATTTCTCTTTAAACTATCAGGATAATTCAGGGCTTTCGATTGCCCTGGAGGAATAATCCCGGTGAAATCAAGAAGCTGGGTAACTTTTTGGTTAAATTCAGCATTGTTTGTAATACCTTTTATTGAAGCATAGTTGTTTACAAAAACCTCATCCCAGTTTACTTTTCCCGAACCGGCTTTTGGGTGATAGTATTTCAAAAAACCCCATATTTTACCGTAAACAGCAATCCGGTTGATTTTACTTTCGTTAAGTGGTTGAGAAAACACATTTTGTGTAAGTAAAAGAAGAGCAATTATCCACCCTCGCGACCTCATAGAAATTTTAATATTTAATACAACAGTAATCCGGTTCCAAATGTTTACCCTATTGGAAAAAGTCGATAGCCTATAGACGATGGTCCATGGCCGAATTCAGCAGAGTTTAATGCTTCTGGCTGTTTTTCTATCGACTTATATTATGCTAATATCATAAATATTATTTAACATACTTAATTTAAAATAAAATGAATTTCCATCTGTAAAAATTTTCGTTTTTTTGCATCCTGAATTGTTTCACCTTTTAAAACAGAAAACAAGAAATGGGCAAAGTGCTTATTATCGGAGCTGGCGGTGTTGGAACCGTTGTGGCTCATAAGGTAGCTTCAGTACCTGAAGTTTTTAGTGAAATTATGCTTGCAAGCCGTACCAAATCAAAATGCGATGCCATAGCCAAAGCTGTGGGAGGAAATCGCATTCAAACGGCTGCAGTAGATGCCGAAAACGTTCCGGAACTGGTTAGCCTGATCCGTAGTTTTAAACCCGACCTGGTAATCAACGTAGCTTTACCGTATCAGGATTTAACAATCATGGACGCCTGCCTCGAAACAAAGGTAAGCTATCTCGATACAGCCAACTACGAGCCCAAAGAGGAAGCCAAGTTCGAATACTCGTGGCAATGGGCTTACCAGGACCGTTTTAAACAGGCTGGAATAACTGCCATTCTGGGTTGTGGTTTCGACCCTGGTGTAACAAGCATCTACACTGCTTATGCAGCAAAGCATCATTTCGACGAGATTCATTATCTCGATATCGTTGATGCCAATGCAGGTAGTCATGGTAAAGCATTTGCAACCAATTTCAATCCCGAAATCAATATCCGCGAGGTTACCCAGAAAGGTAAATACTGGGAAAACGGCAAGTGGGTTGAAACAGAACCACACGAAATTCACAAACCATTAAACTATCCCGAAATTGGCCCGAAAGAAAGTTATGTGATTTATCACGAAGAACTCGAGTCGCTTGTAAAGAACTTTCCAACGCTGAAACGTGCACGCTTCTGGATGACTTTCGGACAGGAATATCTGACCCACCTTCGCGTGATTCAGAATATTGGTATGGCCCGTATTGATCCCGTTATGTACAAGGGTATTGAAATTGTACCAATTCAGTTCCTGAAAGAAGTATTACCAAATCCTGGCGATCTGGGAGCAAACTATACCGGCTGGACCTCCATTGGTTGCCGCATTCGTGGTATAAAAGATGGTAAAGAGCATACCTATTACGTGTACAACAACTGCAGCCACGAAGTTGCCTACAAGGAAACCGGAACCCAGGGGGTGAGTTACACTACCGGCGTACCAGCTATGATTGGCGGTATGATGTATCTGAAAGGTCTCTGGAAGAAACCAGGTGTTTTCAACGTAGAAGAATTTGATCCCGATCCATTTATGGAGCAGCTCAACATCCATGGCTTACCTTGGAAGGAGTTGTTTAATGTAGATCTGGAAGTGTAATTAGTAGTAAGTAATTAGTCGTAAGTAGTAAGACTCAATACATTTACTGCTTACGACTTGTTTTTTAATAAAATGGAAGTTTAGGTTAGTCGTAAGTAGTAATAAAAATACAATAAAACTTATTGTTTTAATTTTGTCTTACGACTTACGACCTATGACTTGATACTTTTTAAAATGGCAATCGATTTTAGCAAAGTACCTTCTCCATGCTATGTGCTGGATGAATCACTCTTAAGGAAAAATCTTGAGATAATCAGTCATGTTCAGCGGGAAGCTGGTGTGGAGATCATTATGGCATTCAAAGGTTTTGCCATGTGGAGCGTTTTTCCACTTGTAAGGCAATATATAAAAGGAGCAACAGCCAGCTCGGCTCATGAAGCCAAATTAGCAGTTGACGAAATGAAATCGTTGGCGCACACTTATGCCCCGGTATATACTGGTAGCGACTTCCAGGAGATAATGGATTGCAGCAGTCATATCACCTTTAACTCGGTTGCACAGTTGAAGAGATTTTTGCCTAGAATAAAAGCATACAACAGGCCAATTTCTGTAGGATTGAGAGTTAATCCGGAATATTCCGAGGTAGGCACGGCGCTTTATAATCCCTGTTCACCAGGATCACGACTGGGGGTTCTTGTTGAAGATCTGGGCGATGAGTTGCCCGAAGGGATTGATGGCTTGCATTTTCATGCTTTATGCGAATCGAATGCCGAAAATCTGGAGCAAACCCTGGTTGAATTCGAAAAGCGCTTTGCCAAGTTTCTGCCTAAAGTGAAGTGGGTGAACATGGGCGGCGGTCACCTGATGACGCGCAAGGGCTACGATATTGACCATTTGATAAGACTCCTGGAAGATTTTAAAAAGCGCTATGGCGTTCATGTTATTTTGGAACCAGGCGCCGTTTTTGCCTGGGAAACCGGTTATCTGGTTTCGACTGTTGAAGACATTGTGAATAATCGGGGATTGAAAACCGCCATCTTAGATGTTTCGTTTACCGCACATATGCCCGATTGCCTCGAGATGCCCTATAAACCCCGCATAATCGGATCGTACTTTGATCCTGTTGAAGGCAGACCAACTTACCGTATGGGTGGGAATAGCTGTCTTTCCGGCGATTTTGTTGGCGATTGGAGTTTCGATAAGGAATTGAACGTGGGCGACCGCATTATTTTTGAAGATATGATTCACTATACTATGGTTAAAACTTCATTCTTTAACGGTGTTCAACACCCGTCAATTGGTATCTGGACGGAGCATGATGAATTTAAACTTGTGCGTAAGTTTGGGTATGAGGATTATAAGCGGAAATTATCTTAATTAGGCTGTAGGTTTTTAGGCTGTAGGCTATAGGGGTGTGGAAGAGATTGAATTATGTTTAATTCAAATGTTGTCTTTTTAATACCAAAAATCTAGTCCCTAATACCTAAATCCCTAACAACTATACCCCTAAAAAGAAACAGGCCGTATCGAAGCGAACTTCTCAACAGCCTGTTGTCAGACAGATAACCAGAATTTACTTTAAAAAAGTTCCAGCAATACTACCCCCAAAAATGACGGCAGTTAGAATTGCGCCAAGAACCACATATACAACAATCAATACGATCAGGCTTACTATAAAATAGCCTGTTACCTTATCTTCGGGAGTTTTCATTAATGGTGCCATACCAATGTAGAGAAGATATAACCCATATAATCCAACAATGCCGAGAAACGAAAGGCCTGGAATAATCTGGAAAATACCAGCAACCAGCATAGGTGTGTATGAATAAACAACCAATTGCATTGCTTTACGGAAATCTTTAGCCGAGCCAAAGTTTGCAGCCAGTGCATCTATAACAAAAGCTGACAGATATACACCTCCGATAGTTGTTACCAGGGAAATAAGTGCATATTTAATACCCCAGCTCATGGAAGCTCCTATAAATGAGCCGTATCCCAAAAGCCCCCACCGTATAAAAGATGCCACAGCCGGAATTAACGCCAGCGGTATTAGATACGTTGTTACCAGTTCCTGTACAGAGGTAGTTTCCTGATCCACTACTGTCCATTCTTCTTTGGGTTTGAGAAGGATGTTTTTTGCTCTTTCAATAAGATTCATATTCTTTGTTTTTAGATGATTATTACCTTTTTACATGGGAGATTTTTTTACGACAAATCCTTCGGGGATTGTTAATTTCCCTTCAGGAATGGTTGCGTTCTCCTCTATAGAAACAGCCTTGTAGGTTATTTTTCCAAAGGAACTTTCCTGGTCAATCATCATACAGATGTTATTCCATCCCGCATATACAATTGGACTTTTGCCCGACTGAATAGAATATGATTCGCAGTCTTTTCCGGCAATGGTGACGTTAGGCAATTTTTTTCCTTTATATTGTTCAGGGGCCCGTTCGATTTCGGACCAGTCGAATTTGTACGCTACTCCGCGGAAACATTCGCCCGATTCATAAGCTGCTTTTTCCTTGTAAACAATGATATAACGGTTTTTCCCATCACAAAGGGTTGCGTCCTTAATTGTTTCGCCATCGTACTTTTCTTCTGCTTCCTTCATTCCATAATCGTCGAAGTAAAGTACTACTTTAGATTTAATACCCATTCCTTCATTATAGAATGTAACAATCCCCGATTTTATCTGATACTTTTTAATGGCAGGAACCTCAGCCGGAGCTTCTGAAGCAGTGCTTTCAGCCTGTTCCTGAGTGGCAGTATCGTTCTGTTTTTTGTTTCCTGTGCAGGAGATTATGGCTGAACAGAACAGCAGCAAAGTGAGATTTTTGAGATAATGCATGTTAGATTGGTTTTATTAAGGTTAGAATTCTTCTGGTAAATCAACAGGTTCAAAAGGAGTGTCGTATTCAAAGTCCCACACTTCGTGACCTGAATCGTCGTAAATAATTACTCTTACATGAAGCCAGTTGTTTGTTGTTGGAGTGGCTTCGATATGGAGATATTTATGGTCGGGTACGGTGTTTCCTCCGTTATTAACAGAAACGCCCCAATACCAGTCAAAGGTTCCCGCACCTGTTTTAGGATCCCAGTCTTTAAATTCCATTTTCCAGTTTGTTCTGGAAATGTTGTTATATCCAAAGCTGCGGGTATCAATTTTTGTGTAACCTTTAATTAATTCCTTGTTGTTTTTGGTATATCTAATGTGGAGTGTTGTTACTTCATGTCTGTATTCCGATCCCCCTTCAGTGAGATAAACATGCTCCACTGTATCCTTACGGGTACGCAGTTTTTCAGTGAATTTATATATCCCATCCCATGTGCGATAATACCACCCCTGAGCATCCGGGCCTCTCCAGCTATCGTTGTCGGAAATTTCCAAACCTGATTTAGTACCTCCCATTCCGGGTATCTGGCCCGAAAAACCTTTTTCCAATGCTTTGCTGTAAAACGACAAGGCTGAAGCCTGCATTTGAGCCGAAATTGTGTTTGAAATATCTACATAATTGTCAATCTGCTCTTCAGTAAGCTTTTCCGATTGAATATCCGTTTCGTCTTTTTTACACGATCCCAGAAATAGCATACTTACTAAAGTTAAAAGTCCAACGGTTTTAAAAATTTCCTTTTTCATTTTTGTAAAATTTTGTTTTTTTCAAAATGAATTATTCGTGGATGCGCGCAACTCAGAATTTCATTTTGGTTATGTAAAATTAGATGCTGACAAAAAAGTATACATCCCCTTTTTAGGGGAATTTCAGTGAGATGGGTTATAATCGTTAATTCTTGTGTAGAGTGTACGATTTCGAACGCCATGGTTCAGTTTTAATACAAATTTTGAAGCTGAAAAGAGTGAATATTGAATAGGGTCTCGTATTAAAACGTTGAAATAAAGAATTATATGAGTTTTGGCATGAAGGTTGTTTAATTAGAGTCATAACTTAAAATATTAACAATCATGAAAACAACAGCTCAATATTTTATCGTAATAGCAATAATAGCTTTATTTGGAATCAACGTTAATGCTCAGAACACAAAATCCATCCGGTTTCATCAATTAGAAGGTAAATTCGCTGGTTTGTTTTCTTCTGGAGTAGATCATGCAAAGCATGGATTATCAGCCGATTTAGAAAAACTCGAAGCTTATGTGAAATTCAAACCTTCTGAAATCACCGGTGAAGCTGTTTTATCGGAGCCTTTGACAGAATTGGCTTCAGTGATGGCACAAATGGAAATAGATGTTAGATTTACTCCAAATACCCCGAATTATTCAGGTTACGAAACTGAGGTTGTAGATTTTAAGAAAATTACCAGGGAACTGGAAGATTTAGTAAAATTCAAACCTTCGGAAGTTATAGCCGAAAGAAGCTCAGAATTCGATGCTATTCTAAAGGAACTTGAAAAGGATGTGAAATACAAGCCCGCATCGATTATATAACAACATATACCTGTGGAAACACAGTCCATACAAAACAAGGAGAGGCCAAAAGCCTCTTTTTTGTTTTTAAGTGTTTATTACCCCAGACCCGATTAATTCATCCTCCTTGTACCATGCCGCAAACTGGCCTGCTGTTATTCCACGCTGAGGTTTTTCAAAATCTATAAAAATCCCTTCTTCTTTTTGGTGAAGAACTGCCTTTTGCAGTGGTTGTCTGTATCGGATCCGAACAATGTAATCGTCCGATTCACCATTTTTTAAAGCAAGATCTTTTCTGATCCAGTGAGTTTCGTCCGACCTTACAAACAATCCCTTACGGTATAGGCCCGGGTGGTCGTCGCCCTGACCTGTGTATACAACGTTGTTCTCAACATCAATTCCAATCACAAATAATGGCTTGGCTTTTCCGCCTATGTTCAAACCTTTGCGTTGGCCAATAGTGTAAAATTGTGAACCGGAATGCTTACCCACAACAAATCCATCGGAAGGAGAATATAAATAGGGAGTGTAAGCATTATGATCCTTATTGTAATAAATGGACGAATCAGATGGTATTTCAATAATATCACCTTCCTTTCCCTTTATTTTTTGTTGTAAAAAAGTAGGTAAATCAACTTTTCCGACAAAGCAAATGCCCTGAGAGTCCTTTTTAGTGGCAGTTACAAGCCCCTGTTCTTCTGCAATTCTGCGAACTTCAGGTTTCATTAAATGTCCGATAGGGAAGAGGGCCATGCTTAGTTGCTGTTGCGAGAGCTGGCAAAGGAAATAGCTCTGGTCCTTATTCGGATCGCTACCGGCTAATAACCTGTGAATGGGTTCGGCGTCATCAATGGTTTCTTTGCGGCAGTAATGGCCTGTTGCAACCATTTCGGCACCATATTGCTTTGCGGCATCAATAAATATGTCGAATTTGATTTCGCGATTACACAATACATCGGGATTAGGAGTCCGACCTTTTTCGTATTCCGAAAACATATAATCCACCACTCTCTTGCGGTATTGATCGCTAAGATCAACGGTATGGAAAGGTATATCTAATTTACGTGCAACCAGTTCTGCAAAAATTAAATCGTCGTTCCAGGGACAATCGCCTTTGAGGGTCCCTGTAGTGTCGTGCCAGTTAATCATAAATAAAGCAGTTACATCGTATCCCTGTTGTTTTAACAGGTACGCCGCAACACTTGAGTCAACTCCTCCCGATAGTCCAACTACCACTTTAGTCATATCCAAAACTTTCAATATCAGCCGGCAAAGGTAAAAACAATTTTGTCAAAGCTGCAAAAAACTCTTGTACGGCTTACATTAATGGTTTTTAATTTATAATATTGCACCCTTATCTGAAAAAACGCGTGAACTTTAACAACAAAAGTTATTCAAACGTTTTCAGATTATCTCTTCAAATAAAAAAACTGATATGAAAATTACCATAGTAGGCGCCGGAAATGTTGGAGCGACCTGTGCAATTGTAATAGCCGAGAAGGAATTAGGTAACGAAGTAGTTTTACTGGATATCAAACAAGGATTAGCTGAAGGTAAGGCCTTGGATATTATGCAAATGGCGCCTTTGGCCTTATTTGACACCAAGACCATTGGAGTTACCGACGATTATGCCCGAACTGCCGGATCGAAAATTGTTGTTATCGCCGCAGGTTTATCCAGAAAACCAGGTATGAGCCGGGAAGACCTGATATCTACAAATGCAAAAATTGTTCGTAAGGTTACCGAAAATATTCTGAAATATTCTCCCGACGCCATTTTTGTTGTTGTTACCAATCCTTTGGATGCCATGGCATACTGTACCTTCAAGGCAGCTAATGTTCCTGCAAACCGTGTAATTGGTATGGGTGGACTAGTTGACACAGCCAGGTACAGAGCATTTCTTGCTGAAGAAATGGATTGCTCTCCCAAGGATATTCAGGCAGTAATTTTAGGTGGTCATGGAGATCATATGGTGCCTATCCTTAGTTATACTACAGTAAGTGGTGTGCCTGTAACCCAGTTGCTAAAGAAAGAAAAACTGAAAGAAATTGTAAACCGTACCCGATTAGGAGGTGGTGAGCTTGTAAATCTTATGGGGAAATCGGCCTGGTATGCTCCGGGTTATGCTGCGGCGCGAATGGTAGAAGCTATTTCACTCGATCAGAAAAGATATTTCCCATGCAGCGCTTATTTAACCGGTCAATATGGGTTAAACGATATTTATTTTGGAGTTCCTGTGAAGCTTGGCTTGAATGGTATCGAAAATATTCTGGAATTTGAGTTGAGCGATTCGGATAAAGTATTGGTAAATCGTTCGGCAGAAAGTGTACGGGAATCAATTAATGTTTTAAAGAAGTTGAAGATTGTTGATTGATTTTGTTGATAAAGCCCAAGCAGACAAAATCTAAGTTTGTCTGCTTGAGCCAATTTTTTTTTATTTTTTTACTACATCCATTAGCTTTACTTCAAAAATTAAGGTTGAAAAATATGGAATCATCACTTGACCTCTATAAACGAGCTGATCAAAACCATAGCCTTTTTTATATGTAATAACCATTGTAGCAGAATCACCTATAGCCATTTTTCTTATTCCTTCATCCATGCCGTTTATGGCTTCACCCATTCCAACTCTGAATTTAAATAATTTATCTTGAGTTTTATCGAATATGCGACCATCAGGTAAATATCCTTTGTAACGGAGTTTAACAGAGTCTCCACTTGCAGGGAAAACAGTTGAAGTACCTTTAAATCGATTAATGAAGTAGATGCCATTAGTGGAATCAGCCAAACTGAGATTAGTTCTAGCTGTATCTAAAAAATTGCTAATTTGTTGTTTTTCGTATAAGTCTGGATTTGAAATGACTTTTAAAAGTTCAATTTCAAAAATCCTAGGAACATAGTCGTTCCAAGCTAAAAGAGAAGGCATAATAAGTTTTGCTTTGCCTCCTTCTTTCATGTTTTTAAGTCCCTCAATAACTCCTGGATAAAAATAATTCTTATTGTTGTAGATTTTTAAAGGTCCGCCTATTAAAAAATAAGGAAAAACCTTATTAAGCTCTACCAAAGTTTTATCAGTACCATCATAAAATTTACCATCAAGATCAGTTGCTTTATATTTAATAAGAGCAAAATCTTTGTCACCCAAGGTTGCTCCGGTTCCTTCAACTTCCGGTATGTAATATAATCCTGTAGCCGATGGAGTTGCTGTAATATTGTTTACCTGAACATAATTTTCAATCAGTTTTTTCTCCTTTTCCCTCTTCTCGCTGTCATCATCTTTCAGGCACGATGTGGCAGATATAGTCAAAAACACCAGGAGCGTGAGATAGATAAATCTATTTTGTTTTTTCATATAAATGATATTAAGTTTTATGTAGTACTAAGACTTAGTTTAATTTTAAAGGTTGCGTGCAAATATAATTTAATTTATAGAGATAAGTTCCACCTCAAAAATCAGAGAAGTAAAAGGAGGAATTATACCTGTTGACGATCCTGAATCGCCAAATGCAACCTCTGATGGCAAAATAAAAAGCGAGCGCTCACCTTCGTGCATAGTGGCAATGGCTTCTTCCATACCTTTAATAACCTGCCATTGCTGGCCATAAACAAACTGAAAGGCTTCGTTTCTTTTTTTGGTGGAATCGAAAAATTTGCCGTTCAAAAAACGTCCTTCATAATGAATAACAATAGTATCGCCCACATTTACTTTTTTATCGTTTCCTTTTTGAAGCACCAGCGAGTATAGACCGTTCTCAGTAGGTTTAAGCCTAAGTTGGGAATCCTGAAGGTATTGCTTGAGTATTATTTTTTCGTATTCTCCAAAATCTTCAGTCCACTTTATAAAGGCTTCCTTTTCACGATTATATTGCTCCGCGGTTTGTATGTCGATTATTTCAATTTCAATTTTCATTTTGCCCGAGTTTTTGAGAAAAGATGGCGTTGAGGTACCCAGGGTTTTGGTAAAAAAGTTGTGTGCTGAAATAATAAAACTTGCCGATTCTTCTTTTCCAAGCATGGGAAGGCTTTCGTCAATGGCTCCCTGGTATTTTGGCCTGCCTATCTGAAATTTTCTCCGGCCCTTAAAAAATACCGAATCGTTCATTGTTTTGTAAACAATGTCGGCAGTTACAAAGTCGCTAAACTTGCATCTTGTCTCCGATTCGCCAATTTTAAGAAGCTTATAATAATTCCCGTTATCCATTTTGGTATATCCCGGATATTCAGGAGTCTGTTTGCAAGCTAAGACGATTAAAGTTAACAGAGATATCAGTAGTATATTAGATCTGAATGTCATTGCGGGTCACTGATTTTTAATAAATGAACTTGGTAAACAATGGTTGCACGGGCGGGAATTTTGTTCTGGTCGCCCACTAATCCATGCGCAAGGTGCGGAGGCATTATAAACCGGGCCTTATCTCCTTCGCGGAGCATTAAAATGCCTAATTCCAGTCCTGGTTCTACTCCTCCCTTGCCAATTGTAAAGGATTTGTTTCCTAGAGAATCGGAGGAATAGCAGAGTGTTCCGTTTAACAGCCATACTTTATATTCTAGCGTTGCCGTTTTTCCTGTTTCTGCTTTTTTACCCGTTCCGTTAGTGGTAATTTCGTACCAAAGACCTGCTTTACTTTCCTGCATTTCCCAACCATGGCGATTAATGTATCCGCTGATGGCATCAGCATCTTTTGCAACCAGATATTTATTGATCTTCATCAGTGTCTCCTGGTCGGGCTTATTACCCTTATTCTCAGTTTCTGTACTTTTACAGGAAGTTAGCAATACTAGAATTGAAAAAATGTATAGAATTACTCTTGTCACTTTTAATAGATTAAATCATTGGCATACAAAGGAAGAATGGACCGGAATTTTGCCAGCGTTTCCACCAGTGGCATTTTTGATTCTCCACCGGCAGCATTCATGTGGCCTCCACCCATAAAATATTTTTCGGCAACTGCATTCACAGCAAAGTTGCCTTTTGAACGCAGCGAAATCTTTATTTTATCTTCTCTTTCGGTGAATAAAGCTGTGAAATTAATGCCTTTTATGGATAGCGGAAGATTTACAAACCCTTCCGAATCGCCGGCCTCGAAATTAAACCGTTGCTGTTCTTCTAACGAAATACTGATAAATGCAGTATTGAATTCCGGTATAATTTCCATTTTTTCGTTCAGGCAATATCCCATCAATCGCATACGATTCATAGAAAAATTGTCATAAACCATTCTGAAAATATGGTCTTTACGAACACCAATCTTCAGCAGCATGGCAATCAGTTCAAAAGTACGCGGGTTGGACGAATTGTAGCTAAAACATCCGGTGTCGGTCATGATGCCCAGGTAAAGACTCTCAGCAATATTCAGGTCGATACATTCTGTTTTACCCAGGTAAATAATTAATTCGAGCACCATTTCACAGGTTGAGCTGGCTGTAGTGTCGGAGATTTTAATTTCGGCATCGAGTTGTGGCAGAGGATGATGGTCCACCATCACTTTATAGGCATCGGAACGATCGAGCTTGTCTTTCAGATCACCACTACGTTTAGTATCGTTGTAATCGAGGTGAAAAATCAGGTCGGCATCTCTGATAAGCTCAACAGCCAGTGCCTTCTCTTTACTGAAATTGATAACTGTATCATTGCCGGGAAGCCACTGCAGATATTCAGGATATTCATTGGGAACAATAATACGCGCATCTTTACCAATATTTTTCAGATACCAGTATAAGCCAAATACAGCTCCTATGGCATCACCATCAGGATTCTGATGTGTGGTGACAATAATTTTATTTCTTATATCAAGCTGTTTTTTAAGCTCTTGACACTCCGTTTCAAATTTCCCAAAATCCATATACTTTTAACCTAGAACGGTTCAAAGATATAAATTTCAAAATGCAAACTGCTTATACAATAAATATTTCTAACTTTGGAGCTTAATTAAAATTTATATATATGTCTGGAAATTATACTTTTACAATTGTTAAACCCGATGCATTTAAAAGTGGATACACTGGTAAAATTCTGGATGCGATCATTCAGGGTGGTTTTAAAATCTCGGCTCTCCGTTTAGTTCAGCTAACAAAACAGCAGGCTGAAGCCTTTTATGGTGTACACAGAGAGAGACCATTTTTTGCTGCTTTGGTTGAATTTATGACTTCGGGACCAATTGTGGTTGCAAAGCTCGAAAAGGCCAATGCTGTTGAAGATTTCAGAAAACTTATAGGAGCCACTGATCCATCCAAAGCTGAAGAAGGAACAATTCGCAAGAAGTTTGCAAAATCGGTTCAGGAAAATGCTGTTCATGGTTCGGATAGTGACGAGAATGCTGCTATTGAAGCAGGTTTCTTTTTTTCTAAATTCGATTGTTTTTAAACATTACAAAATGGGAGCTTTTTTAACAAATGATTTTTTGCTTCAATCAGATGAAGCAAAAAATCTTTATCACCAGCATGCGGCGAAATTACCTATCATAGACTATCATTGTCACTTATCGCCCAAAGATATTGCTAACGACAGACAATTTAAAAACCTTACTGAAATATGGCTCGAAGGCGATCATTACAAATGGAGGGCAATGCGTATCAACGGCATTGACGAAGACAGTATTACAGGTAAGGTCGACGATTATACCAAATTCGAAAAATGGGCTGAGACAGTTCCCAACACCATGCGCAATCCGCTGTATCACTGGACGCATATGGAGTTGCTTCGCCCTTTTGGTATCAATAAGGTTTTGAAACCCGAAACAGCAAAAGAGATTTACGAGCAATGCAATGCCATGCTTCAAACATCAGAATTCTCCGTAAGAGGAATTCTGAAAAAGATGAACGTGGAGGTTATTTGTACAACCGACGATCCGGCCGATAGTCTGGAATTCCATAAAAAAATTAAGGACGATAATTTTGCAATCAAAGTTTTGCCAACCTGGCGCCCCGATAAAGCAATGGCTGTTGATAATCTGGACGAGTACAATAAATATCTCGACAAACTTGGAGAAGCCGCTGGGGTGAATATTGATAATTTCAATAGTCTTATCCAGGCTCTTCAGATTCGTCACGACTTTTTTGCTTCTATGGGTTGCTGCGTGTCCGACCACGGACTGGAAACTTTCTATGCCAGCGATTTTAAGGATAATGAAATAAAGCTTATTTTCCTCAAGGCAAAAGGTCGCAAAAAACTCGATAAGCAGGAAGCTGATATGTTCAAGAGCGCCATGATGTATCATTTTGCGGTGATGGATCATAGTAAAGGGTGGGCTCAGCAATTCCATTTCGGAGCCATTCGCAACAACAACTCGCGCATGTTTAAAAAACTTGGCCCTGATACTGGCTACGATGCTATTGGTGATTTTGCTGCTGCTCAGGCAATGGCTAAATTCCTCGATCAGCTCGATAAAACCGATCAGCTTACCAAAACTATTGTTTACAACCTCAATCCGTCGTTCAACGAAGTTATTCCTACCATTTTGGGATGTTTTGCCGATGGCCGTTTAGCGGGTAAGATGCAGTTTGGTTCAGGATGGTGGTTCCTCGATCAGAAAACCGGTATGGAAAATCAGATGAACGCACTCTCGAACCTGGGTTTATTGAGCAGGTTTGTTGGTATGTTGACTGATTCGCGTAGTTTCCTTTCATATCCACGTCACGATTACTTCAGAAGAATTTTGTGTAATATGTTGGGTAACGATGTAAAAAATGGTGAGCTGCCATCGTCGGAACTTCCTCAGATCGGGAAAATGGTCCAGGATATTTCGTACTACAATGCCAAAAATTATTTTGGATTTTAATAGTTAAACAGTATTTTTATGTTCTTAGGTTTCAGTATCAATGGCCTAAGAACATTCAAGTTTTAAAGTAGACCAGAAAGTAACTATAGGGATAGGGTAGATTGATTAAACAGGATTATTACTTTTAAGTTATCACTTGTACAAGCTTGGATTTTGCTGTCACTGTTGCATGACTTACTATCTATACTATTCTTGCGAATGAGGAAATTTTTAATTACTGCGATTTTTTTGGGAATAACTTTTGTTCTGGCCCAAAGTCAGGAAAATAAACAACCAGCAGATACCTTAAACTATCTTCCGTTTGAAAATGCCATTCAATTATTGGAGCAGAAATATCAGGTAAAATTTTACTTTGATTCCGAGCGCCTGCAAAGGCGCAAAATAAGCAGCAGTGTTGTTCAGTTGCCTTTTGATGAAGCTTTGGACAGAATTCAGAAATTGACAGGATATTCATCTGTTAAAATAAATGACGCCTCCTTTATTCTTCTTCCCTTCGAATCTGTTCAGCAGCAAACTTATCAGGAATTTATACCTATAGGCAATCCCCTCGATTTTGGCCGTTACTCTTCGGCTGTTGTTGAAGGAACTGTAATTGACGGTAAAACAGGCGATGTTCTGGTGGGCGCGGTTGTGAGTCAGGATAAGTTGAAACTTGCTGTAAATACTAATAAGGATGGCAAATTTACAATGAACCTGCCTGTTGGAGACCAGGAACTGAATATAAAGTTTTTTGGGTACGAAGAAAGTACTGCCAAAATTAAGGTGTATGGGAAAGGCAATTTAAATCTTGAATTATTTGAAAAAAGCATTAGTCTGGACGAGGTAATTGTACGTGCTGAAATGGCCCAGAACAGTGTAATGCGCAACCAAATGAGCATTGTTAGGATTGATGCAAAAGCCATTAAGGAATTGCCAGTAACTATGGGCGAAACCGATATTATCCGGAGTGTTACGCTCATGCCAGGTGTTCAGTCTGTTGGTGAGTTTGGAACAGGATTTAATGTACGTGGAGGAAGTGCCGACCAGAACCTTATTCTGATGGAAGATCTGCCTGTATTCAATCCTTCTCATGTTTTCGGTCTTATTTCCATTGTAAATCCCGATGATGTATCGAATGTAACCTTGCTAAAAGCCGGTATTCCGTCAAAATATGGCGAAAGGGCATCATCGGTAATGGATATAAAAATGGGTGGCTCTCCTGCCGATAAGTTCACTGCCAAAGGAGGTATAGGATTGATAAGCAGCCGACTGAACATGAAACTGCCTTTGTTCAATAAGAAAGTAGTTCTTTCAGTTGGCGCTCGTAGTTCCTACTCCGACTGGATTTTAAAACGACTTCCCGATGTCGAACTTAAAAACAGTTCAGCCGGGTTTTACGACCTCAATGCCATGCTTACCATTTCGCCCAACTCGTCGAACCGAATTTCGTTTTTTGGATATGTAAGCGACGATAATTTCGAGTTCAGTGCCACAACCCGTTATAAATATGCGAATTACATGGGAGGTGCAAAGTGGAGCCATGTGTTTAACAGTTACTTATCTACAACAGCCATAGTGGGCCGCAGTATTTACGGACTTAATATTGAAGAAGACGTAAATAAACCGTTGGAGATTTCGAAAATTAACACCGACGTGGTTTACGATTGTTTTAAGTGGAATTTTTCCTGGGCCATGTTTCTGAGAAATTCAGTGGATATTGGTATCAATACCATCCGTTACAATAATAGCCCTGGTGAACTTAAACCCGGGATGGAGCAATCCATAGTTATGCCCAAAAAACTTCAGGAAGAAAATGCTTATGAACTTTCTGCTTATCTGTCGGATAATTATTCGGTAACCGATAAACTGAATATTGAAGCAGGTATTCGTTACACAAGGTACATGCTTATAGGGCCCTACCAGATGCGTATTTTTAAACAGGATATGCCGCAGTTAGCTGATAATGTTCTGGAAGTGCAGGATTATAAGAAGAGTGATATAGCCTATTCTCATAATGGAATTGAACCACGCTTTTCAATTATATACAAGCTCAATACCGAAAGTTCGGTTAAGGCCAGCTATTCTAAAATGCATCAGTATTTCAATCTGGTATCAAACACTTCTGTGATGGCACCTACCGATGTATGGAAACTTAGCGATAATAATATTCTTCCGCTTATCTGTAACCAGGTGGCCGTTGGTTATTATCGTAATTTCATGAAAAAGGCACTTGAAGCCTCGGTTGAAGTCTATTATAAGAAATTGGATAATGTTTCGGAATATAAGGAAGGAGCAAAACTTCTGATGAATGAATCTCTGGAAACCGATCTTATTCCTGCAAAGGGGTTTAACTATGGAGTTGAATTGTATGTTAAGAAAATTTCGGGGCGTTTAACAGGATGGGCCAGTTATACTTATTCAAGGTCCATAAGGCAAACTACCAGTCCGTTTGATGAGGAGAAAATAAAAAACAACGAGACCTTCAATTCCAACTACGACAGGCCTCATAACTTTATTTCGGTAGCCAATTATCATATTTCGCGCAGATGGCGATTCTCGGCAACATTTATGCTTAATTCCGGTCGACCGGTTACACTTCCCGAAATGAAATATTTCTATCAGGGAAATCAGTTAATTTATTATTCGGACAGAAACGAATACCGGTTACCTTATTATCACCGGCTTGATGTGTCAATTACTCTTGACGAGAGTCTCCGTCTCAAGAAGAAATGGAAAGGTAGCTGGTCGCTCTCCATTGTTAATTTGTACAGCCGCAAAAATGCGTATTCAACTTTTTATCAAAAGGAAATGGCTAATGAAAGCAATAATTATAAAACTTTCTCATTGTACAAGCTATACATTATTGGACGACCATTACCTACACTTACTTATAACTTTACCTTCTAAAATGCAGGTTATGAACAAATATTCTTTATTAATTCTGGGGTTCATCTTCCTTTTGAGCTGCAAGAAGGTATATGAACCTGATATCAATAACGATAAGTCGGCGTTGGTAATTCAGGGACTCATGACCAATATTCCCGGCCAGCTTTCTGTAAGGATTACCAAAGCTGTTCCTTACGATTCGGCCGATTCATATTTTCCTGTTCGGCATGCCAATGTTTTTGTATACGACGACCTCTCGAATATGGTAATGCTCACCGATAATGGTTTTGGTATTTACGAAAATAATGATGCGAAGTGTGTTCCGGGTCGGAAATATTTTCTAAAGGTTTCGGCGCCAGACGGAAATACGTATGAATCCAGTCTTCAATCCTTACCTCAAAAAATGTTTCAGGACAGTATTTATGCAAACACTGTGATGCAGGATACATATGTTCAGACTTCCTCCGGAGATTATTTCAAGACACAGGTAAGAGGAATGGAAACATTTACAGATTTAAGAAGCACCAGTACTGAGTTCCCCAAGGTTCGCTACGATGTGCGGTATACTGTTCTTTACGTTTACATACCACCCGGCGTACCCATTCCTCCTACAATATATTGCTGGAAAACCTTTAATCCCAATTCGATGATAAACGTTACCTCATCGAAATTCGACAAAGCTGTTGGACTGGCACCTAAGCATAATCTGGCTTTTTTCCGAACCACAATGTATGAATACGATCAGCGCGAAGGAGTGTCTCTTGCCGGCTGGCTTCTGCATGTAAAAAAATATAGCATGAACAGCGAGGCTCATCAGTTTTATCTGAAAGCAAAAAGTCAGCTAGAAGCTTCAGGTAGAATTTTTGATCCGGTACCTTCGCAGGTTTTGGGAAACATGAAATGTGTAACCGATCCTAAAAAGCTTGTATTTGGATTTTTCGAAGTATCATATGCAGAGCAGTTGTATTATCGGTACGACATGAGCAAAGCTCCGATTAAATTAGTTGAAAAAGATGAATTTCCCGGATTTACGGAAGGAGGAGAATCAGTTGATATCGCTCCACCCTTTTGGAATAATTAATTAGCATTATGTTTAAGAAATTCTTTGTTCTGTTTTTAGTTCTTTTTTGTTTTGCAATTGACTTTGTAATTGCTAACGGCTACGATAAACAGGTTCTGATATCGGAGAGGATTTTCCTGAATACCGACCGGAAAATATACATAGCCGGAGAAAACCTGCTTTTCAATCTCTACTTGCTGGATACTAAATTAAATTCCCTGGTCAATTATCCAAGTATCGGATATGTTGTTATCCGGAATAAAAATGGCAACCTATTCGGGAAATCTCAGGTGAAAATTGTTAATGGCAAAGCTGCCGGAGCTATTCATCTTTCCGACACTTTGCAGTCGGGATACTACCATGTTGTTGCCTATACCAATTTCATGAGGAACGGATCGCCCGAAATATTCTTTAAGTCGCAAATCATTATTGCAAATCGTTTCGATAAGGATTTCTTTGGTCTTATTTCTGGTCAGAACTCCGATAGCTCCTTTACTTCACAAGCAGATGAGAAAATTTCTGCTGGAGTAAAAAAGATAAATATAATATCGGATAAGACAGTCTATTCCAAGCGTGAGAAAGCGAGTCTTAAAATAAACATTGCCGACCGGGATATTAAACTTCTCGACTTCTCTATTTCGGTAGTCGAAAAGAATTCGGTAGAGGGGACTTTTGCTGCCAAAGCATCCATTGTTAAGGCAAGAGAGAGCAAAGGAGTATTTTTCGATGTATCGGAAAGGAGCGAAAAACCGGTTTACCTGGCTGAGGATAAATATGCTGAAATAACGGGACGCCTAACCGATCTGAATTCCGGAAATCCGGTGGGGTATCAGGTCCTATATCTTTCGTCGCCCGATACAATTAATAACTTTAAATATACTGTTACAAATTCCCGTGGATATTTCCGATTTCCGTTAAGTGATTATTATAATGGTAAAGATGTTTTTATTAAAGTAAAGCAAAAAGATGGGGAGTCGTTAAGCCCAAAAATCGAAATCGACTCAAAATTTAGGGTGGAAGGGGCTTTTCTATTTGATCCACTTCCAGTTGATTCATCGGTTATTTCATATCTAAAAAGCAGTCAGAATATTGTAAGGATTCAGAAGTCATTTGCCTTAATTCAGTCAGCTTTTAAGCCACTGCACATTGCATCATCTGTTCCTTTGCTTTTTCGCGTACCCGATTTTACGGTTGCACCCTCAGATTTTGTTGAATTAAAAGATTTTGTTGAGATAGCACGCGAAATTCTACCTTCTGTGAAAATCCGGAAACGTGACGACGTTTTTTATGCTGAAGTTCTGGATTGGCACAAAAGAATGTTCATGTCACCCAAACCCCTCATCTTTTTCGATGGCGTTCTAATTGATGATATTAACCAGATAATTCATTACGGAACCAAAGATATTAAAAAAGTGGATGTTATATCTTCAAAATGGATTGTTGATCACCAGGTGCTGGAAGGGGTCTTATCAGTAAATTCATATAACAATCTGTGGAAAAATGTTACCCTCAACAATAATAATCTTAGATTTAAAGCAGAAGCTTATTACGAACTTCCCAATTTATTTCAGCCCAATTATTCAATTGTTGACGTGAAATCGCGGGAACCCGATTTCAGGCAGTTGTTATACTGGAACCCTCATCATAAAGCAAGTCAGGGAAATTCTGCTGCTGTTGAATTTTATACATCCGATTATGCTACTTTTTACCTTATTAAAGTGACCGGAATTAGTGATAAGGGGGAGATTGTTGAGGGATACAGCGAAATTGAAGTCAAAGACAAGTTTTAAAACGATGAAGACACTTAGTATCTGCATATTTAGTATTTTGGTTTTAATGAGCTTTACTGCAAAAGCTCAGGAGGAAGTGAAACTCAGGACCTCTGAGATTTTCGATGCACCATTGATTGGGCGGAGTTACCTCCCTCCCCCCGTTGGGAAGGGTTCTCCGTTTTTGTACGATAATTTTTTAAATGGATATGTTGTTTTTATAACAGGTGACACCGTTCGGAACAAACTATTCAAGTACGACTGCCTTAAAAATGATTTTATATGGATGGCCGACGGAAAATCGATGGTTGCTCTGGATCATAACCTTATTAAAAACTTTTCACTGTTTCCAAGCGAAGGAGGGGAGCGTAAATTCGAAAAAACCACCCTTAAATTACCATTTATAGCCGATTCACTTTTTCGATATCTGGAAGTGCTCGCTAAGGGAAATATCAATCTTTATTCCTTTCATAAAATTGAAGTTGAAGCTGAAAATATCATTGGTTCATCCGGTGGGCTTTATCAGGTTAATTTATATACCACCAATGCATTATATTTTATTCAGCTCGAAGAATTACCAGTAAGGCAGGTGCGTTTCTCTAAAAGAAGTATTTATGAAGCTTACCCTGAGTATAAAGAAAAAATCAGGAAGATTATCCGGGCTAATCACGGAGGTGGTATAAGAAATGAATATCAGCTTACTCAACTGGTAAATCTGATAAATGAAAACTGGAAAGATTAGTCGGGATAGGATTGGTTAGAGATTTCTTCTTCCAATAATTCAGGTTTTGAAATTTTATGATTTTGATTCGCTTTGCTTTTATTTTTGTTGCTTATCACAATAGCCCCATTCACAATCTCTGCCAGATCGTAAACCGGAACATCCGATACCTTCTGGAAAGTTTTTTTGCATAAAGGACATGATGTAATCAGTACATCAGGGTTTTGTTTTAGAAGTGTATCGCAGGCATCCTGAGTAATCTTGTTCCTTTGCTCAGTGCTAATGGTTGTATTTCCAAGACTTCCGCCGCAACACAACGATTTCTCACCTTCCTGCTCAGCCGACATTAATGTAAGGGCTTTGTTTAAAACCTTTCTCGGTTCTTTGTAAACTTTGCTTCCGCGGCCTAATTCGCAGGGATCGTGATAAACGGCGGTGATATTCTGCTTTTCAAGCTTCATCAGGTTATTCTCAATTAAACCTGCGAAGTATTGTGAATGGTGATAAACAGGAATATTTAAGTCGTATTCATTCTTAAACATTTTATAGCAAATGGGGCAATTGGTAACCAATGCCTTGGCTTGCGACTGTTCAATGGTTGTTTTGTTTTTCTGCATTAAAGCATTTGCTTCTTCACTTTTACCGGCAAGTAATAATGGACGGCCGCAGCAGATGGATTCGGTTTCGTCCATAAACCAGAAATTAATACCGCTTTTTTTGAAGCTTTGGACCACCGAATGCTTGATCGATGGAGTAAGGTGAGACATGCATCCGGCAAAATAAATAACATCGGCTTTTTGAGCTCTTGCAGGGTGCACAAAGGCGAAGTTTTCTTGCAAGCCGGGATTAGTTTCATTACGCTTAATCTGGCGGATTGAAACAATGTCGATCCCAACAGGGCATGCCTGGTCGCAACGGCCGCACATCAGGCAGTTGAGGGAGCGATCCTGATCGATGGTGTTGTAACGGATGTCACGTAACTGGTAAACTGACTGCACATTATTAATAGCAGCAGCACTGGAAAGCTGACAACTATCAATGCAAATTCCACAGCGGGAACAAGAGTTGAGTTCAATATCGGTAAAACCGGTGTGGCATTTTTGTTCTTTAATGCCTGCATTGCGAAGTACTATCAGCAATGTTTCGGTAGGAATATGCATGTAGCGCGAAAAAGGAAGAGCCACAAAAAACATTCCTAAGGCTGATGAATAGGCCAGCCAGAAAGGATAATAAAGTATTTCGGATGGAAGGAAACTGTTTAAGAAACTACCCGTGTTTGAGGTAAGAAAACTTCCTCCGCCAAAGGCTCCCGACGAAAAACTTTCGGCCAGCAAACGTAAAGGAAAAATGAACCAGAGCGCTGTTAAGGCTATGCGGTCGCCCATCACATGTTTGGTGGTTTTATTTAGTCCTAAAAATTTGGAATTTAAACGTTTGTAGTAAGCCAAAGCGACTCCTGAGAGCACAAATACAAGCAAAAGATCCATCAGAAAAGAGAATTCCTGATGATAGCGGAAAGTTTCGGGGTTTGGATGAAAGAACCGGAAGAAAATGGGAACATACGGAGGCCCTATTTCACCGTGATTGAAAATACGTGATTCGAAGTTTCCGGCAAGGATAAGCAATAACCAGCCGAAAGCCAGACTCATGTGCATGTATCCGAGCATGCGGTTTGTTTTGAAAATCTTGCGGTGCAGCAGACTTTCACTAATGATTTCCCTGATAGAAATGAGTGTTTTTCTGGTTGCTAGAGATTTAACCAGTTTTTCTTTATCTTCCTGTGCCAGGCTTTTGATCCACGCAGTGAATTTCCAGGCGATAAAGCCGAGCAGAAAAACTAAACCCAGGGTAAACGGAAGTACAAACCAATCAAACATGGGATAATTTTTTTATAGCATTTTGAATACTGAGAATCAAATTTCGTGTGTTAACTCCCATAGGGCAGGCCAACTGACATTTGCCACAAAGCATGCATCTGGAAGCTGATGTAATTACTTCTTTGTCCTCGCCACGTTTTAAAAGCAATATCATCTTGCGAAGACTATAGGAAGTAAATTGAGCGGCCGAGCAGGTTGCAGCACAGGTACCGCAACTGATACAACGGTAAACCGATGGCTCGCGCATGGCAACTTCGGCGAAAAGATTTTTGCTGTTTTCGTCGAAATTAATCTGGCGGTCTTTCGATATTTTATATCCAAAATCGGGCATCGGCTCAGTTTTTTAAATATCCTGCAATTTCAAGAGCTGCAGCTCTCGCTTCAGTTATAGTGTTTTCGATAGTTTTAGGTCCGGTGCATGCGCCTGCAAAAAACACCCCTTTTTGTTTACTCGATACACTTTTGAAATGCTCGTCGGCGGGTACAAGAAATTTATCTGTTCCGGTTTCGAGATGGAGTTGTTTTTTAAACAGGGAATTGTTTCCGGCAGTCATGCCCACCAAAAGCACAACCAAATCCAGATTCATTTTCATAGGTTTGCCCAGAAGTGTGTCTTCAACTTTTACCATCACGGTACCGTCGGGGTTTTCAAAAGCTTCCGAAAGACGGCCCCGGATAAACTGCACATGATGTTTTACCTGTGCTTCCTGGTATAGATCCTCGAAATGCCGGTCGTACATGCGTAAATCCATATAGAAGTTAAAAACTTCGCACGATGAAAGATGTTCTTTGATTTCAATGGCCTGTTTGACGCCTGTTACACAGCAGACTTTGGAACAGTAAGTGTTACCAACTTTTTCGTCGCGCGAACCAACACAATGGATAATGCCAATGCGTTTCGGAGCTTTCCCTTTTGAGGTGGTTAATTCTTTTCCTTCCTTAAATATTTTTTCCAGATCGGCCGAAGTAATTACATTTTCATAAATCTGGTAGCCGTATTCTTCTTTCTTTTTTGCATCGAACAGTTCGAAGCCTGTGCTGATAAGCACTGCATCGGCGTCGATATGTTTTCCCGTGTTCAGGGATGCTTCTATGCTGGTATCCTTAACAGCTATGTCTGTAATTTTCGAATTTGTAATAATAACAGTGTTGGGGTCAAGGTTAAGCTGCAGATGTTCAAGAACATCCGATGCGGGCCGTCTCGACGGGAAAAGATGCGACCAGCGGTTCAGCTTGCCACCGATACGATCCGATTCCTCAACAATGGTAACATTATAACCTAACTTCGACAGAACTCCTGAAGCTTCCAGTCCTGCAACGCCTGCACCTATTATTAAAACTTTTTTCGACATACTAACAAACCTTTATTGCAGCGGGTTTAAACGGCACGCCCAGGAATTTTCCATTCTTCCCGAGGTATTTTTTCGAGCTATTGTAGGGGATTCCCATTTTATCGAGCAGGGGCTCTACTGATACCTGGTGAATCTGCAGCCCCAAATCCCAAGGATCATATCCTAAAACAAGTCCTGCAAGTTCCTCGTAGGTTAACACCGGAATTCCCATTCCATCCTCGTCATAGGTTGTGCCTTCCATTTCGGCAATGGCATACTGCCAGCGATCGAGGAAAAACGGGCAACCAGGGCAGTTGGTAAGAATAAAATCGGGTTTATAGGGAGCCATGGACTCAAATTTCTTTTTAGAGCTGGCAACAGAATAACCTCTGTTTGCTTTTACAAGGTACTGACGGAATCCAAATCCGCAGCAGTGTCTTCTTTCGGGGTAATCAACCACTTCGCCGCCCCACGATTCAATCATTCCAACTAAAACATAAGGATATTCGGCGCCACCGACACCTTTATGCGGAAACATTTTGGCATAATGACAGCCAATGTGTTCAACGCCCCTTAAAGGTTGACCGGTATTGTGATTTACAAGTTTATATTTTGCCCTGTCGGCTATTTCGTTGCGGAGTTTATAAATGATATCGCTTGCATGAGCAAGATTGGCGGGTTTCTCGAATTCGCGGCCCGTTGCTTTTCTGAGGGTTTCCCTGATACGTGCCTCCACTTCGGGAAAGTGGTGCCAGGTTTCGAGAACTTCGGTATATAATCCAAACGAAGTGATGCACGATGGTACAAAATTCATGAAGCCCGACTCAGTCATAAGTGCAAACTGACGCGCAACCATGGTCATGGTGGTTTCGAAGGGAATAACGTCGGAATGATATCCTACTCCTGAACATGAAGTGTGGTGCGGATGTTCGTAAACCGATCTGCCAAGCTCGTCTTTTAAAATTCTTAAAAAAGTCGTTTCCGAAGCAGGAAAGAAATTCTGACGCACACAACTTCTTACATAGAAGTAGCGGTCGTTGGCTATTTCCTTCTGATATTCTTTCCAAAGCGCTTTTTTCCCTTCCTGTAGCATAATTCTCTTTTATTCCTAATCTACTCGTGACTGTTATGGGTAAATACATGACGCATATAATCGTTATGCAGCTCCTGAGTCATTTCAATATTCAATTCTTTTGATTTTTGCATCGAGAGTTCCTCAATTTTCTCAAATCTCTCGGTAGCACCTGTCATGTCGAAAATTTTCCTTACTTCGGCCATCGTTTCGTCTGGAATCTTTCGCAGAATTCCCGGACCATCGCCCTGGTAATTAGCGCCCATGCGGTCCATTACATCTTTGTAATTTTCCTGCCACCAATCCCATATTGGTCCTTGTTCGGGAAACAGGTCCGTGCCTACACCTTCAAGATAGAGGCAATAGCCATGGTTCAGAAGCCAGTCGCCAACTGTTCTTTTCACAAACAACTGTTGACGGCCTTTTTCCGATTCAACAAAATATCCTAAATCCTGCGACAGCGATCTTAAAGCCATAATAATTAAACCAGGCGTATTTCCTCGGGGACAGCGGGTTTTGCACGACATGCATTCGCCGCAATACCAGATTGTATCGCTTTTCAGCAGATCTTCAATAACCATATCATTTTTCGATTGTACTTTTTCAGCGATAACCCGGGGATCGTAGTCGTAAAACTCGGCAGCGGGACATATTGCAGTACAGGTACCACAATTAATGCAGGATTTCAAACCTTCCTGCAAACGAACATCTTTCTGCAGCTTCTCAAATAGTCTCGACATACAAGGGGCTCAACATTAGGTATTGCAAATGTAGGGCAAGACTGGCTGGAAAAAAATTGGCGATTATACCTATTTTAGGTAGTAAAAATACTACCGTATTTTTGCGTAATTGACCGGAAGCTACTTTATAAGATGTCTGCCATTAGGTAAAAATTGCACGATAGGAGCGGTTTTAGGGGTTTCAAACCTTTGATAGTCAATTTTTAAATCTTCCCAAAGGTTCAAGGTGCTTTGGTCGATGGTTGCCGATTTTAGCATTGCAAAATTCTTGTTGGTCATTTTTGCCGGGAAGATGGTTATCTGAATGGTTTTCTGACCGTTGTTGCGTGCTTCCAAAGCGAGAATATACAACTCTTTGATTTTATCGTCGGTAATAGGGAGGCAACCAATGGTTACGCAGCTTCCGTGAATATAAATAGCGCCACCCGGATGGTTTTTGTCGGCAAATACCTTGTCGCTCTTGTTTGGATAGTTGATGCCTAGTGAAAGATGGAAGTTGCTCAAGGGGTTAAAATGATTGATCTGATAGAAACCTTCCGGAACCTGTAAATCTCCTTCCTTTCTTTTTGGACCCAATGTTCCCGATGATTGACAAATAGGGTAGGATGTAAGAAGTTGAAATGTTTTCTCTGTTTTGTTCTTTGCCCATACTTCCAAAAGTCGTTCATTTTTAAATGCCCGAAGATAAATCTCCAGGGAAGAGAATTCGAGCCCTTTCGATTTTAACATGTTTTCCAGGTAAGCCTGCTTTTCGGTGTAAGCATTTTTTACCCTGGCGTTTTTCAATTGTTCAGTCTTAAAACTATCTGTTGCAAAACTTGTCATTATCAGGAGAATTAATAAACGGGACATGGGGTTTTTAAAACTAGTTATAGATTATTTTGTACTATGTAAAATCCTGAAAGGATTTAATTTGAATAGCCCCGCATGCAATGCGGGGTATAAATCAGGAAGATCTTCACAACCACAGCGTGGTTGAATATCTATAAAAGATATTTTTCATCATATTCAATTCCATGTTCTGTAAGTAAATCAATTAACTCTTCTTTAAATGTTTTCACCTGATGATGAGTTTTGTTATTATCATAATTCCACCGGTTGCACCGGTGGCTATTCATATTTAATCCTTTCAGTATTTATTGATGTTAAAATAACAAACAATATTTCAATTAATACTGTCCGGTAAATATTTAGATTCTTCGCTACGCTCAGAATGACTGGCGTTTTATTCATTTTTAGTGGGGAGGGGGGGGGGGGGGGGGGGGGGGGGGGGGGGGGGGGGGGGGGGGGGGGGGGGGGGGCCCCGGAGGGCGCGTG
>JAEYWD010000079.1 GCA_023429135.1 Bacteroidota bacterium | reverse complement strand
AGTGAAAACGATATCGCAAATTTTCACATTCTTTTCCTGCTGCAACTCTCAAAATTTCTGGGTTTCTTTCCGCTTGACAACTATTCGGAAACCAACAATGTTTTTGATGCGTTGAACGGAAGCTTTGTTCCTGAGACCTCCAATAATGAATATTGTTACAGCAAAAGGATTAGCTCTAAATTTCGTGCAATAATCAACCTCAGTTTTGAAAACGCACACACTTTAAGTTTAAACAGGATTGAAAGAGTTGAGCTTTTGGAGATACTGCTCGAACTATACAGGTTACATCTTCACGGGCATTTGAATATACAGTCGCTGCAGATATTGAAGGAGCTTTTCGATTAGCAGCAGAAAACCCTGTCTTTGTCGATAGTGTAAAAAACCCTATCTTTGCACCCTAAATTTTATGTTTATGGTTATTGCAGAGCAGGTAAAAGACCTTGCGGAGCGCGAGCAGGCGCTCAGGAGGCATCTTTGACATCGATCGTAAGTTAATTCAACTCGAAGAAGAAGAAGAAAAAACAAAAGATCCCAAATTCTGGGACGATCCTAAATCGGCCGAAAAACAACTGAAACAGGTTGCCTCAATAAAAGAATGGATTACAGCATACAATAAAGTTAAATCGTCGCTGGAAGATTTGAATGTTGTTCTCGATTTCCTTAAGGAAGGCGAAGCCAGTGAGGAGGATGTGGACCAGCAGTTTCAGACAACGCTGAAGTTTACCGAAGAGCTGGAATTTAAAAATATGCTTCGCTTCGAAGCGGACAAGCTTGGCGCTATCGTAAAAATTAATGCTGGAGCGGGTGGAACAGAGAGCCAGGACTGGGCTCAGATGCTTATGCGCATGTACATGCGGTACGCCGAACGCAACAACTACAAGATAAAAGAACTCGATTTTCTGAACGGCGAAGAAGCCGGTATTAAAAGCGTAACGCTGGAATTCGACGGAGATTATGCCTATGGCTTTCTGAAAGGTGAGTCGGGCGTTCACCGTCTGGTGCGCATCTCCCCTTTTGACTCTAACGCCCGCCGGCATACATCGTTTGCCTCCGTTTATGTTTCGCCGCTTGTGGACGACACCATTGAAATTGTGATAAACCTTGCCGATATTACCTTCGAAACATATCGCTCTTCAGGAGCAGGCGGACAAAATGTTAACAAGGTTGAAACGGCAGTACGGTTACGCCACGCTCCTACCGGCATAGTAATAGAAAACCAGGAAGACCGCTCCCAGCATAAGAACAAGGAAAACGCCATGCGGATTCTGAAATCGATGTTATACGAACTTGAGCTTCAGAAACGACGCGAGAAACAAGCTGAGGTGGAAGGAAAGAAGATGAAAATAGAATGGGGTTCGCAAATCCGCAATTATGTGCTGCATCCTTACAAACTAGTGAAGGACCTGCGGACCAACCACGAAACATCCAATGCTTCGGATGTTCTGGATGGCGATATCCAGGATTTTATAAAGGCATTTTTAATGGAATTTGGGGGAGAATAGATTAAAAAGATCTTATCAATCAGTTCATCTTTTTCTTTTCGAATTACGAGGCAACACCTTCAAGGATGTTCAAGAGTGACCTTATTGCAGAGCATCCAACTTTACCGGAGTTACCTCTATTTGGTCTTTCACTTTCGACACCCTGCCTGCCTCGATAAATAACCCGTGCTGAAAAGCAACAACATAATTGTTACGGATACATTCGTCCAGAATCTGTTGCTTTTCCATTTTGGCCTGCTCCCGGTCAGTATCATAAGCCATATTGATTTCGGGGTCCAGGTGGGCTGAAGACGGGAAAAGATCGGCGCCAAAAAGCAGATTTCCCTCAGAGAGTTTTATCAGAGGAATAATTTGTCCGCGGGTATGACCATTGGCTATTTTGAAATAAATACCCGGCAAATAGCCTCCTTCTTCGACAAACTGAATGTTGTAAAAATCTTTTAACGTCAGAATGTTCTCGTCAAGAAAGGATTCCTTTTCTTCTTCGGAAGGATTATGAGCTGTTTCCCATTGTTGGGACGAAATCCAGAGTTTTGCTTTAGGAAAAGCGGGAACAATTTTATTTCCTTCTTTTAACAAACACCCGCCACAGTGATCGTAATGAAGATGAGTAAGCACCACATCGGTAATATCGGTTTTGGAGAGGCCAATTTCCTGAAGTTGAGCATCGAGCTTGTAATCTCCTTCAATATGAAAAGGTTCGAAAAATGAATCGGGTTGCTTATTGCCGAAACCAGTGTCGAAAAGAACAACTGATCCGCCTTTTACCACTATTATAGAACGCAATACCCAACGACTGAAATCCGTGTTGATTGCAGGATAAAATTTACGCCAGTCCTTGCCTGGACAAGAAACCATAGCCGCTCCGGGAACAACAAAAGAATTAAAATAAACAGGAAAAACCTGGGTTGGAAAAGTTAATGCCATAAAAGCTTATTTTGCGCAATTTAAGCTTATTATTTGGCAATATAAAACAGGAATTGTTAACTAAATACCGGTGATCCTTGCCACAAGTGGTTGCGATAGTCGCTTTCCATTCACAACAGGAAAGATATTTACAACAGATTCGCCAGCTAGGTGCCTGGACATTGTATAAGTAAAAACCATAACTCCTCTTTGAAGGGGAGCCAGATTTCCGGGAGAATTGAACTTCAGATTAGAATCGCTACCCTCAACA
Organism: Bacteroidota bacterium; assembly: GCA_023429135.1. Classification (GTDB taxonomy): domain Bacteria; phylum Bacteroidota; class Bacteroidia; order Bacteroidales; family JAAUTT01; genus JAAUTT01. The sequence continues at coordinate 45,679 of JAEYWD010000079.1, read as the reverse complement.
AAAAAACCAAGTGACATAGTTTGTTTGGTATTATTTGCATACCGGAGCTTTATCTGTTTGCTTCCCCCACGACTTAAATTACCAAAGGAAAGAACCTTTAAACTCAGATATAAACCCGACCCGAAATAATAAGGATGATCCTCTTCCACCGGATGATCAATAGGGATTACGGTTCCTTTTACCCATAACCTGTTGGTATTTTTTCTTTTATTGCTGAAAACAACAATTTCTTTTGAAAAAAAACCAGGACGATAAAGAGGATCAAACGATATAGTTATTTTACCTGTGTGGCCAGGTTTAACAGATTCTTTGGAATAGATATGGCTTGTACAACCACAACCGCTCAATACTTCGTCAATTATAACCGGTTGAGAACCCCTGTTTCTAAAAATAAAGGTATGCGACACTTTCCCGTTTTTCTCCAAAACGTCGTTAAAATCAAATATACTTTCTTCAAAGGCCAAAGGAGAGGTTGTCTGAGAGAAAACCTGACTAAGAAAAACTATACCGAAAAGGGAAGAAATAAAACTTCTCATGATAAAACAAACAAATCGTGCGACCGTTTCCAGTCACACGATTTCAGAACTACTACTACTACTACTACTACTACTACTACAGTTTAATTTGTCCTATATACATCAACCTCAGCTAACACAAGATATGTAGATGACCTGTAACCCTTTATATCCACTTTAATATAACGTACTGTTACAGGTGCAAAAAACTTCACATACTGGTATGCAGTAGAAATTGATAAGGCTGCAGTTCCTTGTGAAGTCCATTCATTACCATCATTGCTTGTTAAAATATTTGCCGATGTAATAGAATAGGAAGTTGAATAACTATGCAAGCGTATGCCGGTAATACCGCTATATTCATTCTTCATATCGACTGTTAAAGCACAAGGCTGAGCTGGAGAGATAAGGCAATAAGTAGATGTACTGCCATCCAGAAGCCTTGTTATTGCATTTGAGAATGCAACATTTAATGATGCAGACCACAATGTTTTTCCGGTTAATAAAGTGCCGGTCATATCTGCAGCAACAGGCGAGTTATAAAGATTGGTAACAGATCGGTTAATCAAAACGTAAGCAGTGTTATAATCAGAACTTATTTTGATTTTTGCATCAGAAGTTGAAACCAACCTTACCGGAATCAGATAAACAGGCTCTGTTAAGGTTGCAAGTTTTGCAGAGTCTACAGAAATAAGAACCGAATCTCCGGATAAAAACTTTCCTTCTGCAATTGAAACCATTTCATTACTAACCTTCACAATCCCATCGGGAATTGTTGCATAACTGGTCTTATATGTTGTATTGTAAGTTTCTACAAGAGAATTATCCAATTTTGCCTGTACAGTTACAGTTTTACCCATCGGTTTAGTAGAACGAACTGAAATTTTAGCCGAAACTTTTCCAACTTCGCCAATTGGAGTATGCAGAACATTAAATGCCAGAGAATTTTTAGGAGTATTGATAGAGCTCCATTCCTGCATATTAATATAAACTATATTTGAAGGATCCCCAACAACATCGTAGCTTTTGTCGTCATCGCACGACAGGATCATAAAGGATGACCCTAAAGCAAGTAAAACAAGGAAATATCTTAAAACTGTCGATATATTCATTTTTGTATTTTTTAAAGTTAATAAGAGCTACTGATTACATTTGTTCTTATCATCGATTATCCAATGAACGTAACTACTCTTGTCCTGTTTTACAAGACCAGCACCTTCGGTAACTTCTCTCCAGGTGTCGGACCAATCCATATTGTAACCATTTCCGGTTGCATCATTAAAAATATGCCCTTCCCCTTCATTCAACTTCCAGTAAGCAACCAATCCTTCACTTTTAGGATCGACACCACAAAGCCCGACCTTAAGTTCGCCGGTAGTAAGGGCTCTATTCCATAGGCGGATTTCGGCGATGCGGCCAGGGAATTTCTGTGAGGTGGCATAAGTAGTCCACGACATTCCCAACTCCAGTCGCTGAAAAGATGTGCCTTTCTTTCCTGCCAACTGGGCATCTTTAACTCCATTTACATACATAACATAATTACTGCCGTTAAATGTTATGGAAATTGTATACCACTGCTCTGTATTAAAGCGTGTTGAAGAGAACATACCTCCTCCTGGAGTTACCCACTGCAAAGCATTTGCATCCTGACCACTTTCGCCAAAGCGGAGCAGGTTGGTAACCGACTCATCTTTTGGTCCGAAGTTGCATAAACGACGAATTCCTCCCCATGCATTGGCATTGAGATAACATTTGATTTCAAAAGTATAATTTGGAAGATCAACAATTTTATCGGCAGGAGCAATATAACTGCTATACAATCCGGTGTAACTCATGTCAAGTGAGTTAAAATTAAGAACCCTCGACACCTTCAGAAAAACTGTTTTTGAAGCAGGAAGGACATCCATATTTCCACCTTTTACACTATTTATTGTAACCGGAATAACATAAGCACGGCCATCCTTGAAATTTTCAGTTGAAATAATTTTAACTGTAATGCCAGTTGACGATGCACGACCGGCCTTAATAATGCCTTCTGTTCCGTCAATTTCGACAGCTCCGTCAGGAACAGCATAATAATTGGTTTTATGTTCAGCATTATATGCTGCTACCAAAGAATTATCCTGGGCAAAGGTTACTGCAACATCCTCAGTAACTTTTTCTGTAGCCGACGCTGTAACTGTGTATGAAGCTGGAGTGTCCTCCACAACGAATTTAACCATTGGGTCGGTGTCGGTACCGGTAACGAGGATCACATTTTTATTATAATCGAATGTGTCACCTTCAGAGTCGCAGGCTGTCAAAAATAAGGAACATGCGGCGACTAACAGTATTGATAGTATATTTATTCTTTTCTTCATTTCAATTTCATTTAATTGATTCTTGAACAATACTTAACGAATTGCAGGATTTGCAATCTGGATGCAACGCCTGATATTGTAGTAAGGAATACCAGTAGAAGAGAAATAATCCCTGTCGAAATAAAAAGCGCCAAAACCGGCCTTTTTACCTTGAGTTGGATTCCAACGGGCCATTCCTTCAAGTGAGTACATGCGTTTCCCATCTTTTGTAAGCGTATTTCCATCGACTTCCGTAAAGGCAACGCCCCCATTGGCATAGTTGTCGCCAAATGTTTCTGTAACTATAAACTTTGAAGGAGGTGCCCAGTTTATTGCATTATACTGACTTTGCAATGTTGTTGCCGAACTTGCCGAATAAGACTGTCTGATATAATAATTTACAAAAGATTCTGTTCCACTTGGAGGCGCCTGGTTATAAAAATCGACGCAGAGCAGTTTTTCGGGATGCTTACCTTTTGGACCAAAATACTGACCAATATATTCAACCAATTTGACAAAATTATCACCCTGCATCCAGTCGCCTTCCGGTTCGTAATCGAGGTCAACCCCGTCAATATCTGCATCAAGTACCTGATCTACCAGATATTGCCCATAAATCGCAATACCTTCATCATCATGATGCTGTGTTAAATCGTATTGGGTCCCATCTTTCAAAGTTATGGTCTTATTCATTCTTACAATAGAAGGGGCAACAAAACGAGTTCCTTTCATCTTACGGGCAAAAATCATATCAGCATAAGCAACCGGGGCGTAACTGCTACTGGCAGGATCGTTGCTGGGAATACCCATCCAGAGGGAACAAATATCAAGGCTATCTGGAATACCGGCAATACGCTCTCCCCATGAAGCAGGATCTTTATAACCGGTTACACCTTCGAGCGGCGCATAGGCGGCATACCAACCAAAAGAAAGGCAGTGTTCCGATTTCTTGTAAGCCCGGAGGTTTTCGTAATATTGATCATCGTATGTTTTTAGTTTCTGGATTTCCAGCGCCTCCGGTTCGGTATCACAACCTGTAATAACAAACCCCGAAAGAATGAAAATCAATAAACCTGATAATTTTATTTTCATTGTACTCATTTTTAAAATTAAACACTGAATTATTTTTTATCCCACCAGAGTTTGGTACCGCCATTATCCTGACCGCTCAACTTTGCCACACCGGTTTGTACCCCTGCACTGTTATTATTGTATTCAGTCAAAGGGTAAGGTATGCGTCGTACCTGGAGGTCGGTACTCACTGTACCGTTGCTTCTGTTTGTTACTACCGGGAGTAATTTAGGATACCCTGTACGGCGAAATTCGGCCCATCCCTCTGGTCCGTCGGGGTAAATGGCTATCCATTTCTGTGTTATAATTCTTTCCAGATTCCTCTCGAATGCTGCACTTGCATCCCAAGCAATTGTGATGGCACTTGGAGCTGGAGCGTTTAATCCTGAGCCGCCTGTATTATCGGCAAAAGCAGCCGGAGTACTTGTAGCGTCGGCGATAAAAGTCTCAGCTCCCTTTAAATTATTTTCTTCAAAAGAAATGGCAATACCTTTTTCGTAAAGCTCCTGAGCGGTTCCGCCCATAGTCCAGCCACGCAACGCGCCCTCTGCCCTAAGAAAATAAGATTCGGCGGCAGTAATCCATACAATCTCGGTGGAACTTTCGTCCACATTAAGGTTTGAGATATTTACACCAACGTATGGTGTCCAAACAGAAGTAGTTATACCTAGTCTTACCCCATGATATTTGCCATCGGATTCTGCCGGTTTGAAGTATGCTGCACGGCGCGGATCGCTATAACCGTTCATGTAAGCATCCATGGAAGCACCCATACGAGCCTCGCCGGCATTAAATTTATAAGCAATTTCATTCAATGGGTGATGATAGACCAAATTAGATGTATGTTTCAACGAAGCTTTATCGGTGACTTCGGAAATTACTCCAACAGGGTGACTGATTGACTTCTCGGCTTCAGTCTTTGCAAGCTCTGGATCCGCGTATACCACCCTCATTGCCAACCGAAGACGCAGGGTGTTTGCAAACCTCACCCATTTGGTAACATTCCCTTCATAAACCAGATCGTATTTTGATAAAAGAGTTGCTGAGGGATTTCCTTCAATAAACACCGTAAGGACATCAATAGCATTGTCCAGTTCATCGAAAAACTTTTTATAAACCTGATCAAGGCCATCGTAATTATTTTGTAATGATCCACTTCCAAAACTTATATACGGTATCGGCCCGTAAGCATCGGCAACGCGGTGCATGGCTTCAACTTTAACAACTGTAGCAAGGGCCGAAACTTCAGGCAGATTTTGTTTTTCGGAAATTTCGACGATAGACTGCCAGGCTGGCATTACACTTGAGAAACCAGAAGTGAAAGTTTTTTCAATCCATCCGGTAATGAAATAGTAAGAACCATTGTGAACGCCACTGTACCATGTCCCGGTAGGTGCGATATATCCAGAATAAATATCGCTGGTAAGCCCCTGGGAAACCTGATAGCTGCCATCGTCGTTTTTCCCGTCTTTAAAAAGAACAACATTGCGTTGTAACTGAGAGAAAAAAGCTCCGGTTTTGAGATTATCGTGCGACATCATTTCTTCCGTAGCCTCGTGCTGATTGGTATTATAGTCCTCAAACTTATCTGTGCAGGCTACAAAAGCTAGCAGCGACACACACAAAAGAGGCATCTTATTCCATGAAAATATTTTATCTGCAATCATAATGATAATCAGTTAAGTTTGTTAAAATTGAAGTTTTACGGAAAAGCCCATGTTACGCAGACTAGGCATCATAAAATAGTCCACGCCCTGGTAATAAGTTCCCGTATTCGCAGTTAACTCAGGATCGTAAGGAGCTTTGTTGTAAAACAAAAACAGATTGCGGCCTACAAACGAGACATTCATTCCTTTAATCCATTTTAAATAATTCTTTACCGGCACATCGTATCCAAGCGTAAGTTCGCTTAACCTTACGTTTGTAGCACTATAACAGTACATTGACCCTATACCGCCTGAAGAACCTCCTCCAATAACCTGGTAATACTCTCTTGCCGGAACACGCTTTCCGTTTACAAGAGCTCCACCAGCATCGCGAGCATCGGCAGAGGCTTTGGAGGCACCAAAAGCATCCATAATGGCCTGTGTATTCGAAACTACAATACCTCCAACACGTGCCGTAACCAAAGCGCTGAGAGAAATTCCTTTCCAAAGGAACTCGTTCCCGAAACCCAGGTTATACTTGGGACTGCTATTACCTGCATAAACAAAATTATTCACATCGGCCACTACAACCTGGTCGGTAGGATGAACATAAATTGCTCCATGTTCATCAGTTTTCAAGGTGTTAACATAAATATCGCCCATTGAACCACCTTCTTTTAGCACCATTTTATAGCTGCCTGTACCGCCCATATCCAGTTCCGATAACGAGATTATTTCACCGGTAACGGGATTTGTCCAGCCCGGTAACAACTCCACAATTTTATTACGGTTAAGAGAATATGTAAGATAAGAGTTCCATTTAAACTCCCCGAATGTATTACTAAGTTTCGCGGTAAGTTCTATACCTTTGTTATCAATCTGCCCGGCATTAACAATTACACTTGTGTAACCGGAAGAAGACGAAAGAGTAGGCTCAAAAAACTGATTATAAGTACTGGATTTATATACAGTCGCATCCAACTTCAGCCTGTTATTAAAAAACACCAGATTTGCACCTGCTTCCCACGATTTGGTGCGCTCGGGTTTAAGATCGATATTAGGCATTCGCGATTGTGTGGAAGGATATCCATTAGATAATGAATAAGTAGGAATAGTGAGGAACAAATTAGGTTCGTTACCTACTTCGGAATACGACACGCGAACCTTCATATAAGGCATAACGTCGGTACTGCACTTGAAAATATCTGTTAATATACCCGAAAGTCCAACAGTAGGATAGAAAAACGATTTTACATTTGAATTAACTAAAGTCGAAGCCCAGTCGTTACGTGCGGTTAAGTCGAGGTATACCAAACTTTTGTAGCCTAATTGAGCACTTGCAAATACTGATTGTTTCAACTTTTTAAATCCGGTTTGCGACGATTCGGAGGTTGAAGTGTTAACATTCGAATACGTAAATAAATTTGCAACACCGTGAAGTTTCCCACCATACATATCCTGATTATACTGAATATCTTCGAAGCTGGAACCAATATTTGCAGTAAGGCCGAACTTCTTTTCCAGAAAATAAGTATTGATGTTCAATAAAGCTTCACCGTAAATCTGACGGGTATCAGTTTCGTTTAACGAATAGTATCCATTTTCCGATGCAAAAAGCTTATTTGTAGAAGCATCAAATTTTTTCTCATATCTGTCGTTGTTCTTATCCATTTTAAGACGACCGGAAAGGTTAATCCAACTGGCAAATTCGTATTTAAGTGTGGCGTTTGCCATGTAGCGGTCCTTGTGGTTAATAAATTTATCGCGCTCGGTTATCCAGAATGGGTTCTGCATGGATAAACCCTGATCCTGGTATGGCCAGAATTGTGTTTGAAAATTTCGGGATGCATCGTAACGCTCATAAATCTGAACCCTTGAAAAATCATCTCCGGCAGGAAATAAGTAAATCGGAATTAACGGATTAAAATACTGCCCCTGCGAAATCATATTCTGTTCCTTTACATTGTTCAGTAAAAAGCTCAAGTCCATCGTCATTTTGTTATTCAGAAAACTTGAAGTATTTCTTACTGAAAAATTGTAACGGTCGTAGTTATTATTATGAATTATTCCTCTGGAATTAACGTTTCCAACTGATGCGTATGTTTGATTCCGTTCAGATCCGGTTGACAAACTAACAGTATTAGTAGTATTTACACCTGTTTGAAAAAAATCAGCAGGATTGTATTTGGAAGGAGTTTCGAGCTTGTCGCCCCAGCTATAGTAGCTGCCTTGCTCAGACGGACCGTAGGTATTCTGGAATTCAGGCAATAATAATGGCTTGGAAAAAGTGGTTGTACTTGCAATTCCCAACGACAATTTTTCTTTTTGTCCCTTTTTGGTTGTAACCAGAATAACCCCGTTTGAGGCAGAGCTTCCGTATAATGCAGCAGCCGAAGGTCCGCTGAGAACAGAAATGCTCTCTATATCGTCGGGATTAAGACTTGAAACACCATCACCCGTTTGACCGGCCCCGGCAAAAATACCTTCGGGTTGCTCGGTTGTCAGATTAGGCATTGGAATACCATCTATTACGTATAATGCATTATTATTCCCAGAGATTGATTTAATACCGCGCATTACAACACGCGACGAACCACCAACGCCCGAAGACGAACTATTGATTGTAACCCCAGCAACTTTCCCGGAAAGATTATTTACAAAATTAGCATCGGCCACTTTATTCACCTCATTTCCAGACACCTGCTGAACATTGTAGGATAACGACTTAGCTTCCTTTTTAATACCTAACGCTGTAACAACTACCTCGGTCAATTGAGTAATATCAGGAATCAGAATAACATCAATAGTTGACTGACCGTTAACCACAACTCGTTCGGAGTTATAACCAACAAATGAAAACACAAGAACCGCATTGTTAGCAGGCAGTTCTATGCTATACTTACCATCGAGGTCAGTAATAGCACCTGTGGTTGTACCTTCAACCAGAACATTTACACCCGGTAACGGTTCGCTTGTAGAGGCATCAGTTACTTTTCCGGTGATTCGTTGCTGCTGGGCAGAAATGTTCTTCCGCATGAGCATAATATTAGATCCCTCCTTGGCATATACAATATCAGTATTATTAAAAATGGACGAAAGCACCTCAGCAACCGATTGGTTATTAGAGCTGATGGTCACTTTTCGTTCTATATCAATTTCACTTTTATTGTACACAAACAAATATTCAGTTTGCTTTTCAATTGCCTCAAGCACACTGGTAATACTTACATTCCGGGCCGTAATGTTCACTTTTGCAATCTGGGAATTTACATTCCCTGCAAAGAGTGAAGATACAGTTACCAGCAAAAGTAGGCATGTTGTTCTCATTCTTTTTAGAAATTGTTTAGTTGAGTCAAAGTAATCCCCTGACAAATATTTTTTCATAAATTTGCTTTTAAGGTTTTTATAATACTGTTTTAATAGAGCAAGTCTGAAAAAGACCTTTGGCCGGGACGTGTTGGAGCACTTTCCGGCTTTTTTATTATTCTTCGCGGGGTTTCCTCATAGGCATTTTATATTTTAATAGGTTTTGTTTAAACTGAGAACTTTGGTAATATTTTAATTGATAATTATTTTATTTTCATTAATTGTATAGCTGAATTTATTACTTAACTGCAACACTTTCAGAATATGTTCCACTCCGTCTTTTGTCCGGAATTTTCCTGTCCAGCGATAGTTTAGAACTTTCTCGTTTTTAACTTCAATATTGAGATCAAAACAAAGTTCCAGTTTTTTGAGCATCTCCGGGAAAGATTCATTTTCAAAGCTTATGATACCATCTTTCCACAGAAAATGGTTTTTATGTTCAATAGGAGCTTCTACCAGATTATTTCCTTTCAGGAACACCCTTTGATCAGGTTTCAGCAATATCCCTTTTAAGGTTCCCGGTTCCAGAATTTCAACAGAACCTTCCAGCAGCGATGCTTCAAAAATGTTCCTTCCCGAATAGGCAGTTAAATTAAAGGTAGTACCCCATACCTTGAGATCGTATTTTTCGGTTTTAACTATAAAAGGTTTTTCTTTATTGGGTGTTACCTCAAAAAAACCTTCGCCATCGAGTATTACCTCTCGAGTATTACCGGCAAAATGATTCGGAAAAATCAAGGTAGTTTTAGCGTTTAGCCATATCCGCGATCCGTCTTCAAGAGTAATTTGAGATCGCTGTCCTGCTGGCACAAGCAATTTCTGCATAACAACCGGCGATTTAGTTTCGGGGTCTGAAAAGAAATATCGGGAAATAATCATAGCTATTATTAGAATGGCAGCAATTTTTAACAATTCAAGGGTTAACTGTTTTACAGTGATCTTTTTGGGTTTCGCAGGTATCTCCTCAATTCTACTTTCAGGAGCAGAATGCCAGAGGGTTATATCGTAAAGCTTTCGTATGGCCAGGAATTCTTTTAAATTTTCAGAATCGGCATCTATCCATTGAACAATATCAATTTTTTCCTGTTCCGTACAACTTCCTTCAATATATTTAATCAGAAGTTCTTTTTGCATAATATTAGTTTCGGTTTAATAGGTTTTATTGCCGTATATTTTCTAAACGATTATAAATAGAAAATCCCTAGTTAACTACTTAACTTTTTTTAAGAAAAATTTAACATAGTATAAAGATGGCGAAGGAAAGAAATTTAATTACCGAAGAAAATGAATTAATCCAAGTAAAGGCAGATAGTCCTTTAAAGCCATTCGTAATTCTTTTAACGCTTGCATGATATGGTAATCAATGCCTTTAACTGAAATGGAATATAACTCGGCAATTTCTTTATGCGACTTGTTAACAAAGCGGCTTAGAATGAATACTTCACGTGTACGTTCTGGTAAAGAATTAAGAGTATTTTCAATAATCTGCTGTATTTCAGTTGAAAAAATATCGCTTGGATTGCTCGCCTCTAATGAGGCTGTTCGTATTTCAAGTTCACGATCGAGAGCTTCCGTTATTTGGTCGTGAACAGTTTGTTTTACAACCTGATGCTTTATATAATCAAGCGATTTGTTTTTTAGTATCGAAAAAAGATAGGGCCGTACCGGGTCTATCTTTTCCTTTTTCATCTGTTCCCACAAACGGATAAGTGACTCGGATGCAATATCCTCCGCAGCCATCTCGTCGTGAACATAAGATTTCACATACAGATACGACTTCCTGTAATATTCGGTATAAATATCATTAAAATTTCTGCCTGTATTTGGGTTCATCTTATCAGTTTACCACGGCAAACTTAAAAAAATCCGAGAGATTCAGGAAATCAGGAAAAGATTAAACTATAAACGGACCAAGCCAAATGCCAATAAAGCATGCCTCATGCCATTTGTTCCCGAATTGTCTTCAAAGCCAATGGTAATTCCTTTTCCATATCTTTCCACCGACATTCCACAGCAAGTTTGTCCTTATATTTTATCTCTTTCAGGGCCCTGAAATAAGGGCGGAAATCGTCGCCCATAACGCCCGGAGCTGTTCTGTTTTCCTTTTCGGCGATATGGGTATGTTTGATGAGTTTTCCAGCTTTCACAATGGAATCGGCAGATTCGCCATTTTTAAGCATATGGTAAAAATCGGCCAGTAATCGAATATTTGGATGATTTACTTTATTCACATAATCAATCCCCTCTTCCACTGTGTTTAACAGATTGGTTTCACCGTAATTCAAAGGTTCGAGCACAATCGTCACACCACATCTTTCGGCTATTGGTCCAATTTTCCTGTTTATTTCAACAAATTGCTCTTTGGCCTTTTCCTTGTCAAATCCATCGGGGATCTTCCGCGAACCACCGCTTCCAAAAACAAGAATTTTAGTTGACGACTGTTGCATTCGTTTTAAGGCTGTTTCGGCATATTTCAGAATAGCTTCTGTATTCACGTCGGGACCAACACACTTCAGTGTGCCTGGGAGAAAGCTGTTAACTGCATATAATGGAAAAGATACATTCTTCAACTTAGAGATATTTTCAGCAAACTTCTCGTCACTTTCATTGGGAATAAAAAACCTGCCAACTGTTTCTTCGAAGAAATTATATTGGTTCTGCTTTATCTCCAGAGCACTATCTACTCCTGCACAAATCCCCAGATCGAGAGAAAGTGGTTTAGTAAAGTAACTGCCGGCTAAAAGATTGTGAAATACAATTATGGATGCGCTCCCCAACAAGCCAGTCTGAATAAACTTACGACGATTGATCATATTTCTATAGTTAGTTGTTGGGTAATATTAAAGATTATTACAAAGAAATCCAATTGTCTCCACTCACTTATTCCTCACTTTTTACACTTATAAAGAAAACCCCTACACTTATTGTTTTGCCCAAAACGCCTCCCGGTCATAGGATACCTTCACCGAAAAATTAACCAAAAGGAGGATTACCAATGAAAAAATTTTACACTATCGAAGGCCGCGACATACAGGTTCTCATTCTGTTTATCCTGGCCACACTTGTTTGCTCACTGGCTACAGCTCAGGAGAAGTCGGACAACAAAACTCTTTCACCCTATTTTATCGTTTTAAGCGACAACCCAGGTATCGACTTGCTTCCGCTGAAAAATACCTATGCCGAGGTAAATATTGCCGGGGTGATTTCGGATGTTACCGTTCACCAGGTTTATAAGAACGAAGGGAAAAACGCTCTGGAAGCCATTTACACCTTCCCGGCATCGACAAACGCTGCTGTGTATGCTATGGAAATGAAAATCGGCACCCGCGTTATTAAGGCGAAAATTGAAGAGAAGCAAAAAGCACGTGCCGATTACGAACAGGCGAAATCGGAAGGCAAGCGTACATCGCTGCTGGAACAGGAACGCCCCAATGTTTTCCAGATGAATGTTGCCAACATCATGCCGGGCGACGAGATTGAAGTCACCATGAAATATACCGAATTGCTGGTTCCCGAAGGTGGTGTTTACCAGTTTGTTTACCCAACAGTGGTCGGCCCGCGTTATTCGGGTGAGAGTACCAACACCAGTTCATTTGTAAACACACCCTATACTCGCGAAGGTGTTGCTCCTTTGTATAATCTCGATATAAAGGTGAACATCAATGCAGGAATGCCAATTCAAAATATAAGCTGCAATTCTCACAAAGTTTCTGTGGCTTATCCGCAAACAGGCTCTGTTAAAGTTGCTTTGGATCCAACGGAAACCCAATCAGGCAACCGCGATTTTATCCTGAAATATCAGCTTTCGGGCAACCAGATCGAATCGGGACTGGTGCTTTACGAGCATGGCGACGAAAACTTCTTTTTGCTGATGGTTCAACCTCCGAAGAAAGTTGTGAAGGAAGAAATTCCTGCACGCGAATATGTTTTTATCGTGGATGTTTCAGGATCAATGCATGGTTTTCCGCTTAACGTATCCAAAAACCTGATGCGTAACCTGGTTGTTAACCTTCAGCCCACTGATAAATTCAATATCGTTGTATTTGCAGGAAATTCGGGAACTATGTCGCCGGCGTCAGTTCCTGCGACCCTTGAAAATGTTGAAAAAGCATGCAAGTTTATCGATACCCAGAACGGCGGCGGTGGAACCAATCTGCTTTCGGCACTTCAAAATGCTTTTGCCTTGCCAAAGGCCGACGCCTCGGTTTCACGTTCGTTTGTGATTGTAACCGATGGCTATGTCGACATTGAAAAAGAAGCTTTTGATCTGATCAAAAAGAGCAACGACAACTCCAATGTCTTTACATTTGGTATTGGGAGCAGCGTAAACCGCTATCTGATCGAAGGAATGGCCCATGCGGGTTTAGGAGAACCTTTTATTGTAACCAGCGAAGCCGAAGCCAATGGTGAAGCCACCAAATTCCGCAAGTATATCAACTTCCCTTATCTCACCAATATTAAGAAAAGCTTTTCGGGTTTTGAAGCTTACGATGTGGAACCCGTAACTGTTCCCGATGTCTTTGCCGAACGTCCGGTGGTGATTTTCGGGAAATACAGGGGTGAAGCAAGAGGCAGTATTACCATCAAAGGGATTGCCGGAAGGAAAAACTATTCCAAGACCTTTAACGTTGGAGAAACTAAATCATTCTCTGAAAATGCTGCCATCCGCTACCTCTGGGCACGCATGAAAATCCAGATGCTCGACGATTACAACAACATCAGCTCCGACGAAAATTCCGTTCAGGAAGTTACCAGCCTGGGATTGAAATACAACCTGCTCACGGCGTACACATCTTTTATTGCCATCGAAGAAGATGTTAAGGCTAATGACGGCGACCTTGAAACTGTTAAACAGCCCCTCCCACTGCCTGAAGGCGTATCAAACTCAGCCGTTGGTTTCGATCTGGAGGTAGATGAAGCAGAAGGTACTTTCGAAGCTTATAGTGAAATCGTGGTAAAACAAATAAAGATTGAGGCCCAAAAAACGAAAGTCCAAAGCGAAATAGAAGATCATCTGATGCAAAACCTTACCAACTGCATTGTATCATCTTGCGAAACCATCCAAAACATCAAAGTGGTTGTGGACGCTTCAGGAAAGGTAATCTGTGTAAGTGTTTCCGGTGAAGAAGTTTCGGAAGTGCTGAAAGAACAGATCATTCAGATAGTTAAAAAGTGGGACTTCAAGAAATTCAATATAGGTAGTTCGTGGAGCTTTGAAATAAAGTTTTAAAAGCCTCACCCCCGGCCCCTCTCCTGCTGGAGAGGGGAGAAAGAACACAATAATTTTAATTCATAGCTCTTCCAAGAAAGTATCCTATTATCAAATAAAAAATGAAAACAATAACTACACATAAATCCTGGTTTTCTTCCTTTCTCATTGCACTGGTACTTCTGGTATCGTGCAATGAACGGAGGGAAAGCAACAACAACACTGCTGCTTCCGACTCGACTTCACTAAATATTATTGCCGATACAATAACTCATGTTGAAGCTTCCCGCGAAAGCATCACTTTTATTCTCGGGGAGGACAAAAACTCCGAAAATCCTTACTACTCCGAGGCTGCCAAATATTTCAGCAGCAATTCTCCCGATAAAACCGTACATTTGGTAACCACCTGCCGTTCGCTGGTTGAAGTGCGTCAATATCTGGTAAAACATGCTCCTGAAAATCAACTTCCCTGGGGTCGCATTAACCTGGTATCGCATGGGGACCAATACCTTGGTTTAAGCGTGAAGGTAACTCCCGATTCTCGCAGAGCCACCCTGGAACGTTTACAGGAATTTATCGACGCCGGAACTTTTAATCCGCTGCCCGATAGCATTGTCGACCAGAATACCGAAATTGCCATCCATGCATGTGGCATCGGGAACAACAAGGCCTTTGTAGATATTTTCGGGAAGGTCTTCAGCAGTAACAGTTCAATGCCTCATGTAATAGCTCCCAGACTGTTCGAATTCTATTCCTCGGCAAATGGCAGCAGCCGCTACCAGGCAAAGGCGTGGATGGTATCTTACAAGAAAGACGAAAAACCTGGCGATATTATTCTTTGCAACCTTCTGCACGAAGAGTATCCCAATGAAAACCTTGACTGGCAGGATGCCCTTACCCGCAAACAGCCCCGTTTTGCAGGCGATACGTACCATTATACTTTCGACATTCCTGTAAATCTCGTCATCAACCTTTCCGCTAGCGACACACTGCCCGACTTCAATAATCTCGAAAATAAACTCCGATGGATCGACCAACAACCTGAAATCAACCATATTCTCTCCAAAATTCAGATTCCGGCTGACCTGTTCAGTTGGAATCTGAAAAAAGGATTCATTAAAAACAAAGATGGAAAACGGGTGGTAGGCGTTTCTGTAAAAGGATTCTGCACCATGCTTTGCATTTTGAAACCACTGGTTGATGATGCATCGTCGCTTACCCATCAGCCTTTTGTACCTGCCCTAAGCGATACGGCTTATTACTACACCGTGAAAGGGAAAAACTTCAACATTAAATCTTAACCGTCATGGAATTGTCGTCACAAAAATTCAGAAGGTATATATTGATTTTCTGGTCGGTAATGCTGGTTCCTATTGTGCTTTGTATTTTCTTTTATGTCGGGATTTGTGTAGGGTGGTTCGGCTACATGCCAAAACTCGAGGAGCTCGATAACCCCATGACAAACCTGGCATCGGAAGTTTATTCGTCCGACGGAAAACTGATGGGAACCTATTATTTACAAAACCGCAATGCCTGTAAGTACAACGAATTCCCGGATTATTTGGTGAATGCTCTCGTGGCCCGCGAAGATCATCGTTTTTATAAGCACAGCGGTATCGACGCATATGGTTTGGGTCGTGTGTTTTTTAAAACAGTGTTGTTGGGAAAACGGACAGAGGGTGGTGGAAGTACCATCACCCAACAACTTGCCCGGAGTTTGTTTCCGCGCGATACAGCCGAGTTTCGGTCAAGCAAATTCCATATGACGGTTACCAAGTTTAACGAGTGGATTATTGCTATCCGGCTCGAACGAAAGTATTCCAAAGAAGAAATTATCACCCTTTACCTGAACTCCGTAGCTTTCACCAACGATGTTTATGGGATTAAAACCGCCGCCAGGGTTTTCTTCAACAAAACGCCCAGGGAATTAAAGCTGGAAGAAGCAGCACTGCTGGTCGGAATTCTGAAAGGCATTACGCTGTATAATCCCAAAAGAAACCCTGAAAGGGCTTTCAACCGTCGAAACAGTGTGCTAAGAAAAATGTGCGAACACCAGTACCTAAGTCAGGCCGGGTACGACTCCTTAAAAGCAGTCCCCGTGAACCTGAATTACAAACCCCAGACTTACAAAACCGGATTGGCAACTTACATGCGTGAACATCTCCGGCATATCATGACCCGGGAGAAGCCCGAACGCGGAGACTACAAATCAAAAACTAATTACCGGAACGATTCGGCTCAATGGGCCGATAATCCTTTGTATGGCTGGTGTGCCAAAAACCCCAGGCCCAATGGAACACGGTACAATCTTTACAAGGACGGATTGAAGATTTATACCACCATCGATTCGCGGATGCAGCAATATGCTGAAGATGCGCTGAAGAATCATCTGTCGGAGAACCTTCAGCCTGGATTTTTTAAAGCAAAGCAGAATCAAAATAAAGCACCTTTTGCAAATAATCTGAGCGGAAGTTTTGTTCAGGAGAGATTGAAAACAGCGATGCAACAATCTGAACGATACAGAAGTCTGAAATTGGCAGGTTTCTCCGAAAAGGAAATTGAAAAGAATTTCAGTACAAAAACAGATATGCAGGTTTTTACCTGGAAAGGTTTTAAGGATACCACACTTACACCGTGGGACTCAATCCGCTTTTCGAAGTTTTTCCTCAGGGCTGGTTTTTTGGCTGTTGATCCACACAACGGACAAATAAAAGCGTATGTCGGCGGGCCCGATATCCGCTACTTTAAATACGATGCGGTAATGCGGCAAAAACGTCAGGTGGGATCTACCATCAAGCCATTTATTTATACCCTTGCGATTGACCAGGGAATGAGTCCGTGCAGCATGGTACTCAATTCTCCGGTAACATTTCAGTTGTATGGCACAAAGACATATACCCCCAAAAACGACGAGGTTACCGAATTCGACAACGAGTTGGTAACACTCAAATGGGGGCTTGCCAATTCGGTGAATAATGTGGTTGCCAATCTTTTTCAGCAACAGCAAACGCAACCGCTTATCGGACTTCTCAGAAGTCTGGAGGTGAAGAGCGACATCCCCGACGTCCCTTCCATTTGCCTGGGAACACCCGAGCTTACCATGGCCGAACTGGTGGGAGCCTATACCATATTTCCCGGTAAAGGAACTTTTGCTAAACCCATGATGGTGACAAGAATTGAAGACAAAAACGGGAAAGTAATAGCCCAATTTGTTTCAGACAAAAAAGAGATAATGGGCGCCAAAACAGCTTATACCATGACTCAGATGCTTAGAGAAGTGGTAACCAAAGGCACAGCTAGGCGCATTCCCAATGTTTACAGGTTAAACTACGAGATTGGAGGAAAAACCGGCACCACACAAAACCAGTCCGACGGGTGGTTTGTAGGCATCACTCCCGATCTGGTTGCCGCCGCCTGGGTTGGTGGTGACGAGCCGTCCATACACTTCGACTACATGAGTCAGGGACAGGGTGCGTCCATGGCATTGCCCATTTTTGCCATGTTTTTAAAGAAAGTGTATGCGGATAACTCTATACAACTGAACAGGGGAAAATTTGAAATTCCTGATGGTTATGAAGGTTCTATGGATTGCGAAGAGGAGTTTTTAGAGGAGGAGTTTTAGGAGGAATCTTTTATATAGAATGGAAATAAAAAAGGCTGCCCTCTTAGAATAGAGCAAATTCAATTATATTCAAATAAAATTGAGAGCGAAAGGACTTTTAATTATGAAATATCATCACCATTAGTTTTGCCATGTGATTAGAATTCACAAAAAGGCAATTTCCATAGTTATTTTTTACGGTTTTTAAGATATTTTCACTTTCCGTAAATACCAGAGTCATAATTCAACTGATTTTACCTTCTTTTTATACCAATATCAGGCAGAAATACAGTTATTATACCTATAAGCGGTAAAAATGCACAAACCTTGTATACATAGTCAATACTTGTGTTGTCGGCCAGTATGCCTAGTAGAGCTGATCCCAAACCTCCCATGCCAAAGGCAAATCCAAAGAATAAACCTGAAATCATCCCGATTTTACCAGGAATAAGTTCCTGAGCATACACCAGAATTGCCGAAAACGCTGAGGCTAGTATCACACCGATCAAAATGCTGAGCACGGTGGTCCAGAACAGGTTCGCGTATGGCAGGAGCAGTGTAAAAGGAGCCACCCCAAGAATGGAGAACCAGATGACATACTTCCGGCCAATTCGGTCGCCTATGGGGCCACCCATAAAAGTACCAGCGGCTGCGGCAAACAGAAACAGAAACAGATGCATCTGCGACGACTGTACCGATACATTGAACTTATGCATGAGATAAAAAGTAAAATAACTGGTGATGGATGCCACATAGAAATATTTCGAAAAAATCAATACCAAAAGAATAACCATCGACCAGGCAACTTTTGTTTTCGACAAATTATGTGAAGCAACAGAAGAAACTTTCCTGCGTGTTCGGTTAATGTGATGGGTATACCATTTCCCAACATTAACCAACACAACAATGGCAAGCAGTGCAAGAATTGAAAACCAGAGTATACTCGGTTGTCCAAAGGGAACAATAATCATAGCTGCCAGTATAGGGCCCAACGATCCGCCCAGATTACCACCCACCTGGAAAATAGATTGAGCCAGCCCCCGACGTCCGCCTGAAGCCATATAGGCAACCTTGGATGCTTCGGGGTGAAAAACCGATGATCCTGTTCCAATAATAGCCACCGAAACCAGGAGCATAGCATAATTGGTTGCATACGACAGCAAAATAAGTCCGGTAAGTGTAAAACCCATTCCAATTGCAAGCGAAAACGGCTGAGGCTTGCGGTCGGTGTACAAACCAATAAGCGGCTGAAACAACGAAGCTGTTAACTGAAATACCAGTGTAATGACTCCGATTTGTGAAAAGCTAAGATGATACGAATCTTTGACAATCGGATATATTGAAGGAATAAGCGACTGAATGGTATCGTTTAAAAGGTGCGAGAAGCTAATGGTTAATAAAATTGAAAAAACAGTCTGCCCTGCTATATCACGGGCTATGGTTGCCGGAGATTGATCATCCTGATTTTGCATATCTCTTTAAAAATAAATCTCCAAAAATACACAAGAATCGGTCATGGCTAGTAATAAAGGAAAAACAATTTATAGAGAACTTCAGAATACCTGATTTAAAATCAATTTCGAAATTTCATCAGGCACATTAAGAATCTGATTATCTTTGCGCCTCATTAAAAAAACGGGATGATTTCAGTTGATGGGTTAACAGTAGAGTTTGGAGGAACCACCTTATTTAAAGATATATCGTTTGCTATAAACGAAAAAGATCGTATTGCTCTGATGGGCAAAAACGGTGCTGGAAAATCGACATTGTTGAAAATATTGGCCGGAGTTCGCAATCCTTCTGCCGGAAAGGTCTCTGCGCCTAAAGATGCAGTGATTGCTTATTTGCCGCAGCACCTCATGACCGACGACAAACGTACGGTTTTCGAAGAGGCTGCCCAGGCATTTGCCCATATTTTCGAGATGCAGCACCAGATTGACGCCATGAACGCCGAGCTGGCATCGAGAACAGATTACGAGTCGGACAGCTATTACAGCCTAATAGAGCAGGTTTCAGCATTAAGCGAAAAGTTTTATGCCATCGAAGAAATTAATTATGATGCAGAAGTTGAAAAGATATTGATCGGGCTGGGTTTTCTCCGCTCCGACTTTACCCGTCCCACCAGCGAGTTCAGCGGCGGATGGCGTATGCGGATTGAGTTGGCAAAAATACTGCTTCAAAAGCCGGATCTTATTTTGCTCGATGAGCCCACTAATCACATGGATATCGAATCTATCCAGTGGCTGGAGGAATTTCTGATCAACAATGCCAAAGCGGTTATGATAATATCGCACGACAGAGCTTTTGTCGATAATATAACCACGCGTACCATCGAAATTACCATGGGTCGTATTTACGATTACAAAGTAAATTACACCACCTACCTGCAACTTCGTAAAGAACGCAGGGAACAGCAGCAGAAGCAGGCCGAAGAACAGCAGAAAATGATTGCCGATAACCAGGACTTTATTGAACGTTTCAAAGGTACTTATTCCAAAACCAACCAGGTGCAGTCGCGTGTGCGAATGCTCGAAAAGCTGGAGCTGATTGAAGTTGACGAGGAAGATACTTCGGCCTTGCGGTTAAAATTTCCGCCATCGCCACGTTCCGGAAATTATCCGGTAACGGTTGAAAACCTTACAAAGAAGTATGGTTCCCATTTAGTTTTTGCCAATGCCACGCTTACCATTGAAAGAGGGGAGCGTGTTGCTTTTGTAGGAAAAAACGGCGAAGGGAAGTCGACCCTGATCAAAAGCATTATGAACGAGATTGACTTTGAAGGCAACCTTACCTTGGGGCATAACGTTAAAATTGGCTATTTTGCCCAGAACCAGGCATCGTTGCTGGATGAGGAGCAAACCATTTTTACGACAATTGACGATGTTGCCAAAGGAGAAATTCGTACCAAAATAAAAGATATTCTGGGCGCTTTTATGTTCGGCGGCGACAGCATCACAAAAAAGGTGAAAGTACTTTCGGGTGGAGAGCGCACACGTCTGTCGATGATAAAGCTCCTGCTTGAGCCTGTTAATCTGCTTATCCTCGACGAGCCTACCAATCACCTCGACCTCAAAACCAAAGACATTCTGAAGAGTGCGCTGCAGGATTTCGATGGCACGCTTATTCTTGTGTCGCACGACAGGGATTTCCTTTCCGGACTAGTGAACAAAGTTTACGAATTTGGCAACAAACGGGTAAAGGAACATCTTGGCGATGTTCAAAGCTTTTTGGAAAAGAAAAAGCTGGAAACGTTGCGGGAGCTGGAGCGGAAAAATTGAAAGAGAGTAGACGGTTTAGTCTGAAGGTCTATGATTTACAACGTATTCGGAAAATTATGGAATTCTGGGTTTAGGAATTTTAATAAGCTTTATTGAAATCAAAAAATAATTTATTTAATTTGAAATAAGTTATTCAAATTAGATTTCCAATAAAACCAATTGATTTTATGAAAAATAGTGGTCAAAAATTCTTCGCATTAATTTTCTTCGCATTTTTCACATTTTCATGTAACAAAGAGACAGAAAACCCAATTAAATCAGTCAGGCTTCATAACTTCAAAATTGAGAAGAATGTTATGAATAACAATAGTATCAAAACAATTGCTATTGATAAGTCAGGAAATAAATGGTTTGCTACGGATGGCGGTGGTCTGTCTAAATTTGATGGAAATGCATGGACACACTATAGTAAAAATGAAGGTTTGATGAGTAATAATATTCATACATTAATAATTGACTCACAAGACAATAAATGGATTGGGTATGGTTTCAGTGTAGGTGGAGTAAGTAAATTTGATGGAATATCCTTTTCAAATTATGTAAATCCAAATGGACCTGGAAATGGCACTGTCTTATGCATTAAACAGGATTCAAAAGGTATCTATTATTTTGGTACTTATGGAGGTGTTTCAATGTACGATAAATCGAACTGGTTACTTTATTATTATTACCCTGAAGGAGGACCAACAGTAGAGTCCATTGCTTTTGATAAGGGTGGAAATACATGGCTTGGGTTAAGCAAAAGGGCAGGACTTGATGGTGGATTAACTATGTTTGACGGATCTAATGCAACAAAATATTCAATTAACGATGGTTTGATAAGTAATTATGTCTTATGCATTGCTATCGATTCAAAAAATAATAAATGGGTTGGAACAAATGGTTTCGGTGTTTCAAAGTTTGATGGTCCAAATTGGGTAACTTATAATGAGAAAGATGGTTTAATAAATAATACGGTTAATACAATTGTTATTGATTCTGATGATAATATTTGGTTTGGTACATCTGGTGGTGTTTCAATGTTTGATGGTAAAACCTGGATTAATTATAATAAAAGCAATGGATTAATTAACAATTTAGTTTACTCTATTGCAATTGATAATGAAGATCATAAATGGATTGGAACCTCAGACGGGATAACAGAATTGTATTACGAATAATATTTTTATCATCCATGAAAAAATTCACATATTTTGGAGTTGTTGTTGCCATATTATTAATTAGTTCCTGCTCAAAAGAAACCACAAAGATACCAATTACGAACTTAGCTCTTATTCCGGACGGTGTAATGTTAAGTGTTGGTGGTAACGACACCTTAAAAGCTACGTATAGTCCTTTGAATGCCACAGATAAGACTTTGATTTGGAGCTCAACAGATAAATCTATTGTGACAGTTAACGATTCCGGTAAAATTGTAGCAATAGCTCCAGGAAAGGCTAAAATAAAGGTTTCTAGCTCTGATAAAAGTTTAGAGGCTATTTGTGAGGTTATAGTGACAAAATGTGATAAATACCTTAATGGCAATAGAATTAGTTCACTTGCTATTGATAATCAGGGCAACATTTGGGGTGGATCTCTTGGTGGTATTGTCTTCAAATTTGATGGACATAGTTGGTCAAATTTTTCATTCTGGTCTGATTCTCCATTACAAACAGTTATAATTTATGATATTGCAGTTGATAGCAATAATAACCTTTGG
Source organism: Bacteroidota bacterium (assembly GCA_023429135.1). Classification (GTDB taxonomy): domain Bacteria; phylum Bacteroidota; class Bacteroidia; order Bacteroidales; family JAAUTT01; genus JAAUTT01. The sequence continues at coordinate 22,955 of JAEYWD010000079.1, read as the reverse complement.
TTTGCCACTTCCATAGGATTGTCAAAATTTAATGGTATTAGCCTTGAGAATTATAATTATTTAAACAGTGGTTTACCTAATGATTTTATTACGGAAATAGTTTTTGAAGGGCAAAATCTTTGGATAGGAACCATGAACAGTGGGGTTATTGAATTCGATGGTTCTAATTGGAAGGCTTATAATACTACGAATAGTGGTCTTGGGTTTAATACAATTAATAAAATTGTCATTGATAAACTTGGAAGAAAATGGATATGTACAAACAGTGGTGGTGTTTCAATATTTGATAACACAAATTGGACCACCTATAACCCTCTTAACAGCGGTTTATTAAATCAATGGGTTACGGCACTTTGTATTGATAAAAATGACAATAAGTGGATTGGATCATCAGGCGGAGTTTCACTGTTTAACGGTACAAATTGGACCAATTACACTACATTAAGTTTTGTGCAGGATATTATTATAGATGAATTGGGAAACAAGTGGTTTTGCACAGGTGGAAGCGGGGTTTTTAAATTTAATGGCACAAATTGGACAAACTTTACCAAGGAAAATTGTGGTTTGTCGAGTGATGTAGTTTATGAAATCATAATTGATAAACTTGGGAGAAAATGGTTAGGGACAAATGATGGAATTTCTGTGTTGCAGGATTAATCAAGATGTAGACGCTATAATGACAGACTTATTTAGCTTATCTGTTTATTTATTTTATTAGTGCATACACAGTTTTTTCGTCCAATGATTTTACACAGATTAATCCTGATGCTCTGAATTTCATGATATACCCTTCTCTCTTGTCAAAACCTCATAAGGATTCCATTTTCAGCGTATAACAAACTCGTTTTATAGTCAAATATCTTCTCTAAGTCATATTCATTGCATAAATCTCACGCTCCATTTTCTTCTGTTCCTAAATTCACAACACTATAAAATTATTATCTTTGCCGCTTAAATTTTAGCTATATGGCAACACCATCATTTTATTATCAGGAACCTTTTCCGTTGGGAGAAGATAAAACAGAATATTACCTCTTAACTAAAGATCACGTTTCCGTTGCACAGTTCGAAGGCAAGGAAATTTTAAAAGTTGAAGCCGAAGGATTGACAAAAATGGCGAATGCCGCCTTCCGCGATGTGTCGTTTCTATTACGCACTGCCCACCAGGAGCAGGTGGCTTCTGTACTAAACGATCCAGAAGCCAGCGAAAACGATAAATACGTTGCGCTTACCATGCTTCGCAATGCCGAAGTTGCTTCCAAAGGCCAGCTCCCTTTTTGCCAGGATACCGGTACTGCAACCATTGTTGGCAAAAAAGGCCAGCAGGTTTGGACGGAAGGAAACGACGAAGAAGCCCTTTCGAAAGGTGTTTACAAAACCTACACCGAAGAGAACCTGCGCTATTCACAAACGGTAGCGCTCGACATGTACACTGAAAAAAATACCGGAACCAACCTGCCTGCACAAATCGACCTGTATGCTACCAAAGGTGCTGAGTACAAGTTTTTGTGCGTTACCAAAGGGGGAGGCTCGGGCAATAAAACTTATTTATACCAGGAAACCAAAGCCCTGCTCAATCCCAAAAGCCTAGAAGCTTTTCTGGTTGAGAAAATGAAATCGCTTGGCACCGCTGCATGTCCTCCTTACCACATTGCCTTTGTAATTGGCGGAACTTCGGCCGAAGCTTGTTTGAAAACCGTAAAACTGGCTTCTACCAAATATCTCGACACCCTGCCAACTCAGGGAAATGAGCATGGCGTTGCTTTTCGTGATATCGAGCTTGAAAAGAAAGTATTGAAAGCAGCCCAGGAAATTGGTCTCGGTGCTCAGTTCGGCGGTAAATATTTTGCCTACGATGTGCGTATTGTCCGTTTACCCCGTCACGGTGCTTCTTGTCCGGTGGGAATGGGCGTTTCGTGCTCGGCCGACCGTAACATCAAAGCTAAGATCAACAAAGATGGTATCTGGATCGAAAAGCTAGAACAGAATCCAGGCCGTTTGATCCCTGAACATTTGCGCGAAGCCGGAGAAGGCGATGCTGTTAAAATCGACCTGAACCGCCCTATGAAGGAAGTTCTGGCTGAGTTAAGCAAATATCCTGTGGCAACCCGTCTTTCGTTGAATGGAACTATTGTTGTAGGCCGCGACATTGCCCATGCCAAGCTGAAAGAAAGACTTGACAGAGGCGAAGGTATGCCTCAATACCTGAAAGATCACCCGATTTATTATGCTGGTCCGGCCAAAACCCCAACAGGAATGGCATCAGGTTCATTTGGCCCTACCACAGCAGGTCGTATGGACTCGTATGTGGACGAATTTCAGGCAAACGGCGGAAGCATGATCATGCTTGCCAAAGGTAACCGCAGTCAGGCAGTGACTGATGCCTGCAAAAAATATGGCGGTTTTTACCTGGGAAGCATCGGTGGCCCTGCTGCAATCCTGGCACAGAACAACATCAAAAAAGTTGAAGTGCTCGAATATCCCGAGCTAGGCATGGAAGCCATCTGGAAAATCGAAGTGGTGGATTTCCCAGCCTTCATTCTTGTTGATGATAAAGGAAACGATTTCTTCAAGCAATTGAAGCCCAGAGGATAGTTTATCTTTGATAATATAAATAATGCCAGGTGGTGAAAGCTGCCTGGCATTGTTTGTTTATAGTATTGAGGCATTATTGTGTTTCAGGAAATATTCCCTGATTTGGGTAATTTTTAAAAGACTGTTTTTCTTCTCTGATTCCAAGGCCATGTTTTTATTGCCTTTGATTAAAGATTCAAAAGGAATACCCAAATATTGATTCAGTAAGGTGATCATTTTCAAGGTTAAAGGGCGCTTCCTGTTCAGCACTTCCGAAACTCGTGTTTTACCACCAAAGATGGGTGCAATATCTATTTGCCTAAGGTTCATTTGTTCCATCCGGAAATTAATAACTTCAATTGGATCCGGGGCTTCAATTGGAAAATGTTCGCGTTCGTATTTCTCAATTAAAATGGACAATAATTCAATTTCTTCCCCTTCTTTGCTTTCCGGGTCTATCGGGTTTTTATCTGAATTTATCAGAGTAAAGACCCTTTCGCATGCCCAGATATAGTCTCCTTCGATTTTTAATACTTTAGTTCTCATATCATTGGCAATAAGGAAAAGAGAGAATTTCCTGTTAATTTTTCAACTGCACAATCAGCAGAATTATCGCAATTACCAATAAGATTACCAAAATAATCTTAAACACACTTACCGGATATTCGCCTTGTACTTCTCCTGTTCGGCCATTCACCATGTACCGGAAAGGTTTTGAATTGTAGCGGTATGCGCTGATCCAGATCGGTAGCAGGATATGCTTGAAGGTAAGATTGGAATACAAAGTCTGTTTGGAGGAAATCCGCTGGTGATCACCGCCGATATCCTGACAGATTAAATGTTGAATATGTTCGTCCATGCGGACTTTTGCAAGATCTAATCCATCTTTCAGGTCTATTTGATAGCATTCGGTGCGAAAACCGCTGATATAAGCTTCATCAAAAGGTACCATGCTGTTCAGGTCCCATGGTTCAAGGTTTTCAGTTTTTGCGCGTGGCAGGGAATTGCTGGCAATTACGAGCACATCGTTAAAAAAGTGAGTTACATTCCCCGAAACCCAGGTCCATCGCGTTCGGGTTTCTGGCCGCTGACGGGTTACCGTTTTGCCGTTTTCAGTAGTTGTATATGAAACCATTACCGTATAATCGTCGCCACGCTCTCCGGTATAGTCCGAGTTCGTATCAGAGTCATATGTCCAGTAGGGAATGTACATTCCGGTAAGCTTTTCGTTGGCCTGAACTTTCTTTTTAAAACCAAAGGGTGCCCACCAGATTCCATCGAGCCATTTTAAATATGCTCCTTCGGCTGCTTTCTTATCAACCTTAAAAGGTAAAATGCCTTTGGGCTTGAAAACCCGGTTTACAGAAGCCTCTTTGATAACGATAGGACTTCCGCAGAAAGCACAGAAATTGCTTACAACATTAGCATCGAATGTAGTTTGGGCGCTGCACGATTTACATTTTACAGTCTGAATATCGATGGTTGGAGTCGATTGGCTCAGGTTGCTGAGATGTTCCTCAAGATTGAGCTCCACTATTTCTTCATCCTTGACCTGAATTTCGTTCAGGGTACCGCAGTATTCGCAAGCGAGACTACCTTTCCCGGGAGCAAAAACCTGTTTTGCTCCACAGTTTTTGCAAATTAGTTCGTGTTGGTGCGTGTGTTCTGCTATATTTTCTTCACTCATGACTGACTAACTTAAGCTTGAGGTATAGGAGGAGGTACCTGGCCAAATAGCGACGTAAGAACTGTTCCGGCGGGTTGCCAGCCCGGCATTCCTTCTTTCCAAACGAGCGATTCGCGGGTAAGTTGTCCCTGCGAAACCATTTGTTGCAGGGCAGGCATATCAAAAGGCCCGCTCGGTTGGCCATTCACTGCAACATGATATTTTACCTGACCCGGAAGCGGCGGAGGAGTGCTTCCTCCCTGATTTTGCTGTTGCTGCTGATTGAGATTATTCATCATCATGTTTGCCATCCCAAAACCCATGCCCATGCCCATGCCTGCTGAGGCTCCTCCATCGGCGGGATTATTGGCAGCGGCTTCCATGCTTTGTGCTGCCTGAAACTGCATGTACTTATTCATATCGCCAACAATTCCCATGCTGGTTCTTTTATCGAGCACTTTTTCAACTTCCTCAGGTAGTGTAATGCTTACAACCAGGAATTTGCTCAGTTGAATGCCATACTCTGTAAAATCCGATTGCAATTTTTGTTCGCAGAAAGTAGAGAACTCGTTGAGGTTTGATGCCATATCGAGGGCTGCAATTTTGGATTCGGCAAGAGCATCCGAAAATCTTGTTATAGCAATGTTTCGCAACTGTCCCAGAATAGTTTCGGTGGTGAAATCGCCCGATGTTCCAACCACAGTAAGGATAAACTTTGCAGGATCGACAATGCGCATGGCAAAATTACCAAATGCCCGGATTCGTATCGGCCCAAATTCGGGGTCGCGCATCATGATCGGGTTTGGACTTCCCCATTTGAGATCGGTAAACTGTTTGGTGTTTACAAAATAAACTTCAGCTTTAAAAGGACTATTAAACCCATACTTCCATCCCTTCAGGGTTGTGAGGATAGGCATATTCTGCGTGATTAACTCGTATCTGCCAGGCTGATAAACATCGGCAATCTTTCCTTCATTAACAAAGACAGCGTTCTGAGTTTCGCGTACGGTAAGCTGTGCACCGTACTTGATTTCATTCTGAAACCGCTCGAAGCGGTGAACCATTGTATCGTTGGAAGGATCGAGCCATTCTATAATATCGATAAATTCAGCGCGTAGTTTGTCAAAAAGTCCCATGGTAAAATATTTTAAGTGAAACAAATATACTTTTCTGCTTTGTCGATTGCAAATCTATTTAACTGCCAGCACCGGATTAGGAACTACTGGGAGCTTGGCTTTTGTAACTCCCTTATCGGGTTCGATATTGATATCCTCGAAAACCAACGCCTGGGGAACAATATAGGTCGAAGGAATTATTATTCCATATTTGAGAACAGCAGTGTTATAAACCACCTGTTCGCTTGTTCCTCCGGGTATTTGTTTGAATGCCGACATGTGAAAATCGTTTATGATGGCAGAACGAATCAGCGTTTCTTCGCCTGTTTTGGCCGAAACCTGATAAATTACTATCGGTCTGGAAACAGAGAGATTACGGTTGGCTGCGGTGGACATTACGCCAATCATACCGGTGTTTGGAACCTGCAATTTCTTTATGACATAAATATACTCCAGTCCGTTTTGAGCAAATTCATCGAGCACATGTTTTTTGAACGATGCTGCAGGTTTGCCATTTTGGTAAGATATATTGATAACGCCCGGAGATTTTAAACTATATGGATAACCGTTTTGATTTAAAACCAACCGCATGTGACCATTTGATTCCTTTACCTTAGAAGTTGGAACCCTTCCATTGAGTAAAGTTCTAAGTATTCCGTTTTGTACCAATACCAGTTCATCGGGAGGAGTCACTCCTTCAGCGTCAATTTCAAATGCGCCAATCAGAGGAATTCCATTAAATGTTTTTGTTCGCGAAATTGCTTTTATGGAAATACTGGGCGAAATAATTTTCTGTCCAATCCGGTTGTCAAATTTGGTAGCCGAGCTTTGTTCGTATCCCTGGCGCTCCACTGCCATCACCGGCTCCCGGGTTGCAAATAATCCTGCATTGGGGGCAAAAAGTTTTTGTGAGAATAATTCGGCTACAGCATTACCTTCAAAAATAACCGGTCCGGCATACGATTCCTTTAGAGCCGGTGCATTCCGGAGGGTCACCATGTAGTCGGCAAGTTGCCTGGCTTCCAGTTTCATTTTCTCCAACGAAGGAAGTTGATCGGGAGTAGGGGCAAAATATAAAACATGATCGGTTAAGGGTTCACCATCGTTCGCCTGGGTATAAGCGTTAACCATCAACGCGGTAATATTCACGGGGAATTTGATACGTGCTCCTTCGCTGGTAACATGGTAAGTCCATGCTTTCACAACAAAGATGGTGGTAGTGGAAGCACTTATATCGCCATAAGCATTAAAAACTGCCGATACTTCGCGAGCTACGTTTTCCCATTTTGCTCTGTCAATTTTGAAGTCGGGCTCCTTTGAAATATAGGTTAAAGGGGCAGCTTTAGTAAAATCGTCAATCTGTTCGCCATCGGTTTTGTTTTGTTGCTTTAAAGCTGTGAGTTTTTGCTCGTAGCGCTGCAGCGAGCTTTTATAAAGCCGATCAGTTGATATCCAGAATGCTCTTCTGATACCGTCGTAATCGTTCTCAAGAGGAACCGGCAGATAATTGCTCACTGTCATCAGAGGCGTCTGCCCCGAAAAATTTTCATCATTCAGGTTATAATCTCCCACCATAAGACGAATATTGCTGCTCCGGACAGGATTCTCCTGAACCTGACGAATAGTGCCCAGTGTTGCTTTTATCAGAAGTGTTTTTATGTCGTACAGTTGATAAGAAACATAAAATGGCGGTTGATAATTATTAAGTACCAGATCATTGGAGCTTCTTGTCAATTCATCGGTAAGCGCTTTAAAGATAATATCGTCGGCCAGTGGCGCATTATTTTGGGCCTGAATCTGAAAACCAAGCAGCAAAAAAGTCATTACTGCCGTGAATATATGTCTGATTGTATTTGTCATTTCGATATAATTTTCTGATGAATAATTATTTGCCGTCGGGGCGAGGAAGAATGAAATTGCGTTCCTGCGATTTTGATTTCTTCTGGGTCTCAATTATTTTAACCAAAATCATAGGACTAACTGCCGAAACTGGCACTCCTCCCGATTCGGCGCCACAGGTACCATTGAAAATTGCAATTTTACCTCCGGCCCAATCTATTTGCGAAAACATCGATAGAGGTGTTCCTATTAAATCAACACCACGTACTATTTCGTCGGGACGGCCATCCGTATAGACCCTGTACACCAGTGTTGGAGTTACATTGAACGAATTTGGAACAAAACGCCCGGTATTGGTGAATCCTCCAACAACCTGTTGAAAAAGATACCCGTATTGCTTATTTTGTTCTTTGGCAATCCGGATAAGTTCGGCTCTTAATTCATCTTCCCTTTTAGGCTGAGAAGTTTCGATTACAAGATTGGATTGGCGTGAGACCGGCTGATAGCTTGCCTGTGCTCGTCCGTGACCATTGGAAACCGAAAATCCTTTAATTGGGGTGGACGACATCAGGAAGTTTTTAAGCACTCCCTTATCAACAATATTAACATATTGACCTTTTTGGCCTTCATCATCATAGCGGTAATATCCGTTCAGATTAAGCCCGCCAAATTCCCTCATCTGAGGATCGAAATAAACCGAAAAAGTGGCGGGAAGAACCGGTTCATCCACTTTCTTTTTAAATGTTTGGGCATCAGTTTCGTTTTTCATGCGCGATCCTTCCACCCGATGCCCAAAAATTTCGTGAAAGAAAACACCCGAAGCTTTGCCCGACAAAAGAGCGGGTCCTGAGAAAGGTTCGGCTATAGGAGCGTTTTTAAGTGCAATAAGGTTATTTACAACCTGGTTTACATCTCTCATCATCTCTTTATCCGATGGCAGACCTTCGGGCTTGAAGGCAAAATACGATTCATTGAGAGGCAGCTCCATTCCGTCGTCGGCTTTAATTGTGCCGGAGAAGCCTGCATGCGTAGAAGTTCCGTTTTGCACAACCTTATCGCCGTTGCTCGATACAAAATATTTCCGTTCGGCTCTGTAAGAAATATAGGCCGACCCACCAAAAATCGATTTATCTTTCAGGAATACTGCTGAATATTTTTTTAAGCGCGTCTCCCATTCTGCTTTGTTGAATTTCAGATCCTCGGGTTTAAAAGGAGCATCTATGGCAACATTGGGCTGACCCAGGACAAAATCGGGCGATTTGTCTTCTTCTTCAACTTTAGTTGCTATATTGGCCTTAACCTTTGCATAATTGGCAACGGCAGTCTGATAGGCGGTTGTAGTTGCACCCCATACCACTTGTTTGATAGCCAATGGTTTGTCCGGTCCAGGCAAATCAATTTGCACAGGCATGACATAACCCGGGTTATCGCCTCTTAGCGGATGAAAATTATCGAGCTCGGGAGAACCCACCCTTACAGTAACAGTGAGGTAGCTCACTCTGCTTTCGTTGGAACCCGAAATTGCACCAAAAGATGTATTTAAATACGAACTAAAAATTTCATCAACCCTGTAACTGATATAATAGGCAGGTATTTCCTGCTTTTTGAGGTACTCCATTTCGCGTTTAATTTCTTCGTCGAGGATGTTAACGAGTTTGTCCTGAGCATTAAGAGTTCGCGATGTCAATAGAACAAAGCCTACAAACACCAGGAGGCGTATAAAATTAGGGGAATTCATTGATATGATAGTTTGGGAATTAGTTAAAAATTAAGTTAAAATGAAATTTGGTTGAAGGGAAATTTATGAAAAAAACAGATTCACTAGTTCAAATTATCACTTTTGTTTTAGTTCATAGCTAAGTTTGACTTAGAATCCTGACTTGTGCGGACTTCTCTGAATTGCCTTCTGAAAATTAGAGTATATTTATGTTCAAATTGAACTTGTAACAAATTAAAGAGACATGCCTGAGTTCAGATTAAAAGTCTTCTATAGTGTAGCCCGTCAATTAAGTTTTACAAAAGCTTCGGAAGAGTTATTTATTACACAACCCGCAGTTACAAAGCACATAAAAGAATTGGAGTCGGAATTCGAAACCAAATTTTTTAATCGCTCGGGGAATAAGATTGCCTTAACGCAGGCTGGAAGTATGTTATTGTCGTATACCGAACAAATATTTGCGTTACACAATGAATTGAGATTTGAATTAAGCCTGCTTAAAGGGAAAATGGAAGGAAACCTGCGATTGGGGGCCAGTACTACTATAGCTCAGTATGTAATACCTCCTGTATTGGCAAAATTTCATCAAATTTATCCTGAACTAAAATTGGTATTGATTAATGGGAATACCGCGTATATTGAGCATAAGTTATTGAAGAATGAAATTGACATTGGAATTGTTGAAGGTAAACCGTCTAACAGTGATCTGCATTATTCTGTTTTTATGAACGATGAACTGGTGGTTTTCGCATCTTCACAAAATAATGGAATACCGGACGCTATAAATAAAGATGAAATTACTTCTTTGCCAATGGTATTGCGCGAACGGGGATCTGGAACTCTGGAAATTATGAAAAGAAAATGCAGCAAAATAAAATCAATCCCAAAAATTTGAAAGTGTCGATGTTTTTGGGAAGTACCGAAGCAATTAAGTCGTTTGTTAAGACCAGTAACGATGTTGGCATTGTTTCGCGTTTTGCCATTGAACAAGAACTCGCACAGGGAATATTTAAAGCAATCCATATTCGCGGGCTTAATTTTTACCGCCATTTCTATTTCATTACACCAAAAGGACCAGAACCAACTGGCGTTTGTAAACTCTTTCACAATTTTTTAATGCGGCATTATAACTTATAGTTATTGACCATAAAAATATATGATTTGATTGCTGATTATCTATATGTTATGTTTGAAGCGATCAAAAAATATATTTATGAAATACTCCAAAATCTTTTTTATTCTTGCTTTAAGCATTTGTGCAATGCCTTTTATCGACACGCCCCTGGCTTTGTTCTTGGGAATTGTTTTTGCGCAGATTTTTGCGCATCCGTTTTTGCATCTGGGGAAAAAAATTAACACCATTTTATTACAAACTGCAATAGTAGGCCTCGGCTTTGGAATGAACGTAACTGAGGCATTTAAAGCCGGGAAGGAGGGCTTCCTGTTCACGCTTATCTCAATTGTAACTACAATAACCTTGGGGCTTTTAGTGGGTAAAAACCTCCATGTTGAAAAGAAGACATCTTTTCTGATATCTACAGGGACTGCTGTTTGCGGAGGAAGCGCTATTGCTGCTGTTTCCTCCATAATAAATCCAAACGAAAAACAGATATCAACAGCTTTAGGAACAATATTCATATTAAATTCTGCTGCTTTATTTTTATTTCCATGGTTTGGCCATTTACTGCATCTTTCTCAGCATCAGTTCGGTGTATGGTCGGCAATTGCAATACACGATACGAGTTCAGTTGTTGGGGCAGCGGGAAAATTTGGCGAAGAGGCTTTACACATTGCTACAACAATTAAGTTAGAAAGAGCAATGTGGATTATTCCTGTTGCCTTTTTTGCTTCATGGATATTTCCTTCCACAAACAAAAAAGTAAAGATTCCATATTTTATATTGTTCTTTGTACTTGCAATGGTAATTAATACCTATTTACCCGCAATCAATAAACCAACTTCCTTCATATTCTCGGTTTCTAAAGTCTTATTAAAGATATCCCTGTTTCTAATTGGAGCAGAACTCACCAGGGAAGTCGTGAAATCGGTTGGTATAAAACCTATGATTCAGGGGATTCTTGTTTGGTTCTTTATTGCTCTGTTATCGTTAACTGTTGTTTTTTACACGGTTTAGTGAGTTCTTGCAGGTAAAAAGTTCGTTAAGTTTTCTATAATCTAAGAATTATGTCAAACAAAACAGTTCCGTCTTATTTTCAATTATTTAGAACGTTCTTCTGGATTGGAATCACCGGATTCGGAGGCTTAGCAATTACAGCTCATCTCCGCAAACATATAGTTGAGAAGCGCATGTGGCTCGATGGTAAAACCTTTGATGCTGGTCTGGCCTTATGTCAGATTATACCTGGTGCGATAGTGATGCAGCTTTCAGCCTATATAGGTTTAAAACTGAAAGGGATTAAAGGATCTCTCGTGACTTTTGTTGGTTTTGGGCTACCGGCTTTTCTCATAATGTTTATTCTTTCGGTTATTTACAAGCACTCTAAAAACATAACCGGCGTTGAGTTGGTATTAAGCGGGCTTCGTGTAGTTATTGTTTCAATTGTAGCCAATGCTGCATTTATTTTTGGCAAATCAAATTTCAGGACTCTCAACGATTGGATTATTGCTATAATCGCTGCTGCTTTGTTTCTTACAAAACTTCATCCGGTATTAGTGCTTTTAATTGCTGCTTTTCTGGGAATTTTACTGACCAATAAAGAAAAAACAACTCCCTCGCAATATGTTAGGGTTCGAACTTTTAAGTTTTTCCTCTGGTTACTATTAATTGTTGGTGTATGTGCAACCCTGCTTTTTATTTTGAATCCCGGTTATTTTAAGCTTGCAACTATTATGCTTCATGTAGATTTGCTGTCGTTTGGCGGAGGACTGGCAGCAGTGCCTGTAATGTACAATGTACTTGTTGACACCGTTTTGTGGTTCGATGAAAAGACCTTTATGGATGGCATTATACTCGGACAGATTACTCCCGGATCTATTATTATTGCGGCTACTTTTTTCGGATTCATGCATTTTGGCACTATAGGCAGCATAATTGCAACTATTTGTGTATTTACTCCATCGTTTCTTATCCTAATGGGAATAATTCCCTTTTATGACCGGTTAAGGATGAAACCGGATTTTTACAAGGTAATTAACGGCATACTATGTTCGTTCGTGGGATTGCTAACCATTGTGACTTATCGCTTTACCATTGGGATTCATTGGAGCTGGCTTAATATACTGTTTGCACTTACCGCTTTTATTCTTTTGGTAAAGAAGATAGATGTGATCTGGATTGTTCTTGGAAGTATAATATTCACTATTCTGATCAATTTGTAAGCCCTGAGAAGTGAATTTCAGCTTGAAATATGTGATACCAAACACAGGTTTATGGCCTGTATCTGATATCACAAACAGAATACTAATTTTTATTCGTAATTTACATCCCTATGCTTTTGCTTTTGCTGTCACTTTCTACATCTACTTTATGGCCTATCTTCTTTACATTTCGGCCCTTGTTAAACTTGTACGAATACATTACCTGAATGTACCACGAAACATCAAAACCAACTATGTTCTGAATGTGATAGTCCCTCGTATCAGTTTCGGTGCAGCTTAGTTTAACATTGGACGAAAATGGTAGTAACCAGACAAACCCAATGCTATGATCCTTGATCTGTTTTTGTGCTCCAAACCCATAAAAGGCCATATTGTATGTCTTGGACTGAGCATTCACATTCACGCCATTATAGGAAAGAAAAGCAAAAGCGGTGGTTTTCTTCGCCTTGTCAAGTGGAGCATAGGCATAACTGGTGGTATTCCACGAAAAATAGTCGCGAGCCGGGAGCAAAGTAACTGAGTTCTCGGTATATTCTTTAAAATGTCCTTTGTAAATACGGGCGTTTATATTTACAAACCAAAGCATGGCATTCACTCCTCCTCCATATTCGTTTCCGCTGAGCATGTTATATGGCTTTGTGAAGGATGTTACGGAACCGGTAACTGGTGACTTTGTAATTTCATATTTACGCGCTATTTTGTCCGACAGAAACTCGTAATATACATTTGGAGAGAAATAATTACTGCCAAAGTTCCAGGTATAAGTTAACTGGAGGCGGTCTCGAAACTCTGGTTTCAGGTCGGGATTTCCTACACTAACATCATAGTTCTGGCCAATCTTTTGGTACGGGTTCATATCATATATGCCCGGGCGGTTTATTCTCCGGTTATAAGTTAACTTTACGTTATGAGAATTCGAGAACTTATATTGCAGGTTGGTCGATGGTAAAAACGTTATATAATCAGGGTCCGAAACCGAATCGCTGTTGATATGGGTATTTTCCATTCTTAATACAGCCTGAAATCCTATTTTCTTTAGATTAACGGTGATTCCCGTATAGACAGAATTTCTTAGCTCTTTGTACTCAAACAAATTACCTAACGGTGTGTCGTTTATTTTAAAATCATAATCCATTTGCTGAGTATATAGTTGATATCCGCTTTCAATTTTGGTCTTCATCCCTATGGGTTGAACAAAATTTATTTTCGCCGAAAAATAATCTCTTTTGTTATCATCATCCTCAAGGCGGGTATACATACTTATGGTATCCTGTAGTAAAACATCCAGCATAGAATTCCTGAAATCGTTGTCCTGATGCGATTTAAAATTATAATAAGTAAACTCGGAAGATAATTCCTGGATGGGTTTATTAAATGTCTTTTTATGAAACAACGAAACTGTCACCTCATCGCTTTTAGTCAGATTATTTGTTTCGGTCTCCAGGATGTTTTTTATTTCATCGCTTTTTATGAGATCAGACTGGCTCAGCAGATCAATATCCTGCCGGATGGGTTTATAGGCAACGTTAAAGCTAAGATTATTTTTGTCGTTTATGTAATAATCAAAGCCTGTGTTCACCGAAGGGAAGTCAACTTTTATCCGTCCTTTTCCGAAGGAACTGTTCAGTGAATCCAGATTTTTATAGGTAAACCTGTCGGAGGTATTAATAAATAAAGACTGGGACCCGGTAAGAGCAGTTACATAAAATGTTACCTTACCCATGGAATAATCTATACTTCCGGTTCCGGTATAGGTTACCTTATTGATGGGTTTTAATGTAAACCCTACATTACCGTTTAACCCGTAGCGTGCTTCCTTTTTTAGAATAATGTTGATAACGCCATCAATATTTCCTTCGTATTTACCTGAAGGGTTGCTTATTACTTCCACACTTTCAATATCCGCGGGGACCAGTTTTGCCAGAAACTCCTTATCACGCTGTCTGCCATCTACCTGTATAATAAAGTTACTGCTACCGTTCAGGGTTACGTTGTTCTGAAAATCTACATTTACCTGGGGAATCCTTTTCAGAAGTTCATACCCATTTGATGAGGACTTAGCAATCAGGGGAGGTATGGAATAGGTGGTACGGTCTACGCTTTCCTTACCTTTGAGCTTTTCACCTACTACAACTACCTCATCCAGGGTAGTTGGGTTTTCTGCCAGAAAAATCGTATCGACAGTTACCGGTTCGTTCTCTTTGACAAGGATGCTTTTCCCGGCAACTTTATAGCCCAGATAATTAACTTTGACAAAATAACTTCCCGGCTTAAGAGATTCGAAACTGTAACCACCGTCGGAAAGCGTTATCACACCTGTCACAACAGATGAATCGGGAAGTTGCAGCAGTCCTACAGAAGCAAACTGAGCAGGAGTTTTATCCTTCTCAATAAAGACTTTCCCTTTTACCTGTTGTGCCTGGATAGTTACCGGAACTAAAACTATTAAAAAGAAGAGGGTAGTGAATATTTTTTTCATTATAAAGCCGTTATGGTTGTTTCACTGGTAATATTCATAGGTATTTGCATCGACATTCCTGAGGCATTCACATTTAAGTCGCCCGAAATAGTAGATTTAGAAGAATTCTCGACTGTCAATCCTGTTTGCGCATTAATTTTCAGTGTAGATTTACCAAAACCTTTTATGCCATCGTAGGTTATTTTAGCACCCGGATATTCAAGCGGTGCAGCATTGGGAGCAGCCTTCACCGACGATTCCGCTGAAATTTGCGCTAAATTGTTGTTAACTGATTCCAAATTGTAATTTGTGATAATCTGGAGGAACATTCCCCCGGCACTAACCGGAACGTTTATTTCCCATTGGTCCCGAACCTTAACCTGACCGCCCGGAAGATTAAAAGTATACATGTTCACCATGGTTTTCAGGGCATCGGCCGACACGGTATTTTTGATCTGCGGTTTCAGTACAGGAGCAAGTTTGGAACTGATTGAACCAGTATCTTTGAGTATCAAATCCTTGATCATTGCTGCATTAATGATCTCTACTACTTCCCCTCTGGGGTTCATTTTTACATATAATGCACTCTTGCTTAGTTTATTCATAATGGCCGACATGACCTCGCCAGCTTCTTCAGAAGCAATGTTACCTTCGGAGGCGGAATTTATTTTTGATGTTTTCCCCATGGTGTTTGTGGTAGTTTGAATGGTATCAAACCTTACTTCAGCAACAATAAGGTTGGACGACGCTTCCATCATTTTAAGGGAAAAGACCGAATTACTGAGGGTAGTGGTTGTTTGCTCCATGCCGTTGATGGTTTGGGACACATTTTGGTTGGAAACTGATTTAAACCTGTAAACCTTATTTTTCTCAGGACTTAATTTCAGATTTATACTCTGGGCTGATAGTTGCAAGCTTAAAGCAACGGTGGTGACAACAAAAAGTAGTTTTTTCATAATATTAGCTTTAGAGTTTTCAAAAAAACAGGTACGAACTTATAATGGAAATGACGGATTAAAAATACTTTATCGGTGAATCGTAGATTTTATCGGCCAACCGGTAGAAATGCCAGGATAAACCGTTAACAACAGGTAAACATACCAGAAACAGCTTTTGTTGCATTTTAAATCCGGTGTTTAAACAGAATAAAACAAATAGGGTAAATTCCTTTTCGTAAATCTTAATCAAACCTTGAAATAAATAATACTCCTATGAAAAAAAAACTATTTAACAGATTATTGGCTGTAAGCGCTTTAGCATTGGTTTTACTGAACACCCAGGCCCAGCAAAATTCAATTCCGCGCGACACTATCATTGCCGGAGCCCGCGAAATAATGTCTTCAGCTCCTTATTGTGCTTTGGTTACGGTGGACCAGGCCGGTCAGCCGCAGATCAGAACCATGAATCCCTTTCCCCTGAAGGATGACTTTGTGATTTGGTTCGCCACCTCACGCGAAAGCAGCAAAGTTGCCGAAATCAAAAAGGAGCCACGCGTTTGTGTGTATTGGGCCGATCATCAGGCCGCAAAAGGGTATGTTAACCTGATGGGCAAGGCAACCATAATTGACGATAAAGAACTGCTGAAAAAAATGAAACGCGAGTACTGGAACGGTATTCCGAACTGGGAAAATATTTTTGTATTGATTAAGATTGAACCTGTTTCAATGGAAGTAATCAATTACAAACGTGGTGTGAATGGAAATCCGGGAGCGCCATCTGTTAAATTTTAATATCTGAACTGGGCTGAGTAAAGGATTAGCACTTTACTCAGCCTCAGTTTTACAAAAATATTTTCATAATTCAACGATTATTCCTTCGCTCTCCCTTCGCTCTCCTTTCGCTCAGACTTCGCTCAGACTTCGCTCAGACTTTGAGGTTAATTTTTGCAGCAGAAGCAATTCGGGTTTTGTAAGCCAAATAACTATCAGCTCCAAAAATTATTAGCGCTACCCATACAAAGCAATAACCCACAAATTGCCGGGAGGTGAACACCTCATGATACACCAGAATTCCAATAAAGAACTGAATAGTAGGGGCAATGTATTGCAGCACCCCAATAATGGAAAGCGGAATCCGTTTTGCTGCCGAGGCAAACAGCAATAAAGGAATGGTGGTTATCAGCCCTGTTCCTAACATAAGCAAATCAGCTCCAATACCTGAATGAAGAAATGCTCCGTTTCCGGCACTCTCTGAATGAACAAGGTATAAAACGGCTGGCACTAAAAGAATAATTGTTTCGAGAGTTAAGCCGTGAAGAGATCCCAGGGGCGCTATTTTCTTCACCATTCCATAGAAGGCAAACGAAAAGGCAAGTGTAAGCGCAATCCAGGGAAGTTTCCCGAAAGCAAACGTCAAATAAAGTACCCCAATGCCAGCAATTCCAATGGGTATCCATTGCCACAAGCGAAGACGCTCACGGAAAAATATCACTCCTATCAGAACACTGATAAGCGGATTAATAAAATAACCAAGGCTTGTTTCAACCACATGGCCCGAATTTACAGCCCAAACATACACAAGCCAGTTAATTCCGACAAGTATCGCAGCCAGAGCGTAAATACGGATCATGGAAAATGAAAGTGCTGCTTTTTTAAATGGTTTTACCTGCCGAAGGAAAATTAAAATAACCAACAACGAAACAAACGACCAAACAATACGATGCCCTATGAGCTGAAGAGCAGGTACATGTTGAAGCAATTTCCAGTAAAGAGGGAATAAACCCCACAATCCATAGGCGCCCATGGCGTATAAGGTTCCTTTGTTCATACAATGAGTTTCATGAAAACTTCAAAATTACTGCATATTGTTGGAAAACCGGTAACCAAACCAAAATTCAATTCTTGTTTATTTGATAGTTATTCATGTTAATTATTGAACATAAATCCAATTTCTTACCTTTACAGAATAAAATATCCGATGGTTCGTATAGCTGTTTTTGCTCCTAATAAGGCCTTTTTCGGGCATCTGATTCTTGAATTTCCTTTTCTGCACCATCTGAGGCAAGCACATCCGGGCTCCCAAATAGTAGTATATTCAACTGTCAATCAGGTTAGTTTATTTCAAAATCTAGGATTATGCGACGACATTGTTTTATACAAAAAAGGAGGTGCTAACCTGGAGCTTATAAAACAATTACGAAAATTTAAACCAACCCATATTTACAACCTTCGCCCCTATTCTTTATATATTCAACTAATTATTGTTTTTTTCCGCAAGGCATTCAAAGTTGGTTTCGCTAGCGGCGCTGCAAGTAAACTATTCTATAATAAAGTTGTGAATTACAACAACTCTATATATAAAGCAAACCTGTATCTTTCGCTACTCGATATGGAGAACGCGGAAAATTCTTTTTCGTATTTCGACAAGTTTAATGAGCCATTGGAATTTAACGAACCGTACATTTTTACATTTATGCCTGGTGGTGGTGAAGGAGAGCATAAAAAATGGGGAATTGGCAACTTTCTTGAGCTTGCAGTTATGATTCTGAAGCAATTGCCCAGTTCCAGAATTATCTTTATTCTGGGTCCTATGGAAAAAGAAGAAATTAAGCAGATCGAAAACGCCAATGCCGATGGAAAATACACAACGCTTATCAGTCCTGAAATTTCAACCATTGCTTCTATCTCTAAACAAAGTATTGCGGTTGTGGCTAACGATTGCGGCCCTTCACATGTGGCACAGATGGTTAATTGCAACTACATTGGCGTTTGGGGATGGGAAAAGCAACATCCGGTTCAACGTATTGCCGAATGGTCCTATCCATCCGACAAATCCATTCATTTGGTAGCAAAATTCGGGCAGGACATAAAGACCATCTCTCCTCAGAGAATTTTTAACGTTATCAAAGGTTTATTGTAAGAATACTTGATACATAATCTTCTTAATTGTTAATATTTTCACAAAAACACGTGCTTCCTTAATAAAATGCTGTAAATCATGAACCGACATTAGCCATTTTGAATTAACTTTGGCGTTTTATTTTTAAAAAGGTCAAAATATATGTCGGATGTAAATCAAAAATTATTCAGTGAATTTCCACCTGTCAGCACACAGGACTGGGAGGCCAAAATAGCGGTCGACCTGAAAGGTGCTGACTATGAGAAAAAGCTGATATGGAAAACAAACGAAGGGATAAAAGTAAGGCCTTATTACAGGGCGGAAGACCTTCAAAAACTCGGTTATCTGGTCGGTACACCGGGAGAATTTCCGTTTATTCGGGGGAATAAGACCACAGCAAACGACTGGTATGTACGCCAGGACATTGTGGTTGAGAACATAGAAAGTGCCAACAAAAAAGCACTTGAGATATTGAACAAGGGAGTTACTTCTCTGGGATTTGTTTTACAGAAGAGCACCGAGCTTAACAAGCAGGGACTTGCTTCTCTTTTAAAGGATATTTGCCTTGGCGCTGTTGAGGTAAACTTCTCGGGTCATGGTTGCGCCGCTGTTTCAGAACTCTTCGCACAGTATGTAAAGGAGATGAAGTACGACAACACCCTGGAAGGCTCTTTCAGCTACGATCCTATCGGTCGCTTGGTTAAAAGAGGTAATTTCTGTGGTGGTTCTCTGGAGAAATCGGTTGAACGTTTAACCGCTATTCTGAATAACACCGCTGCTTTACCAAAGTTTCGCGCTATTGCCGTGAATGGTGTTCATTTCTCCAATGCAGGTGCCAGTGTGGTTCAGGAACTTGGTTTTGCCCTTGCTATGGGTGCCGAATATCTTAATATCCTTACCGATAAGGGATTCACCGCAGCTCAGCTTGCTTCGAAAATCAAATTCAACTTCGGGGTGAGTGCCAACTATTTTATGGAAATTGCAAAATTCCGTGCTGCCCGTTTTCTGTGGGCTAAAATGGTTGAAGCTTACGATCCGAAAGTGAAGGAGGCAATGTACATTCATGCCGAAACAACCCAGTATAACCTTTCGCTGTATGATGCTTATGTGAATATGCTCCGTACCACCACCGAAAGTATGTCGGCTGTGCTTGCAGGTGTTGATTCGCTCACCGTTTTACCTTTCGACGTAACCTTTGAAAAACCAACCGATTTCGCCGAACGTATTGCCCGCAACCAGCAGATTATGCTTAAAGAGGAATCGTACCTCGACAAAATCGTCGATCCTTCCGCTGGTTCATATTATATCGAAAATTTAACTGATGCAATTATAACTGAAGCCTGGAACCTGTTCCTCGAAGTTCAGAACAAAGGTGGCTTCATCGCTGCCGTAAAAGAAGGTTTTGTTCAGACTAAAGTGAAGGAAGTAGCTCAGAAACGCGACATGGCCATTGCCACCCGCCGCGAAATTGTATTGGGAACCAATCAGTACCCGAACACCAAAGAGGTACTTGCTTCCAAACCCGACGACCAGACCGTTGCCTGCCACTGCAAAGATGGTAAATGCGATGGTTGCGACGACGACTGCATTGTTGAGCCTTTGAATACTTACCGTGGCGCAAACGCTTTCGAAGAGCTTCGTATGAAAGTTGATTTCATCGGTCGCCGCCCGAAAGTATTTATGCTTACCATTGGTAGTCTTTCCATGCGCCTTGCCCGCTCTCAGTTCTCCGGTAACTTCTTTGGTTGCGCAGGTTTCGAAATTGTTGACAACAATGGTTTCAAAACTGTTGAAGAAGGCGTAAACACTGCTTTTGCTGCTAAAGCTGATATCGTGGTGCTCTGCTCCAGCGATGACGAATATGCTGCCTTTGCTCCCGAAGCTCTCGAAAAACTTGGCAACAAAGCCATTCTGGTTGTAGCCGGCGCTCCTGCCTGTCAGCCCGAACTCGAAGCCAAAGGCGTGAAGAATTTTATCAGCATGAAATCAAACGTACTGGAAACGTTGAAGTACTATTCTAAAGAATTAAATATTGCATAATGAAGCCTGATTTTAGCAAAGTAAATATAAAAACGGCCGGAAGCAACGCTGCTAAAGTTGCTGCCGAGTCTACCTGGACTACACCGGAGCTTATTCCCGTGAAGCCAGTTTATACTGCTGAGGATCTGCTTGGAATGGAACACCTGAACTATGCGGCAGGTATAGCTCCTTTCTTGCGCGGCCCTTACAGTACCATGTATGTAATGCAGCCCTGGACTATCCGCCAGTATGCCGGTTTCTCCACTGCCGAAGAATCGAATGCTTTCTACCGCCGTAACCTGGCCTCCGGTCAGAAAGGTCTTTCTGTTGCATTCGACCTTGCCACGCACCGCGGTTACGACTCCGATCACGAACGTGTAATCGGCGACGTAGGTAAAGCCGGTGTGGCCATCGACTCCATCCTCGACATGAAGGTATTATTCGATGCTATTCCTCTCAACAAAATGTCGGTTTCCATGACCATGAACGGTGCCGTTCTTCCCATTATGGCTTTCTACATTGTAGCTGCTCTCGAGCAGGGCGCTAAACTGGAAGAGCTCAGCGGAACCATCCAGAACGACATTCTGAAGGAATTCATGGTTCGTAACACCTACATCTATCCTCCCGAAATGAGTATGCGGATTATCGGCGATATTTTCGAATACACTTCGAAGTACATGCCTAAATTCAACAGCATCTCCATTTCAGGATACCACATGCAGGAAGCCGGCGCCACTGCCGACATCGAATTAGCTTACACCCTCGCCGATGGTCTGGAATACCTCCGCACCGGAACCCGTGCAGGTTTGAGCATCGATGCTTTTGCTCCGCGTCTGTCGTTCTTCTGGGCCATTGGTATGAACCACTTCATGGAAATCGCCAAAATGCGTGCAGCTCGTCTGCTCTGGGCTAAAATCGTGAAGAAATTCGAACCAAAATCAGAAAAATCGATGGCTTTGCGTACCCACTCGCAAACATCGGGTTGGAGCTTAACAGAGCAGGATCCGTTCAACAATGTTGCCCGTACTTGTATCGAAGCTATGGCTGCTGCGTTGGGTCATACCCAGTCGCTCCACACTAACGCTTTGGACGAAGCTATTGCATTACCAACCGATTTCTCGGCACGTATTGCACGTAACACCCAGATCTACATTCAGGAAGAAACCAATATCACCAAGGCAGTTGATCCATGGGCTGGTTCTTACTATGTAGAAGCTTTGACAAAAGAACTTGCTGACAAAGCCTGGAAACTGATCGAAGAAGTGGAAGAACTCGGCGGTATGTCGAAAGCTGTTGAGACCGGTATTCCAAAAATGCGTATCGAAGAAGCTGCAGCCCGCAAACAGGGTAGAATCGACAGCGGTCGCGATACCATTGTAGGTGTTAACAAATACCGTCTGGATAAAGAAGATCCCCTCGAAATTCTTGAGGTTGACAATACTGCGGTTCGCGAATCGCAGATCAAACGTTTACAAAAACTGAGAGCCGAAAGAAATAACGCCGAAGTTCAGGCTGCACTCGAAGCCATCACCGAAGCTGCACGCAGCGGAAAAGGTAACCTGCTCGAGCTTGCCGTTGATGCTGCCCAGAAACGTGCTTCACTTGGTGAAATTTCCGACGCTATCGAAAAAGTTGCAGGGAGATATAAAGCTGTGATACGTTCAATTTCTGGTGTATACGCCAGCGAATCGGCAAACGACGACGACTTCAAAACAGCTCGTCAGCTTTGCGAACAATTTGCCAAAATGGTAGGCCGTCAACCACGTATTATGGTTGCCAAAATGGGTCAGGATGGTCATGACCGTGGAGCTAAAGTAGTGTCGACAGGTTATGCCGACTTAGGCTTCGACGTAGACATCGGTCCTTTGTTCCAGACTCCGGCCGAAGCTGCCAAACAAGCCGTTGAAAACGACGTGCATGTATTAGGCGTTTCGTCGCTGGCTGCCGGTCATAAAACCCTGGTTCCTGCGGTAATCGATGAGTTGAAAAAACTCGGCCGCGAGGACATCATGGTAATTGCCGGTGGTGTAATTCCAGCCCAGGATTACGACTTCCTCTACAAAGCTGGTGTTGTAGCTATCTTTGGTCCTGGCACCTCTGTTGCCAAGGCAGGAAGAAAAATCCTTGAAGTTTTGATTGAAGCTTATAAGGAATAGCAATTTTAAACACGAAGACACAAGGTCACGAAGCAATTTCGGCAAAGATTAAGTGTTTCATATTCTATAAAATTTTAGCCGCTCAGTGATGGGCGGCTTTTTTTATTGTTGGACCTTATTAATCATTGGTGTCCGGTTAAAATTAAAAGATTTCTCCCTGCGGTCGAAATGACAAGGGATTTTACTGGAGGGGGGGGGGGGTTGGGGGGGGGGGGGGGGGGGGGGGGGCGGGCGC
>JAEYWD010000066.1 GCA_023429135.1 Bacteroidota bacterium | reverse complement strand
TTCAGATCCCAGGTCACCCTGAGCACCCTTGCTTTGCGCTAAAGAATTCCGGTCATCACGGCTCCTTCGGGACTTGGGATTTCTCCCGCACCCTTTAGAATTGCAACATGCCCGGCACACCAAATAGCACACTGCTACGCAGCTATAAAAAATTAGTAGGAGCCTTAAGCAATTTATAAGATTTACAGCCATTTTACATTAAGCATCATAACGTCGCTTATTGCAAAAATGAGTATCTGTGGTATGATTGATGAAATAAAACATAGCCGCGTAGCGGTGACCTATAATTATTTCTACTATTAATAAATCGTATTTCCTAACTGCTAAACCCCTAAAAGCTAAAAACCTATTTCAAAATTACCATGGTTGCCCCGTAACCATATTCCTTAAACGAGGCATCCTGGTAGCGGTATTTCTTGTATTGGGTATCGAGTGCTTTGCGGATTTCGAATTTCAACTTGCCATTGCCAACCCCATGAATAAATATTACTCTTTTGGTGTTATTCCTGATGGCACCTTCGAGAGCAATATGAAACTTGCTCATTTGAATATCAATTATTTCCGAAGGTTCGAGCGACTTATAATTGTCAGTCAGCTCTTCGATATGTAAATCTATTTCCTCGCTTTCGGCAGCTACTTTTATCTTTTTAACTCTTGCAATATCTTTAAATTCTTTGCCTTTCAGCAATGCTTGTTCATGTTGTGACGCTTTTTCGATTTCGGCAAGCAGATCCATTTCGGTAATATTGATCACATAAGCTTTTTCGTCGAAATAGTCGTTATCGGTATAATTATCGGGATCCGAGAATTTGAAAGTATCTACAGCTAATTTATAAACCAGTGGTTCGTGCGGAATGTAGGATGTTTTCTTATAAAAAATCCCTTCGATATGCATGGATTGTATCTGCGAAAAGTCCTTTGCTTTAAAAGTATGCAGAAAAACTTTTGTTTCGTTCTCGAGCATTCCTGCGTTGATGGTGCGATAGTGACCCTGTTCGATGATAGAAAAAGTATAGAGCGAACGGTAAAGGCAATCGTTGATGAGGAAAGCATGATAAAGTCTGCCATCCTTTTTGGAGTCTTCGGTAACAAATCCCAGCAGCATGCTTAAAGTTCCAAAATCGCCCAAAACGGAAGGCTCATCCTGCTGTGTGAAATCGTCTTCGAAATCATCTTCAGGCTCTGGCACCGAAACCGGAGCTTTCTTCTCTTCTTGTTTGGCCTTTTTCTGCTCGGTTTTGGTCAGCACAGGTCTGTCGTCCTTTTCAACGGGCAATTCAGAGCCTATTTTAACAATTTGCGATAAGGGCACCGGAATATCGAAACCATCGTCTATCATTACGTATGCCTGTTCTTTAACGACTTTGGTGATAGTTCCGCCACCTACATCGTTCAAAAATTTTACTTTGTCGCCTGCTTTAAATGTCATTATTATAATTTTAAGGGGATAAATTTAGATATTTTTGCGGGTTTAAAAGAAATATGAATCAAAATACATCTCCTCTTCAGTCAAAAATAAGCATTAACGAGTACGATTACGAGCTGCCCGACAGCAGGATAGCAAAATATCCGCTTGCGCAGAGAGATAATTCCAAACTGCTTATTTATCAGGCAGGACAGATTACCGAAGATGTATTTTCGCATTTGCCACAACATTTATTCGCCAACGACCTGCTGGTTGTAAACAATACCAAAGTAATTCACTCTCGCTTGTTTTTCCGGAAGCCAACAGGAGCTATTATTGAGATTTTTTGCCTGGAACCATACGAGCCCTCCGATTATCTTTTTGCCTTACAATCCACCCGGTCGTGTACCTGGAAATGTTTTGCCGGTAATTTGAAAAAATGGAAAGAAGGTTCTTTGAAAAAGGAAATAGAAACACCAAAAGGCATAGTCGTTCTGGAAGCGATTAAAAGGGAGCATTCGGCCAATCAATTAATAATTGAATTCCGCTGGGACAACGATATAACTTTTGCACAACTGCTGGAACTTTCGGGCGAGACTCCCATCCCACCCTATCTTAACCGCAGTTCGGAAGATATTGACAAAGAACGCTATCAAACAGTTTATTCTCTTCGCGAAGGATCTGTTGCAGCACCAACCGCCGGTTTACATTTTACCGATGATGTTTTTGCGCAGCTTAACCGTAAGAATATAAATACCGCCGATGTAACGCTTCATGTAGGCGCCGGAACATTTAAGCCGGTTCAAACCGATAGTGTCAGCAAACATGAAATGCATAGTGAATTTTTTTCGGTTTCCCGAAAAACGCTGGAATTATTGAGAAATAATAAAGAAATTGTTCCGGTTGGAACAACATCGTTGAGAACTCTTGAAAGTCTTTACTGGCTGGCATTGAAAATCAAAAACAACCCACAGGAGATAATTAATGAGCTTGGACAATGGGAACCTTATTCCCTGGAAAGTAATTTGAATTACAGCGATGCTCTTGAAATTCTTTTGGATTATCTGGCGAAAAAAGATTTGGACACGTTTCAGGCTAAAACCCAAATTATGATTTTACCAGGTTATAATGTAAAAAGCGCCAAAGCGCTGATTACAAACTTTCATCAACCTAAAAGCACATTGTTGCTTCTGGTGAGTGCCTTTATTGGCAACGACTGGCAAAACGTCTATAAATACGCCCTGGAAAATGAGTTTCGTTTTCTGAGTTACGGCGACAGCTCGTTGCTATATCGCCGCCTCGGTGGTTAAGGCACATTTATTCAGCACAACATCCATCAAAAAGCCCGAACAGATGCCTTTTATAAAAACCTTTTGTCCAGGTGTCACCTTGCTCTTGTCGAGTGATGCTTTTTCGAAACTGCAGGTCACACCGGCGCTGCTATCCACCTCTTTCAACGTTACCGAAATTTCGTTTTCACTCTCCGAAACACTTACAACAGTGCCATACACCTTGATAACTTTATTCAGATATTTTGAATTAGCAGCATTTTCGTCCATCTCGAATTCCGATGCCAGATCTTTAGCCGAAACACTATATACGGCCTCTTCGGAAGATGCTGTACGGGCGGGTTTTTTGAAAGTATACCAATAAACAGCAACAGCGCCAACAGCCAGAACTAAAATTATTACAACAATCCACTTTTTCATGTACCTACATTTTAGAATAAGTAAGATTCACCCTTACCTCAATCTGTTTTGCAATTTTTCCTTCGACCAATTTAGGAATTTGAATGTTATAATCCGATGGCTGCACAGTAAATTTTGATTCGGCTGATACAGCTTCGCCCTTTATTAATACAGTTCCTTTTGCCGAAACGGGTTTTGTTACGCCATGCATGGTGAGATCGCCGGTGACATCCACATTATAAGTACCATCTTTGGAGAAATTGACCGATTGTAGATTGAAGACCTTTCCCTTGAAGGTAGCTTTTGGAAATTTGTCCGATTCCATGTAATTCTCGTTGAAGTGTTCCTGCATCAATGCATTTTTGAATTCAAACGATTTAATAAGAACGTTAAAAACAAGTTCGCCGCTTGATGCATCCAGAATACTGGCAGCCTGATTGTTGTGAGCTTCAATATTTTCGATTGGAGTACTCGAATAAAAGGAAATGTGACCGTTTTTAGAGATGTACTTTTGAGCATTTGCAATATAAACACTCATAACAGCAAGAACCAAAACAATAATTTTTTTCATATTGAACTTTGTTAGATTTTCAAAATATTTATTTAAGGGCAAAAACCCGTGAAATATTAAATCCGAAATGAATTCCGCCATCTCCCCAATTCCCGGTAGTTTCGCCAATAAAACCTTTTTCGATCATAGCAAGGGAGTTTGAGAAGAAAAGCTGAAAAACATGGCCACCGGTTTCAATATCCAAACCTATCGAAAGAGGATCATAAGTCTTCTGGCTGCGAAAATCGTTCATAGGCGGCAAAACATAGTAATATTCCACATTGATAGAGATTCTTTTGGAAAGTTTCATCCGGGCACCAACACCTAATGAAAAAAGATCGTTTGGATCGAGTTCTGTTGCTACCATGTTCCGGTGAACAAAAGTGGGATTCAGTTCTAACGAAAAGCTTTCATTGAACTTCCTGGCAACTAAAAGCTGATGTACAAAACTGGTTCTATCCCAAAATGGGAGTGTTGTGTTGGGAACCTCCCACTTTAAGCTGTTGATGGCAATACTTGAGAAATAAGAAAGGCTTACCGGCATTTTCCTTTTTCCGGTACTCTGACGCAAAATTGAGAATTTTGTAAACCCGTCGTAAGTCTTCTCATAAGTACCTCGTCCAACTCCAACCATTACCCAGTTGGTAATACCATATTCCACACTTATATGAATATTAGCCTGATCCAAACCCCAGAAATTGTAAGCTCCACTGTTAATCTGTCCGAAACGGTGCGATATTCTTACATCAAGTTGTCCTTCAGGCATACGTTCAATGCTGTGACCACTCGCAATGCGGGTTGATTTAAACGTGGCTGAAACGTAGTTGACATCATTATCTGTAGATTCATCGAGAAGTTTTTCAAGATCCTGACCCTGAACACTACAAATCGTTAGGAATGAAACGGCAGAAAGCAAAAATGACCTGATCATTGAATTAAATTTTTTGGTTATGTATATAGCTGCTATATAAAGGAAAAAAAGTAAATTTTGTTCAAAGAAAATTCTAAATACCTAAACTTAGGTATTTTTGCAGCCTCAGTTAACTAAATTATATTTCTAGTGTTTGTAAAAGGTAAAATTAAAAGATGGTCAGAGCTCTATTGGTTTTAGCCGGAACGGTTTCGCTTAGTTTAGGTGTGGTCGGAATTTTTGTTCCCGGACTACCTACCACCGTTTTCTTGTTAGGCGCGGCAGCATGTTATGTAAGGAGTTCCGACAGAATGTACAATTGGTTGTTACGGCACAGAATTTTAGGAACCTACATAAACAATTACCGGAAGTACAGGGCTATGCCAATGAAATCAAAAATTATTGCCTTAACCATGATGTGGACAATGATCGGCTTATCGGCTATATTTTTCATCGAGAATGTAACAGTCAAAATTATTGTTGTAGTGTCGGGAATAATTGGAACAGTGGCAATTCTGATGGTAAAAACGCTAAGGAAGGAATGAATGAGTTACGGGTTATGGGTTGCGGGTTAGGTTATCCAATTGCCGGATATTCGGCTGTTCTCTATGGACTATCGACAATTCTTTATTAAAATGACTTCGACTTTAACCAGATAGATAAAGTCGAAGCGTAATTATCTTTAATACTGATTTATCTCGTAAAACTCTGGGAAATAAAACCCAAAGCATCGATTATACCTGTTCTCCAGTAACCCCAGGTGTGACTGCCTTCGCGTACTCTGAATTCATGAGGAATACCCAGGTCTTTCATTAATAAATGTGTTTCACAGTTACCGCGGATCAGAAAATCCTTGTCGCCGCAATCCATATATATTCTTACACTTTTTTTACTTGCTTCGGGAATGGTTTTGATAACGTCGATGATATTTGTTTTTCTCCAATGATCGGTTAACCGGGCGCCTTCTTTATTTGTACCGTAAACCGGCCCAAAATACTGATTGTACTGATTATCGGGCATAGTTGTAATTTCAGCATCGGTAAATATTCCGGCGCTTAATGGAGCACAGGCGGTAAACATATCCGGATGCTTTAACGAAAGATAAAGCGATCCGAATCCGCCCATCGAAAGGCCTGCTATTCCCCGATATTCTTTTTTGCTTTTAACTCTGTACTGTTTTTCAATGGTGGGTATAAACTCCTGGAAAAACATGTCCTCAAAACGCACTTTATTCTGATAGTCGTTCACATACCAGGCTACTCCCCCGTCGGGCATTACAATAATCATGGGAGAAATTTTCTGCTCGGCAATAGCTTTGTCTACAAGAGCTCCAATCTGGCCAAATTGCACCCAGCCGGTCTGATCGTCGGAATACCCATGAAGAAGGTAAACAACGGGATAGCTGCGGTTGGAAGCATCGTAATCAGGAGGCAAGTAAACTGCATAATTCACATCTTTACCCATAATTGTACTTTTTATGGTAAGCTTATCCTGCAGTTTTCCGCCGGAATATGTCTGGCCGAAAGAACCAGTAAAAATCAATAACAAACTGATAAATAGAAGACTTTTTTTCATAAACTTTACTTTACTGATTACTATTTTTTTTCTTAAAGAAAATGAATTTTCTGGTTCGGATCAAAATATAAACCACAAATACAAATGCCAGCAAAGGCCAGATATTAACAAGAAAAATAAAAAACGTTACCAGTCCGTTCCATCCATTTCCTAAGGCATACAAAAGCCTCCGGCCAAAAGATGGCTTATAATCCGTAATGTTGATATTTGTAACAACCTCTTTATAAATCTGATTGGCCTGGTGAAGATTTATCTGGATAGAGCTGAAATTAACCCTTCGTTGCAGAGCGAAATTTGCTATTTTATTGCTGATGGCGGTTTCCTCCATGCTTGATGCTGTTCTTTCAGCATCAACAATATCTTCCAGTTTTTTGCCTTTTGTATCTACAGCATTTTTAATTCGATTGCCCGATTTCTCTGAAACATTCGCTTTTAAACTGTTTTCGAGGTATTGAAGGCTGATGTCTTCAGCAGAAGTTCTTCTGTAATTCAAAAATAAAGCTGCGTTTTGAATGACATTAACTACAGAATCGAAAGATGTAACAGGAACCCTCAGCGTAATATTTCCAAATACGGTATATTCCGTGACCTGAAGCAGGGAATCTTTTGAAATAGTTTTGGTTGTTGTCCCGAGCTCGGAAGATTCTATATTGGAATACTCAACAAATCCACCAATTGATTTTGCTAATGCCTCAAGTTCTGACAGCGATTTTTTTACATCCTTAACTTTGATGCGCAATTCGGCGGTGCGAATAACACTTTTGGGAGCATTTGGAGCAGGAGGCGCTGATAAGGACTGATCGTAAACAACAGTGTCAGCCATCATAAGGCCCAGAGTTGAACTCTTTTCTTTATAATTTGCGCTTTTACAACCAATAACTAATAAAGCAATAGATAAGGCCGCTGAAAGGTGAGATAGTTTCATAAAGGTTTATGGTTAGAGTTGAATATCTTCAAAATTATAAAAGATATTCTACCTTCAACGAAACTACCTATAAAAATTGTTTAATTGTTCAAGGCCCCGGCAGCAATCCATTTCTTAATTACAACGATATAGCAATCGTTCAGCTTGTTACCTCCTTTGGGCATGGGAGAAAATCCCGATGCATGAGAAACAGATCCTGTCAACTTGCCGTTTGATGCCACAGTCTTTACATCAGCAAAATCCTGAAGTTTAATATTGCCTCCCATTGAAGCAGCACTCCCGTTACTATGGCACGAATAGCAATACTGACTTAAAATAGGCTGAACTCCGGCGGTATAGGTAAACACTGTGGTGTCGGCACAGTTTCCTCCTGGAACGCCAAATAAATATTCTTCACTATCGTAATAACAGGAACCAGTCAATATCATAGCGCTAATACCTGCCAGAAATAAATATTTCAAATTTTTCATAATCCATTTTAGTTATTTGCCATACCCTGACTAATCCACTTGTCTATTGTTGCTATTTTGCATTTATCAAGCATGCCATTTTGAGGCATTGGTTTAAAGCCTGTTTGCTGATGAATGGAGCCCGAAAGCAACGAGATACCGTTTCGTACGGTCCGGGCCACAGCGGCAATTTGTGTATGATTACCAAGGCTTACATTATTTGTTGTGCCTGTTGCCGGATGACACCCCAGACAGTTGTTCTGAATAATTGGCCAAATCTGCGAGGCATAAGAAATTGTTCCTGATGTGTCGCAGGCAGCTACAACACAGTTACTGTTTAAAGCGCCCTGCGCAATCCATATTTTTATTTTTTCTATCTGGTCAAATGTCAAACGACTTGCGGGAGCAGGAGGCATGCGGTCGTCGCCGTTATCCACCAGAACTTTATACAACTTACTGTCGGGATAGTTTCCCTTTTTTACCAGGTTCGAATTTTGAACAATGTTGGCATAACTTGTCATCCGATAACCTTCTTCAGCAGTTGTATTATCGTGGCAACCAGCAGTAGCACAACTGGATGACAATAATGGCAAAATGTCGAGGTTAAAACAAACGGTATCCCTGTTTTGTCCCGGAATACCTGAAAGACCTCCACAAGTTGTATTTTGAGCTCCCTGCTCGATCCATATTTTAATAAGATTCCTGTCATCTTCCGACAACGGCTGATGAGGGGGCATCATCTCTCCATAAATATCAGTCAAAACCTTGTATAATTCACTCTGTCTGGCGTTTCCCGGTTTAACGGCAGCGACAATGCCGTCGTAAGAAGAAAAATTATAACCTTCTTCCGCTGTTGTGGCATCGTGACAACCTGAAACTGCACAACTATTCTGAATCAGAGGTCTGATTTGAGATTCGAAGCAAACAGGTTCGAGATCGGCAATACCTTGGGGATCGTGTGTACACGAAAAGAAAAGAATAGTAAAAAAAATTAATAAAGAATTTACTTTCAAGGAAATAGGCTTCAGAATTAACATAAAAAGCGGTTTTTGTTATTTCATTAAACAACAAAAACCGATGATGGTTCAATAACTTTTACTTATTATTGCTTTCGAGTGTGGTCTGTGGATCGTGGACCTCCCGTTATTTAATTAATTCTTTCAGTACTTTAATAAAACCTTCAATATCTTCAACGCTGGTATCCCAAGAAGTCATCCAGCGCACTTCGCCGGTAAATTCGTTCCACTCGTAAAAGAAATAATGCTCCTGGAGTTCAGGGATTATTTTCTTGGGAACAATGGCAAAAACTCCATTCGATTGCACTTCTTGAGTCAGTTTTATCTGAGGAATTTCTTTTACCTTCTTCTCCAGAAGTTTAGCCATCTCGTTTGCATGGATAGCATTTTTCAGCCACAGGTTATTATTGAAATATGCGAGAAACTGGGTAGAAATAAAACGCATTTTAGAAGCGAGTTGCATTCCCTGTTTTCTTAAATATTTGAAGTTTTCGGCGAGTTCCGGTTTCAGAAAAACAATTGCTTCGCCATACATCATACCGTTTTTGGTACCTCCGAACGAAAGAACATCTACGCCGGTATCTTTTATCATTTCGGTAAAACCAATGTTCAGCGATGCTGCGGCATTTGCAATCCGGGCACCATCCACATGCACCAGCATATTGTTTCTATGGGCATAATTACAAATGTCGGCTATTTCTTTGGTTGTGTAAATAGTTCCCATTTCGGTGGACTGCGTAATGGAAATTACCCGGGGTTGTGAATGATGCTCAAAGCCAATTCCGTGAACATGTTTCTGGATATCTGCATTTGTTATTTTTCCATTATTTGTTGGAATAGACAGCAGTTTGCACCCGGTAAATTTTTCGGGAGCACCGCATTCGTCAACATTAATATGAGCTGTTTCGGCACAAATGATTGAGTTATACGAGTGGGTCACAGCTTTTAGTCCCAGCACATTAGCCCCGGTTCCTAAAAACACAAAGAAAACTTCCGACTCAGCTCCAAAAATGTCTTTGAAAATTTCACGGGCTTCCTGAGTAAAAGGGTCGTCGCCATACCCCACACAATGGCCTACATTTGCATTCTCCAGAGCCTTCATAATGTCCGGGTGAACACCCGCGTTATTATCACTTGCAAATCCGCGTTTCATATACTTTATGTTAAAAGGTCAATTTTACAAAATAAAAAGTGCTAAAAAGAAGTATTTTGTCAGGTTTTATTAAAAATTTGAAAGCATTTCAGCTATTTTTGCTAAGTTTTTAAAAAAGAGTTTATGTTTTCAATAATTAACACCAGCGAAGATCTTTACCCGACTATCAATTCTCTTGCACACCGTACCTGGCCCCACACCTTTGGAGATATTCTTTCGAAGGAACAAATTGCCTATATGCTGGAATGGATGTACAGTATTTCTTCCATAAAAGAACAGGTCGAAAAAAAAGGACATCGTTTTATTCTTGTAAAAAAAGACGATGAATTTGTTGGTTATGCTTCTTATGAAGTGAACTATAACCAATCGGGAAATACCAAACTGCATAAGATTTATGTTTTGCCTGAATGTCAGGGAACCGGAGCCGGAAAAATACTGATGGACGAAGTAATTATACGTACCGCCGAAGCTGGAAACAAAAGCCTGCTGCTGAATGTTAACCGCGAGAATCCCGCCTTAGGTTTTTATAAGAAAAAGGGCTTCGAAATTATCAAAACCGAAGATATCGATATAGGTAATGGCTATTTTATGAACGACTATGTGATGGAGCTGAAAATAGCAAAGTAATCGCAATTGTCCGATAAAAAAAGATGAAGTAATTTAAATTTTACTGACTTCGCCGGTATATGCTTTTCAGTTCTTTAACCTTTTCCTTATAAAATGTGCGAAAAGTATCTGTGGGATGTGAACAGAAAAACACTTTTACACCATTTTCCCTGAAGTAACGGTTATTTACCTCGCCCTTTAGTTCGTAGTTCCCGTACAGGAATTTGATGTCACCAATTTCATCGTTAATATAAATCAGATAATCCTGTTTAACACTATCTGGCGCCCATATCAAAAAGTTGTCGCTAAAACAAATGGGCCGTGGAATACTATCCTTCCGTCCATAATAATACACCGCTCCAGCTTGCCCGTAATTTTCGGCATAAATTCCGGTGTTGGATTTAACATCAGCAGGTAACGATTTGTAAGTTGCAATCACAATATCGCTCAGTTCTTTCCAGCCAGTCATATCAGCATAGTCCTGGGGTAACGGGTAAATTTTACCATCTTCCCACCTGTTTGTGGCTTCAGCCATAGGAGCTGAATACTTTTCCATGGCTGGGAAACTCAGTATTGGCAGGCTAAAAGGCATCACCGGAACTGATAATATCACAACAAGAAAGACTGTAACAGTTTTAAACATTTTATTATAGTATTTCTCAATGGCATAGCCGCCCATAGCCATCAAGAGCGTGTAGGCCCCCAGGGTGTAATACGATTTTCCATGAGTTATCATCAAAAGAAAAATAACGAACAGTGAAGCCAAAGATAGAGCTCTGAAATTCTTCTCCGATTTGTAAAACAGAAAAACGATCAAACCGGTCATCCATACAATGAGAGCCTGAACGTTCATCATAAACTGGTCGATGATAAAACCTATCATGGACACGTTCACCAACTGGTTTTTGCTTAATTCGCTCAGATGATGCACTACAGGCCAGTTATGATTGTACTGCCAGATCAGGTTAGGTAAAACAATAAAAAAAGCAGCAATGGCTCCAAAAACAAAATGTTTCGAAAACAGCAGCTTCCGGTGCTTTGTAATAAGCAAAGCAACAACAAAGCTGAATGCATATCCGGCAATAAGGTATTTATTCATAAAACCAACTGCCCAGGAAATCATTATCCAGTACCAGAACCTTGTATCCTGTGTATTGATAAGCTTAACAACGAAATATGCCGAAAGCAGCCAGAACAACTGATCGAACGAAACAGGCTGCATCAAAGAGTTTGATCGCAAATAGGCTGTGGAAAGCAGAAAAGAAAGGGCTGCCACAATTATAGCAAATGTTTTCCCACCGAGTTCCTTCACAATCAGGGCAATGATGAATATGGAAACCACACCAGCCACAACCGGGAAAAGGTTTAGTGCAAATTCAGAATAACCGAAAAGAGTAGTCGCCACTCTTGTAAGAAAGCCAATAAAGGGTGGAACGGAGGCATAGCCCCAATCCAGATTCTCGCTTAACGAGTAATATAAAAAGGTGTC
Source organism: Bacteroidota bacterium (assembly GCA_023429135.1). GTDB lineage: Bacteria > Bacteroidota > Bacteroidia > Bacteroidales > JAAUTT01 > JAAUTT01. The sequence continues at coordinate 18,500 of JAEYWD010000066.1, read as the reverse complement.
GCGGTGAAGATCATAATTGGTATTGGTTAGAAAATGTAGTAATATTTTAACTGCAATAAAAACAAGTATTACAATCCACTCTTTGCGCGTTAAGTTTTTCATTTTTGAACTTATTACTTTATAATCGCTTTTCGAGAATGTAAGACAGTTCTTCTGTATTAAAAGTTACAGGGTTATTTTTATTTTCCGTTACAGCAGAGAGTTGGGGAATAATTTCTTTGGTCACTCCAAACGAAGAAAGAGTTGGAATCTTCAATTCTTCAGTAAGCCGACGCAAATAGTCAGTTAATATATGACAGTAATATTCATCAGTTTCGTTGGCCTTGGAACTGACCAGTCGGCCCACATTCGCATATTTGAGGTAAGCTTCCGACGATTTCGCCAGTTTTTCAATTGTAAAAGCTGCACATTCGGCCATTAAAGTTCCGCAGACCACCCCGTGAGGAATAGGAAACATTCCCCCTACCGATGATGCAAAACCATGGACTGTCCCTAATCCGGAATTCGCCAAAGCAATTCCTGACAGCATCGCCGCATACGACATTCCTGACCTTGCTTCTAAGCTTTTGCCGTCTTCCCAGGCAGGTTTCAGGTATTTCACCACGTTGGTCAGGCCATCCACTGCAAGCGCATCAATAAATGGTGATGATTTTGTTGAGACATAAGCCTCGAGCAACTGGGTAAAAGCATCGAGGCCGCTGGCAGCGGTTGTTTCTTTACTGCAACTCACTGTGAGCTCCGGGTCGACGACAGCAATGTTAGGAATATAATTGTCGTGCCGGAGTGATTTTTTAAATCCATCCTCTCCTACCCTCGATATTACTGCATTTTTTGTTGCTTCACTCCCTGTTCCGGCTGTGGTGGGCACAGCTATAAAAGGAATTTTTGATCCATCTGGATTTCGGGTTCCTACTCCTTCAAGAAAATCAACAATCGAGTCGCTTTTTCCGAGCATTGCCGAAATTGCTTTTCCGCCATCGAGCACACTTCCACCTCCAAGTGCTATCAACACATCGAAGGTAATCTGGCTATATTTTGCAACTGTTTCGTCTATCATTTCGGGAGTCGGTTCTCCAGGAATTGAGGCAAAATGACAAATACCGTTTACGCTTTGTATTTCATTCAGTAATTGACTTCCATAGTCCGATTTGCTGAAAGAACCCGAACCGGTAACCACCAGCACATTTTTCCCGAACTTTTGAATAAGCTGCGGCAATTCCCTGCGTTTTCCAACTCCAAAAATGATGGAAGGTGTTGAAGTGACTGAAAATGATTTTACCACTGCTCGCGGGTTTTAGGTTCAACAGGACTATAGCGAATTCCCTGGCGGGGCTGTTCCATCCAATCCTGAACAGTATCGCGCCACTTAAAATAGTGTGCTGTTGTTTTATGAAAAGCAGCCGCCTCTTCCGATTCGAATACTTCGTATAAAAGAAACTTTTGCGAGAACTGATCGAGCTGTAATATGTCGAACCGTACATTTCCGGGCTCTTTGATGGTATTGGAGCGGTTTTCGATGGTAGCCGCCTTGAATTCTTCTACAAATTCCTTCTTAACAAAAACATGAACACAGGTAACAATCATATCAGGTAAATTTTAGAGTTACCCAAAATTACGCCAAATTTTTAAGGAGATTTTAAAAGAAATGGATTTTTTATCTGGCAAGCACCTGTATATCTTCAATCAATTCGTCGTTATCATAAATCCAGTTGTTTCCTGTTATTGGAATGTAACCAATAATGGGTTTATTGTTGTCAATCCTTCTCCCTGAGAAAACAAGATTATCATCCACCGAAGCTGAAAAGTTTTTAATTTCAACTTCATCGGGAGCCATAATTTGTGTGTAAACCGGATTCAATCCTTTGAAATCGATTTTTACAAAAACTTTATCATTTACAGGATCTTCACCGTAAACAAAGCAGTATTTCCCTGAAAAAGCAGCCGAATATATTCTTTTAAGATTTAATTTAGTCAGGTCCGTCTTTTTTATTGTGCTATCTTCAATCTGCAGAATAGCTGATGCCAGAATAACTATTGTCTTATTATATCCTGCAAAAGCATGTGAACCAATAAAATCGGCTTCTGCAGAATTTAGGAGAAACGATGGATATAATTTCTTTTCGGTAAAATTACCGGCGCTTACATCTATTTGAGCACACTGTACCGAATCGCCTTTACGGAATATATAATACATATTATTGATGATGCTGCTTAGCGGATATGTATAGCTCTGATTCGCCCACTCCAGATTTTTTGAATTGCCATTGATGGAATAGACTTTCTGTTGGGATAATATATTCCCCAGATAATCAACCGTGAAGTATTCTCCAATATTCTCACCTTTTAATAATTCATTATGCGTGCGAATATTGAAATCGAGCAGATTCACTTTCCAGTTTCCCTGTGAATTGATGAAATAATTACCAAAATTATTATCCGATCTGATGGCGCGGGTATTCAAATCTAATGTTCCGTTTCTTTCCACCATCACCGGTTTTCCTAGCTTCTGAGCCTGCCCGTCAACCCGCCTGATTACATAACTTTCGAACTCTGTTTTGTATATATTGCTGAAGGTGATAAGGAAATAAGTCTTATTAATATCGTACATAGCAATAGGTACAAAACTATTTTTCAGCTCTTTCTTGTTGCCATCCAGGTATTTTATTTCAACGAGATTATCGGTTTTATTGCTCTTATAAAGCTTTTGTGAATCGAATCCGGTTGATGGAAGGTTCCCAATCGCAAATCCATAAGCATCTTCGATGTCGATGTAACTGAACTTAGGATTTGATGTTTCTTCCTTGCGGCAAGAAAAACATAATATCACGATTATTACAAAAGCAAAATTTTTCATTCGGGGAGTGTCTTTTAGATCTGCCTTTTTTACGACAGTCCCCAATTTAAGTTTCCTCTGTTTTGAACTAATGCATGGCTTGAATGTTTCCTAAGGTGAAAATTTTAATCGCTAATTGAATAATCAGATGAAAACAATTAAAACCTACACTCGGTTCTCGTTCTTTTACCTCGGATTATTGGTATTCACCTCCTGCTCCAACAATCAAAACAAACAGGGTAATGCAGGCATTAGTTTACCTACGGGTTTCGAAGGTCAGATTATTGCCGATTCACTGGGCGAAGGCCGCCATGTTGTGGTAAACAGCAATGGCGATATTTATGTATCGCTCCGCAATGTCAAAAATGGCGGAGGAGTGGTTGGACTCCGGGATACCGACCAGGACGGGAAGGCTGATATGATAAAGTATTTTGGACCTTTTTCCGGTACCGGAATTGGAATTCACAATGGCTATCTCTATGTGGGAGCCGACACAATTATTGTCCGGTATAAGTTAAAGGAAAGTGAACTTGTTCCCGATCTTAATTACGAAGTGATTGCAAAAGGCTTTATTCCAGAACATCAACACGAAACAAAATCGCTCGCCTTCGATAATGCCGGAAATATTTATGTTACTGTGGGAGCGCCTTCCAATGCTTGTCAGGATCCCGACCGCACACCAGGTACAAAGGGTATGGACCCTTGCCCTTTGCTCGAACTTTATGGCGGAATATGGCGGTTTAAGGCTGATGTTCAAAACCAGGATCAGGTAAAAAACGGACACCGCTATGCTACGGGAATCCGCAATGCTGTGGCTGTAGATTGGAACAGCAATGTAAATCAGCTTTATTGCTTGCAACATGGGCGTGACCAGTTCTCTCAATTCTGGCCCGACCTTTACACCGAAGGTCAAAGTGTTGACTTACCTGCCGAAGAGTTTTTCCAGGTAAGAGATGGCGCCGACTTTGGATGGCCTTACTGTTACTATGATCAGAATCAGTCGAAAAAGCTTCTTAACCCCGAATATGGCGGAAACGGAAAAGAAGAGGGACGTTGTAAGGATAAAGATCAACCCATCATGGCTTTCCCTGCCCATATTGCACCCAACGATCTGATATTTCACTCCGGAAAAAGTTTCCCTGAAAAGTATAAGGATGGTGCCTTTATAGCTTTCCATGGATCGTGGAACAGGGCCCCACAGGAACAAAAAGGTTACTTTGTTGCTTTTGTTCCTTTTTATGGTGAAAAACCTTCAGGGAATTGGGAAATTTTTGCAGACAAATTTGCAGGAGAAGGTCCTGTTAAAAGTCCGGGCGACGCCAAACACCGCCCCTGTGGAGTTGCTGAAGGAGCTGATGGTTCCTTGCTTGTTATAGACTCGGTAAAGGGTCGGTTATATAAAATTATTTATAAAGGTTAAAATATGAAAGTTTTTGTAAAATACCTGTTTGCATCTGTTTTTCTGGCTATTATGTTTTCATGTTCTGGGGGTGGTAATAAAAAAGCCTATCAAACACCTGAAGAGGTAGAGAATACAAAGGCATCGGCCAACAACAAGGAAAAAGTCGGTGAGCTGCTGTATATGAAATACTGTATGGCTTGTCATCAAACCGATGGTTCAGGTGTTCCGGGCATGTATCCTCCGTTAAGGAACTCGCCCACTGTAAATTCGGGTAATAAAGAGGATTTTATAAAGGTGCTGTTGTTTGGCTTAAGAGGTCCTATTGAAGTTCACGGACAGAAATATAATCAGCAGATGCCAAGTCAGAATTTCTTATCGGACAAAGAGCTTGCCCAAATCATTAATTATGTTTCCAATTCTTTTGAGAACAAAGGCCCTGAAGTTTCACCGGATGATATTAAAAAACTAAGAAAATAAATCTATTGTATTGGCCCGGAATTGTTAAACAAATTTTAAGGTTATAATAATCTATAAGCATGATATTTACTTTAATAATCCAATTAAATTTTACAAAAAAATTTCAACTTTTAAGCTTATTGGTTGAACAAAATATTTTAGTTGGTAGTTAGTAGAGGGACGAGTATACGTTTAATGTAATTTAGAAATAGTTTAAATAAAAATAAGTTTAGTACCTTTGCGAATTCTTTTGAAAAACAGAATGATATGTCACAGTTTGAAATAGTGATGCCTAAATTAGGCGAAAGTATTACCGAAGCAACCATTACAAAATGGTTCAAAAAAGAAAACGATCAGATCGAAGAAGATGATGCGCTGCTTGAAATCGCGACCGACAAAGTAGATTCTGAGATTCCCTCTCCTGTGGAAGGGAAAATTATCAAACTTCTTTACAAAGAAGGTGATGTTGTTCCGGTTGGAAAAGTTATAGCCATCATATCACTCGATGGCAGTGGTGGTGATGAAAGTCCTTCCCAGGACAAAGACGAACCCGAAAAAGCTGCTCCTGCAGAAACCAAGCAGGCAGAACAACCTGCAAAAGCATCGGAACCTCAAAAGTCATCACGCTTTTATTCTCCTCTGGTTAAAAATATTGCAAAACAGGAAAATATTCCGCTCGAAGAACTGGAATCTCTTCCGGGATCGGGGCAGAATGGACGGCTGAGGAAAGAAGATGTAATCGGTTATATCGAAAACAGATCAAAAGGAGCTGCTTCTCAGACAAAACCTCAGGTTGAGCCAAAAAAAGAAACTGTTGAAGCACCACAGGCCGCACCGGCTGAAAAGCCAAAAGTATCGGTATCAGTGAATGCTGAAGACGAAATTGTTGAAATGGACCGCATGCGCCGGTTAATTGCCGACCACATGGTGATGTCGAAACAGGTGGCGCCACATGTAACTAATTTCCTCGAGGCCGATGTTACCAATCTTGTGCTTTGGCGAAATAAGGTCAAAGACGAATTCCAGGCTCGTGAGAAAGAAAAACTCACCTTTATGCCTGTATTTATCGAAGCTGCCGCAAAAGCGCTGAAAGATTTCCCACAGGTTAACGCCTCAGTGGATGGATACAAGATAATACTTCGTAAAAAAGTAAATATAGGTGTTGCCGTTGCTTTACCTACGGGTAACCTGATTGTTCCGGTTGTTAAAAACGCTGATCATTTGAATCTCCTTGGCCTGTCCAAAGAGATGAACAGGTTGGCCGACTCCGCCCGCAACAACAAACTGGGACCCGATGATATTCAGGGTGGTACTTTTACCATCTCGAACTTCGGAACATTCAAGAATGATATGGGAACACCTATCATTAACCAGCCTCAGGTTGCAATACTTGCAACAGGTAATATTACCAAAAAGCCTGCGGTAGTCGAAACTCCCACGGGCGATATTATTGCGGTAAGACATAAAATGTTTTTATCTCTTACCTACGATCACAGAGTAGTCGATGGAGCATTGGGTGGGGCATTTTTAAGAAGAATTGCCGACTATCTCGAGAATTTTGATATAAACCGTTCAATTTAAAATTGAGAAGATGTATAACGATAGAAAATTTGGTATTAAACACACCGACAAAGAGATACTAAAGAAATGGTATTATTTAATGGTACTTGGACGCGCTTTGGACGACCGCGCACCTAATTATTTACGTCAGGCAATCGGGTGGTCGTACCACGCACCTTATGCAGGACACGATGGAATTCAGCTAGCAATCGGACAGGTATTCGACCGCAATACCGATCATCTCTTTCCCTATTACCGCGACATGCTAACCTGTATTTCAGCAGGTTTAACCGCCGACGAAGTTATTTTCAACGGTATTTCGAAAGCAAATGATGTTGCCAGTGGTGGTCGCCACATGTCGAACCACTTTGCAAAACCCGAATGGAATATTCACAATGTTTCGTCGGCAACAGGAAATCACGCCCTTCATGCAACCGGTGTGGGACGAGCCATGAACCGCTATAAACATAAAGGTGTATCTATCAGCTCTCAGGGCGAATCGTCGGTTTCCGAAGGTTATGTTTACGAAGCCATCAACGGAGCTTCCAACGAAAAACTGCCGGTAATATTTGTGTTCCAGGATAATGGCTATGGTATTTCCGTACCAAAAAAAGATCAGACAGCAAACCGGAAGGTGGCCGACAATTTCACCGGATTCAAAAACATCAAACTCTTTTATTGCAATGGAAAAGATGTTTTCGATTCGATGAACACCATGTTCGAAGCCAAGCAATTTGTGATCGAAAACCAAATTCCGGCTATTGTTCAGGCAAACTGTGTACGTATTCACTCCCACTCAAACTCCGACCGTCACGATCTTTACCGCGACGAAAACGAACTGAATTACGTTACCGAATACGATCCACTGGCAAAATATCGCCGACTTTTACTCCGTTACAACCGTTTTACCGAAGAAGAACTAAAACAGGTAGAAGATCAGGTTAAAGCTGAAGTGAAAGAAGCTCATAAGAAAGGTTTGGCAGCACCGGATCCCGATCCCGCCTCTGTTACAAACTTTGTTTTGCCTGAAGCATATGTACCTCAAAAGTATAAAGATGGCCTCCATAACGAAAAAGGTGAACCCAGGAAATTGATTGAAGGCATAAACGAAACCCTGAAAGCCGAGTTTCGTCACAATCCCGATACCTATATCTGGGGACAGGATATCGCCAACAAGGAAAAAGGCGGCATATTTAATGTTTCCAAAGGAATGCAGAAAGAATTTGGTAAAGACCGGGTTTTTAACGCACCTATAGCAGAAGACTTTATTCTGGGAACAGCCAACGGCATGAGTCGTTTTAACGAGAAAATCAGAATAGTAGTTGAAGGTGCCGAGTTTGCCGACTACTTCTGGCCAGCCATGGAACAGTTTGTAGAATGTACACACGATTACTGGCGGACGAATGGAAAATTTGTACCCAATGTAACAGTACGACTCGCATCGGGAGGTTATATAGGCGGAGGAATGTACCATTCGCAAACAATAGAAGGTTCATTATCAAATCTTCCCGGAGTTCGCATTGTTTATCCTTCGTATGCCGACGATGCCGCCGGACTTTTAAGAACAAGCATGCGCTCCCGTGGCTTTACACTTTTCCTGGAACCAAAGGCACTGTACAATAATCCTAAAGCTTCAGCAGTGGTACCCGACGATTTCGAAGTCCCTTTCGGAAAAGCACGTGTACGTGTTCCGGGAAAGGATCTTACCATTCTCACTTATGGCAACACAACCCACATGTGTGTTGAAGCTGCTGAAAAGGCCAAAGAAGAAAACGGAGCCGAAGTAGAAGTAATCGACCTTAGGTCGCTTATTCCTTTAGATAAGGAAACTATTCTGAATTCGGTAAAGAAAACAAACAAGGTTTTGATTGTTCATGAAGATAAAGTATTTTCGGGTTTTGGAGCCGAATTAGCTGCTATCATCTCTGATGAAGCTTTCGAGTATCTCGACGCTCCTGTTAAACGTCTGGGCTCTACTTTTACTCCTGTAGGTTTTAACAAAATTCTGGAAGCTGCAATTCTCCCGAGTACCGAAAAGATTTTAAAAGCTGTAAAAGAAATATTGAATTATTAAAATGCGATACAATGGAAAAAATTAGTTTGATATACAGTTTCAATTCGAACAAAACCGCAAAAGTTGCCGAAAAAATTAAAGAAGCTTTCGGAGCAGATGACCTTGAACCAATCAACGCAGAAACCCTGACTGAAGAAGAATTTCTTAAAAACAAAGTTGCTATTCTGGGGGTTCCCACCTGGTTCGACGGAGAGCTACCCAATTATTGGGATGAATTTGGACCTATACTGGAAGAACTTGATTTAAAAGACAAAACTTACGCGCTCTATGGCCTGGGAGATCAAAAAGGTTACCCCGACAATTTCCTTGATGCCGTAGGATTAATGACCGAATTACTTGAAAAAAGAGGAGCCCGAATAATTGGTTATACCTCTACCGAAGGGTATAACTTTCACAAATCGAAAGCAGTAAGGCAGAACCAATTTACCGGACTTGCAATTGATTTCGAGAACCAGGCAACTCAAAATTCTGCCAGGGTAAAAAAATGGGTTGAAGAATTGAAGCAGCAATTGAAATAGTTGTTTCTACAATATTTTAGTCAAAAAAAGTGATGCAAATCATCATCTATAGGTGAGTTGTATCACTTTTTTGTTTATTAGAATGTTATGATTTGATGTAATTTTAAGTATATTTGATTAATTCATTATTAGTTATTGTAGGAATGCAAATTCGTACGATAGAATAAAGTAAAAAACTAAATAAAGAAGGTTAGGTAATTATAAAAACTAAACTGCAAAACCCAAGCATTCAGCTATGTACAAGGTTATAAAATTAGCTTTCATTTTTGTACTTTATATCACTCAGTCTCAACTAGCAAGTTCTCAGGTGAACATTAGTCATCTGAAGCCCTTGCTTATAAAATCCGATCAAAAAACACTTGACAAAATTGAAGTGGTTTTCAACAAAGGAAAAAATCTTGAGAACGAAGCAAATATTTTAAACAGCACTGGGGATACCGACAAAGAAAAAGCAAAAAATGAAAAAAAGTATACTCTAAAACGGCTTGAAGCTGCCCAGTTTTATCAGAAAGCCAATGCCGATTTACTTGCTTTATTTAAGGATAACATTAACAAATTCTGGAAAGAAAACAAAAACTCGAAAATAAATCCTTCCATAAAAAATTTCGAAGATAAAGCGAATGAAATTGCCCGAAGCGCAAAATCAACCAGGAATGTTGCCGAGGATATTGCTTATCCCAACGAAAAACTCTCGAAGATTTTAGAAGCTGAAAAACTTGAATCGGAAGCCATAAATATTTTCACGAAAGTATTATATGCTTACCTCAATTACCCAATTACATACGATTCAATAAAGGAAGGTGATGAGAACGCTAAAACTGATACTCTTTCAATTACTAAAAATGCAACGAATACTAATATCTTACCAGCACCAAAAGCAGAAAAAAAAGACAGCATTGTAATATCTTCACCTGCTGTAAAAGATACTATTAAACCACAAGTTACAGCTAAAACAAATAAAGCCCAGGAAACTCCATTGCTTGTTACAAAACAAGCAGAAACACCCGTTGTACAAAAAATGGCGCCAAAAGACACGGGAAGCTTATATAATATGATGGAAGTTGAAGAAGAGCAGGTAGATCAGTTTAATAAGTTTCTTGAAGAAAAGTACCCTAATAAATTTGAAAACTATGTTATTAATTTCAGGGAGTTGAATTATGGCGATTTTGACTCATTACGTTCCGCCTGGACACGCTATAACCAATACCAGTTTACTCCCGAAGAAATAGCTTCCCTTAAAAAGAAGAAAGGAGATTCAACTGAGCTGATTGCTGCAGCATCGGCCGACACAAGTGTAAAACAACAGGAACCTGCAATAGTAATCTCAGAACAAAAAAATATTGCACAAAACAAGGAAACAGTTAAACCAGTAACCGAAAAAGCAACAAATAAACATGGAGATAAAAAGTCAACTCCAAAACAAACTTCAACTGCTGCCAAAAAGGAAAAGCCAACAGAAGCCACTGCTGTCCAGGCTGAGCCAACCATAGTTCAGAAACAAGCCGAAGATGCAATAGCACAGGGATTCATATACAGGGTCCAAATTGTTGCATGTCGTATCCAGGTGGATTCCAAATCGCTGAAAAACATTTATAGAGGTGGAATGAAGATTATAGAACTAAACGAAGATAACTGGTACAAATATGCTATTGGCGAATATAAAACCTATGCCGAAGCACGTCACCTGAGAGACGCTCTTAAAATACCTGGAGCTTTTGTAATTGCGTACCTGAACGGGAAGCGGATTCAGATTCTGAACACTAACATTTCTCAAAATACCATTATTAATTCAAATGATGTAGAAAACCTTGTTTATAAGGTGCAAATCGCTGCAGCTAAAAACCCTCTTAATAAAAAATATATTCAGCACATATATTCAGGCGTTGAGAAAGTAGAAGAAAACTTTGAAGATGGTTGGTACAAATATTCCATTATTACCGGACCATCGCTAGCCGCGGCTAAAAAGTTCGTTGAAACTGAAGACATCCCAGGAGCTTTTATTACATCATACCTGGGAAATAAAAAAATCGATCTTAAAGATGCTCTTAAACTAAGTAAAATAAAGAAACAGTAAATTTTTGAATTATGAGAAATTTGAAGCTGAGAATTTTTGGAATAGGCAAGTTAATGATTCTGGCAATACTATTAACCTCCTGTTTATCACAAAAAAAAGTTATGCTTTTACAAGATGTAGGTGAAACCCAAACTTCTTTTGAAAATAAAAAGAAGAGTACTTATCAGATTAAATCAGGAGATCATCTTTATATTAAGGTTTACAGTCTTGATCCAAAAACCAGTAAGTTTTTCCAAACTGATCTTCCAACCCTCATGAATCCTACTTATTTGTATTTGAATAGTTACCTGGTTGATGATGAGGGATATATCGACTTTTCGTTTGTTGATAAAATGATGGTGAAGGGTTTAACTATTGACGATGTAAAGAAGCGGATTCAAACCTCGTTAAACGATTATTTTAAGGAAACTACGGTGGTTGTCAAGCTTGTGGATTTTCAGGTTTCCATTCTGGGCGAAGTAACCAATCCCGGTTCCTTTACAATTGATAAGGATCAGATCAATGTTTTGCAGGCATTGGCACTAGCCGGAGGAACCAAAGAATTTGGAAATATCAAGAAAGTAACATTAGTACGCCAAAATATCAAAGGTTCGGAAGTGCATTATCTTAACCTTGGCGATAAATCACTTCTTACATCAGAGTATTTTTACCTCATGCCCAACGATATAATTTATGTTGAACCAATGAAAGGCAAAAGCTACCTCGTAAGCAGCTTCCCATATACCGCTGTTCTGTCTATATTATCTTTTGGAGCATCAGTTGCAATTCTTCTGAATTTGAATGACAAATTATAATTTGCCCAATGACGGACAATTACAAGGAAACAGCCGACGAGGAAACTGTTGATGTTAAAAACCTGATATATAAGTTTCTTGGAAAATGGCATTGGTTTTTAGCTTGTCTGCTGGTAGCCCTTGTAATTGCCTTTTATATAAACAAGTTTTTCGAAAGAATTTACGAGGTAAAGACTTCGGTTCTCATTAAGGAAGAACAATCGGTTCTCGATTCAAGATTTACAACTGGTCTGGGTCTTGATAATACACAGTACAAAATTTCGAACGAAATTGGAGTGCTAAAATCTTATCAATTGACCCAAAGAGCCTTGGCACAACTCGACTTCCAGATCGAATATTACCTTGAGAAAAGCTTTTATTCCCTTGACATATATAAATCGTCGCCCATAAAGGTAATTATCGATACATCAACCTCTCAGCCTGTCAATGTAAAATTTTATCTTTCATTTGTCTCGGAGGATGAATTTGAACTCTCAATTGAAGGTGAGAATATTGATAATTACGATTTCAGCTTAAAACGATATACAGGCTCCCTGCCTAATTTACAGTTTACAAAACGTTATAAACTTTTCGAAAAAATAAATACAAGGCAGTTTTCTTTTATGGTTATTCCTCAGAATAGCGATAGCAGAAATCAATTTATTGGAAAAGAACTGTCATTTGTATTCAATTCTCCCGAAGTGCTTGTAAGGAAATACCGGACTTTTAACGTTTCGTCCGACAAATCATCCTCTATCCTGACAATTTCCCTGAAAGGAAATAATGTTTCGAAAATGGTTGATTTTGTTAATGCACTCACAAGCGAATATTTAAAAAAGGGAATTGAACGCAAAAATCTCATTGCCGAAAATACAATAAAGTTTATTGATTCGCAGGTTGGAGAAATTTCAGATTCACTGAATTATTCCGAAACCAAGCTTCAGAATTACCGTTCGCAAAACAGGGTGATGAATGTTGATTTTCAGGCGCAACAAGCTATTACCGCCTTGGAGGATTTAAAGGATCAACGTGCCGAAATTCTTGTAAAATCGCGCTATTACGAATACCTTAAGAATTACCTGCAGGAGAACAGAGATGGTCAAGATTTGGCAGCGCCATCCTCTATGGGAATTAACGATCCGGTTCTTAACAGTCTCATAAGCGAACTGCTAAAGATGTATAACGACCGACTCGAGATGATGTATAATTCAAAGAAAGAGAATCCTTACATCGCCTCTATGGATCTCCGGATCAATTCAATGAAAAAAACAATACACGAAAATATTGAAAATCAGAGAAATGCTACCAATATTTCGCTTCAGGATATTGATCAGCGAATTGCTCAGGTCTCGGAAAGGGTAAATAAATTACCTGAAACACAACGACAGCTTTTTGGCTTTGAGCGTCAATTTAAATTAAACGATGCCCTCTATACCTATCTGCTCACGAAGCGTTCGGAAATGCAGATAGCAAAAGCCTCATACCTGCCTGATAACGAAATACTGGATGTGGCACGTGAGTCAGAATTTTCACTGATTTCGCCAAACTCGCGCCGTAATTTTATCATCGCTTTTTTTCTTGGACTTGGACTTCCTTTAGCATTCTTCCTTATAAAAGATTACCTGAATGATAAGGTTTTAGGAAACGAAGACATAGAGAAATTAACTGAAGCTCCTATTCTGGGTTATGTAATTCGTAATAGATCCAGGAACAAAACCGTTGCGTTTGATAATCCTATGTGCCTTACATCAGAGTCGTTCCGATCCATCAGAGCCAATTTTCAATTTGTTTCAAACGAAAAAAAGAGCAACGTTGTTCTTATTACATCCTCGATGATGAGTGAAGGGAAAAGCTTTATCACTATAAACCTGGCCATGAGCTTTGCTTTAAACAATAAAAAGTGTGTAATTTTATCTTTTGATCTTCGCAAACCAAAAATTAAAGATTATCTCAACATTAACGGAGATCTGGGTACAAGTTCCTTTTTAAGCACTGATTTATCAATAAATGAGATCATTATCCCAACTGAATATCCCAACCTGGATACAATAGTTGCCGGTCCAATACCCCCTAATCCCATGGAACTCATTTCGGGAGAAAGGACAAAATTACTGTTGGATCAGCTTAAGGAAAGATACGACTATGTTTTTGTAGATACTCCTCCTGTTGGTATGGTTGCGGATGCACTACTTATTCTGAAATACACTGATGTTAACCTTTACATTGTTCGCCATAACTGGACTCTCAAAAAAGTATTTTCAAATGTGCTCCAAAATTTAAAAAAGAGAGGAATCAACAACATTAATATTGTGATTAACGACATACCTGCATCCAATAAATTTCAGGCGTATTCTCAGGGATATGGTTACGGGTATGGTTATGGTTACGGATATTATACGGAAAAGGAAAAATCGGATAAAACCGGTAAGAAAAACTTCTTAAAACAAATGGTCTCAAAAACTGGATTGTGGTTATAAAATGCATCTCATCGAGATGCATTTTATAATATTAAATTTTTGATTATTCCTCAAAACTTTCAGAACCCTCAATATTGTCGATATTATCATCTTCACGACCGATAGTCCCTTCGTCACTGGATGTTCCTCCATCTTCTCCAAATTCTTTTTCAAATTCTTCGTCAGTAAGATTATCAATCTTAACATCAACCTTCACAAGATAACTAGCATTGTCTGTATCCACAGTTACAGCATAAAAAAAGTCGTTATTAGGTTTGGTGACTTTGATAACATAGTCGTTGTAGCCCATCGGATATTTCTTTTTGATGGCTTCAATAACCTCTTCGGATGCATTTTTATAACTAACTACTAATTTTCTTTTTTCCATTTTAATAAAACTGTATTTAATGCTGTGCAATTATAATTAATAAATCCAATTCTCACTTCATGTCGGATAAAAAAATTATCTCTCCAATAATTAATTTTTTTTGTATGACTGCTAATTAAATTTACTTTTATTTCGAAAATAATGCAATGGTATTACTCAATTTTTATCACCCGTTGCATTGAATATTTTTAATGCGAAAAAGCACAATTATAATCAATTTGAATAACATCAATTTACAAAACTCAAATTTTTCAATCAACCTTCACATGTTTTAAAACTGCAAGTTTAATTGAATTTTTCCTCTCGCAAAATTTCAACTTTTCCAAAATTATTTGTTTATATGCTCATTTCATGAAATCTCGTTAACTGTTTGACGCAGCTTTACGAGTTTGCTTAGCAAACTTTCCAGTAAATCAAGCTTCAGCATATTGGCACCATCAGATAAAGCTTTTGAAGGATCAGGGTGAGTTTCGATAAAAATACCATCGGCACCTACCGCAATTGCTGCCCTGGCAATAGTTTCGATCAAATCAGGACGACCACCACTAACTCCCGAAGCCTGGTTAGGCTGCTGTAACGAATGGGTTATATCCATAATAACCGGGTATCCGAATTTTTTCATTTCAACAATACCTCTGTAATCCACAATCAGATCCTGATAGCCAAACATTGTGCCTCTCTCGGTAAGCATTACATTAGGATTACCGGCTTGAATAACTTTATCGGCAGCAAATTTCATGGAATCGGCGGCTAAAAACTGTCCCTTCTTGATGTTGACAAATTTGCCTGTTTTGGCAGCAGCAACCAGCAAGTCGGTCTGACGGCAAAGAAAAGCGGGAATCTGAAGTATATCGGCATATGTGGCGGCCATTTCTGCTTCAGCTTCCGAGTGAATATCAGTTACTACCGATACCTGAAACTTTTCACGAACCTGCTGAAGTACTTCCAGCCCTGCCTGATCACCAATACCGGTAAAAGAATCGGACCGCGACCTGTTGGCTTTCCGGTACGAAGCCTTAAAAACATAAGGAATCCTCAATTTATCAGTAATTTGCTTAATACGCTCTGCTATTCCGAAGCACAATTCCTGATTCTCGACCACACAAGGTCCTGCTAAAAGGAAGAAATTTCCCGATTGGGTATTTTTAATAAAAGGTAATTTTTCAATCATATATGTTGATTTTTAGTAAAAACATTTGTAAGTCGATAGCCGATGGTCCATAGTCAATAGCCAATACAACCACACCACTTATATTCCATAACCCGTACCTCGCAACCCCTAATACCCATACTTTCCTTTCCACAGGCGGTGCAGGTAGACCGAAAGCTCTTTTTCTCGTGGATTTTCCTGGGGTTTATAAAATATTGTCGAAGTTATCTGCTTGGGCAGAAATTCATCGGCAACAAAATTATTCTCAAAGTCGTGAGCATATTTGTAATCCTTGCCATAACCAAGCTCTTTCATCAAACCCGTAGGTGCATTACGTATATTTAAAGGTATTGACAAATCGCCAGTTTCTGCAACCTTTTCCTGAGCTGAATTAATGGCCATATAGGCTGAGTTGCTTTTCGGAGAAGTTGCCAGGTAAATAGCTGCTTCCGAAAGTATAATCCGCCCTTCGGGCATCCCGATTACATGAACAGCCTGAAAACAATTATTAGCCATTAAAAGAGCATTAGGGTTAGCCAGCCCGATATCTTCAGCAGCAAGAATCACCATGCGCCGGGCAATAAACAAAGCATCTTCTCCGGCAGCAATCATGCGGGCCAGGTAATAAACCGCCGCATTGGGATCGCTGCCCCGGATGGATTTTATAAAAGCAGAAATAATATCGTAATGCATCTCTCCCTTCTTATCGTAGAGCGCTATATTTTCCTGAATCCGTTCCAAAACCAGTTTATCGGTTATTTCAATCTTCTCGGCATTATGATCCACCTCAGATTGGACGACAAGTTCGAGAGCATTGAGCAATTTACGGGCATCGCCACCCGAAATACGCATCAACGCTTCGGTTTCCTTCAATTCAATATTTAAGGTCTTTAAGAATTCATCATTAGAAATTGACCTGTCGAGGATATTCTTGAGATCATTTTTTTCGAGCGATTTCAGAACATATACCTGACAACGCGAAAGCAACGGAGCTATTACTTCGAAAGAAGGATTTTCTGTAGTAGCGCCTATCAATGTTACGGTTCCGTGTTCAACAGCCGAAAGTAAACTGTCCTGCTGCGATTTGTTAAACCGGTGAATTTCGTCGATAAATAAAATTGGATTGGGGGTATTGAAAAACTGGTTTTTTTTAGCCTGTTCAATGGCTTCCCTTACATCTTTAACCCCTGAGTGAACAGCACTTAAAGTAAAAAAAGGCCTGTTCAACTGATTCGAGATAATGCGTGCAAGGGTAGTTTTTCCAACCCCCGGAGGTCCCCATAAAATAAACGACGATACGCCACCGGAACCTATCATCCGGCGAAGCACCTTTCCGGATCCTATCAAATGCTGCTGACCTACATAATCATCAAGGCTTTTCGGCCTCATTCTGTCAGCTAATGGCTGATTTAAATTCATTTTTTTATAAATTCGCTAAGAATTTGATCAAATAAGAACTTACAAAATAAGGCAATTTTGAAACAATAACTACTGTTTAAAGTATAAACCCAAAACAAAACCCTTGATCATGAAACGTATCGTTATTTTATTAACTGCACTATTCCTTTTACAGTTAAACAATTTATCTGTATTTGGCCAAATTAAAGATCTTGCCAATATGGTGACAGGGCTTAATGAAGACAAAGCTGCCGTAGAAAACCTGTTTCAGGCCTACTTAAAGCCATATGCAAATGCTTTTGGCGCTAATTTAAACGGTGGTTGGTATAACACAGCTAAGCCGCATAAATTATTCGGTTTCGATTTAACCCTTACTATTAGTACTTCTTTTGTTCCAAGTTCTGATAAAACATTTGATCCGACAAATGTTCTGGGATCGAAATTCAAAATGACTCAATCCACAACCAGCGCTCCTACAGTAGCAGGAGACAATAAAACAGGTCCCGAAATTACATATCAGAATAGTGTAAAATTCAGGACTCCAAAAGGTACTGGTGTAGGCTTCATTCCGTCTCCTATGCTTCAGTTGGGAATAGGGTTAATTAAACAAACTGATGTTACTGTTCGTTATATGCCCACTTTTAACATCAGTGATTTTGGATCCATGAACATGTGGGGTGTTGGTGTTAAACACAGCTTAAAACAATGGATACCGGGGATCAAAATGGCTCCATTTTTTAATCTTTCGGTTTTCGGGGGATATACAAGGCTCTCCACTACTGCAAATCTGAACCTCCAACAGGAATATTATTCAACAAATCTGAATGCTGTAATAGAGAATCCATCTTTAAAATATGATAATCAAAAAATGGAATTTGTTGCAAATGGCTTTACCGGGAATGTAATAGCTTCTTTCGACTTACCAGTAATCACTTTTTATGGAGGTGCTGGTTTCAGTAGTACAAATACTTCATTAAAGCTTAAAGGTGATTATCCAATGGTAAAACTAGAAACCACAGGAGCCAACGCTGGTAAACTTGTTGTAAAAGATATCAATAAGTTGACTAATCCATTAGACATTGAAATGAAAAGCATGGATGGAAGCAAAACCAAACCACGACTTAACGCTGGTTTCAGGTTGAAATTTGCCGTGGTTACCCTGCATTTCGATTATACTTATGCTAATTATTCGGTGGCCACAGCGGGGCTGGGTATTAGCTTCCGATAATATCAGAACCCCGGCTCGACCGGGGTTTTTTGTTTTATCACTATTGCCAGGTTAAAATTTTTATAAGACTTTAATGAGTAGATTTCTCATTGCATTCGAAATGACAATGAGATAGTTATGTTAGGAAGAGGTTTAGTGGGGGGGGGGGGGGGGGGGGGGGGGGCGGGGGGGTGTCGGGCTCAGAATGGAT
>JAEYWD010000121.1 GCA_023429135.1 Bacteroidota bacterium | reverse complement strand
GTAATCCTGTTTCTTTGGGTGCGATAAAGTCACTCAGACAGAGGTTGGGAGTTCCCGGATCTTTCTTTACCTGGTTACGCAGATTTTTGAAAACAGCAATGGTGCTGGTTCTGCTTTCGTCGGCATAAACTTCTATATCATCGCCAACAGCATTGGCCGGATAAATTCCTACAACTCCTTTGGCTTTTAGAAGCTTTTTCTCAATTATTTCGTCGAGCAGTTTATTGGCATCCTCGTAAAGGCGTTTCGCTTCTTTGCCCTGTTCCGAGTCGTCCATTATATCGGGCCATTTGCCTTTGAGCTGCCAAACAATGAAGAAGAAGATCCAGCTAATATATTTTCTGATTTCCGAAAGATCGAAATCTTCATAATGCTTTACACCGACAAACTTTGGTTTTACAGGAGGGGTCTTGGTCCAGTCAATTTTTAAAGCGTTGTTACGAGCCTCTTCAAGCGATACATAATTCACCTGCATAGCTTTACCTGCATATTGTTCGCGTAAAGCCTGATATTCATTTTTAACCTGAAGCGAAAAATTAATTTTTCCTTCGGGAGAAAGCAAGCTGCTCACCACGGGAACGCTCTTCGAAGCATCTTTTACATACACTACTGGCTTAGAGTAATTGGGCTCTATTTTCACCGCAGTGTGAATTTTGGAAGTAGTGGCCCCACCTATGAGCAATGGCAAATCCATTCCGGTGCGTTCCATTTCCGAAGCTACATACATCATCTCTTCCAATGAAGGAGTAATCAGACCGCTGAGGCCGATGATATCCACGTTTTCCTCACGTGCTGTCTGAAGTATTTTTTCACACGGAACCATTACGCCCATGTCGATGATTTCGTAATTGTTGCATGCAAGTACAACACTCACAATGTTTTTACCTATATCGTGAACGTCACCTTTTACGGTGGCCATCAATATTTTACCTGCGGCAGAGCTTTTTCCTCCGGCTTTTTTTTGTTTTTCGATAACCGGCTGAAGATAAGCAACTGCTTTCTTCATCACACGGGCACTTTTTACAACCTGAGGAAGGAACATTTTTCCGGCACCAAAGAGATCGCCCACGATGTTCATTCCGTTCATCAGCGGACCTTCAATAATGTCGAGCGCTTGCGGGAATTGCTGAAGCGCTTCTTCCATATCCTGATCCACAAAAGCGTCGATACCTTTTACAAGCGAATGGTTAATGCGGGATAATAAAGGTTCGTTGCGCCATTCTTCAGTGGCTTTAACGGCTTTACCGCTCTGCACTTTTATTTTTTCGGCATATTCCAATAAACGTTCGGTGGAATCGGGCCGGCGATTTAAAATCACATCTTCCACCAACTCGAGCATGTCTTTTGGAATTTCGTCGTAAACCTGCAACATGCCCGGGTTTACAATTCCCATGTCCAAACCTGCTTTTATGGCATGAAAAAGGAATACCGAATGCATAGCCTCACGAACCACGTCGTTGCCGCGGAACGAGAAGGAAAGATTACTGATACCCCCGCTGATTTTTGCATGTGGAAGATTTGCTTTGATCCACTTTGCTGTTTTTATAAAATCGACAGCATAGTTATTGTGTTCTTCAATGCCGGTGGCAATTGCCAGTACATTGGGGTCGAAAATAATATCCTGTGCCGGGAAATGAACCTGTTCGGTAAGGATTTTATAGGCACGACTGCAAATTTCGGTGCGACGCTCAAATGTGTCGGCCTGGCCACGTTCGTCGAAAGCCATTACAACCACGGCAGCTCCGTAGTCGCGAACCTTGCGGGCGTATTCAATGAATTTTTCTTCGCCTTCCTTTAACGAAATTGAATTTACAATGCTTTTCCCCTGAACGCACTTCAATCCTGCCTCAATGACGGTCCATTTGGAAGAGTCGATCATGATAGGCAGGCGCGAAATTTCAGGTTCCGAAGCCACAAGATTCAGAAAACGAACCATGGCTTTTTCAGCATCAAGCATGGCGTCGTCCATATTTATGTCAATAATCTGTGCGCCGCCTTCAACCTGCTGACGGGCAACTTCCAATGCATCTCCGTATTTGTCTTCGCGTATCAGCCTGGCAAATTTGAGTGAGCCTGATACGTTGGTGCGTTCCCCGATATTTACAAAATTCACATCTTTACTGATACGCAACGGTTCAAGTCCGCTTAAACAGGTGTCGAGCGAAGGTTGCGAGGGCTTGCGTACCGGGGCAGTTTTGATGGCATGAGCCATAGCCCGGATATGATCGGGAGTTGAGCCGCAGCAGCCGCCAACTATATTTGCAAAATTATGTGAAACAAAATCGTGAATATGATTGGCCATATCTTCAGGCCGCTCATCGTATTCACCAAACTGGTTTGGTAAACCTGCATTGGGATATACGCTTACATAAATGGAAGATTTTTTGGCGAGCTCTTCCACATAAGGACGCATTTCTTTGGCACCAAGCGAACAGTTGAGCCCTATACTCAACAAATCGATATGCGACATGGAATGTATAAATGCTTCCAGTGTTTGTCCCGAGAGAGTGCGTCCACTGGCATCGGTAATGGTAGCAGAAACCATAAGCGGTATACGCTGGTTTCTTTCGCGAAGCAGATTGTTTATTCCGAATAAGGCGGCTTTGGCATTTAACGTGTCAAAAACCGTTTCTATCAGAAGCAAATCAACGCCACCATCAAGTAATCCGCGTGCCTGCTCTGCATAAACATCGGCAAGGTCGTCGAAGCTAACGGCACGGTAACCGGGGTCGTTTACATCGGGTGACATGGATGCTGTTTTGTTGGTGGGGCCCAGGGCGCCGGCTACAAAACGTGGTTTATCAGGAGTAAGAGCTGTGTAACGGTCGGCGGCCCTTTTTGCAATTTGTGCCGCGGCCAGATTTAAATCGTAAACAATGGATTCCAGGTGATAATCGCTTTGCGAAATCCGGTTGGCATTAAATGTATTTGTTTCAACGATATCCGACCCCGCTTCAAAATATTCGGAGTGGATAGCCTCTATGATCTGCGGTTGGGTTATAGAAAGCAGGTCGTTGTTGCCTTTGAGATCGCTGGGGTGATTTTTAAATCGTTCGCCCCGGAAGTCAGCTTCCGATAACCTGTAACGCTGAATCATTGTTCCCATAGCTCCATCGAGCAGGAGCACTCTTTTGGATATTTCTTCGTAAATCGATTTTGTTTCGTTCATTTCTTAAGATTGACAAATGTCATAAAAACTACAAAGTTAGCAGTTTTGTTCCATAATTACAGCAATTTTCTTTGAGAGGTATGTTTTTGTTGAGGAATAGTTGCTATGGATATAAAAAAATCATTCCGGATCTTATAAAAAAGAATCCGGAATGAAAAAATGTAATGAACAAACCATTATTCAATTACACTCACTTTATTACCATATTGATCTAAATTCAAGGTCTGTGTCTGATCGTCCTTCTTCAATTCAATTTTATAGTAACCAGCTTCTTCGAAGAGATAAGCCTGATCAAATTTCCAGTCTTTGTATGTGTCCTTACCTAAAACACGCTTTATGCCATCAGGTAGGTCTTCCTCATTTACTTTCTTCTTTTTATCTTTTTGCTGGGCAAATTCTATATTTTTAACCGATGAGGCTCCTGCAAATACAGATCCTGAACCGATAAAACATGCAATTGCCGCAATTAATATCACCTTTTTCATTGTTTTTATATAAATGGTTTATATTTAAACATAAGTAAAAAGGTGCCATATTGCATAATATTCTATTAAACAGCGCAATGTATTACAATGGCAAGTCTAATTTTCTTGGATCCGGGGAAAATTATTTACCACACTGTGGAATAAAATACCTCTATGTCCGAAATTGTTTTTCGGCTGGAACTTCCTTTTCAAGCTTATCTACTTTTACTCCTCTTTTATTAAGGTTAATTATTTCTTTTACTCTGTCGAGTGATATTTCAACCGGAGCTTCAATGGCAGGGTTTTGTTTAAAAGAGTACCATATTGTTTTTTGCAGAATATCAATTTTATAGGGAAAAGCTATTCCTCTTTTTGTTTCTAGTTCAAGCAATTCTTGGGGAAAATCAGCTTTTGATTCCAGATATGTTGCAAGTTCATACATGAGGCAGCATTTTAGTTTCCCGCACTGACCCATATATTTTTCCATATTGGAAGAAAGCTGCTGGGCCTGAAGTGAGCTTGAGGTTACCGAAGGAAGTTCGTTTCGCCAGGAGGAACAACATAACTCGCGTCCGCAACTGCCTATACCACCTATTTTTGCTGTTTCCTGACGTGCTCCTATTTGCCTCATCTCAACTTTTATGTTGAACTGATTAGCCAGCACTTTGATCAACTCTCTGAAATCTACCCGGATATTTGAGATGTAAAAAAAAGTGGCCTTTTTTTTGTCGCCCTGAAATTCAACATCACTTAATTTCATATCGAGACCCATTTTCTCAATAATTTCTCTGGTGCCGGTTAATACCTGTTGTTCAAGATCTTTGCCTTCTTTCCAGGCTTTCAGGTCACTTTCGGTCGATTTTCTGTAAATTATTTTAAGTGTTTCGGGGTCTACGCCCGCAGCTTTTCTTTTAAATTGTTTTTCGGCAAGCAAACCTTTGAGAGAGACTACTCCTACATCGAATCCGGCTTGTACCTGGACCGTTACAAGGTCGTTGTAGGTGAGTGTCAGATTATTTGTGTTTCGGAAAAAATCTTTTCTGTTGTTTTTGAACCTTACTTCTATAATGTCCGAGAATGAATTGTCCGGTATATCCTTAAGCCAGTCGAACGAAGTTTTTCCGCCAAGAAGTTCGGCGGGCATGGTTCCTATATCGTTGTTGCCTTGTTTATTAAAGCTGCAGTTAAAACATGCCATAGTATAGTTTATAAGTGTTATTTAAGCTGAAGTCTAAGCCTCATCTGATATATATGTTTGCATTACGAGTTCAAAAACAAACGTGAACTGGTATTGTTTATTGAGGTTCTGCAAGAAAATTGGATTGAAAAGGTATTTTCCCCGAAACTTGTTTACTCAAAAATAATGACTACATTTGCGCCCTTAATTTTTTAAAAAATTTAAACGGCAAAATGCGAGTAATTGAGAATGCAACTGTGATAGGTCGCAGTTATGGAGAAAACAATGTTGTGGTAGTGTTGAATGAAAACACCGGCAAAAAAGTTAACTTGGTTGATCTTAAAGGATTTGACCTTGAGCTTGGCGCAGAAGGAAGAATTGAATTTTTGAAAGGTTCAGTTAACCACCTTATCCAATTTGAACCAGCAATGGTTGAGGAATTTGCTTAGTCTGAAAATGTTCTTATAGCGAAAAAGCACCTGATTAAGGTGCTTTTTTGTTATGTATTGGTTGTATGGAAATTAAATCATTTGAGGCTTGAATCCTGATTGCCTGATAGTTTAAGATTAGCAAAGAATTTATAATCTTTGATAAAAAGCTTATCGTAATATTCAGCTTCCTGATCCTGATAGGTGAATACCGGCTTAATTTCAGGCTTCTTTCCTTCTTTATTCAAATTATTAAGCCATCCAAATTTTTCGGGGTTTGTAGCAGCTTCATCAAGATGTTGACCAAGCTTTTCATCCAGATCAGAATTCCTGGTTTTACCAATATAACGAATCTGATCGTTTTCCAGAAGTACGTAGATTGTAGTCATAGGCTTTGTAGCAATTAACGGCATAAAAATAATCATCCTTTTTAATTAAAAACAAAAATAATTTGTAGAATGAATATAAATAAGTGTAAAAAGTATGTTTAATGTGACGAATTAATTATAAACCTGAATATTTAGATATTATTCACCTGACAGGAAACCTTATGGATGGTGAGAGGTTTTTAAAGCGGTCTTTCTTTGTAAACTAAAATTAATTTATTGAATTAGGCTTTAAAGGAATAATTCTGTCGATCTGCTGTTAATTCTTTAGAAAGTTCCATACAATGCATGGTCCTGGGTATTACAGAATATTGAAGAATAGAAAGTAAAACCCTGTCTGTTTGTATTAATTTTGCGTTCGAGTTGCAGAATTGGTTGTCCAACTGGAACCTTCAGGTATTCACTAACCACCTCGTTAGCTAACAATGCCCGGAGTTTCTGCTCACCCCCTTTTACCTCAATTTGATAGTTGCGTCGAAGAATATCGAAAAGTGATTTATTTTCAAAGTTTCGGGAAATAAATCTTGGTAAGTTGATATTTGGCAAATAGTTCAAATCATAAAACAGAGGAACATTATCCACGAGCCGCAATCGTTCAATATAAATACATCCAGATTGCAAATCAGCTTCTGTCAAGGGGAAAATAAATGGATGTGGCCACTGGATAATCTTTGGTTTTGACAAAATAGTGGTGTATAATTTATTCTTGCCTATGGCTGTCGTAGTCCCGGCAATGGATAAAATGCCAATACCTTTTGGCTGGTTCGAAACAATACTACCTTTTCCTTTATGCTTTTTGATCAATCCCTCATTGGAAAGGGCGTCCAAAGCATGGCGAACAGTTGGACGTGTAAGTTTATGCTGAGCGCAAAGTTCATTTTCAGAGGGCAAAAGGTCACCTTCCTTAAAAACTCCATCGGTAATCTGTTTTCGGAGTATTTCGTAAAGTTTTCTATAATGTGGTAGGGTTGTTTTTTGCTCCATTCGTCAAAAGAATTTATTTTTTTAAATTGCAACTTGTAATAACAAGTTTATGTTTTATATTTGCAAAGTAAATAAATATAAAGACACTATAATTATATATTCGAATTTTTCTTAACATGTATTTACAAGTTTGTCTAAAATAGATTAATCCTTAAGTATTTAATTTTAATCTTTTCCGGTAACATGTAAACAATGGAATTCGAATTTCAAATAGAATTATTTAAAATATGGCTAAAGTAGTAATCATGCCCAAACAGGGGCAGTCGGTCGAAAGCTGCATCATCACGGAATGGTTTAAAAAGAAAGGCGATAAAGTTTCTCCCGGCGAGGTGCTCTTTTCGTACGAAACTGATAAGGCTTCATTTGAAGAAGAAGCCAAAGACGAAGGTATTCTGCTCGAAATATTTTTCAAAGCTGGCGATGAAGTGCCTGTACTCACAAATGTTTGCGTAATTGGAAATGAAGGTGAATCAATTGACTCCTTCGGGCCTGGAAATGCTGTGACTTCAGACGCTTCTGATAAAGCTGCTACTGTTTCGGAAACTGTTACAGAAGTAAAGCCGGAGCCTGCCAAAATAGTAAAATCTGCCGAAGGGTCTTTTAGCGGAATTTCTCCGCGTGCCAGGAATCTGGCGGCTATCGAGGGTGTAGATACAGCCGGTATTCAGGGCTCAGGCCCTAATGGGCGTATCATCGAAAGAGATGTCCGCGCTGTGATGGAGAGTCGTCCTAAAATGACTCCTGTTGCCAAAAAACTTGCCGCAGAGCAAAATGTTACCCCTGTCGCAGGAACTGGTCTGGCTGGTTCGGTTACCTCCAAAGATGTTCTTTCGACCAATCCTGTTTACAGCAACGAATTTGAAGTGAAGCCGCTTACGCATATGCGCAAGCTCATTGCAAAAGCAATGCATGCTTCGTTGCAGAATTCGGCGCAGTTAACGCATCATTTAGGTGCCGATGCACGCCGTATCATGTCTTTGCGCAATAAGGTGAAAGAAGCTGTTGCCAAAGGTTATCCAGTGAATATCACACTCAACGATATGATTTGCTTTGCAGTAATCAAAGCTTTGAAGAAATTCCCTCAGGCAAACGCTCATTTCATGGGCGACAGCATGAAGCTTTTCTCCAAAGTACATCTGGGTTTGGCTGTGGATACCGATCGCGGACTGATGGTCCCCGTTGTAAAAAATGCCGACGATCTTTCAATTGCCGGCTTGGCTAATCAATTTAAGGAACTTGCCAATGCCTGTAAAAAAGGAAATGTAAACCCTGAATTGCTTGCTTCGGATGCTGCGAGCTTTACGGTTTCCAACCTCGGGAACTATGGTGTCGAAATTTTTACTCCGGTAATTAATTTGCCTCAGGTGGCTATTCTTGGGGTGAACACCATTGTGCCGCGTCCGAAGGATTTAGGAGATGGTGTTTATGGTTTTGTGCCTTATCTGGGGCTCAGTTTAACTTACGACCACCGAGCCCTCGATGGCGGCGAGGCCACCCGTTTTGTGAAACAGGTTGCCATTGAAATTGAAAATCTCGAATTCGAAATCTAACTTATATATAATGTATAATCTTGCAATTATAGGAGGCGGACCTGCCGGTTATGTTGCGGCCGAAAGGGCAGGCGCCAAAGGTTTGAAAGTTGTTCTTTTCGAAAAGAAGGCTTTGGGTGGTGTTTGTCTCAACGAAGGCTGTATCCCTACCAAAACATTATTATACAGCGCCAAACTTTACGATAATGCCCTTGGTTCGTCCAAATACGGCGTGAATGCAACAGGGGTAACGTTTGACTTTGGCCAGATGATGGACCGCAAACAAAAGGTTGTAAGAAAGCTGGTAGCCGGTGTAGGTGCTAAAATGAAAGTGCACCATGTGGAAGTTGTTACAGGTTCGGCAATGATCAAAGGCCGTTCGCAAAGCGGAATCGAAATCGAAGCTGACGGGAAGTCGTTTATAGCCGAAAATCTTATGGTTTGCACAGGCTCTGAAGCTTTTGTACCTCCTATTCCGGGATTGGCCGGTTCGGGTGATGTTATAGTTACCAATCGCGAAATTCTGGAGTTGAAGGAAAAGCCTGAATCGCTCGTTATTATTGGCGGTGGTGTAATCGGGATGGAATTTGCAAGTTTTTTCAACAGTCTGGGTACCAAAGTTACCATTATCGAAATGATGGATGAAATTCTGGGCGGCATGGATGTTGAAATGAGCGCTATGCTCCGTCAGATGTACGCTAAAAAGGGCATTACATTTCACCTGTCGTCGAAAGTGACAGAGGTAAAAGGGAATGAGGTGATTTTCGAGTATCAGGGTAAGAAAGAATCGGTTTCAGGAAGTAAAATATTGGTGAGTGTTGGACGGAAGCCGGTTACTTCAGGATTTGGTCTCGAAAATCTCGGCGTGGAATTATTCCGTGGCGGTATCAAGGTCGACGAAAAAATGCGAACTAATATTCCAAATGTTTATGCTGCAGGCGATGTTACCGGTTTCTCGCTGTTGGCCCATACTGCTAGTCGCGAGGGCGAAGTTGTGGTAAATAATCTTACCGGCCGTGCCGACAGGATGCGCTACAATGCCATTCCGGGCGTAGTTTACACAAATCCTGAGATTTCTGGAGTGGGCCTCACCGAAGAAGCTGCCAAAGCCAAAAATCTTCCTGTAAAAGTTGCCAAACTGCCTATGTCGTATGCTGGTCGCTTTATTGCCGAAAATGAAGGCGGCAGTGGTTTATGCAAGGTAATCATTGGCGAACATGATGAAGTGCTTGGCGTTCATATGCTGGGAAATCCCTCCAGCGAAATGATTTACGGTGCCTGTATGGCCATAGAAGCCGAAATGACCCTGAAAGAGATGGAAGAAGTTGTTTTTCCGCATCCTACAGTGTCCGAAATATTTAAAGAAACAATATTTGCCTTTTAAACTGATTATAAGAAATTCAATATTATGCCAAAAGAATTATTTATTGATCCTAGTGTAGTGCGCAAAGCAGGAGAGATCACTTTTAAACCGGTTCCTGTTAATACTTACAACAAAACTGTTAAAGAAGAACGAAAGAACTTCACAGATGTTGAACTTATTCGTATTTACCACGACATGGTGGTGATCCGCGAGTTCGAAACCATGCTCAATCTTATTAAAACAACGGGCGAGTATAACGGTGTTGCTTACGATCACCCTGGTCCCGCTCACCTTTCAATAGGGCAAGAGGCCTCTGCCGTTGGTATGGCTTACACGCTCACCGTCGACGATTTTATTTTCGGTTCGCACCGCAGCCATGGCGAAATTCTTGCCAAAGGTCTGAGCGCCATCGATAAACTGAGTGACGCCGAACTAATGTCCGTTATGGAAAATTTCTTTGGTGGCGTAGTTCTTCATGTGGTGAAAAAAGATTTCAGCGGAAGCGTAAAAGAGCTGGGAAAACGGTTTTTGCTTTACGGCACCCTCGCTGAAATTTTTGCCCGCGAAACTGGTTTCAATAAAGGATTGGGCGGAAGTATGCATGCTTTCTTTACTCCGTTTGGTGTATATCCAAATAACGCAATTGTGGGCGGTAGCGGCGACATTGCCGTTGGTGCCGCACTTTATAAAAAAGTAAACCGTAAAAATGGTATTGTTGTAGCCAATATTGGTGATGCCTCTATGGCTTGCGGTCCTGTTTGGGAAGGAATTTCGTTTGCTGCCATGGATCAGTTCAATGAGTTGTGGGATGGCGGTATGAAAGGCGGCTTGCCCGTTTTGTTCAACGTTATGAACAACCAGTATGGGATGGGCGGACAAACCTGCGGCGAAACCATGGGTTATGGTATGGCCGCACGAATTGGCGCTGGTGTAAATCCTGATCAGATGCATGCTGAGAGGGTGGACGGTTATAATCCGCTTGCCATCATCGATGCTTATCGCCGCAAAAAAGCCATTCTCGAAGAGAAAAAAGGTCCGGTACTTTTAGAAGTGCTTACTTATCGTTTCTCCGGTCACTCGCCTTCCGATGCGTCTTCGTACCGCTCTAAGGAAGAGGTAGAAGCATGGCAGGAACAGGATTGCATTATTTCGTATGGGAAGCAGTTGGTGGAAGCCGGTGTTGCCAAAGATGCCGACCTGGAAAAGATATGGAAAGATGTGAAAGATATCACTATGGCGATGTTCCGCCTGGCTATTGATGATAAAGTTTCTCCACGTATGGATATCCAAAAATATCCCGAGCAGATTGGCGAAATGATGTTCTCGAATAAATCGGTGGTTGCCATGGAAAACCGTACTCCCGAGGTAAACCATCCGCTGGCTGAAAATCCGCGTGTGGCACAGATCGCAAAAAAAGAACGTTTTGCTTTTGATAAAGATGGAAAACCTTTTTCGAAGATGAAACAATATCAGCTTCGCGATGGTATTTTCGAAGCTATTATCGACCGTTACTATAAAGATCCAACCCTCGTTGCTTACGGGGAGGAAAACCGTGACTGGGGAGGTGCGTTTGCCGTATATCGCGGTCTTACTGAAGCTTTGCCTTATCACCGTTTATTTAACTCGCCTATTTCGGAAGCTTCCATTGTGGGTACTGCCATCGGTTATGCCATGTGTGGCGGACGAGTGATTCCTGAAATTATGTATTGTGACTTCCTGGGTCGTTGTGGCGATGAAGTGTTTAACCAGCTTCCCAAGTGGCAGGCCATGAGTGGTAATGTGCTTACCATGCCTGTTGTTCTCAGGGTTTCGGTGGGTTCAAAATATGGTGCTCAGCACTCGCAGGACTGGACCTCGCTCGTT
Organism: Bacteroidota bacterium; assembly: GCA_023429135.1. Taxonomy (GTDB): domain Bacteria; phylum Bacteroidota; class Bacteroidia; order Bacteroidales; family JAAUTT01; genus JAAUTT01. The sequence continues at coordinate 8,234 of JAEYWD010000121.1, read as the reverse complement.
GCCCATATTCCTGGATTGAAAGTGGTTTTTCCCGCTACTCCTTATGATGCCAAAGGTTTGATGAACTCGGCTTTGCAGGGAACTGATCCGGTGATTTATTTCGAAAGTCAGCGTGTTTACGATATTGGCGAACAGTTTCATGAAGGTGGTGTTCCCGAGGGGTATTATGAAATTCCTTTTGGCGAACCCGATATCAAAAAGGCGGGCAAGGATATTACTATCCTGACCATAGGAGCAACGCTTTACCGAGCTCTTGATGCTGCTAAAATTCTGGAAGAAAAATATGGTATGTCGGCCGAGGTTATTGATGCACGCACCCTGGTACCGTTTAATTATGAACTTGTAATTGAATCGGTGAAGAAGACAGGAAGAATTGTGCTTGCCAGTGATGCAAACAGCCGTGGCTCTTACCTGAACGAAATGGCTCGCACTATTTCCGAACTTGCTTTCGATTACCTGGACGCTCCTCCGGTTGTTGTAGGTTCCCGTAACTGGATCACACCGGCTTATGAGCTCGAAAATGCTTTCTTCCCTCAACCGGGATGGTTCCTCGACGCTATTCACGAGAAAATTATTCCTTTAAAGGGATATATTCCCGGTCAGAATTTCACCAATCAGGAACAAATTCGCCGGGCTAAAAAAGGAATTTAGTTTTTAAATATTAATCATAAAGATACGGCACTCGCTGAGGCTGTGTGAAAAGTCAATTAAATGCCATATTTCGACTCCGCTCAATATGACAAACGACTGATAATCAAACGTCAGACTGAGCGAAGTCGAAGTCTTCCCGACCCTTTTCACACAACCTCTTGGGGTGAGGCTTCTTAAACAATATATTATGTGGGAAAATCTACCATCCAAAAGCGATCTGCTTGATATTGCAGATCCCAACGCAGCACCTTTAAAGGTGAATGCTCACCTGCACACGCCATACTCCTTCAGTGCTTTTTCCGATGTCCCGCAGGCATTGGATATGGCGATGAAAGAAAATGTTCAGGTTGTAGGTATTAACGATTTTTATTCCACCGAAGGTTATAAGGATTGGGCACGAGAATGTGCAGTGCGAAAGCTGTTTCCGCTGTTCAATATTGAGCTGATTAGTCTGAATAAATCCGACCAGCAGGCTGGCATCAGGGTGAACGATCCCAATAATCCCGGACGTACTTACCTGAGTGGTAAAGGGCTGGCTTTTCCTCAGAAGTTACCCGAACCTTACAAATCGCAACTGACAGGATTACGCCAGGAGTCGAACCGCCATGCTGCGCGTATGTGTTCGGCATTAAATTGTGTCCTGGCCGAGCATCGTGTTGGTTTCGACATTTCGTATACCGAAGTTGAACGGAATCTAACGAAAGGTAACGTTCGCGAACGTCATCTGGCAAAAGCCTTACGCGAAAAGGTTGCAGCTCATTATAAAACTCCGGAAGCTCAAAAAGCTGTATGGGAAAGACTTTTTGGAGGCAAACCTCTGAAATCGGCTATTGAGAATGCAGCAGCCGTTGAAAACGAGGTGAGGGGTAATTTGCTGAAAGCCGGAGGCGCTGCTTTTGTGCCCGAGGATCCTAAAGCTTTTCTGGAGATGGATCTTGTATGCGATCTGATAATCCATGCAGGTGGTATTCCTACTTATCCATTTCTGGCCGATGATGCCAAAGGTGAATTTACCGATTTCGAAAAAGACAAGTTAAAAGTGGCTGAAATACTGAAGCAGCGAAATGTCTGGAGTATTGAATTTATTACAACCCGCAACTCGGTTGAGGTACTGGAAGATTACGCCGGATACTTTTACAATCAGGGCTTTGTTGTAACCTTCGGAACTGAGCACAATACTCCTGCTATGGAGCCCATTGAGCTTTTTGCACGGAATTCCACTCCTTTAACTCCTGCCTTGCTCGATATTAATTACAAAGGAGCATGTGTTGTTGCAGCCCATCAATATTTAAAAGCCATTGAAGGAAAAGGTTATGTGGATGTCTCCGGCCGGCCCGATATGGCTAACAGAGCCAACAATGAAGTTTTGGGCAATGCATTGATTCAATATTTTACAAAACGATAAAAATGGAAAACGATATCAGGGAACTGATTGAAATATCCCGTTTCTACGGGCAGCAGAAACAGTTTGTAATAGCCGGCGGCGGCAATATCTCCTTTAAAAACGGCGAGCGCATCTGGGTGAAAGCCAGTGGTTCCTCTCTGGCAACCATTACCGAGGATGGTTTTGCGATGCTCGACCGCACCAGGCTTCAGAATATATCGGTAAAAACTTACAGCTCCGATCCTTTTGTGCGCGAAAGTCAGGTAAAAGACGATCTCACCGATGCCAATCTTACCCGCGATCGCCGGCCATCAGTTGAAACATCACTGCACGATTTGCTGAAAGCCCGCTTTGTTGTTCATCTTCATCCAACTCTTGTAAATGGATTAATGTGCGGCAATAATGCCAGTGAAATAACTCATAAGTTATTTGGAGATAAGGCATTATTTATTCCTTATATTGATCCGGGTTATATTCTTTTTAAAGAAGTAGAACGGCTGGTACAGCAATACCGCAATGAGAAAGGCACTGAACCTGAAATTATCCTGCTTCAGAATCATGGGATATTTGTAGGTGCCGAGACCATCGAAAAAATAAAGGAGGTTTACAGTAACGTGCTGGGGAAAATAGAAAGTGCTCTAAAATCTCCACTTACAATTGGCGAAACAGAGGTTCCTCAACTTGTAACCGAGGTGTTGCCAGTCATGAGAATGATTGCATCGCATGATGGCCTGAAGGTTCTGAAAATCAGAAATAATAGTCTGATTAAATCGTTTACAGCCAGTGCGGAATCCTATGCCAAAGTAAGCAAGCCATTCACTCCCGATATTATTGTTTATTGCAAATCGAAATATCTTTATATTGATCAGGTTGATACTCCCGAAAGTATTATAAATCAATTTGAAACACAGTACGAAACTTTTGTGCAGCAGAATAAATATGCTCCTAAAGTTGTGCTGATCAAAAATTACGGTTTGGTAGCCATTGGCGACAATGCAGCTCAAACCGATATCATACTCGATGTTTTCGAAGATATGATGAAGATCTCTGCTTATTCGGAGTCCTTCGGCGGACAGCATTTTATGACCCCGGAGCAGATTCAGTTTATCGATACCTGGGAAGTTGAAAATTATCGTCGCAAAGTTGCCGGAGGAAGCCGCAAAGGCAGGCTAGATAATAAAATAGCCATTATTACCGGAGCGGCTCAGGGTTTTGGCGAAGGTATTTCGCGAGGAATGAAGGAAGAAGGTGCAAACGTAGTGATTGCCGACCTTAACGAACAGGTGGGCAGGAAAACAGAAGAAACCTTCAATGCCCTTCCGGGAAGTAATAAGGCGTTCTTTGTAAAAACTGATGTTTCCAATATCGGAACCCTTCAAAACCTGATTTACGAAACAGTTTGTCAGTTTGGTGGTCTGGATGTTTTTGTAAGCAACGCCGGGATTTTAAGGGCGGGAGGTCTTGATGAGATGAGCCCCGAAACATTCGACCTGGTTACAAAAATTAATTATAATGCGTATTTCTATTGCACCAAGGTGGCTTCGAAGGTGATGAAGCTTCAGAATAAATATGCTCCCGGGAATTTTTCGGATATCATTCAGATAAATTCCAAATCGGGGCTTAGTGGCAGCAAAAAGAACTTTGCATATGCTGGTGGGAAGTTCGGCGGCATAGGATTAACACAGTCGTTTGCGCTGGAACTGGCTCCCGATCGTATCAAAGTCAATTCCATTTGTCCGGGTAACTTTTACGAGGGTCCATTATGGGCCGATCCTGTAAACGGATTGTTTGTGCAGTACCTCAATGCCGGAAAAGTCCCCGGCGCCAAAACAATTGACGATGTAAAAGCCTTTTATATGAATCAGGTTCCGATGCAACGCGGCTGTGCCACCAAGGATGTGCTGAAGGCAGTTTTATATCTTATTGAACAGGAATACGAAACCGGTCAGGCTTTGCCGGTAACAGGCGGACAGATAATGTTGAATTAGGTTACGGGTTACGAGTTACGGGTTACTAGCTACGGGTTACGAGTTGCGGGTTTACCCCCAACCCCCTGAAAGGGGGTTATAACAGCCGGGTGCGGGTTGTGAGTTACGGGTTTCGAATATCGACCATTCGACTGCTGTGGACCGTGGTCTGTGGTCCGTCGACTCTGTATTTAACTGTATCGACCATCGACTATCAACCATCGACTAAATAAAAAAAAACATATGAAAACGAAAGCAGTACGACTGTATGGAAAAAAGGATCTGAGGCTTGAGGAATTTGAGCTTCCGGCGATTAAGGATAACGAAATTCTTGCAAAAGTTGTATGCGACAGTATCTGCATGTCGTCGTACAAAGCAGCAACCCAGGCTACGGATCATAAACGTATTCCTCAGGATGTAAATGTAAATCCGATTATTATAGGTCATGAATTTGCAGGGGAATTGGTGGAGATTGGTTCGAAATGGAAAAGCCAGTTTAAAGTTGGCGATAAATTCTCTATTCAGCCTGCTTTAAATTATAAGGACAGTCCGGTAGGCGTGCTTGGCGCACCGGGTTATTCGTACCGTTTTATTGGCGGCGATGCAACTTATGTGGTTATTCCTAACGAGGTAATGGAGTTGGGATGTTTGTTGCCTTATAAAGGCGAAGGTTATTATCCGGCCTCTTTGTCGGAGCCGCTCTCGTGTGTTATCGGCGCTATGCATGCCAACTACCATACCACTCCCGGATCTTATGTTCATAAGAATGAGATTGTAGCCGGCGGTAAAATGGCCATTTTGGCAGGTGTTGGTCCCATGGGATTAGCAGCTATTAATTATGTGCTTCGCCGCGAAGATAGAAAGCCCTCTTTACTTGTTGTGACCGATATTGATCAGAAGCGCCTGGACAGAGCTGAGATGCTGTACAGTGTAAAAACAGCCAAAGAAAAGGGAATAGATTTACGTTATATTAACACCTCTTCTATGATCGATGTTGCCGGAGAATTAAAAGCATTCACCGGCGGAACCGGTTACGACGACGTGTTTGTATTTGCCCCTGTGGCTTCTGTGGTGGAAGTAGCCGATAATATTCTTGGTTTCGACGGTTGTCTCAATTTCTTTGCTGGTCCGTCCAACCCTGAATTTAAGGCGCCTTTGAATTTCTACAATGTACATTATGCATTTACCCATGTGGTTGGCACCAGCGGTGGGAATACCGATGATATGAATGAAGCATTGGCACTTATGAACAAAGGTCTGGATCCGGCAGGTCTGGTAACACACATAGGCGGTATTAATGCTGTAATTGAAACAACGTTGAATCTTCCTAATATTCCAGGTGGTAAGAAATTAATTTACAATCATATTGAGATGCCTCTTATTCCCATTGAAGAGTTTGAAGGTAAAGGGAAATCGAACCCGGTATATGCTCAACTGGCCGAGTTATGTAAAAAACATAATGGCTTATGGAATACCGAAGCAGAAGCTTATTTATTGAATAACGCTTCGAAGCTGAACTAACAATTAATCTTTAGTATAGCTGCAAATGTTACTTCTTTGAAAGGATAGCATTTGCAGCTTTTTTATTTTTCAGGCACCAATGGGTTTTCCTGCAACATGTTACCAGATTCTTATAAAAAAAATAAAAAATACTTTAAAAAGAGTGATTACTTCCGTCGGTTTTTTTGATTAATAACAAATGCTCTTTGAAAACGGAATTAAGTTACCCGCAATAGACAGCCAAATTGCACCCCCCCAACAATGCAAATGACTCTATATATCAATTAGTTTTGTTTATAAGTATTAACCAGAAAATGAAATTCAACTCGCGGAATCAGTAATGTTTTTTCGGAGCACAACAGGTCGTTAGAAGTCATTTTTAACGACCTGTTTTCTTTTAAAGCCGTTCTGTTACCGAAAATTTGTCAAAATAATAATAGGAAATTTGTTCACTTATAACCCTGGATCGTTTGACGGAGCTTAATCCCGACAGATCACATGTTGTAAACGATGTTTGGTTGTCATCATAAAAGTTTCCTATAGTAATTATTTTTTCTCCCCCTTTAGCCTTGTAAACAGCTTTAAACTCTTGCCATACATCATTTTCCGCGTTAATTGAAAAAGTATCCACAGCTAATTGAGGTTTATTATTTAAAACCGCAGAGTTGCGTTTATTTCCAACAGGCTCTTTCGAGATGTAAACTCCAATGCGATTTATAGCGTATGTTGAATAGGATGCCACCGAATAATAAAATGTTATTTCGTATTCTTTGTCTTTTTCCATTTCCCGGATTAGTTCTGTTTGCAGATACTCCCTATAATTGATTAGTTTTTCTTTTGTTGGTTTTTTGGGTGGATCCAGTAAAAGTATTAAACCTGCATAAGCCATTCCCTCCTTTGGAAGGCAATAGCCCATAAAATTCTGAGGCACCCCAACCTGATTTCTGGTGCAACTGTTGAAATAATCGGCAGTTCCTTTGGTAGGCATACTCCATCCCGGAACCAGTTCGTTACGATATTTGACTGTAAAATTATCGGGGCAATTTCTGAATTCTTCAAAACCAGGGTTTGGAACCATGTTTTGACCAAAGCATTTCATGGAAATAAAAAAAATAAGCCCGATTGCTGCTCTCATTAAATTTATTTGAATCCCATTTTTGGTATTTTCCGCCATAGAATCTGAACACCCAGGCAAACTCTGTATTGTTCTGGATCTTCTGTCCCGTCTTTTTCCGAGATTACCTCTACCGTAATTTCTACAGTAGTAGTTGTTTCAATCGAAAAAGCAACATTGGTGTTATAATCGTCCTCCTCGTTATCGTAAATTACCTCGTTATTTTTTTTGTCTGTTATTTTCAGGTGAATTTTTTTATAGCCGGCTTCTGTACAGGCGCCTATTATATAGTCTTTCATGCCGTACAGGATAGCTTCGTATTTGTATTCCTTCCCAACTAAAACTGCAGCACTTTTTGCCTGACCATATTGTTTAAAATCCGAGGTTTGCTTTAAACCGCACCGCGATGTTTTATAAAAACCACTGCACGATTGAGATGCTCCCGAAGCAAAGTAGGCGAAGAAAACTATTAATATCAAAAGAACTCTGATTTTCATTCTCAGTTAGAATTTACAATTTCGCTTCTGATTTCTTTAATTCTTTCGCTAATTGTTTTAAACATTTGCTCGGTAACAACAATATCATCTCCGCCGCTAATTGTAAAATTCCCTTTATCTTTTTGAATAACTACTTTTTCGGTCGATTTTGTTGCTGCCTTATTCAGGATGTCCCGAATATCTCCCAGAATCATCATCACATCGCGGATATACTTTTCTTTCTTATATTGAGACAGATGGTCGTAAAAATTATTAATAATAAATTTCTGTTCAAATATTTTGGTGGCAACAACTTCATATTCATTCGTTTTTTCGATGCTTACCGTAGGGATATACAGAGATTCAATTAAGGCCCCCGTAACTATAAATGCGTAAATGTCGTTTTGCCTGGAAGCCTCCAGTGTTTCAAGCATTTGATAATATATCTCTTTAAAGATACTGTTCATCGAGTCCTGATTGGCAATATTTTTCTGAACGCGATTGAAAAGATCGCCATAAAATGGCTGATAAATATTCAGTTTCTGGGATATCTCTCTAATTACCCTGAAGTATTGAAAAGCTCCCGTTTTATCGTTGTTTAAATTGATGTAAGCCAGGTCGGTTAAGTATATGCCCAGATTTAGCGCCTGTGCCTTTACACTAAGGTATTTATTTTCATTCTTCAGACTATTTACCAAAGAGTTGTTGTAGTTAAAGTTCCCTCCTAAAATTTCGTTTAGTATTTCGTCGGGCGAGGGGAGAAGCATAATTTCAATTCTCTCCGAGGTGTCCGAATCGTCGGCTGTTTCTAAGCTATCGTTCTCTGTTAATTCGCTTAAAACATTTGTCGAATCGGTATCGTCAACTGATTGACTGTTTTCTCCGGGAGTTGTGTTCGACCGGCATCCTGAAAGGGAAATAATGAGGGCCAGAACCAGGATCTTATATATTGTTGCTTTTTTCATCTTAAAACGTATAGGCATTATTATTTTTTTACCGGATCACTATAAAGAATTTGGAAACCCACGCACACTTCCGTGTTTTTATCTTTTTCTTCAGTAATTAAATCGACTTCCATCTCGAGTGGTTGCGTTTTGGTTACCGAGAACCCGAATGACTCAATATAGTCATGATCCTTGTTG
>JAEYWD010000103.1 GCA_023429135.1 Bacteroidota bacterium | reverse complement strand
ATCGTATGCCGGCCACTGGACTTTTACTCTTAAAATGATTATGTGGGCTGTGGTTATAGGACTGCTTTCCGGAATTTACCCTGCCCTGATAATGTCGTCGTACAAATCGGTCGAGCTTTTCCGGTCCAATATTTTTAAAGGTAAAAAAAGTAAGGTTGGATTAAAAAAAGTATTGGTATCCTTTCAATTCGGAATTTCAATCTTTTTAATTGTAAGCTCCATAGCCATGAGCCGCCAGGTTAAATTTATGATGAATAAAAACCTTGGATTCAATAAGGAGAACCTGATATTTGCAGAAATTCGCTCGGACGAAAAACAGAGTTTCGAAGCTCTTCGAAATAAAGTGCTTCAGCATCCGGAAATTTTAGATATGGCCATTTCGGATAACCTGCCTTTCAATGGAAGCGACGGGTCAATTATGAACTGGGAAGGAGGTCAGGCTGACGAAAAAGTTGATGTTCGTCGGAATACTGTAAGCTACGACTATGTTAAAACACTGGGTATAAAAATTACTCAGGGTCGTGACTTCTCGCGGGAATATCCGGGCGATTTTCGAAAACGATGTCTCATAAACGAAACCGCCTTGAAACAATTTGGCTGGGACAATCCTATAGGCAAAAAAATTTACGACGGAAAATATGAAGTTGTGGGGGTTATGAAAGATTTTCATTTGAATTCAGTTCATAATAAAATAATGCCATGTATGATCGAACTCAAAGACGATACTACCTTGGGTTCATGGAATTATTCCTTTCGCATTGCGCCTGACAAATTAAGTGAAGCAAAAAATATTTTAAAAACCGAACTGGAGACCTTCTTCCCTACTGATGCATTCGAAATAAAAATATACACCGAACATTTGAAGGACAATAATAACCTGAAAACTTATAACTCCATCAGCAACACCTTTACATTTTTCTCTGTCCTGAACATTTTGCTGGCAATTATTGGGTTGCTTGGCCTTGTTTCATTCAGCACCAAACGCCGCACCAAAGAAATAGGTATCAGGAAAGTTCATGGAGGAACGGCATTCAACATATTCTTCATTCTGATCAGGGAATACATCCTTCTGGTGTTGTTTGCATCTGTTTTTGCGTGCCCCGCTGCTTATTATGTATTTACCAATGCTATGCCAGCCGCATATAAAGCCGGCATGCAGTCCTGGGAGTTCATTGCCGGAACCCTCATAATTCTAGTAATTACGCTCGTTGTTACCAGTTTTCATACTATAAAAGCATCAGTGACAAATCCCGTTGAAGCACTCCGGTACGAATAATTAAAACCATTTCTTATGCTTAAAAATTTCCTCATCTCATATCTCCGCAGCCTTTTAAGAAATAAGGCCACATCGTTTATTAATATCTTCGGACTTTCGCTCGGGCTGGCAAGTTGCTTTATCATTATGCTGTTTGTGATAGGCGAACTTCGCATGGATTCGTTCCAGAAGAACCGGAAAAATGTTTACCGGGTCAACCTTTTTGAAGGAGAGCGAAAAACAACTTCGTCTAATGTGACTTTTCTCTTTGGTCCGGCAGCAAAGCAGGAATTTCCTGAAATTGAAAATTTTGCAAGACTTGTAGATCTCGGAAAAATAAAAGTAAAACAAGGTACCGGGGTTACTGAGGAAGGCGGTTTCCTGTTTTCCGACCAATCAATTTTCAACATCTTAACCTTCGACTTTGTTGAAGGAGATGAGAGCAAGGCTTTGACTGAGATCAACAATATAGTCATTTCACAATCTATTGCGCACAAATATTTCAACAATACCTCTGCGGTCGGAAAAAACCTTTTACTTTCGATTAAAGGCGAAGATCAACTTGTAACCGTTTCGGCAGTTTATAAGGATTTACCTGCAAACTCTTCCATAAAAATCAATTTATTGGGGAACATCGATTTTGGAAAGAAAAACCTGATGAAGATGCTTATAACCTATGGCAACGACGAAAAACCAAAGGAATGGAAAGACGCATGGGATCATAATTTCTTCTCGACACTTGTAAAACTTAATCCGGGTAACGATGCAAATACTTTAATCAAGAGAATAAACAACAGCTTTAAACAACATATTAACCAAAAAGATGGCTCAGCTTATACCTTACAGCGATACGATAAAATTTACCTCCATTCTTCTAACATCCCTTTCGATAACTGGGCTCACGGAAAGCTCAGCAATATTTACATTTTTTCGGCCACAGCGCTTTTAATACTAATAATTGCCTGTTTTAACTATTTGATATTGTCACTGGCACAATCCGAAAAACGATCCAAAGAAATAGCGATACGAAAAGCCAGTGGGGCCGACTTTGGCAAACTGCTGCAACAAGTTATGTTCGAATCGGTAACCATATCGGTCATTTCCTTACCGCTGGCCATTTGTTTCACCGAATTGATATTACCTGTTCTCAATTCGTTGCTCGATAAAAATCTTGTGGTGCAGTACGGTCAGAATTTGATTTTTATTGCCGGAGTGCTGTCCATCACCTTAATGGTGGGTATTGTCTCGGGATTATATATTGCCTTTTATCTCAATAGATTTAATCCTATTGTAATTTTACGGGGAAGCAATGCCCGCTCAGGTGTCCATTCTACCTTCCTGAAAACACTTGTTATTGCCCAGGTAACCATATTTATTGCGCTAATAATCTGTTCAGCTACAATAGTTAAGCAATTAAAGTTTGTAGCAAATTATAATCCGGGTATAACAACTGAAAACGTAATTACCATTCGGTTAAACGATTTTGGCGCACAAACAAACTATCAAACCTTAAAACAGGAGCTACTGAAATTGCCCGAAGTACAATCGGTAACTGCTGCGTTGCTTATACCACCTTCACCAGGTCGAATGTCGATGGGTGTTCCAAGAATTGACGATCCTTCAAAAACTGCATACCTGGAAGCAATGTTAACAGATTACGATTTTGTTGAGACCCTCGGACTAACAATCAAGGAAGGTCGAAACTTCTCCAAAGACAGTCCGGCAAAGGATGGAGTAATCATCAACGAAGCTGCTATCAGCGAACTGGGACTAAAAGAAATAATCGGAACCAAATTACCTTTCGGAACTGTGAATGGTGTGGTGAAAAATTTTCACATCCACGATCTCCACAGCAAAATTACTCCTGCTTACATGGTTATAAATAATCAAACATTTTTCGAGATGGCCATCAAAACAAAAGTCGACTATCGAGCTGCTCTACCAAAAGTTAAAGACATATGGGATAAAATAAACGGCGACGTCAACTTTGAAAGCAGCACCTTACAAGGAAAAATTGAAGAACAATACGAAGCGGAATCCAAGCTATCAACAATTATTCTGAGTTTCACCATTGTGGCAATTCTCATAGCAGCTATGGGCCTTTTCGGATTATCGAATTTTATAAGCCTGCTTCGCACCAAAGAAATCGGCATCAGAAAAGTAAACGGTGGTACAATGTTTCAGATGATTTACCTGTTATGGAAGGAGATTATTATCTGGACCGCTGTTGCTTTTGTTATCGCCACACCTGTTGCCTGGTATGTAATGCACCGGTGGCTACAAAACTTTGCCTACAAAACCGGACTTAGCTGGTGGATTTTTACATCGGCTGGCATGCTTGCCCTTACCATTGCCCTTATAGCTGTTAGCTGGCAGGCATACCGTGCTGCAAGCCGCAACCCGGTGGAAGCTTTAAGATACGAATAAACAACAAAACATTTTTAATCATGATTCGCAATTATTTAATCACCGCATTTCGAAATATCAGCCGTCAGAAGGGATATTCTCTAATTATAATTCTCGGCCTCACCATAAGCATTACTGTATTTGCGCTTATACTTCTTTATGTCAATAACGAGTACCAAACCGACCGCTTTAACAAGCATTATAAAGACATATACAGGCTCGAAACCGAAGACTGGGCCATCCTTGGAACTGCATACGGTCCTGAGCTGGCTGCAAATTTCCCCGAAATTGAAGATTTCACCCGAATATCTGGCTTTGAAGGCGCATCGCTAACTGTAAAAAAGGATGAAAAACTTATCAAGCTGCAAAACATGCTCTACGCCGATTCGGCCATGCTCAACATATTTACTTTTGAATTCCTTCAAGGCAATCCGAACACTGCTTTAAAAGTACCCTTCTCGGTAATTCTCACCCAATCGGAGGCTAAAAGGCTGTTTGGTGACGACAATCCTTTAGGCCAGTCATTGCAGATAAATAACAAACACAATTTCACTGTAACAGGTGTTATCAAAGATGTTCCGCGTTTTCACATTAAAACCAATGCTATAGCCTACTTCCCAACCTTGCAGCACATTTATAACGATTCCACTTTTCTGAACCGTTACGGCCAATGGAATTATCATACTTTCTTCCGGCTAAAACCCAATACCGATCCAAAACTTCTGGCAAATAAAATAATACAGTTTTATACCGGCAAAGCCAATTGGGTCGACAGTAAGCCTTTTTTCCAGTTGAGGCCTCTGAAGGAAATTTATTTTACCCAGGTAAAGTACAATATTGGCAATCCTGGAGGGAACAAGAGTATGCTCATCTTTTTTATGTCAATCGGGGTTTTTATTGTAGTAATTGCTTGTGTTAACTTTATTAATTTAACAACAGCCAGGGCCGGCAACCGGTCTAAGGAAATAGGTGTAAGAAAAGTGCTGGGAGCGGGTAAAAGCAGTCTTATATTACAGTTTCTTGGAGAAGCCATCCTGATTACCATTATATCTACCGAGCTGGCATTGGTTTTAATTGAATTATTGCGACCAGTGGCCAACAACCTCTTAAACCGTGAGATTACTTATGGCGACGAAATTTCTATTTGGCTACTGATAATTGCTGTTCCGTTTCCCATTTTGATTGGCATTATTGCCGGACTTTATCCTGCATTCTATTTAAACCGGCTTAAACCTGTCAGTAGTTTGAAAAAGGAAAAAACCAGCGGCAAAGGCTCCTTGATATTTAGGCGGGTACTTATCACATTCCAGTTCTCCATTTCGATATTCCTGATTATTGCAACCTTAACCGTTTATAAACAACTGAACTATTTCAGAAGTAAGGACCTGGGCTTCGATAAGGACCAAGTTCTGGTAGTCGGGTTAAACGAACAGCTCCTGAAAAACCGCGAAACATTCAGGCAAAAACTTCTGTCGGATGCAAATATCAGTTCTGTTGCCTTTTCAACTCAACCTTTCGGTAATATAAGCTGGCAGGAATCGGTGATGGTAGACAACGAAAATAAACAATTCACCTTTCTGGGAACAGAACCAGAGTTTATTGGCACCCTGAACCTACAAGTTATTCAGGGCAGAAATTTCGACCGTTCTAACCCAACCGATCAGGAAAAAGTTATCATTAACGAAGAAGCTGTTAAATATTTCGGGTTAAAAAATCCCATAGGAGCAATAATAGGAACTGGCGACAGGAAAATGGAAGTTCTGGGAGTAATTAAGGATTGCTATTATAACTCCCTACACTCACCGGTTGCACCCTTGGTTATAGCCTGGCGACCACAATATACAGGCACTGCAAGCATTCTGATTAACGGATCGGCTCAACAGACTACTGACCATATCAGAAAAGTATGGAATGAAATAAGTGGCGATTTCATTTTAGAATATAAATTTCTGGATGAATCGTTCGATAACCTTTACAAGTCAGAAGTAAAGCTGGCACACCTTTTTATGTATATGGCTATTCTGGCAATTTTTATTGCCGCCATAGGATTGCTGGGACTAGCCTCCTATCTTGCCGAACAACGCACGAAAGAAATTGGAGTTCGAAAAGTGTTGGGAGCTTCGGAAATGAGTATTCTTAAGCTTTTATCGGGAGAATTTGTTAAATGGGTAATCCTGGCGGGAATTATTGCTATTCCTCTGGCGTGGTATATTATGAATGTTTGGCTAAGCCAGTTTGCATACCATACCAGCATCGATATTTACATTTTACTGGTTGCATGCTTTACAGCCATTGTTATTACAATTGCAACGGTAAGCTACCAGGCATACAGGGCTGCACACCGAAATCCGGTTGAAGCTTTACGGTACGAATAAAGCTTATTACATAAAACTATCGGGCAACTCTGTAAGTGGAGTTATGTCGCTTATGATCAGGATGAGGTAATACTCCTGGTTATAATAAAATGCCCTGGTTGAGAACTGAAGATATTTAAGCGCTTTGGACGAATCGGTTTTGTAAAATTCGCGGGCCAATTTACCCTTGTATACATTTTTACGGTTTACATAAGCCAAAAGGGCCGACTCGCGTAATTCGCAGGTGGTGCATTTGGAAGTTTTACCACAATCTTTCATTTCCTCTACCGAGAAGGCACATCCGATAGCTTCACCGCATCGTTGGTAAAGCAGGTGTTCATCGGGCCTGTTTGAGAAAATATTCTTCAGCGGATCGTTAAATGCGTAAAGCATCATATCCTTATCTAAAAGCAGAACGCAACTGGTAATGTCGTTAAGAATAAACTTCAGAAAGTCTTTACTGTCTTTTAATGTATCGAAACTGATATTGTTACTTGATAAAACTTTGCCCATATCGGAGTTTTTATGCTGGTTTTTTGTATTCCTTTTAACGGTTATGCTCATTTTGAATACTAAATTGGAATAAAAATTACACAATTTTCCGAAAAATGAGGTCTGTAAAGTCCTAAAAAATGAAAAAAAATGCAGAAGTCAGTGCTGGAGAGGGTTTGACGTACTTTTTAATAAATACATGATAATGAATGAATTACCTAAACGCCTACAGATGTTATGAACAGATTGTTAATATTTTTATGACTATTTCTCAAAAAGCTCGCAACAAATGCGGACTTCAGAAGTTATCTTAGATGTCTGGAAAAACCATTTTTTAAAACCTCTAATTATTTTTTCTATGAACAAACAAGAATTAATTGATGCAATTGCCGCAGAAAGCGGTCTGTCCAAAAAAGATTCCAAG
>JAEYWD010000008.1 GCA_023429135.1 Bacteroidota bacterium | reverse complement strand
ACACCAAACTGCATAAGGTTTATATTGAAAAAGCAGGTACAGGAGCCGGATATTTTGAAGAGGAGGTTCTGACCAAAGAGGAGCAGTTTAACGACTATATTCTCACAAATCTGAGAACCATGTGGGGGATAAATCTGAATACTATAAAGTTGAAGTTTGGCGAAAGCTATGCGCTTGAAACTACTAAAACAGCAGATAAATATAGAGAGTACCTTGATTTTGGACCTAATATTATAAAACTTAACAATAAAGGGAAGTTTATTGCCGACAGGATAGCTTCGGAATTTTTTACCGATGTAAACGATGAATCAGAATAGCCGTCTCAGCTCAGCCATTTTAATAATTACTTCAACAATTTCTTCTGGCTTGGATGTCATGCAGTTAAAGCGTAAATCGAACCAGGTATAATCGGTATTTTTTCCTTTAAAAAACTCGCGGTATTTTTCACGACGGGCATCTATTTCCTGGGCGTACTTCTTGGCTTCGGGGATGGATAAATTATATTTTTCGCTTATCCGGGAAGCTCTCCATTCCAAAGGCGCTTCGAGGAAAATGTGAAGCGATTTTTGAATATCGCGGGTAAAGGCAATACCCCCCCGGCCAACAACTACCACATTCCCGTGATTTGCCATGGAACGGATAATTTTGCCGGTGGTATTCAAAATTTTGTTATCGCTTTTGTAATATCTGGAAGATTGCGCACTCAATATTTCATCGAAAATACCACGCTTTTCTTCAAAGACTTGCTTAATTAACTGCGGTTCCAGATTCAGTTCCTGGGCAGCTTCGGCAAATATTTCCTTTCCAACCCACTTCCATTCATGCTTTTTTAAGGAATTTACCTTTCGCTCGTTTAATGTTTGTGTAAGTAAGCGTGCAACACATTTGCCGGGACAACCCATTTCGCGTGCTATGGTGACAATAGGGCCAGGATCGGCAGTTTTCAGATCAATTTCCTGGTAGCGGTCTTTTAAGTAGCTGATAAGGTTGATACTCATTGTGTTTGAGTTTAAAGATGAAATAGTCAGGACCTTATTTTTTATTAAAGTTACGAAGAAACTGATATTTATCAAATTAAAATTTGATAAATGTATTTACTTAAAACTATTTGTAATTGTGAGAGTTAGATGATTATCCGGTTACCAAGATTTTTCGAAAGCTCTTTTTTGTAATTGGTTAGCATAATATATCGCTGCTGGAGGCCCATAATTTCTTCCATATTCTTCTCCTGCTGTGCTTTTAGCATCAATACTTCAGTCTCTTTAAGCATAGCCTGCACTTTTTTGCTTTTGAAGGCCATCAAACATTCGGGAATAAGCGTTTTCAGTTTCATATCCTCGGTTTCGATGAAAGTTTCGTTGCGCTTCCAGATTTTACTGAGATTGTGTGGAGTAGCAAACATGTCGATCACCAGCCGGCTGATAACGTCATCGGGGTGCTGGATAAAGTATTTGCTGTCAATATCTTTGTGTTGTTGAAAACAGAGCTTTATTTCATCGTAAATTTTCTGAAATCCTGCATTCGAGAATTGAAGTTCATCATGCTCTATTTCGGTGATCATTAGCTCCGTAACTGAAATATCGTGACCTTCAGCTCCTTCTTCTTTAGGATGAATAATTTGGGGTCCATATGTGAGAAGTATGCGGATAAGCTCTTTTTCGGCAGTTTCGAGCGCTTTATTTTCGGAGGTTGTTGTTTGAGCCGGAACAGTTTTTGGTTGAACCGGAGTTTGCCTTTCGGGCTTCTCTTTGCGAAGTTTGCTTATTTCGGTGTATAAAATACTCTCTTCGATATCCAGCAAGCGACTGCAATTCTTAATATAAACGGTGCGTTTGATGGTATCTGGGATAATCGAAATAGACTTAACAACATCGCTGATGATGGCGGCTCGTTTAACAGGATCGTTTTCAGCATCCTTAAGCAGCAGATTCGTTTTGAAGGTGATAAAATCAGTTTCGTGGCTGTTCAGATATTCAACAAGCTCGGCTGCACCCATTTTCCTGGAAAAGGAATCAGGGTCTTCACCATCGGGCAACAGCAAAACCTTAACGTTTAATCCCTCCTCAAGCACCATGTCGATACCACGCAGCGAAGCTTTTATACCGGCAGCATCGCCGTCGTAAAGGATGGTAACGTTGGGCGTAAACCGTTTTATAAGCTTTATCTGATCTTCGGTAAGCGATGTTCCCGACGAAGCCACCACATTTTCAATGCCGGCCTGGTGCATAGAAATAACATCCGTGTAACCTTCAACCAGATAGCATTTATCGAGCTGCATAACCGACTTACGGGCATGGTAAATCCCGTAAAGCACTTTGCTTTTATGGTAAATTTCGCTTTCGGGCGAATTGAGGTATTTTGCAAATTTTTTGTCGGTTTTCAGAATACGGCCACCAAAAGCAATTACCTTACCGGCAAGGTTGTGAATGGGAAACATCACACGTCCGCTGAAACGGTCAAAAGCACCATGTTCGCCTTCGATTGTAAAACCGGTTTTTACCAGGTATTCAAGCTTGTAACCTTCCTTTTTTGCTTTTTTTGTAAAGGCATCGCGTTCCTCGAGACAATATCCCAGCTCAAACTTTTCGATGATATCTTTACGGAAACCTCGTTCTTTAAAATAACTCAGGCCGATAGCCTTACCTTCCTCATGGTTGAAAAGATTCGTGGTAAAGACCTTCTGGGCAAACGAAGAAAGTACCATCATACTTTCGCGGTCGTTTTTTACCTGTACATCTTCTTCTTTCTGAGCGGTTTCAACAACTTCGATATGATACTTTTTGGCCAGGTGCTTTAAAGCTTCGTAGTAAGTCATATGCTCAATTTCCATTATGAAATGGACGGCATTACCCCCTTTTCCGCAACCGAAGCATTTAAAAATATTTTTAGCCGGTGAAACCGTGAACGAAGGCGTTTTTTCGTTATGGAACGGACAATTTCCCAAATAATTCACCCCGCGCCGCTTTAAGGAAATAAAATCCTGCACCACCTCAGTAATCTGGGCAGCATCAAAAATGCGGTCTATGGTAGATTGTTCAATCATCGTACTAAAAATCGCTGCTAAATTAGCGTTTTAGTGTGGATAAAATAATGCGAAACTCTTTTACATTTTCGACAAAAAGCCAGTATTTTGTGTTCATTAAATGTTAATAACCGGGAAAAGGAGTTTAGGGGTTTAGATATTAGCGGTTTAGGAAAATATAGTCATACTAATTTCAAAGCTGCTAATAAACCTATAGCCTAAATACCTAACACCTAAACACCTATCTATGAAAAAGAAACTTGTTGTACTCACCGGAGCCGGGATCAGCGCCGAAAGCGGAC
This sequence comes from Bacteroidota bacterium, assembly GCA_023429135.1. Lineage (GTDB taxonomy): Bacteria > Bacteroidota > Bacteroidia > Bacteroidales > JAAUTT01 > JAAUTT01. The sequence continues at coordinate 335,639 of JAEYWD010000008.1, read as the reverse complement.
TAAAAACCTTCCGCGATATGGGTGGATTGTGGGAACAATACGATGTAATGGAAGTTGCAAGTATTGAAGGCTGGTACAGAAATCCGCAACTGGTGCTTCAGTTTTACAACGACAGGCGCAAACAACTTGAAACGGCGCTGCCCAACGATGGTCATAAAGGTTTGGTCGATCTTGAAAAGTATTTTGATGTTTATATCATCACACAAAATGTGGATAACCTGCACGAGAAGGCCGGAAGCAAAAATATTCTCCATTTGCATGGCGAACTCACAAAAGTGCGCAGCACAAAGTACGAAGACGATATTCAGGATATTGGCTACAAAGAACTGAACTGGGGCGACAAATGCAGGCGTGGCGAACAACTGCGGCCACACATTGTATGGTTTGGAGAAGCTGTTCCTGCCATTGAAGAAGCCGCCGAAATAACCCAGACTGCCGATGCATTTGCCGTGGTGGGAACTTCGCTCAATGTTTATCCGGCAGCCGGACTGGTAAGTTATGTGCCACGCTCCGCTCCTATTTTTTTGGTTGATCCCAACGATGTTGCCATTTCGATGCCAGGGCGCATGGAATTTATAAAGGAAAAAGCCGGCGTTGGAGTAAAACTGATGAAAGAAAAGTTACTGGACTACTTTAAAATCAACCCATGAGAAATTTTCTCCTTATAACTGTTGCGGTTTTATTTACAATCAATGTCACCGCTCAGAGGTTTAACGGTGGACTGATAGCCGGTTTCAATGCCTGCCAGGTCGACGGAGACACTTACGCCGGCTATAACAAATTTGGTTTGGCTTTTGGGGCATTTACAAGTACAGCTATTTCGGAAAAGCTTGATGGAGAGCTGCAAATAAGATTTATGCAGAAAGGGGCAAGCAAAAAGGTAACCGAAAACGATTTGAGCAAATATGTTAGTAAGCTGAATTACATTGAATTGCCTATATTGCTGCGGTACAATCAAACATCCAGACTCTCGTGGCATCTTGGTCCCGGGTTTGGGTACCTGTTTAAATATTCCGTTGAAGATGAAAACGGTCCGTTGAATGATGATGCCATACATTTCCGTAGTTTTGATCTCTCGGCAATGGCTGGCATTCAATATAAATTGGCTAAAAAGCTGGGAATATCGGTTACTTTTTCCTATTCGCTTGTGCCCATATCCGATCATCCGAACGATCCTATTCATTTCAGGCAGCCCGGACTTTATAACAATGTAGTGACTACGCTCCTCTCCTACCAGTTTAACTAAGCCATTGCCAAAACGGCAACACTTACTTTGGCTCCCGGAGCTTTTAGCGCGGCGCTTACACACGCTTCGAGTGTCGATCCTGTTGTTACCACATCGTCAACAATCAGAATATGTTTGTTCTCGGCGGCGCGTATATCGGTAAGTTCGAAAATGCCTTCAACATTGGTCCAGCGTTCGTATCTTCCTTTGCGGGTCTGGGTAGGATTGGCAATTACTCTTTTCAGAAAGTTACTTTTCAAAGGTTTGGAGAGAACTTCAGAAATTCCGCGGGCTATTAGTTCACTTTGGTTGTAACCTCTCTTTTCAAATTTTTTTGGATGCAGGGGAACAGGAACCACCATATCCACGGCTTCAAAATCTGTTTGAAGTAATTCATGTCCAAACCAACGGCCAATTTCAACACCTAACGACTGGTGGTTGCGGTACTTTATTTTATGAAGAATTTTCTGAAAACGGCTTCCTTTATGGAAAACGAAATAAGCAGTAGCATTTTCGACAAGCACTCTTCCCCAGAAAAGCTGTGCTACAGGATTTTCCTTATCGTTATGAAACCTGGTATAAGGCAGATACGATCTGCAGCGGGTACAGACTTCCCTTTCACCTTTAAATAACGCTGCGTTACATGAAGCACAGAGGTTGGGATAAAGCAACGAAATTAAATCTTCCGTCAGATCCTTGGTTTTGTGGAATAATTTCAATAGCAATGCTGGATATTTTTAATTTGATTGGTTTATATTAGCTTCATAAATATAGCAATATGATAAAACACCGCCATAAAATTTACCTTTTCTTTTTTGTTATTGTTCTGTTGGCGAGTTTAATCACTTTATTAATTACCGGTTTGTCCACCATTTACATTTTTGTAATCCTCCTAAGCGGCGGTATTTTTTTTCTTCTTTTTCAGCTTTACATATTGAAACAGGAGTTAGCACAGGCCAATGAAAAAGCAAAGCAAGAAATTTCGAGAATAAAGCTTGAGGTGGAAGAAAATTGCGAAAGAATGACTTTAGAATTAAAAACGTTATACCAGCAAAGCAAGCAGAGTGAAACACAACTGAAAGAGACAATTGAGTTGTCCATGCAGGGAATTGGGATTTTAACGCTCAATGGACAATTTTTGAGAATTAACCAGGCTGTTTGCGACATTATCGGCTACACAGAAGAAGAACTATTACGAACTGATTTACAATGCATAACTCACCCCGAAGATTATGGTGACGATTTGGTGAACATGAAAAGTCTGGTTCAGGGTAAAATCTCGGAATACAAACTTGAAAAGAGACTTTACCATGTTGCCGGGATAACGGTTTGGGTGATGCAATATATGAGACTTATTAATGATTCGGAAAATCAGCCGGTGCACTTTGTGGTCCATTTTCTGGATATAACAGAACGCAAGCAGGCCGAAGAACAATTAAAGAAATATACCGAAACCCTTACCGTTTTATTGCGCGAAGTGAATCACCGCGTAAAAAATAACCTGGCAGCTCTTATCAGTATGCTTCATATGGAGCAAAACAAGGCAAAAGTTACCCAAAACACGGGTTATATAGAATTCTTAAATGATTTGATAAGTCGTATCCAAAGCTTGTCGACAGTACATAGCATGCTTTCGGCTCAAAACTGGCAGCCGTTGGAATTAAGCCAGCTTTGCCATCAGGTAATTCAGGCAGCTACTTCGGGTACGCCTCCCGGAAAGAAGGTTCAGATACTAATTTCGAAAACAAAAATTAAAGTAAACAGCAATCAGGCACACCACCTCACTTTGGTTATTAACGAACTCACCACCAATTCAATTAAGCATGCCATTCATAAACGCGACCATGCGCTTATTAAGGTCGATATTTCCAATGATGCCAATAACATACAAATACTATTTAAAGATGATGGGCCAGGATTTCCCCAAGCCCTTATAGAGGGCGATTTTAGCAGAGCAAATATCGGTTTCGAACTTATCAGAGGAATTGTTTTGCAAAGTCTCGATGGTGAATTAATACTTATGAATAAAGACGGTGCAACTGCAATAATTAGATTTCAAAATGAGCTGGATCTGAATTAATAAATCAGGAATTAATTTTGTTTGTCTTAAACCTTAGTATTTAGTATTTTTGGAGAAACTAAGCACATGAGAGCTTTTTTATTTACTTTGATTATTATTTTTTTTGCCAGTTGTTCCAAAAAAACTCCTGAAGGTACCGGCAAAAAACAAATCCATTCAAATGCAATTGAATTTACTGATGAACAGCTTAAACTCTCAGAGGTAAAATGGGATCGCATTCAAAAGAAGGAAATCTCAGATATAATAGATTGCAGTGGAACTATAGAAATTCCACCCCAGAACAATCTCACTATATCTCCGGTGAATGGCGGAAACGTTAAAGAAATAGAGATCCTTCCAGGAATGTATGTGAAAAAAGGACAGAAAATAGCTGTATTGGAACATCCCGATTATCTTAGGTTACAGGAAGAATACATTGAGGTAAGCAGTCGCTACAACTTTCAGAAAGAAGAATATAAGCGACAGGGAGAATTAACTCTCGAACAGGCAACATCTTTAAAGAAAATGCAATCGACTGAGGCCGATTTTAAAACTTTGGAGGCCAGACAAATTTCTTTGAAAAAGCAGCTTCAAATGCTCGGAATTGATGTGGATAACCTGAAAGCAGACGATATTTCGGCTGAAGTTCAAATAAATTCTCCAGTTGAAGGATACATTACTAATATTTATACCAACCGGGGTAAGTATATTTCTGCAGGTGAAAAACTCTGCGAAATCATAGATAAAAGTCATTTACATCTTCAGTTAAATATCTTCGAGCGAGATTTACTATATATAAAACAAAACCAGGCAATTAACTTTAGTCCGGCTGCTATTCCCAATAAACAGTTCAGTGCACGCATCGAATTTATCGGTCAGGCAATTGACAACGACAATAACAGTATTCCCATTCATGCACATATTTCACCAGTTGATAACGAACTTAAACCTGGTATGTTTGTGAGTGCTAAAATAAAGGCCAACCCCCGTGTTGTATATGCACTTCCTTTAACTTCACTGATAAAAAAGGGTAACGAATTTTTTGCTTTTATAGTTAGAGATAAGAAATTTTATCGCACCAAGGTTAATACGGGAAGAGAGCTGGATAATTTTGTTGAAGTTTTTCCGGAAGATTCTGCTTTTCTGACAAATAATTTTGTTACTCAGGGTGCATATTATCTCGAAACAGAATGGGATAAGAATCAAGAGTAAGACGTAAACTTTGTGCTAGTATAAAATATTTATAACTTTGCATCGTTTTTTTGTGAAAACCCTTTAACCCAAATAAATATGGAAAATAATTATGAAACAAAGCCTAAGTCAGGCAAAGGTTTAACCATTTTACTTACAATAGTAGCCCTTATTTTACTTGCTGCTGTTGTAGTTTTGTTTTACAGACTTAACGATACCAAAAAGCAGGCGAACGAAACTGAACAATATCTGGAAACTCAAAAAAAATCGCTTACAAATGAGTTGCAGGATTTGATTGGTGAATACGACGCATTGAAGACCAATAATGATTCAATAAATCTGAAATTGACAGAGCAACAGGAAAAGATTAAAAAACTTTTAAATTATCAGGCTTCCAATGTCCAGAAAATCAAACTTTACGAAAAAGAGCTTAAGACATTACGCGATGTGCTGAAAAGTTATATCGCACAGGTTGATTCTTTAACAACCCGGAATCAGCAGCTTATTCAGGAAAATACCGATGTAAGAGGAAGATTGGATGTTGCCCGTGAAGAAAATGTTAAGCTTTCGACCGAAAAGGAGGATCTTTCCTCCAAGGTTCAGAAAGCTGCAGTTATTACCACTTCCAATATTGTTGTTACACCGCTCAACAAACGAGGTAAAGATGAAGATAAATCCACCCGCATTACCAAACTTAAAGTTTGTTTCACTTTACGTGAAAATGCTATTGCCGCTGCAGGAACAAAAGAAGTGTTCATCAGAATTACCCGTCCGGATGAAATGGTATTGGCCTATTCGGAATCAGATGTGTTTGATTTCCAGGGTCAGCAGATCGTTTACTCGGCCAAACGTCAGATTGAATATGAAAATAAAGACCTTGATGTTTGTATTTTCTGGGATAACAACGACAAAATAATTGTTGGAACCTATACTGTAGACATATTTACTGATGGTGCCTTAATTGGAACAACTAAATTCACCATCAAAAAATAATAAGCCATTAGGCGCCTGAGGATTAAAAAGCTTTGCAGCAATGCAAAGCTTTTTTTATGCTTTGCGGTTCATAATCAGATAAGCAAGTTTCTTAAGTTCGTCTTTTGATTTGTGAACCTTAATTTCTTCCAGGGCTTTCATAGCGGCATTGGTATAGCTTGCAACCATATCCGAAGCAATGTTTTTAATATTTAAATCGTTAAAAATCTCCAGAACTTCTAATATTTTTTTATTTCGCTCTGCCGAAGTATCGTTGTATATTCTTTCGAGCTTCTGCTTTTTTTCCATCGAAGCAAGTTCAAGTGCCTTCAGGTACAAAAAAGTCTTTTTGCAGGCTGCAATATCCCCTCCAATACTTTTTCCAAATTCCGCCTCGGTTCCAAAGGTATCAAGCAAGTCGTCCTGTACCTGGAAAGCGAGACCCAGATTCAGGCCAAACAAATAGAGTTTTTCCTTTGCTGATTCATCAGCACCCCCGCAACTAGCCCCAATTTTTAAACTCGTTGCCAGTAAAACAGCAGTTTTGAGCCGGATCATTTCGAGGTATTCGGGAAGAGTAACGTCTTTACGGGTTTCGAAATTCATGTCGAGTTGCTGGCCTTCACAAATCTCGATGGCTACCTTCGAAAATATGTCGATTAGTTCTGGTATATATTCGGTTTTTGTGCGGCAAAGGTGTTGGTATGCAATAATATTCATGGCATCGCCCGAGAGTATGGCAATATTTTCGTTCCATTTATGGTGAACTGTTGGGTTATTGCGGCGCATGAGCGCCTTGTCCATGATATCGTCGTGCAGGAGTGTGAAATTGTGAAATATTTCAACAGCTAATGCCGGATGCACAGCATCTTCGATCTTTTCGGCAAATAGCTCACAAGCCATTAACGTGAGAACAGGCCGGATACGCTTTCCTCCTAGCCCCAGGATATAGGCTATTGGCTGGTATAATTCATCGGGCTTATTGTTTTGGAACGTTAATCTCGAAATCTCCTGATCTATTTTATTTTTACATTCGGAAAAGCTGAGCATATTCTTTATAAATTTTGTCTGCAAAGTATTAAAAAAAGAGCTATTGAGGTGATCAAAAAATAATTGAACTCTATAACTTCAATAAAATTAAGATTTTAAACAGCAAAAATAATTAATATAAACTTAAAATGATTCAGAATGAACGATTCATGGGAGTTGTTAATTTGCATAACTTTTTTGGAAAGATTTAATTAGAAATGTTTGGCATTATCGTTAGCATTTTAAGTGTTGTTGGCTCGTTAGGAGTTTTTTTGTTTGGCATGAAGCTGATGAGCGATGCTTTGCAGAAAATGGCTGGCTCCCGCGTAAGAGCTATTCTTGCTGCAATAACATCCAATAAACTTAAAAGTGTTACAACGGGTTTGGCAGCTACTGCCGTAATTCAAAGTTCGTCGGCCACATCGGTTATGATTGTGAGCTTTGTAAATGCAGGTTTGCTTTCACTTATCGAAGCCGCCGGCATGATTATGGGAGCCAACATTGGAACCACTCTGAAAGCCTGGCTTTTTGTTGCAATTGGAGTGAATATAAAGGTTTCCCAGTTTGTACTTCCAATTGTTGCCTTGTGTTTTCCATTGCTTTTTTCCAAGCGCAGTTTGCTGAAATATGCGGGTGAATTCGCAATGGGCTTTGCTTTTATTTTCTTCGGGTTAGATTTGTTATACGATATTCTGCCAGATTTGACATCCAACCAAACCATAGTACATTTTCTGGAAGGGATTAATAAAATGGGAGCTATATCCATTATTTTATTTGTTTTTATCGGAATGTTTATCGCAGCTTTGTTTCAATCTTCCAGTGCTGCTCTGGTATTTACTCTTTCTTTCAGTGCTTTGGGAATTGTTGATTTCCCTTTGGCGGCGGCCATGGTTATAGGAGAGAACATTGGAACAACGGTTACTGCTAATATAGCGGCATTTATTGCAAATGAAAATGGACGAAAAGCTGCCCGAATTCATTTTTTATTTAATATGATTGGCGCTATCTGGGTTCTTTCGATCTTTCCATTTTTTCTAAAAGGTGTCGATCAAATTATCAGGTCAGCTTTTGATGGTTCTGCTTTTTCCGATCATACTCTCATTCCTTGGGCCCTGGCAATTATCCATACTTCATTTAACGTAATAAATACTCTCATACTCATCTGGTTTATTCCGAATTTAATTCGTTTAAGTAGTTTGCTTGTAAAATCCAAATCGACCGAAAACAAATTAAAGATGACTTTTTTTTCGAAAACTATATTTTCAACATCCGAAATTTCCATTTTACAGGCTCGTAAGGAGATTACACACTATTCGAGACGCATCAGAGGCATGTTTAAACTTGTAAAAAGGATGTTTCGGGAAGTAAATGATGAAGAATTCAATAACGAATTTCTCGAGGTAAGCGGCATGGAGGCAGCTTGCGATCAGATGGAGATGGAACTGGCTTCCTTTTTAACAAAAATCGGGCAGGGCGAATTGAGTTCAGAAACCAACCAGCGGTTAAAAATAATGTTGAAAATTAATACTAGCCTTGAAAGTATTGCCGATAACTGTTACAACATTGCAAAAGCTCTCAGAAAAAAGAGACAGGCAAAAATCTGGTTTACACAAGACATTCGTAATAACATTAATCAGATGTTGGACCTTTTAGACGAGGCAATTGAAGTAATGCACGATAATTTAAGCAGAGATTATGCTCAGGTAACCATTGATAAAGCCGAAAGCTGCGAGGAAAAGATTGATAACTTAAGGAATATTCTTAAAGAGGAATATTCGAGCAATCAGGAAAAGGGATATAAATACGAAGCAGGAATAATCTACAGCGACATTTATTCGCGCTGCGAAAGACTGGGAGATCACATCTACAATATCACTAAAATATTAGCACAATCGAACACTGTATCCAAATAATTACTGTCCGTACATAAACTGACCAACAGCAGCAAAGTTTGCTTTTGGGTTAATGCACATTACCGGAATCTTTTCCTTGTTGGCAATCATAAACTGTTCCTTGGCACCAAACATGTAATCGAGAAAGCTGATGTATTTGGTGGTAACTGTGAGGATAATATCTGCATCTATGCTCTTTGAAAAAGCAATAGTTTCCTTTGTAAAGTTGCTCGATTTTTCGGGAGAAAAAATCTCATATGTAAGGTTATTCTGAATCAGAAACCTGATTGCGAAGTTGAGATTGGTATTGATTTTTTTCTGCAGCGACTTATCTCTTACCGGATATTTATAGAGGTAAACTTTTGAATTGAAATATTTTCCGAAATAAATTGCCCAGTTGAGAGTTTCTTTGTTTTCCGATTTAAAATCGACAGGGAATACCACCTTTGAGTATTTCTCGTGGCTGGCAGGTTTGTCTTGTACAACAATAAAAGGAACGCTCGAACCAACAATAACTCTTAAAGCCCAGCTACCGAACATTCGCTGGCTGCGGGTCATCCCGTGAGTGCCCATTACTACCAGGCTAGCCTTGTTGTCGGATGCATATTGGGCAATATCTTTGAAAATAGATCCTTCTTTCACTATCACACCCGGTTTAATACCAAATTTTTTAAAAGTTTCGTCGGCAGAAACTTCCATTTTTTTTCTTTTACTTTCTACCTCAGAAGCAGAAGTCGCAGGTTTTATAATATGAATAAGATTAATTTCCTGATCAATAGTTCTGGAAATTCGAATTGCATGTTCAAGTGCATTCTCCGATACAACGGTGAAATCCCAGGTTACAAGGATAAATTTCTTAATCTCTTCCATAATTTTTAAAGGGTTGGTGTGGCTAAATTATAAATTTCTTTTAAATATTTTATAACGACAGTTAAATCTTATTGTTATGTTAAACTTTTAGTTTGTTTAGACAACTCAAAATTTGTTTATAGCAAATGCATAAAAATATTTATTTTAGCGGTTTGTTAAAAATGATTATATATGAAGAACGAGCGTTTCAAAATAAAGGATGTTCTTACTTTGCAACCAGTCGACACCGAAATATTGGTTAAAGGGTGGGTTCGCACAAAAAGAGGAAATAAAAATGTTGCTTTTGTTGCATTAAACGATGGATCGACAATAAATAATCTTCAGATTGTTGTTGAGGTTTCTAACTTTTCGGAAGATTTATTGAAAAGAATTACCACAGGAGCATGTATTGCAGCCCAGGGTAAAATTGTAAAATCGATGGGGCAGGGGCAGAGTGTTGAAATGCAGGCATCGGAAATTGAGTTATATGGAGAATGCGATCCTGAAGTATATCCCTTGCAGAAAAAAGGGCATACGCTTGAATTTTTACGCGAAATTGCTCATTTACGTCCCCGTACAAATACTTTTGGAGCAATTCTGAGACTTCGTCATGCTATGTCGTTCGCTATTCACAAGTATTTTAACGATAACGGATTCTTCTATCTTCATACTCCCATCATTACCGGATCGGATGCAGAAGGTGCCGGAGCAATGTTCCAGGTTACAACGCTCGATTTAAAAAACATTCCCTTGAACCCGGATAAATCGGTTAACTATGAGGATGATTTCTTTGGTAAATCGACCAATTTAACTGTTTCCGGTCAGCTCGAAGGCGAATTGGGAGCAATGGCATTGGGCGCTATTTATACCTTTGGGCCAACTTTCCGCGCTGAAAATTCCAATACACCCCGCCATCTTGCCGAATTCTGGATGATTGAGCCTGAAGTTGCTTTTTATGAAATTAAGGATAATATGGATCTTGCAGAAGATTTTCTGAAATATCTTATTACCTACGCGCTCGAGAATTGTGAAGACGATCTCAAATTCCTTAATGAAATGTATGATAAGGAACTGATCGACAGATTAAAGTTCGTAACTGAAAACGATTTTCAACGATTAACATATACGGAGGGTATTAAAATTCTTGAGAAAGCCGATCAGAAGTTCGAATTTCCTGTTTTCTGGGGAGCTGATCTTCAGTCGGAGCATGAAAGATATCTGGTTGAAAAACATTTCAAACGTCCTGTTATTCTCACGGATTATCCAAAGGATATCAAAGCATTCTACATGAAACAAAACGAGGATGGTAAAACGGTTCGTGCCATGGATGTGCTTTTCCCTAAAATTGGCGAAATCATCGGAGGCTCTCAGCGTGAAGAAAGTTATGAAAAACTTACTTCCAGAGTTGATGAACTGGGTATACCTCAAAAAGATCTTTGGTGGTACCTCGAAACCCGTAAATTTGGAACAGCACCTCATGCAGGATTTGGTTTAGGTTTCGAAAGATTATTATTATTTATTTCCGGGATGGCTAATATTCGCGATGTTATTCCGTTCCCAAGAACGCCAAAAAATGCTGAATTTTAAGAAAGTTTAACATTCTGAATATCAAATAGAATTAAATAATTGGAAAGGCCCGTTTATCGGGCTTTTTCCATTTTTGGCCCGTATTTTGAGAGAGAACTTTCGGAACCTGACAATATTTAGAAGTTTCTATTGGAACTTTCCATCTAAAAAATCGTTAAATTTGTAGGTAAACGAAATAACTAAAGGTCCTAAAGGAGAAACCATATGCTTCGACAGAAACTCCAGCAAAAACTTCTTCAGAAACTTTCGCCTCAGCAGATTCAAATGATAAAGCTGCTGGAGATACCTTCTATGCAACTAGAGCAACGTATCAAGAAAGAAATAGAAGAAAATCCGGCTTTGGAAGAAGGTGCTGATGAAAATTCCGATGAATCGATTGATGATATGGCTGCCAAGGAAGAGCACCAGGTCACGCTCGACGAATATGAGTACGACGATACACCATCATATAAACTTAATTCGAATAATTACTCCAAGCCCGAACTCAAGCCCGATATTCCATTTTCGGTTGGGTTCTCGTTTCACGATTATCTCGAGAATCAGTTAGGTTTGCGCGATCTCGACGAACGTAAAGAAGAGCTCGCCCTTTATCTCATTGGAAATATTGATGACGATGGATATTTGCGTCGCAAACTGGAAGCCATTGCCGACGATCTTGCCTTCTCGCAGAACATTAAAACCAATGAGTTTGAACTTCTTGAAATACTCAGGATAATTCAGGATTTTGATCCTCCGGGAGTTGGCGCCCGCGATTTGCAGGAATGTCTTATTCTGCAGATTCAAACCCGCGACCAGAACCAGCCTGAGGTTGTTCTGGCCAGGAAAATATTGAAACATCACTTCGACGAGTTCACCAAGAAGCACTTCGACCGCATTATCGACCGGCTGAATATCACTGAGCAACAGATGAAAGAAGCTGTTGATGAAATTCTGAAGCTGAACCCTAAACCTGGTGGAGGCTATTCCGATCCTCACAGTAAGGTTGCCGAACATGTTATTCCCGATTTTATTCTTGAAAATGAGGATGGCGAACTTCAGCTTAGCCTCAATTCGCGTAATGTACCCGAGTTAAGAGTAAGCAAAACCTACAGCGAAATGCTTGATTCTTATAGCCATAGCGGTAAAGGCAAATCAGCCGGACAAATGAAAGATGCTGCAAGTTTTGTGAAGCAGAAAATGGATTCGGCACGATGGTTTATCGATGCTATCAAACAACGTCAGAATACATTGATGGCCACCATGGAAGCAATAATTGATTACCAGAAGCTATATTTTCAGGATGGTGACGAAATGTTTCTGAAACCCATGATTCTGAAAGATATTGCTGATAAAACCGGACTGGATATCAGCACCATTTCGCGCGTTGCCAATAGCAAATACATTCAGACGCATTTCGGAATATTCCCGCTTAAATATTTCTTTTCGGAAGGAATGCAGACCGATTCAGGCGAAGAAGTTTCAACCCGTGAAATTAAAAAGATTCTGGAAGAATGTATCGAAGCTGAATCGAAACGAAAACCGCTTACCGATGATGAATTAGCCGAAATCCTTCAGAAAAAGGGATATCAGATAGCCCGGAGAACTGTAGCCAAATACAGGGAACAGTTGAATATTCCGGTTGCACGTTTGAGAAAAGAATTATAAAAGCATGTTGGCCAGAATTCTTCTTAAGGATATACCCAAAACAGTTTCCTATGCAATGCATCCTTTGTTGATGCCTATGTTCGGAATATTGATACTCTTTAATTCAGGAACATACATTTCATTTCTACCATTTGAATTTAAGAGATCGGTATTTTTGCTTGTGGCTATTTGCACGCTGGGAATCCCCCTCTTTTTTATCCCCCTCTTTCTTTATCGCCGGATTATTTTAAATATCCAGATGAATTCCTCGCAGGAAAGGATCATTCCTTTGGTGTTAACAACCATCTCGTTCTTTTCTGCCTATTATTTAATGAGCGGTTCCTCAGTTCCTAAAGCGCTTCAGGTATTTTTACTGGGTTCCACTCTTTGTGTTGCCTTTACCCTGGTAATCACCTTAAAATGGAAAATTAGCGCCCACATGATTGGTTTGGGAGGAATTGTTGGCTTGATTGTATCACTTGCTGTTTTTATGCATTCTAACGTGATGGCTTATCTCATTCTGTTTATTTTTTTATCGGGCATAACTGCAACCTCGCGCCTTTTACTCGATAGTCATACTCCAGCCCAGGTGTATTCTGGCTTTGGGCTTGGATTTATGGTGATGTTTTGCACCATTTTATTTTTCTAAAAAAAGCCACATAATCTTTCCGTATTTATCTGATAATTCTATCTTTGTAGACTTTTTAAATTACCAGATGGTAACCGTAAGTTTTTTAGCATACTACGCAGTTTCCGAACATTTTTAATGATTGGAGGTTTACTTTGTCGATGCCCGATGACTAGAGATTACCCTACTGGTTTAGTCTAACAGAAGGATTTATTATGAGTAATCGTTTTCCGGAGTATAAAAAATTTGATTTATCGCAAGTTAACAAGGAAATTCTTGCTATATGGAATAATAATGGCACTTTCAAAAAGACATTGGAGCTTCGAAAAGGCCATCCAACATTTGTATTTTACGAAGGACCTCCTTCTGCCAATGGTATCCCCGGTATTCACCACGTGATGGCACGTGCAATCAAAGATATTTTCTGCCGTTTTAAAACCATGAAAGGTTTTTATGTTGAACGTAAAGCTGGTTGGGATACACATGGTTTGCCTGTTGAGTTGGGTGTGGAAAAAGCATTGGGGATAACCAAGGAAGACATTGGCAAAAAAATCAGCATTGCCGATTACAACAATGCATGCCGCAAGGATGTAATGAAATATACCGACCTGTGGGAAGAACTCACCGAAAAAATGGGTTACTGGGTGGATATGGAACATCCCTATATTACCTACGATAACCGGTATATCGAAACCTTGTGGTGGTTATTGAAAAAGTTATACGAAAAAGATCTTTTATACAAGGGATACACCATCCAGCCATACTCTCCTGCAGCAGGAACGGGACTTAGTACCCACGAGCTGAATCAGCCTGGTTGCTACCGCGATGTGAAAGATACCACCATGGTGGCCATGTTTAATGTCGTTAAAAATGCCAAATCGGAGTTTTTGTTCGAGAATACTGATACTCCCGTGTATTTTCTGGCATGGACCACTACTCCATGGACTTTACCATCGAATACAGCGCTTGCAGTTGGGAAAGATATTACTTATGTAAAAGTCTTAACCTTTAATCCTTACTCGGGTGTTCCGTGTACCGTAATTCTTGCAAAAGATTTGCTTAACAACCATTTTAACCCGAAACATGCCGAGCTTGCTTTTGAAGATTATCAGTTAGGTCATAAGGAAATACCTTTTAAAGTTATAGGAGAATATAAAGGCAGCCAGTTTAATGAAATTCGTTACGAGCAGCTTATACCTTTCCATCAGCCTGCAACAGGAGATGCATTCCGCGTTGTTCTCGGCGATTTTGTTACTACCGAGGATGGTACCGGTATTGTTCATATTGCACCCAGCTTTGGTGCCGACGACTTTAAAGTGGCTCGCGAAAATGGAATTGGTGCACTTACACTCGTAGACAAACAAGGGAAATTTGTAGGAGGCATGGGTCCTTTCAGTGGCCGTTATGTTAAAAACAGCTACGATGCCACCCTGACCGACGACGATGCCACTGTTGATGTGGATATTGCTGTGATGCTTAAAAAAGAAAACAAGGCATTTAAAATAGAAAAGCACGTTCATACCTACCCGCATTGCTGGAGAACGGATAAACCGGTTCTCTACTATCCGCTCGACTCATGGTTTATCAAAACCACGGCTCTCAAGGAAAGAATGATGGAGCTGAACGATACCATCAACTGGAAACCGGCGTCTACCGGAACAGGTCGATTTGGCAAATGGCTCGAAAACCTTCAGGATTGGAACCTGAGTCGCTCCCGCTATTGGGGAACACCTCTGCCAATCTGGCGTACTGAAGATGGTTCCGAAGAAATCTGCATTGGTTCGGTAGCTGAATTAAAAGCCGAGATTGAAAAAGCCGTTAAAGCCGGAATGATGGTCACCAATCCGCTCGAAAAATTCAGCGAAGGAGATAATTCCGAAACCAATTATAACCTCTTCGACCTTCACAGGCCGTTTGTTGATGAAATTTTCCTGGTGTCACCTTCCGGAAAGAAAATGACCCGCGAAACCGACCTGATTGACGTTTGGTTTGACTCGGGAGCAATGCCATATGCCCAATATCACTATCCTTTTGAGGCCCCCTCCGACTCCCCCAAAGGGGGAGAGAAAAGCCCTGGTTATCAAACAGCAAGAGCTTCTATTTATCCTTTGTTAAGTGAGCTTTCTAAAGAAAGAAAAAAATATCAAACGGAGGCTGAGAGTTTTCTATGGCATCATTTGCGTGGGAAAAGGCTTGAGAATTATAAATTTAGAAGACAACATATTATTGATGAGTTTATTGTTGATTTTGTTTGTTTGTCTTGTAAATTGATTGTTGAGGTTGATGGAGGTTATCATTCTATACCTGAGATTGCCGAAGCAGATAAACTGAGGACCGAAATCCTGAAAGCGCTGGGTTTTTCCATAATAAGATTCTCAAATGAGGAAGTCGTTGGTAATATTGATAATGTTTTAGACAAGATATCAGAGGCCTTAAATAAAGCATCCAAACTACAATCGGAGCATTCTTCTCCCTCCCTTTTGGGGAGGGTCGGGGAGGGGCTTCCTTACCCTGCTGATTTCATAGCTGAGGGTGTTGACCAAACCCGTGGATGGTTCTTTACATTGCACGCCATTGCTGTGATGTTATTCGACTCAGTGGCTTTCAAAAATATTGTTTCCAATGGTTTGGTACTGGATAAGAATGGCAATAAAATGTCGAAACGCCTGGGCAATGCCGTGGATCCTTTCGAAACTATTGAGAAATATGGGTCCGATCCTTTGCGCTGGTACATGATTACAAACGCGCAACCTTGGGACAACCTAAAATTCGACATGGGTGGTATTGACGAAGTAAACCGTAAATTCTTCGGAACACTTTATAATACCTATTCGTTTTTTGCTCTTTATTCCAATGTAGATAAGTTTATTAACGATAAACCGGAAGTTCCTGTTAAAGACAGACCCGAGATCGATAGGTGGATCATTTCACTTCTTAACTCCTTAATTAAGGAAGTTGAGGATTGTTACGAAACTTATGAACCTACACGTGCTGGTCGTGCAATTGCCGACTTTGTTACCGAGAACCTGAGTAACTGGTATGTACGGCTTAACCGCAAACGTTACTGGGGTGGAGAAATGGATAGTGATAAACTTGCAGCATATCAAACTTTATATACCTGTTTGGTTACGGTGGCAAAACTTGCAGCGCCAATAGCCCCGTTCTATGCCGATAGGCTTTATATGGATCTCAATTCCACGACTGGGATGGAAAATTGTGAATCGGTTCATTTATCCGATTTTCCAAAATACGACTCTTCACTTGTGGATAAAGATCTTGAGGAACGAATGGATCTGGCACAGCGCATATCTTCACTAGTTCTGGGATTGCGCCGTAAGGTGAATATAAAAGTACGTCAGCCGCTGCAAAAGATCATGATTCCTCTGTTGGACATGGCGTTGGGAGCAAAGATTGACGAGGTGAAAAAACTAATACTTACTGAGGTTAACGTAAAGGAACTGAAGTATGTGGATGAAACCGACGGTATTCTTGTTAAAAAGATAAAACCCAACTTCAAAACCCTTGGCCCAAAATATGGCAAGCAGATGAAGGGGATTTCAGCAGCATTTACCCAATTCGACCAGGCCAAAATTGGTCAGATTGAACGCAGGGGCAATGAAAGTCTTAAATTGTTAATTGACGGAGTTGAGGTTCTCATTTCGCTCGAAGATGTGGAAATTACATCAGAAGACATACCAGGATGGCTGGTGGCCAGCGATGGTAAGCTTACCGTTGCTTTGGATATAACTTTAACCGAAGATTTGATCCAGGAAGGATTAGCCCGGGAATTTATCAATCGCATTCAGAACCTTCGCAAGGATAGCGGGTTTGATGTAACGGATAAAATATCAATCAAAATTCTTAAGCAAGAGGCCATTATTTCAGCTTTGGAAAAATATAAATCGTATATTGCCGCCCAAACCCTGGCCACCGGAATTGAACTGGTTGATAAACTGGAAGAGCCTGATGCATTTGAAATTGAGCTCGACGATAATATTAAGACGTTTTTAAAGTTAATTAGGATAAAATAATACTAATATTAAAGATTAATAATTTTACTATCTTTAAAAAAAATTTGAGTTATGGCAGAAAAGAACCGATATTCAGATGCTGAGCTTGAAGAATTTAAGGAAATAATTCTTGAAAAGCTAGAGAAGGCAAAACAGGACTACGAATTACTTAAGAGTGCCATTACTCACAGCGAGAGTAACGACACCGAAGACACATCACCTACTTTTAAAGTTTTGGAAGAAGGAGCAGCTACGTTGTCGAAAGAAGAGGCTGGAAAATTAGCCCAACGTCAGCTTAAGTTTATACAGCACCTGCAGGCAGCTATGATCCGTATCGAAAACAAAACTTACGGTATATGCAGGGAAACAGGCAAACTTATTCCTAAAGAACGGTTAAGGGCAGTGCCCCATGCTACACTTAGCATTGACGTTAAACAGAGTCAAAGGTAAGTTAACATATATTAACCTTTAAAAAATGATTGGAACCTTGAGTCTCAATCATTTTTTTTATTTTTGGGCTGTTTTTCACGAAAAGAAAAAACATAATATCAATAAAAAAAAATGAAACTTTCACCCGGCAAAAAAGCAATCTTGCTTGTTATAATTGTGTTATTTGTTGATCAGGCTGTTAAGATCTGGATTAAAACCCATATGGCGCTTGGTGAAAGCTTTCAGGTATTTGGAAGTAAATTTCTGATTCACTTCACCGAAAATCCTGGAATGGCATTTGGGATGCAATTCGGAGGTGAAACCGGAAAACTTGTATTGAGCATATTTCGCATTATTGCTGTAATTGGAATTTGCTGGTATCTGGCACATCTGATTAAAACAAGGGTTAAAACAGGATTGATTTTGTGTTTTGCCTTGATTCTGGCCGGAGCTATAGGAAACATCCTCGACAGTGCTTTTTATGGATTGATTTTCGATAAAGGAATGACTTACAATCCTGATTTGGGCGATTGGGAAAGATATTACGGAGTTGCTCAGTTTGGGCAACCAGGATATGCCGGTTTTCTGAAGGGTTGTGTGGTAGATATGCTTTATTTCCCATTAATTGATGGACATTATCCGAGCTGGGTACCATTTTGGGGAGGTAAGGAGTTTTTATTTTTCCGTCCGGTCTTTAATATTGCCGATTCTTCAATAACTGTTGGCGTTATTCTGATTCTTATTTTTCAAAAGCGGTTTTTTAAGACTGAGAAGACAGAATCAGAAGTGCCGGAGAAATTGTCGGAAACCGATACTATTAGTGCGCAATAAAAATTGTAATGAATCTTGTTATTGGAGGAACTGGTTTAGTTGGATCGCATCTGATACTTGAATTGCTTACCCGCGGGGAGAGCGTTAGAGTATTTCTACGTTCCGAAAAATCAAAAAAACAAATTTTACAAACATTTCAATATTATTCGACTAAAGCACAGGAACTATTTGATAGCCTCGAATGGATAGAGGGCAATATGATGGATTATACTTCCATACAAAATGCTCTTGAAGGAATATCACGGGTGTATCATTGTGCTGCTATGGTTTCATTTTCTCCCGGCGATAGGGATCTTCTGCTGCGTAATAATGTTGATGGAACGGCCAATGTTGTTAATGCCTGTCTTAAAAAGAAAGGTATAAAACTTTGTTTTGTCAGCTCTATTGCTGCTTTGGGCCATTCAGAAGATTCGGAAGAAGTTACTGAGGCCCATAGCTGGAAACCAACCATAAAACGATCCATATACTCGGTAAGTAAGTTTAAATCGGAAATGGAGGTATGGCGTGGAATTGAGGAGGGACTGGAAGCTATTATTGTGAATCCGTCGGTAATTATAGGTCCCGGGAATTGGAATAATAGTAGTTCGGCATTTTTCCCTCTGATATATAAAGGTTTGAAATTCTATACAAATGGGGTAACGGGTTTTGTCGATGTTCGCGATGTTGTCCGGATAATGGTTCAACTGATGAATTCACCTGTTAAGAATGACCGGTTTATTGTTTCAGCAAAAAATTCATCATTTAAGGACTTATTTCATCTTATTGCCAGGAAGTTAAATGTAGCTCCTCCCAAATATGAGGCTACACCTCTTTTATTAAATATTGCATCCAGGCTCGACGGACTGAAAAGCGCCATCACCTCCTCGCCCAGGAAAATTTCTGATGACACCATATCAGCAGCTATTTCCAAAAATAAATATAGCAATAAAAAAATTAAAGAACTTTTGGGATTCGAATTTAGGCCTTTTGATGAAACTGTGAACGATTGTGCGAAATATTACCTCAATAGCAAGTGGAATTAGAATAAAATGAAAAAGCCCCAATCCGGGGCTTTTTCTGTATAATAAACTATAACTTCTTATTTTTATTTTGCAGGAGCAGGAGCTGCGCCCGGGCATTTTAAATTAGTTTGCTGACCCTTAGCAGCAGTAACAAACGGACCAAACTGTGCATTTTTGAAACTTGCACAAGCACTATCTTTGTCTCCTTTACCTACCTGGGCAACACCCAACTCGTAATAGTATTTTGCTTTAGCTTCTGCAGCTCCTGTTTCCAGGTTTAATCCTTTTTGAGCAAGCTCGGCTGCTTCGGTAAAATTCTTTTTTTCATTATTAGCTTTTGCCAACTGATAGTACACATCTTTATCTTCTCCGTACTTAGTAGCTAAGTTAAGAGAAGCAATCGCTTCATCGTACTTTTTGGCACTATTGGCTTTCGATCCGGCTAGTCTATAAAAGTCGAGAGCTAATTTTTTGCCAGCAGCAACCTGATTGGCGTCATCTGCAGCTTTCTCGATAAATTGATCTATAGTTTGCCCAAACATTTCGTCATTATTAGTCTTAACGTAAGCCTGAGCTTTAGGCAACAAAGCCTTATAATAATCGGGACTTACAATTAATGCACTATCGAAGGCTGAAATAGCTTTGTCGTATTCGTTCGTTTTGAAATAAGCAGCACCTTGCGTCATATATGCTTGAGTCAAAAGGGTTATAGCACTTCCTTTTGTTTTGTCATTATTATACTTATCACTTACATCGATTGTTTTTTTAGATGCAGAAATTGCTGCGGAAATATTTTTATCGGTATAATACTTATAAGCGATTTTATAGTATAAACTAGGTAAAATGGCAATGGATTTTTCCCGGATGTCGGCGGCTGAATCACCAACCTGCTCACTAATGGCAATACTTTTTTCAAATGCTCCAATGGCACCTTTAACATCAGTGTTCACCAACCCTGCTCCCTGGTTATAAGCTTCTATGGCTTCATTTTTGGATTGAGCCTGAAGGTTCCATGTAAATAAGGCAGTTATTGCCACAAATACCGCTAGTTTTTTAAATGTAGTCATACGCGTTTCTTTTATTAAACTCAATAAGTTTGTTCACTAAAATAACAAATATATAAATATAAATGTTTGAGAGTAAAATCAGGACCAAATAAACATAGCTTTTCATCAAAACTTAATTTGGTGAAAAGCTACGTGAGTTATATATGAAAAGAAAAGGTTTCTTTACTTTTTTCCAGACAAGTCTTTGTTAGGTGCTTTGGAATGTTTTATCGGGGCAAATTGCTGTTTTGATAACCAAATCTTTGTTTCTTGAACTGCTCCGTTCAGATCTTTAAGCTGAGTTTCGCTCCAGTCGGTGATTTTAGCAATTGTCTCCCTATTTGTGTTTTTCTTTACAAATAATTCCAGGTCATTGATTACTTCAGAAGAGATTTTGTCTGCTTTCTTACAGGAGTCATCAATAAAATTCGTGATCTCTTCTAATTGAGATCCAACACTGTTGTAGTTGACTGATTTTTGACCAAAACTTGATGCCCAAACAAATAAAAATGCGAGAATAAGTGGGACCCTGATAATGTTTGAAATTGAGGTTTTCATCTTCAATGGATCATTATAATTAAAAATCATTCATAATTCTGATTTGTCATATTTTATGCCATAATGATTAATGTTTTTAAAATCAAAAGATTAATTAAAAATGCGAGTTTATTTAAGTGCATCACAACCAGACACTTTATGTTCGTTTCCGTGCAATTTTTCAGGTGATGTGAAAATTCGTTACTTTTGATATTCCCAAAATAAGATCAGGATGTCGATTGTAGTTGAGAAAGTAAGTAAAACATACGGAAAGCAATATGCTCTCAGGGATGTCTCATTCAGCATAGAACCCAATGAAATTGTTGGTTTTATTGGTCCTAACGGTGCCGGCAAGTCAACCATGATGAAGATAATATGCGGATATTTACCACCTTCCGATGGAGTAGTTAAAGTGAACGGCATTGACGTTAGTGAAGAGCCACTAAAGGTTCGGGAAACCATAGGCTATTTGCCTGAGAATAATCCGTTGTACCACGAAATGTATGTGCGCGAGTATCTTGAGTTTGTTTCGGGAATGCTGAAAATACCAAATAAAGAAGCAAGAATAATCGAAATAATAAAACAGACTGGCCTGGAGATTGAAAAGCATAAAAAAATTGGAGCTCTTTCGAAAGGTTACAAGCAGAGGGTAGGGATTGCGCAGGCGCTTATCCATAATCCCTCTGTTGTTATACTCGACGAGCCAACAACCGGGCTGGATCCCAACCAGATACTTGAAATCCGCAATTTAATCTCCGAAACCGGCAAAGGAAAAACAATAATGCTTTCGACCCATATTATGCAGGAAGTGGAAGCGATATGTTCAAGAATTATTGTGATTAACAAAGGAGAAATAGTTGCCAATGATAAAACCGGCAATCTTAAAGTACAGTCACTCGGGAGCTTCTCAACTGTTTCGGTCGAATTTAATGCAGATGTTGAAATAGGGAAACTCAACAAAATTAATGGTGTTGCTAAGGCTGTTAAGGTTAGGGAGAACACCTACCTTTTACAAAGCAACGCCGAAAAAGATGTTCGTGGCGATGTGTTTCAATTTGCAGTAGAACAAAACCTTACAGTACTTTCTTTACAAAAATTGGAAAAAAGTCTCGAAGAAGTGTTCAGGGAGCTTACAAAAAAATAGTTTTCTTGTATTTTTTATTTCTTACAACTATTCTATTTCCTGCTCCAGTCAAATCCATCTTTACGGTCCTTTACTTCAATGCCTAGTTTGGTGAGTTCGTTGCGTATTTTGTCCGAAGCAGCAAAGTCCTTCCGGTTTTTGGCATCCATACGCATTTCCAGAACCATATTCACTAATCCTTCAATTAGTTCTGAATCACTTTCGGAGGCAGTTTCGTCCTTTAACCCTAAAACTTTGTCTACAAATACGGTGAAAATGTCTTTCAGCAGCTCAAGATCCTCGGCATGGATCGTTTCGTGTCCATCCTTAACAGCATTGATGTATCGAACGCCATCAAAAAGATGAGCAATAAGGATTGGACTGTTGAGGTCGTCGTTCATGGCAGCATAGCATTTCTGTCGCAGGTCCGTTACATAACCCGACTTCTCGCCTGAAGCTTTTAAAGATGACAATGATTTAGCAGCAGCAAACAAACGTTGTAAGCCTTTTTCAGAAGCCTGCAGGGCTTCGTTTGAAAAGTCGAGCGTACTGCGATAATGGGCCTGAAGGATGAAAAAACGAACAGTCATTGCACTGTATGCTTTTTCAAGAGCTTTATGATTACCCGAGAATAACTCTTCAAGAGTAATGTAGTTACCCAGCGATTTGCCCATTTTTTGTCCGTTAATGGTAATCATATTGTTATGAATCCAGTAACGAACAGCGTCTTTTCCGCTCGAAGCAACTGTTTGGGCTATTTCGCACTCATGATGCGGGAAAAGCAGATCCATGCCACCACCGTGTATATCAAATTCTTCACCAAGATATTTGGCACTCATAGCCGAACATTCCAGGTGCCACCCGGGGTAACCCTCACTCCATGGTGATGGCCAGTGCATCAGATGTTCAGGAGAAGCTTTTTTCCAAAGGGCAAAGTCAAAGCTGCTACGTTTTTCCGATTGACCGTCCAATTCACGTGTGTAGCTTAAAAGATCATCCAAAACCCTTCCTGATAGCTTTCCGTACGCATAGTGCTGATTATACTTATTAACATCGAAATAGACGGAGCCATTGCTTTCGTAAGCTAAACCCGCTTTTAAAATCTTATGAATAAGAGCAATCTGTTCAATTATATGTCCTGAAGCCTGAGGTTCGATACTTGGAGGAAGGACTCCCAGCATATTGATAAAATGATGGTAGCGGTTAATGTAATACTGAACAACCTCCATGGGCTCAATTGCTTCAACACGGGCTTTTTTGGCAATTTTATCCTCGCCTTCATCGGCGTCATTTTCTAGGTGACCAACATCGGTAATATTACGAACATAGCGAACTTTATATCCAAGATGCTGAAGATACCGGAATAGTAAGTCGAAAGTAACGGCAGGACGGCAATGTCCCAGATGAGGATCTCCGTAAACAGTTGGGCCACAAACATACATGCCTACAGCAGGCGAATGAAGAGGAATAAATTGTTCCTTTTTTCTCGAAAGAGAATTATAGACAAAAAGCTGATGCTCCATTAAATAATTAAAATAAATCGCAAACCTACATGAAATTTAGATAATGAGCAAGAAAGTCGTAATGATGATGAGCGACGAGCAGTTTGTTTTTGGAAGCAAAAAGCTTCATTCATTACCCCAATTGTGTGTTGATTGTGAGTACCGAATTGCATGTCATGGCGAATGTCCGAAACATAGATTTGAAATCACACTCGACGGGGAATTGGGTTTGAACTACCTTTGCAAGGCTTATAAAATGATTTTTGAGCATGTACATCATTACAGTTTATGGGCGATGAGTTAAAAAAAAGCGACCGCCTGCAAATGTAATGCAATGGACTAAAAAGATGGACGATAAAAAAAGCAGGGATAGTGCCGTCATCAGAGACATCTATTGGCCGTAATGATCCATGCATTTGCGGGAGCGGTAAGAAGTTTAAGCATTGCTGTGCAGGAAAGTTTAACTTTTAGTGTTATTATTCTGAGGATCGCACGACAAATGCTGTTCCTATCCAACTGAATAATTCATCCCATACGGATAGATACCAATGGATTTCTCCTGCACTGTGAAATTGTTTGTTTTTGGTGTAAGGAGAAATGTAGGTTCCTATCTTAACATTCTTAGGCAATGCCTTTTCATATGCAAGTTTCGTTCTGCGGGAGTGTGTTGGGTAAGTATAAATATTCACTGAATTGAGCCTTATGTTATTTTTCTGAATATACCTGCTGAATGCTCTTGCTGATGCCAATGTATTATTGCGACTCCGGAATAAAGTATCGACAGCAATTATTTTAGCTTTAATGTCTGTCTTTGAAGATAAATAACGGGCGTTCATCAGTGCCGCGGAAATTAAGTCCTTTCTCAGGTAAAAACATTCATTTTTTGCAGGTAAGAAAGAGAATGTATCCAGCATAATTTTGTGGACTTCCAGGTTAATATCTTCTGTTTGTGTTAGTTTGTCGTTGTTAAAATAAATATTTAAGTCAGGAATCTTATTCGGAGCCATTTTTACAGAAAACGAAAAGGTATCAATTTGTTCATGCACAAAAATATGGCCAAACATAGAATCCTTCTCCGAAACAAAAATATGGGCAAACTCACCTTCTACGGCAGTGCTTTTTGCTACTATGGAGACGTTTGAAATTGTATGGGTTATATTTTTCTTTTCATAACTCCGGAGGAAAATATACCCATTTGTAAGTAACCTCAAATAATCATGCTTAGGTTTTTCTGGTTCATGTTTTCTTGATTGTTCTACCATTTTCCATTGATCCTGATCTTTTACTCCCACCACAAAAATTGTGTCAAAATCATTGTAATTAAATGGAGGATGGTCAATTGCGTCAGGACTCATCCATCCTTCAATTAGGAGAATATTTGATTTAACAGGTTTATTTATTACAAAAAACTCAGTTTTATAAAGAAAGACAGGGATTAAGAAACCCACAAAAGCCAAAAAACTCAGGAGGGTGATTAATCTTTTCATATGAAATGCTAATTAACACAGGCAATATAAACAATAATACCCTGTAAATTAGAAAAATTCTAAATTGATTATTTATTAACCTATGTAGACTAAAAAAAGTCAATTTTTATTTTTATATATTAAATTTGAAAGGGTAAAAATATTGGTAATTACAAAATATAGTTTCAATTAATAAATTTTAAAGGGGTAATGAGTGAAAAATGTATAAAATCCGGAGGTGAATGCTATGGCGTAAGAGAGTTAAAACTTCTTTTCGAAATCAGCACTCTTTTAAATAAAGTAAAACGCGACCTGAAAAATAACCTTGAGCCTGTGATCCAGCTTTTGGCCGATTATCTGAATGCAAGTAAGGTAATGCTTACAATTCTTAATAGGGAAAGCAACCTTATTTCGGTGGCTGGGGCGTATGGGCTTTCGGAGGAGGAACGACAAAGAGCTGTTTACAAAATAGGTGAGGGCATTATAGGAAAAGTAATTGAAACAGGCACTAGTGTTGTTATTCCTAAAGTTTCGGAAGACGAAAATTTTCTCAATAAAACCAAGTCTCAGCTCGATGACGACACATCCTTTATTTGTGTGCCTATTCGTGAAGAAAATGAAATTGTAGGTTCATTGAGTATTCATCGTATTTACAATAAGCATATACCTTTTTCGGAAGATTCCCGGATGCTTGCCATTGTAGGTACGATGATTGCACAGGCAGTGCGTACACGGCAGGAGATAGAAGAGGAGATCAATAAGCTCCAGGACGAGAACTCACTGTTGCACTTTCAGTTGAAAGAAAGGATCAGTCCGAAGGGTTTGATCGGCAACTCCGGGAAACTTCAGTCGGTATTGGAACTTATTGAGCTGGTAGCCCCTACCTCAGCCACAGTGTTGATCCGTGGCGAAAGCGGCGTGGGAAAGGAGATGATTGCCGATGCCATCCATTTCAACAGCACTCGCAAAAACAAACCTTTTATTAAAGTTAACTGTGCAGCTTTACCCGAAAGCTTGATAGAAAGCGAACTGTTCGGTCACGAGAAGGGAGCCTTTACAGGGGCAAATTTTCTGCGCAAAGGGAGGTTTGAGGCCGCTGAGGGTGGAACAATTTTCCTTGACGAAATTGGCGACCTGCCGGCATCGACCCAGGTGAAGCTTTTGAGGATATTGCAGGAAAAATCGTTCGAGCGTTTGGGAAGTGCAAAGCCGGTTAAAATTGACGTTCGCATAGTTTGTGCCACTAACCGTAATTTGGAAGAACTAATTGAAAAAGGAGATTTCCGCGAAGATTTGTTTTACCGCATAAACGTTTTCCCGGTGTACGTGCCTCCTTTGCGGGAACGTATCAACGACATTCCGGGGTTAGTTGACCATTTTATTGCTAAATTCAATAAAAACAACCCCAAAAAAATTAAGCGCATTTCCTCTTCGGCTATCGATATGCTGATGGTTTATCATTGGCCAGGCAATATCCGTGAGCTCGAAAACTGTATTGAACGGGCATGCATCTTAAGCTCCGAAGGGGTCATCAGGGCGCACAACCTGCCACCTACGCTTCAAACAGCCACTTCGTCGAAAACAAAATCGACTGGCACACTTGAGGCAATTTTGGAACGGGTCGAAAAGCAAATGATATTGGAAACACTGCAATCCACCAAAGGCAACATTCTTAAAGCCTCGGAATTGCTGGGGATCACCGAACGAATTATGGGCCTGCGGATAAAGAAATACGAGATAGACCCCAAGCGTTTTAAAAATTCGTTTGGCAACGATAACAACAATTAAAATTCTCAATATGCCAATAAAAGATGTTGTCCGTTTGATAGTCGATAGTGCCGATTCTGATCATTTGCGCACTGATATGAACAAATGCGGAAGTTCTGCGGAGCTTATTTCTTTTTTGAATGGAATAGGGTACAATTTCAACCAGGGCGAATTTGAAGATGCGGTAAGGATGCTGCATTTGCGCTGCCAATCCGAATCGGAAGCTGCTTTTTTAATGGGGAAAGTAATGTGGTTGAGGTATGTTTTAAATTATAAAGCTGATTAAGCTTATTAAATTAAAGCTGAAATCGTTGCTCAATTCTGGATCATTAGGCATTTTATTTCCAGATTCTCAATTGTAATAAAATCTCCTCTGTCGATCTGTTTATCAGCTTCTTCTAAATCTTTCAATAATTGGCTTTTTTTTTATTGGCTTACCCATATGGTGGCTCACAACTATGTCCTCGTTTTTTGTATATTCCTTCGCCAAAGAATGCCCATCCTTAAAAATCGCTAATCGGCGGACTTAATAAATTGCTGTAATTCTTTTCTCAGGGCATTTGTTGTCAATTTAGCAAATAACTTAATCATGCATTTGTTCCAATGCTACATTAGTATAAAAATAATTCTTTGAGTTTACCCCTTTATTTTTTCAATACAAAAATAGTATAAATTACATTCATGTAATTTTACCCCTATAAATATTACAATTAAGTAGGTAAATATTGCATAAATCGACTAGCTATATTCATTTTTTAAAAATATTTTTAAAAAATTTTTCCACTCACTTTCAGGAACTTACCTCCTCATAATCCCCATCTTTCAGAACCCTTATTTTTTGTGGCATCAATGATGCATTACATGTATCGAACCAAATCAATAAGGAGGAATAACAATGAGAAAAGTAGCAATCTATGGAAAAGGTGGTATCGGTAAAAGTACTACCACCCAAAATACAGTAGCAGGCCTTGCCGAAATGGGCAAAAAAGTAATGGTTGTAGGATGCGATCCCAAAGCCGACTCCACGCGTCTCTTATTAGGAGGCCTTGCTCAGAAAACGGTACTCGATACCTTACGCGAGGAAGGGGAAGATGTGGAACTCGAAGATGTACTCAAGGAAGGTTTCAGCAAAGTAAGTTGCACCGAATCTGGCGGACCAGAGCCAGGAGTTGGATGTGCAGGTCGTGGTATCATTACCTCAATTAACCTGTTGGAACAATTAGGTGCTTATAACGATGATAAAAACCTCGATTATGTATTTTATGATGTATTGGGCGATGTGGTTTGTGGAGGTTTTGCTATGCCCATCCGCGATGGAAAAGCAGAAGAAATTTACATTGTAGTTTCGGGTGAAATGATGGCGATGTATGCAGCAAACAATATTTGTAAAGGGATTGTAAAATTTGCACAAACCGGAACTGTGCGCCTGGGCGGACTTATCTGCAACAGCCGTAAGGTGGACAACGAACAAAGCATGATCGAAGAATTTGCTAAAAGGTTAGGTACCCAGATGATACATTTTGTGCCAAGAGATAATATGGTGCAACGTGCCGAAATCAACCGCAAAACAGTGATTGATTTTGAACCATCTCATAATCAGGCTGACGAATATAGGG
Organism: Bacteroidota bacterium; assembly: GCA_023429135.1. GTDB lineage: Bacteria > Bacteroidota > Bacteroidia > Bacteroidales > JAAUTT01 > JAAUTT01. The sequence continues at coordinate 307,256 of JAEYWD010000008.1, read as the reverse complement.
CCCTTGCCAAAAAAATAGACCAGAATCGAAATCTTGTAATTCCAAAACCCTTGACTATTCCAGAACTGGAAGAGCTTTTGATCAACTTTGGTATAGCGAACTAATTGAGACACCTTTAAAACAATAAAATATGTTACTCATAAGAGCAATTGTACGTCCTGAAAAAGCAAGTATAGTAATGAAATCCTTATTCGACACTGGATTTCCTTCAGTAACCAAAATGGCTGTTTACGGTCGCGGCAAACAGCGCGGTTTGAAAGTAGGCGAAATTACCTACGACGAGCTTACCAAAACCATGCTGATGATTGTTGTAAATGACTCAGACAAAGACGTGGTAGTACAAACCATTCTCGAAAATGCCCGCACAGCACCCAAAGGCCAGTTTGGTGATGGCAAAATATTTATCACCCCGGTAGAAGAGGCCTGGACGATAAGCAAAGGTACCAAGGAATTATAGTCCCTAACTTCAAAAATCATACACATGAAAATGATAATCGCAATCATACGGATGGTGAAAATGAACGAGACCAAATCGGCACTTGCTGCAGCGGGATTGCCCTCGTTCATGGCTTCCGGAGAAGTTCAGGGACGTGGCCGCGGAAGAGGGCTCGGGCCAAATTACGAAAAAGTAAAGAGCGACCCTGAACTCCTTGAACAGCTCAAAGAGCTTGGCCCTGAACCAAGACTTAAAAACAAGAGAATGATCACACTGGTGGTGGCAAACGATAAAGTTGAACTTGCGGTTCAAACTATTATTGCAACCAATAAAACGGGAAACAGCGGCGACGGAAAAATATTTGTCTTACCTGCCGCTGAAGCTATTCAGGTAAGAACCGGAGCATCCGGCGAAGCAGTTCTTGATTAACGGAGGAAAAATTATGGAAGCAAAAGACAAATTGTTGCCCGATCCGTCGGGTTTAAAGAGGGAGATCCTTAAGAAATACCCTTCGAAAATTGCCAAGAAACGTGAGAAACAGTTGGTGATTGTAAATAAGGATCAGGAACAGACCATTCAGGCGAACGTTCGTACCATTCCGGGAATTATTACCCAACGTGGTTGTACTTACGCAGGATGTAAAGGGGTGGTTTTAGGCCCATCGCGTGATATTCTTAACCTGGTGCATGGCCCTATAGGATGTTCGTTCTATGCCTGGCTCACACGCCGTAACCAAACCAAGCCAGAAACAGCCGATAGTCCTAACTATATGATGTATTCCCTGTCGACTGACATGCAGGACTCGAACATCGTTTTCGGGGGCGAAATAAAACTGAAACAGGCTGTACGTGAGGCTTACCAGGTATTTAAGCCTAAGGCCATCGGTATTTTCGCAACCTGCCCGGTAGGTTTGATTGGCGACGACGTTCACGCTGTTGCCCAGGAAATGAAAGAGGAGTTGGGAATTAACATTTTTGGTTTTAGTTGCGAAGGTTACAAAGGCGTTAGTCAGAGTGCCGGGCACCACATTGCAAACAACGGTTTGTTCAAGCATGTGGTAGGCGCCAACGACAAAGGCCCCGAAGGCAAGTTCCGCATCAACATGCTGGGTGAGTACAATATTGGTGGCGATGCTTTCGAAATCGAAAGAATATTTGAGAAGATCGGCGTTACCATGGTGGCTTCCTTCAGTGGAAACTCAACCCTGTACCAGTTCGAAACGGCCCACACTGCCGACCTCAACCTGGTAATGTGCCACCGTTCCATCAACTATATGGCCGAAATGATGGAAACCAAATTCGGTATTCCCTGGGTAAAGGTCAATTTTATAGGGGCCAAAGCCACAGCAAAGTCGCTGCGTAAAATCGGTGAATATTTCAACGACGAAGGTTTGAAACAGCGCATCGAAGAAGTGATAGCCGAAGAAATGCCCGATGTGGACAAAGTACTTTCGACTATTTACGACCGTACCAAAGGCAAAACAGCCATGTTGTTTGTAGGAGGTTCGCGTGCACACCATTATCAGGAGCTTTTTAACGAATTGGGGATGTCGACTGTATCGGCCGGTTACGAGTTCGGCCACCGCGACGACTACGAAGGCCGCAAAGTGATCCCTACCATTTCGGTAGATGCTGACAGTCGTAACATTGAGGAGTTGCATATTGAAAAGGATCCGGAGCGTTATAAACCGCGTCTCACCGAAGAGCAATATGCCGATTTCAAGAAACGTACCGAAGAAGTTGCCGATTATATCGGGATGTTGCCCGATATGAAAAACAACTCCCTGATGATTGACGATATTAACCATTGGGAAACCGAGAAACTCATCGAGTTTTACAAACCCGACATTTTCTGCGCCGGTATCAAAGAAAAGTACGTTGTTCAAAAGCTTGGAATTCCACTCAAACAGTTGCATAGCTACGATTATGGCGGCCCCTACGCCGGTTTCAAAGGAGCAGTTAATTTCTATAACGATATCGACCGCATGGTTGGTGCTACCGTTTGGAAGTTTATCCATGCCCCTTGGGAAACACAAAAACAGATCGAAGCCAACTTTGTGATAGAGATGGTGTAGAATGGCCTCCCCCAGCCCCTCCGAAGGAGGGGAGGAAGGCACGCTCTTCTCAATTTGAAATCAATATTTTAACAATCAAGCCTTTCCCTATTAATTCCGGTTTTATCCCCTCCTTTGGAGGGGTTAGGGGAGGCCTCTAATTCTTACTCTTATGTTATTACGTCATACAAACGATCAAGTCATAGAGCGGACAGCTTTGACCATCAACCCGGCCAAAACCTGCCAACCTGTTGGAGCAATGTATGCAGCCCTTGGTATCAGGGGATGTTTGCCGCACAGTCACGGTTCGCAAGGTTGTTGTTCGTACCACCGCAGTGCCCTCACCAGGCACTATAAAGAACCGGTAATGGCCGCAACAAGTTCGTTTACCGAAGGATCTTCGGTATTTGGCGGACAGGCCAACCTTCTCCAGGCAATCGACACTATTTTTTCACTTTACGAACCCGAAGTGGTTGCTGTTCATACAACCTGCCTCAGCGAAACCATCGGCGACGACCTGAACCAGATTCTGCAAAAAGCCCGCGACGAAGGAAAGGTTCCAAAAGGAAAACATGTGATACATTGCAGTACACCAAGTTATGTGGGTTCGCATATCACAGGTTATGCCAACATGGTAATGGGAATGGTATCGTACTTTGCCCAGAAGACAAGTGTTCCCAATTATCAGGTAAACCTTATCAGTGGTTGGGTTGAACCCAGCGATATGCGCGAAATTAAACGCATCGCCAAAAAAATGCAGGCTAATACCATTATGTTCCCCGATACTTCCGGGATTCTCGATGGCCCTTTGAACGGTACTTTCGAAATGTACCCCAAAGGTGGCACAACGGTGGCCGAACTTATCAGTGCCGGCGATGCCAAATTCACCCTGGGACTAGGACAATTTGCCACCGAGGAAGCAGCCAAAAAGCTCGAGTACAAATGTAAAGTGAAATACGACATTACCGACCTGCCCATTGGATTACAGGCTACCGACCGATTTATCACAGCACTGAGCCGTTACGCCAATGTGAAGGTTCCTCAGTCGCTCACTAACGAGCGTGGAAGGTTAATCGATGTAATTGCCGACATGCACCAATATTTATATGGAAAACGTGTTGCCCTGTTTGGCGATCCCGATTGGCTGATCCCGATGACTGAATTTTTGGTAATGCTCGATATGAAACCTGTTTACATTGTTTCGGGTACCCCGGGCAAAACCTTCGATAAAAGGATGAAAGAAATTTTGGGCGAAAAGGTTCCTGAAGCCAAATTCAAAAATGGCGATGCAGCCGATATGTACCTGCTGCATCAATGGATTAAACAGGAAAAGGTCGACTTACTCATGGGCAATACCTATGGCAAATACATTGCCCGCGACGAAGACGTTCCTTTCATCCGCATGGGTTTCCCAATCCTCGACCGTATAGGCCACAGCTATTTCCCAACAGTAGGCTATCAGGGAGGGTTGCGCATCGTCGAAAAAATCCTGAATGCACTTATGGATCGTCAGGATCGTGATGCTGTTGAAGAAAAAGTGGAATTGGTAATGTAAGGGCCTCACCCCCGGCCGCTACTCCCTTTGGTCGTGAGAACGCTGGCGCTAAGTTCTCCCTGGGGAGAGGGGAGGAATACAGCATACAGGTTAATATTAATTCATACTTAAATCTGGCTCAGGTCTTACTCCCTCTCCTCCCGATAGCTATCGGAAGGGAGAGGGCCGGGGAGTGGGCTTCTTATAAGGACTTATGGAATACATTCTCTCCGATCGCAAAAATCAGGTTTTCACCGTTGGTGAATCTGCAAATACCGAAATGGACTGTTCCAAGCCCAGCACCGCTGGTTCTGTCAGTCAGAGGGCCTGCACATTTTGTGGGTCGAGGGTGGTGTTGTATCCTATAGCTGATGCATTGCATGTAATTCACGGGCCTGTTGGATGTGCTGCTTATACCTGGGACATTCGCGGTGCTATGTCCTCCGGCCCTGAGTTACATCGCTTAAGTTTTACCACCGACCTCCGCGAGAAGGATGTAGTTTTCGGTGGCGAAAAGAAATTGTATTCATCGCTCCTCCATCTTATCGATGAATATGCACCCAAGGCAGCATTTATCTATTCAACCTGCATTGTTGGGGTAATAGGAGATGATGTGGAAGCCGTTTGCCGGAAAGTTGAACTCGAAAAGGGAATTCCGGTGATCCCGGTGCAGGCTCCTGGTTTTAAGGGCAACAAGAAAGATGGGTATAAAATCGCTTGCGAAAGCCTTTTCCGGTTGGTAGGCACTTCGGAAGTAAAACCACAAACTCCGTACAGCATTAACATTCTGGGCGATTTCAACCTTGCCGGGGAATTGTGGCTGTTACTCGATTATTACAAAAAGATGGGCATTGAAGTTGTTGCCACCATCACTGGCGATGGCCGCATCGACGATATACGCCGGTCGCACCTGGCGGGTCTGAATGTGGTTCAATGTTCCGGTTCCATGGTTTACCTGGCCAAGATGATGAAGGAGAAATATGGCATTCCGCACATGAAGGTTTCGTATTTTGGAATTGAAGACATGTCGGATGCGCTGTACGAAGTTGCCAAATTCTTTAAGAGCAACGAATTGATGGATAAGGCCAAAAGCCTGGTAAAAGAAGAAATTGGCAAGCTAATGCCAGCCATAAAGGAATATAAAGAAAAACTCTCAGGGAAAAAAGCTGCGATTTATGTAGGAGGAGGGTTTAAGGCAATCTCATTGATAAAAGCTTTAAGGTTGATAGGAGTGGAAACGGTTTTGGTTGGCTCACAAACCGGCAGTAAGGAAGATTATGAGTTGATAAAGGCACTTTGTAGTGAGGGAACAGTAATAGTCGACGATTCCAACCCTGTCGAACTTTCTGCTATCATCAAAGAAAAGAAAGCAGATCTTTTTATTGGAGGGGTTAAAGAAAGACCCATTGCCTATAAACTTGGAATAGGATTCTGTGACCACAACCATGAACGTAAGGAAGCCCTGGCCGGATATGTGGGGATGCTCAATTTTGCCAAAGAGGTTTATGCCTCGTGCATGAGCCCGGTGTGGGAATTTGTGGGAAAGAGGCCTCTTCCTAAATCCTTCTCCAAAGGAGAAGGACTTTAAGAAGCTTCGATATAATGTTTGCGCTTATTTGTAATGGTTTAACCAAACTTAATACAGGGGGTAGTAAAATGGAAGAAACAAAATATGAAACAGCAACACCCTTTTCCTCTGGAAAGGGGCCAGGGGATAGGCCTCATATTACCAATGCCTGCAAGCTCTGTTCGCCCCTTGGGGCAAGCCTGGTGTTCAAAGGCATCCGTGGCTGTGTTCCGCTTATCCATGGATCGCAGGGGTGTGCTACCTATATCCGCCGTTATATGATCAGTCATTACAAAGAACCGGTTGATATTGCCTCTTCGAGCTTTTCGGAAGAAGCTACCATTTTTGGTGGAAACCGCAATTTCATTAATGGCATCGACAATATTATCAAACAATATAAACCCGAGGTAATTGGCATAGCATCCAACTGTTTGAGCGAAACCATTGGCGAAGATGTCGAAAACCTTATCCGCGAATATACTTCTGTACGGAAGGATGAAAATCTCCCGGGATTTGTGTATGCTTCAACACCCAGTTATCAGGGCACACACATGGATGGTTTCCATGAGGCGGTTGTCGCGGTGGTTAAAAAATTTGCCAAATCTTCCGAAAAGAAAAACCATGTAAACCTGTTTTCAGGCTTTATTTCTCCTGCCGACATCCGTTACCTCAAGGATCTGATGCACGACATGGATCAACCCTTTGTGCTTTTCCCCGATTATTCCGAAACCCTCGACAACGGCCATTGGAGCGATTACATGCTTATCCCTTCGGGCGGAACGGGTATTGAAGAGATTGAGACCACCGCTTCTGCCCTTGCTTCGTTTGAATTCGGCCATGTCCTCAATAAAAAAATAAGTACCGACAAATCGGGTACCGATAAAATAACCGCCGGCGAATATCTGGAAAACACCTTTAAAGTAGCCCGCCATCAAACAGGATTACCCATTGGGATTAAAGAAACCGATAAGTTCCTGAGCATCCTGGGCGATGTTACCGGAAAACCGCTTCCCGAGAAATACGAAAAGGAGCGGAGCAGGCTGGTGGATGCTTATATCGACGGGCACAAATATGTTTTCGGTAAAAAAGTGGTATTGTATGGCGAGGAAGACCTTGTCCTTGGCTTACTTTCGTTCATTACCGAGATTGGGATGGAGCCCGTGATTGTTGCTTCCGGCGGCAATTCAGGAAGGTTAAAACCACTGGTAAATCAAATTACAAATAACAAATTTCACAATATAAAAGTGCTCCAGGATGCCGATTTTGATGCTATCGACAAAAACCTGGAGCCAGGCGATGCCGATATTTTTATCGGTAACAGCAAAGGGTATTACATCACGCGCAGGCATGGTATACCCCTTATCAGGGTTGGATTTCCGGTACACGACCGCTTTGGTGCACAACGCATACAGCATATCGGATATGCCGGAACCCAGCAACTTTTCGACCGGGTGGTAAATGCACTGATAGAATACAAGCAGGAGCATTCGCCTGTGGGGTATAAATATATTTAGTCCATAGTCGATAGACCACAGACGACAGCAAACAGCCGGAATAGAATCGAATTGAAAAAGGTTCTGGGTATTTGCCCTGAAAGGGCAAGATAATTCAGCCCGGGGCAACGCCCCGGGGGCAAAGGACACAAGGGTTTTAGCCGGCGTGAGTAGAAGTTGTTTAGAAGCACAACCTCGACATCGCCGGAAGGAATAAGTTTATAATTCGCTCCACCTTACTTTTAGAGGTGTTAACAGTTTAAAAAACATATATCATGGACAGCACCGATACACAAAAACTTCATCCCTGCTTCGATGCAGAGGCCAAGCACAAATATGCACGTGTTCACCTTCCTGTCGCACCCAAGTGCAATATCCAGTGCAATTACTGTAACCGTTTGTACGACTGTGTAAACGAAAGCCGTCCGGGTGTTACCAGCTCGGTGTTGTTGCCACGTCAGGCAGTAGCTTATTTAAGGGATCTGAACGGGCGGCTCGAGAACCTCTCGGTCATCGGTATTGCCGGCCCGGGCGACCCCTTCGCAAATCCAGAAGAAACCCTGGAAACCATCCGCCTCGCCGGAAAAGAGTTTCCTGAGAAAATTTTCTGCCTCTCCACCAATGGCCTCAACCTTATCCCTTACATCGACCAACTGGCAGAACTCCGGGTATCGCATGTGACCATCACCATCAATTTCATCAATCCCGAGATTGGTGCCAAAATTTATTCCTGGGTGCGTAAGGACCAGAAAGTCTATCGTGGCGTAGAAGCTGCCCGCGTGCTGCTCGATCAGCAGTTAAAAGCCATCCCGCTGCTAAAGGCCAAAGGCATCACTGTAAAAATAAACACCATTATATTGCCCGGCATCAATGAGTTTCACATCGAGGCTGTAGCCGAAAAGGTTGCAGCTCTTGGTGCCGATACCATGAACTGCATTCCGGTGTATCCAAACAAGGACACTGTTTTCGAGAACATCGAAGAACCTTCGAAAGGTTTGATAGCCAACGTACGGAAACAAATTTCGAAATATATAAAACCTATGAACCACTGCGCCCGCTGCCGTGCCGATGCAGCAGGTCTGTTGGGACAGGATTACAAAGAAGCTTTTGGCATGATACAGGAATACGCAAACAGTCCGATTGCGGATAACGACAGACCTTATGTGGCTGTGGCCACCCACGAGGGAATGCTGGTAAACCAGCACCTCGGCGAGGCCGATGTTTTGTATATCTACAAACATACCCGCAATGGTTTTCATTTTGTTGAAGAGCGCAAAACTCCACCTTCAGGGACAGGCGATTTCCGGTGGGTAAACCTCGCCAACGTGTTGAACGACTGCCAGGCATTGCTGGTGTCGGGAGTTGGCCCCAATCCGTTGAACATCATCCAAAACTCCGGAATCAGGGTGATACAAATGACAGGTATGATTGACGAAGGCCTTGATGCTGTTTTCAATGGCACTCCGCTCAAAACAGTAAAAAAAGCTGATATGTTTCGCTGCGGCGAATCGTGCCGGGGAACGGCGAGCGGGTGTGCGTGAGAGGGAGGCCCCCTAAATCCCCCGAAGGGGGACCTTGAAGACAGCACCGAATTAAAATCACCACTGTATTTCTCCCCTCTCCCATAGGAGAGGGGTCGGGGGTGAGGCCGCTGTTCGGCTGAGGCTGTGCCTCAGTCGGAAATATTAATCAGGCTTAGCCTTGATAAGATAAAAATGACGAAGGCACAGCCTTCGCCGAACAAGGGTCGGCGGTGAAACTCAGAGGTATTTAAAAGTACCTTTTAGATAGAAAAAAGTACTTCAAAGGTACTTAAAGCTACCCTGAAGTTAAAATCTAGTACCTCTTTAGGAGAAGAAGGTATCTCAGAGATAGAAAAAGGTACCTTACAAGTAGAAAAAAGTATCCCTGGGGTATTAAAAAGTACCGAAGAGATACTAAAAGGTACCCTGGAGGTAGAAATTAGTACCTTTTTGCAGGAAAAAAGTACCTCAGACATAGAAAAAGGTACCTTTTCGATAGAAATTAGTACCTCAGAGAGAGAAAAATATACCGGAAAGGCATTAAAAGGTACCTTGAAATTAGCAATTACTACCTAAGAGGTAGTAAAAATGAAGTATGAGGTACAAAAATGTGGCAAAAACCTTTAATCAAGGCCTGTATTCCTCCCCTCTCCCATAGGAGAGGGGTCGGGGGAGAGGCTTCAAACTATACTAAAATGAAAAAACCAGACTTTATGATTTTAGTTTGCAACTCGTACAGGGTTGCCGGAGATGCCCAGGGAGCCTGCAACCGAAAAGGTGCAACCGGGCTTTTACAGTACATCAACGAAGGTTGTGCTGATCGTGGGATAAATGCTGTTGTGACTACCACAGCCTGTCTCAATGTTTGTGCACAAGGCCCCATTATGGTGGTACAACCCAATAATTTTTGGTATGGTGGCGTAAACGAAGACCGCGTCGACGAAATTCTTGATGCCCTCGAAAATGGCGATTCTGTATCGGAATATCTGATCGGATGATATCCGGATTCTGCACGGACGGCCTATAGGCCGTCTGTTGTTCGGCTGAGGCTGTGCCTCAGTCGAAAATATCAAATCAGGCTCAGCCTGAAAGAATAAAAATGACGAAGGCACAGCCTTCGCCAAACGAAGGGGCGCACCATCTTCATATCTAATTTTTCGTGTCTTTCTGCCTTCGTGTTTAAATTTTAAAACCATCACCATGAAAACCATATCCTTAATCGACACCACCCTGCGCGATGGCGAACAAGCCCCCGGTGTGGTATTCCTGTTAAAGGAAAAACTCGAAATATGCAGTCTCCTGAACAAAGCGGGTATTGATGAGGTTGAAATTGGAACACCTGCCATGGGCAAACGGGAAGCACACGACCTTAAGAACATTGTACGGCAGGGATTCCGGTTTAAAACACTGAGCTGGTGCCGGGCAAGGATTACGGACATAGATGCTGCCGCTAAAATTGGTAGCAATGGCGTACATATTTCGTTTCCTGTGTCCGACATTCACCTGGCAGCACTCGACAAATCAAAAACGTGGGTGATGGATTCCCTAAACACCTTGGTAAAATATGCCGCCGACAGGTTCGAGTATGTCACCATTGGTGCTCAGGATGCCTCAAGGTGCGATATGAAATTTCTGGATGAATTCATCGATTCAGCCCATGCGCTTGGTGTTTACCGTGTCAGGATTGCCGATACGGTCGGTATCCTGAATCCTTTTTCCACATTTCAGCTTTTCAAAAAGATTAGGAAAAAGCACCCATCCATGGGCCTGGAATTCCATGGGCATAACGATTTGGGAATGGCAACCGCCAATACCATCACAGCATTTCAAGCGGGCGCTAATTATGCCAGCGTTACTGTAAACGGAATTGGCGAACGGGCAGGAAATGCCGCTCTCGAAGAAGTGGTAATGGCATTGAGGATTTCGGAAAAAACCGACTTGCCCATACAAACCCAATACCTGAGCCAGCTTTCGCAATATGTGAGCAGGGCATCGGGCAAACCCATTACCGATTTTAAGCCAGTGACTGGAAATATGGTGTTGAAGCACGAATCGGGCATCCATACACACAGCCTCCTCCGTAACCGCGAAACGTACCAGATTATCAAAGCCTCCGATATTGGCCGGGAGGAGAGCGAATTCGTGTTTGGAAAGCACAGTGGAAGGGCATCGGTAAAAGCCTTTTTTGCAACGAACAACACCATGGTAACCGATACGGAAAGCAATTTCATCTTAGGACGGATTAAAGAAAAATCGTACTTGCTGAAAAGAAGTCTTTCCACACAGGAAATTCTGATGATTCATTCCGAAATGAAGAGTAGGAAAGTATACTAATACTTTAAGCTTATGAAGGGATTATTGATTTTTGTTGTTTTAATGGGTGTTGGAGTTATTCAGTCTCAAACCTTGAGAATTGCAGCGGCTGCCGACCTGAAATTTGCCATGCCCGAAATATTGAATGGATTCAGAGCAAAATATCCAAACGTAAAGGTTGAAGTGAGCTACGGTTCATCGGGTTTGTTTTTTCAGCAAATATCGAATGGTGCTAATTTCGATCTGTTTTTCTCCGCCGACATTACATATCCCCTGCAATTAAAGGAATCCGGATATGTTGATGGCGAAATTAGTACTTATGCTTACGGCACTTTGGTTTTATACAGCACTGTTGTGAAGTTTGATCGCGGAATTGAAATATTAATGGATTCTCAGGTAAAACGGATTGCTATTGCCAATCCTAAACATGCTCCCTATGGAAAAAGGGCAGAAGAGTTCCTAAAAATCAAAGGATTTTACAATAAGGTTCAGGACAAGCTTATTTTAGGCGATAATATATCACAAGCAGGACAATTTGCTATAACCGGAAATGCAGATGTGGCCTTTTTGGCCTTGTCTATAGCTATCTCGCCTGAATTTAAGAACAAAGGAACTTACATAATTTTGGATAAAAAGCTCTACTCTCCTATTGAACAAGGATGCATTCAGTTGAAAAAAGCAAAGTTCAATATTTCAGCAAGGTATTTCATGGAATTTGTGCTCAGCCCTGCCTGCGCCCCCATCTTTGAAAAATATGGCTTTACCGTTCCTAAAAAAATAACCGTAGCCTGTATTCCCTCCCCTCTCCAACTGGAGAGGGGCCGGGGGTGAGGCCTCTTTCTTATTCCTATGAACATTTTACCAGCCACCATCACCAAAATCTCTTCAGCCGACTCCATCCTGCTTTTGGATGTTGAGGTTGAAGGAACAGCCATGTCGGCTTTGCTTACCGATAACCCTTATTCTGCCTCCTGGCTGAAAGAAGGCAACCAGGTTTCAGTTGTATTTAAGGAAACAGAAGTTTCGCTTATGAAAGATTTTTCGGGCATGATAAGCCTGCGGAACCGGTTGCTGTGCCGGGTAACGGCCGTTGAGAAAGGGAAGCTGATAGGGCTTGTGCATTTGCTTTTCAAAAACAGGCACATTACCTCGGCCATCACTACCCGCTCCATCGAAGGAATGAACATCCAGCCTGGCGATGAAGTAACGGCCATGATTAAAGCCAATGAGGTTTCGGTGGTGAGGGCTTCAGGATAAGGTTTAGCGAAGGCTCTGCCTTCGCCAAAAGTATCTTGTCAGGCTCAGCCTGACTAAATAAATGCGACTGAGGCGAGAGCCTTAGCCGAACATAAGGGAATCGGAGATTAAATTAAATTTATTTATAATGAGAATAGCAGGAAATAATTACAACCGATTCATCATTAATGGTATAAATAAGCCGATGTTCCTGATCAATTCTTCTGCTCCAATAACCTTGGAATTGATATTTCAAAGGTTCTGGTTTTCCAAGACCTTCATAAGGATTGCGAAGTATGTCGAGTATGAGGTCACTGATCCGCAAAGCTGTCTTTCTGTCTTTTTGTACCCAGTCCTGATATTCTTTAAAGGCTTTGGGGACAAATTCGATGGTTCTCATAATAATTCATTGCTTTTAACCTGGATAGTCTCTTTCTTTTGGTTGTAATCAGCAATTCTTTCATTCAACTCATTTGCGTATGCGGGGTTGCTTAAAATATAGTCGGTTTCGTCGGCAGGCTGGATACTTATTTCAACAGTCTGATGAGGAAACAATTTCTTTATGGCTTCCACAATATCAGGTTGAAGCATATCTGTATGGATTTTTATTGTTGTTTCCATATCTGTTTGAATTTTTGACAAATATAAAGTTTTTTAAGGAATGGATGTAGACTCTTTCATACTCATTTCAACTTATTTGGGAGGTATTTCCCCGGTTAGGTGACGGCTCTACCTTCGTCAAAAGTATCTTGTCAGGCTGAGCCTGACGAAATAAATGCGACTGAGGCAGGAGCCTCAGCCGAACATAAAAAATCTTATAAATCGGCAACAATGATACATTTCACCCAAATATTTTACCTAGCGAGTATTTCCCCCCTCTCTCCCGGAGAGGGGCAGGGGGAGAGGCTTTTCGACCCCGAATTCCTACAAACCCTTTGGGTTACATTCAAACTCGCCGGACTTACAACGCTGGCACTTATTGTTATTGGTCTTCCGGTAGCCTGGTTTCTGGCTTATTCCCGGTTCCGGTTTAAACCTATTCTGGAAGCGTTGGTTAGCATGCCCCTGGTGTTGCCACCATCGGTAATTGGGTATTATATGCTGCTGGCATATAGTCCGCGTTACTGGTTCGGGAAATGGCTGGGCGAAACGTTCGACATACGGTTGGCCTTTACCTTTGAAGGGGTGCTGATTGCCTCCATCATCTTCAGCTTACCGTTTATGATCCAACCGCTACAGAACGGTTTGCGTTCCCTGCCCGAAAGTTTCAGGGAAGCGGCTTATACCATGGGGAAGTCGAAATGGAGTACTTTTTTCAGAGTACTTTTACCAAATATAAAACCGTCGGTAATTACGGCCATTTCACTTACGTTTGCGCACTGCATTGGCGAGTTTGGCATTGTGCTGATGGTAGGCGGCAACATGCCCGGCGAAACCCGCGTGGCCTCCATTGCCATTTACGACGAGGTGCAGGCGATAAACTTCGCTGTAGCCAACCGATACGCATTTATACTTTTTGCGGTATCGTTCCTGATGCTAACACTTATGTATGCATTTAACCGAAATAAAGACTCATGGAAAATAATCTGATAACCCTTGATGTGCGCAAGGAACTTGTTTCGGCAAACGGAAGGATGACCCTCGAAATAAAGAGTTCTTTTTGTTTTGGTGAACTCACCGCTTTATTTGGTCAATCGGGTGCCGGAAAAACAACCCTGCTGCGGATTTTGGCCGGCCTCACCATGCCCGATTTAGGCCACATCACTTTTGGCGACCAGGTATGGTTCGATTCAGAAAAGCGGATATTTGTTCCCCCGCAGCAACGAAAAATCGGGTATATGTTCCAGGATTATGCGCTTTTCCCGAATATGACTGTGAGAGAAAACATTCAGTTTGCCTGTGGAAAGAATCAAAAGGAGAGGGTAGGAGAGCTGCTGCAATCGTTTGGCCTGGCTGAGTTTGCTAATCGAAAACCTGGTAAGCTCTCAGGCGGACAAAAGCAACGGGTGGCCCTCGCCAGGGCAATGGCAGGTAATCCCCGGCTCCTGCTACTCGACGAACCCCTTTCGGCACTCGATTCGGAGATGAGAAGTTCCCTTCAAGACGAAATTAAAAAGGCGCACGAGCAATTCAAAGCCACCACCATTATGGTAAGCCACGATTTGGCAGAGGTTTTCCGCCTGGCGGATGCGGTGGTCTGCCTCGAAAACGGGAAGGTCTCGGCTACAGGGAAACCCATGGAAGTATTCAGCAATAACGATATTAGCGGTAAAGTGCAGATTACGGGTAAAGTGGTGAACATAACCCCAAATGATACCTTTTACCTATTGACCATTGTTACAGGGCTTAACCAGGTGATAAGGGTCGTGGCCTTCGAAAGCGACCTTACAGGCTTAAAAGCCGGTGACCAAGTGATGGTTTTCAGCAAGGCGTTTAACCCGGTGGTGATGAAGTTGTGAGGGATTGGCCCTTGGCGGGCATCAAAAACTTGCATTGCCAATGCAAATAAATCGACTATTTATGCATTGTAAATGCATAATCCCAAAATCATTCCAGAAATTTCATATCCTTTAACCAAATGATAAAACTTTCCTGCCAGGTAGCAATGGCATTGCCTCGGCCAATTCCAGAGTCGAACCCATGACCTCCTTTAGCATAAATGTGAAGTTCGGCTGGAGCTTTTTTCGAGAGAAAGATTTTATAAAGGTCTATACAATTAACGGCGGGTGTCACATTATCTTCAGCTCCATTGAGGAAAAATGCAGGAGGTAAGGTTGCTTTATTCTCGGCAGCACTTTGGATCTGGGGCGAAATTCCGGGATAAATCAGGCACAAAAAATTAGCAGTTGTGGAAGTTTGCCCAAAGTTAGCGTAAGTTGGAAGTTGTTTTTCTAATAGCTCTACACCAACTAACAAACTTAAAGCGCCTCCGGCCGAATAGCCCGCAATACCTATCTTATTCACGGCTATACCTAACTCTTTGGCCTGGCTGCGCAATATATAAATTGCTTGTTTGGCATCGGCATAAACATGAGGGTAATAGTCGTTTATGGTCATCTTTGTAGCCAGTTCGTCGCTGTTATAAGTGCGGTATTTGAGTACCAGCGAAGTTATTCCGTGTTGGGCAAGCCAAAGCGCAAAATCATTCCCTTCGCGGTCGAACCATACATCATGGAAACCCCCGCCTGGACATATTACCAATGCTACTCCATTGGGTTTTTGGGGTTTGTGAATGATATAAGTCGGCGTAGAAATACAATTAAATACACGATTCAGCCGTGATGAGGAACTTGGTTGAATGTCGGAAGTTCGCGATTTTTCTTCATCGTATTTTATGGGGTTGTTTGCGATCCCATTTGCCCAGAGTGGTTTTTCTTCGGGTAGCTGAGCAAAAACCATAGAGCAGAAGAATGTAAATGCAATAAATACAGTCGGGTACTTTTTACCTGGTTTCATTGTTTAGGATTTTTGGAGTAAGTTATGAAATTATAGTTTATTGCATTCCTTTTGGGGCATTTTTTGCGTTTTGCAGTTTTCTATTTATTAGCTATCCAGTACTCACTACTCTCATCCTACTCGTACCTCAAACTCTCCACTGGATTCCGGTTAGCAATTTTTGTATAGTTAATGGCAGCAATTAACGCAACCAGCAAAATAATACTCAGACTGCACAACACAAAGATTCCCCAATGGAGATGGATTTTGCCTGCAAAATTCATCATCCATTTATTTGCTGTCAGCCACGCCGCTAATAGTCCTACAGCTATTGCAGGAATGGCGATGCGTTCCAGATCGAAAATGAACAATTTCAAAATGCCTGATAAATTCGCTCCACTGATTCTTCGGATAGCCAGCTCTTTGCTGCGCCGGTTGGCCTCGTTGGCCGAATATCCTAGCAGTCCTATTATAGTAATAAGGATGATAATGAAATTGCCAATTATAATGGAATTCCGAAAGCCACGTTCTTCTATATAAGAATTTTGTAATTCTGTTTCCAGGCTTTGTACTACAGCGTCCTGATGTTCAACAAACTCGTTAAATATTTCGGTTAATTTTTGGGAAAGATTGACAGTAAGTCCATTCTGAGCTTTAATAAATACGTTAAATGACCGTGATGGATTTTCATTGATGAATTTCTCAATTCTGTCTTCGGGCATGTAAAAGAATACAGAAGGTCGTAAATCGGGATTGGCCATGGAGTTGATGATAAAATCGGGGAATGTACCTTGAATGGTTGTTAACCCGTGCTCACTGATTTGTAATTGTTTTCCGATCACACCGTCTTTCCAGCCTGTGTTCATTGCCAACATTCCAGCGCCTTTTTCACTAATAAGAATATCGTTGGTCACCGAACCAGATGAAAAGGTCTTACCATTTGTAACAGGAATGTCTAGTATTGCAAGATAATTCTCATCGATCCAATAAAAATCGGCAATGTTAAACAATTCTTTTTCCTGTCCCGGTAGGGAAATATTATTTCCCGAAGCCCCTTCTGTTGGTATACTATAACCCAGGCCTACTTTTTCTAATTCAGGAATTGTGCGCAGTTTATTCAATAAGCTCGAAACTTTGGTTCCTGTCATTCCGCTGGTTGAACCAAAATAAATTCCCTCAGTACGATATCCATGGTCCGCATTTCTCATCTTTTCATATTGCATGGAGACAATTACCAACATAGTGAAAATGAAAGATGCTCCTATAAACTGAGACGAGAGCAGAACCAGCTTCCATTTGTTCCGTTTTTGCTGATAGTTCCGGAAAGCAGTTGCCACCGGTATTCTGGAATAGAAGCGTCCCGACAGGTAACTAACCCCGAATGCCATTACAACCACCAGCGTTAAAATAGGGAATATAATTTTGGGATTAACAAGCGATTTAAGGCTGTGTCCCAGTTGGGTTTCGGCAATGGGTTGAACAAGGAGTATGAGTAACAATGCCCCGGCAAGTGAAATGAGGAATAGTAAAACAGTTTCCGAGAAAATAAGCTGGTATAAATTTCTTGCATGCGCTCCACATGTTTTATAAATAGCCGAAGTTTTAGCCCTGTTTATCAAAGCGCTCAGGGTTAACAGAATATAATTCATGAGAGAAACAAACAATACAGAAAAAGCAATGGCGCTTAAAATGATTATCATATCTTTTGCTTCTTCGGCCCTGATTTTATTAATAGGTTGAAAACTGTATTTCAATACCATCCCATCCTGTTCCTGCTCAAGCTTAACAATGTCCTGGTTTTTTTCTTGCATTTTTCGTACAGCGGGGGTCAGACTTTCAGGTGATACTCCGGGAGCCAGTCTTACACATGCAAAATAACGGTCGTTACCTAGCCAGTTAGTTGAGCCGTCCCATTTGAATAATTCACCGGTAGAGGCCATGGATAGTAATATGTCGTATGGGTAAATAGTATTTTCGGGTAAAGCCTCAAATATGCCATTAATTGTAAATTTTTTACCCGGATATTCTTTCAGCTCGATTATTTTTCCTATAACATTTCCACCCATGGCTTCTGCGATTTTACCTGAAACCATACACTTCATCGGAATTTTAAATATTTCTTTCGGATCTCCGGCAATAATCTTTCTCGGAAGTACATCAAAAACATATTCATCTGCAAGAGAAAACTCGGCTTTATATTTTTTTAAATCTTCCGTATAGAAAATAGATGTGCCAATTGAGTTGAGCCTTGTCGCCATTTCCACACCAGGTACCTCAGCTTTCAAGCCGGGGGCTATGGCTCCGCTAACCCGGTTATAACTGTCCAGTTTATCGGAACCTTTATCCATTTTGAAGTTTTCGTATACCACATAGGTGCGGTTTGCTTCGGGATAAAAATCATCGAAACTATAATAGTAAAAAACTTCTGATAATAGTAATATTCCAAAAGCCAGTCCGGCTATTAATGAAATAATGCGGGCAATTGAGTGTTCACCTTTTCGTGGTAATCTACGCAAGGCAAATTTGAAATTCTTCATTTGTTAAAGATGTTTTGCATTGTGTCAGAATCCTAAGCTTTCAAATAGGTCCGCTCTATGGCAAGTTAGCATATAAGCTTAGAGTTAACATGCCCGGTTTTAGCCAAACTTTATGCCATGAATATAAGTAGCTTTTTTTCAGGCAGGTTTACATAATTACTATTGAAGCAATGTCAAAAAAAAATACAAGATGTGTCAAATTATTTGACATTATTTTATAGGGAGATTCGAAAATTTTTTCCGTAAATACAAATTAGCCGGGTTAGAAATATAGCGGGCTACCAGTTCACCAAGCAAGCCCGAAAACAGGATTGTAAATAGATATAATGCCCAGCTCCATTCCCCCGACAACTGATACTTCTTATATATCTCAAACAAAATATAAACTATAAACATGTGTGTCAGATAAATTTCGTAGCTGTTACGACCGAAATACCTTAACAGTCCCGGGCTCTTCCAAACAGGTTGTTTGCCATTCTCGCTTCTTTTTTGCATCCAGATAAGTACCATTGCTGTGCCAATAGAAAGTATGGTTACATTCAGCCCTGTTTGTCCTAAATGCAACTCACGGGCTATAGGGCGAAGAAACAAGATCAGTCCCATCATACACCAACCTGTTATTGCCAAGAATGTGAGGTGAATTTTTTTGAGGTTAACCCGTTTGTTAATAATAGCAGCCAAACATCCGAGAGATAAAGCATCGAGATAGGCGAAATGGTTCCTGTCGGGTTCGTCAAAACCATAATCCAGAAACCACATTGTACGCGCAAAAGGCGAGATAACTAAAAAAACTATGACCAAAAAAACAAAATGCCATTCTTTTCGGATAAAAAACCAAACAATAGGGAAAAAGAAGTAAAAAACTTCTTCGATGGATAGGGACCACAGCACATCCCAAGATCCAGGTAAGTATCCGGTTTTAATTTCCAACCAGTTGATATGGAATGTCATGGCTGCGAAAATTGCTTCTCCCAGGCTTGTTTGTTCAGCGTTAATAACGAACCCCGTTATCCCGGAAAGGTGTAGTATTGATAATATAATTAACAAAATAACAAGCAACGGGATGATCCTGGCAAACCGCATTTTGTAAAAACCTTCCAGACTGGTTTCAGTAAGCTGTCCCCATTTATGAAGTGAAGAAGTAGTGATGAGAAACCCAGAAATGACAAAAAAGATACAAACTCCGTAATACCCGCTCCAGAAGAGGATTTTATATATTTCCTTTGGAAGGTTGCTGCCAACAAAAGTATCGCTAAAAGGCACCCTTATGTTTACATGCAAAAGAATTACCGACAATATTGCCAGTCCCCTTAGAATATCTATTCCGTTGTTTCTTTTTTGAATTGATACTTCGATATTCATTTTCTCTATTGTTTTTTGGTGTTTGATTTTGCAACCAGGTACAACAATCCTGCGGGGAATGTTTTTCTTGAATTTGACCAGTCGTGCCATCCGTCAAATTCGGAATATTTAAAATCGTAATCAAGTTTGTCAAGTACCCGGACAAATTTTCGGTTCGATGTGAGTATTAATGGTTCCTGGAGTCCCCAGTCGAGGTATAATTTTATATCCTTTCTTGTGCCTGATGTTTGGAATTTTTTTATTAGCCAGTCGGCTCGTGGCCAGTTGGCAGTGGGTTCGGTAAGTACCGTATCGCGCCAGAAAGAACCGCTTTGTGATAGAACGTTTCCAAAGACCGAATCGGCATAAAAACTTATAAATCCTGCAGCCAGTCCGCCGTAGCTCATACCCCCTATAATTGTATGGTGAGGGTCACTGGTCACATTCCAATTTTTATGCACATAAGGTACCAACTCCTTAATTAACATGTTTTTAAAAGAAAAATTAAATGGGAGTTCGGAATTACGCGAATCCGGTGTAGGATTATCGATAAAAACAGCTACCATTGGTTCAATTTTGCCTTCACGGATCAGGTTATCAAGTACATTGGGAACTTCTATGCGGTTGAGGTAGATAAAGGAATCGAACAGATAAATGACAGGATAAGCCTGGTGTCTGTTTTCTTCGTAGCCTTCGGGAAGATAAATATAGATATTCCGTGTGTTTTTAAGGATGGAACTTGTTAATTCAAATCTGATAAGAAAACTCTTTACATCCTTGTACCTTTTCCGATTCCAGTTTTCCTCGCTTTGGCGCTGATCGAGCACCGACCAACTGTAATCTTTCAACTCTCCGTAAGGAACGCGTTCGGCATTTAACGGATCGGTTATGATTTTCTTTATATGCTGCAGAGTGTCTGTTACAATAAAACGGTACGAAAAACAAATATCGGTAGGCATATAATAAGTCCGGTAATACATATCCGTATTCCTGAGTCTTTTCATTTTGCGGTCACCCAGGTTGCGATCATTATAGTTTCCAAATATATCAAATTCAACCTGCTTGTTTGCTGTAGTATCCTTGTAGATAAAGGTAACATACAGATAATCTTTATAAAGCGAATCAATCTCGACAAGGGGAAAACTCTTATGGTATACAAAAAAAGAGTCGACCTTTAATTGCAAGTTTTTATCATCCAGCTTGTTCCATGCAGCGATCAAAGGGCTTATTGAGCGGCTGGGCATCTCTATTTCGCGGAAAATGACAGGTGCTGCAGGTTTTATAACCGGTTGGGAACACGAAAGTATTATTAAGGCAACCGGCCAGACAAAATATGTTTTCATTGTTTTGGGTTATGCTGATTATAAGTCCAGTTAACTCTTATTTGGTAATATTTCTAACTCCTTTAGAATTTTTTTGGTTAATTCTATTCTATAATTGAATTTCAGATCGTCGAAGTTATCTACAAGTACATTCATTGCAAATATCTTTGGTCCCGAATCAGTTTCCACAAAACCAACATACCAGCCAATGAATTTGTTATCGAGGCAATCGCCTCCTCCGGTTTTACCGTAAAGCTTATAATCGGGAGTCGATTCATAAAACATTATACTTTTTACGGCATCGATATTTTTGTTTGAGAATCCCTTTAGTCTGTGTAAGTAGAGTTTTTTTAAGAATTCAATCTGCTCATTAATTGAAATCTGAATCGAGCCACATAACCAATAAGAATCTAACCCGCTCGAAATATCTTTATTACCGTAATCCAAAGCATTCACCATCCGTTTCATGTGCTCCTGCCCAACCCGCCTGGCCAATTCCTGGTAATACCAGACACAAGAATATTTGAAAGCCCTTTTTAAGGACAGGTCCTGATACCAATATTTGAATGGCTCAGTAGCCAATCGAAATGAATCCTCTGGAAGAACTTTACTATCGTATTTAATAATAAACCCGGTATCTGCTATTACCCCAGTCTCCATTCCAATTAAGGAATTCGGAATTTTGAATGTTGAGCAAGGAGAAAACCTTTTTTTACAGTGTACTGTATTGTATTGAATATACCTGTCTGTCTTTAAATCGTAAATGCTGAATCCACCTTCAAAATTACCGTACCAGGCTTTGAGATCCACTGTATCAATACTTTGGCCAAAAGAAGTTAAGCTCATTAAAATGAGGCCATAAATCAATAAATGTTTCATTGTAATCAGTTTAAAAATGCTTTGTTTAGTATGGTTTCAAATTTCCCGACTCCATCATTTTTTGATATCTGTCCCTGAAACTTTTCAGGTAGACTGAATCAAATTTTTCCATTCCTACTATTAAGGGATTGGACTCGTTAAGTTTACGAGCCCTGAGAGGAGCAAAAGTTTCCTCCTGGGAATGAAAATAGAGACCTATATCGCACCTGGCAGCGGCAGCAAAAGCTTTAAAATATTCGACAGAAGCTTTATAAAGTTTTGTTTCCACATGGGTTGGAAACACTGCCGAGCCTCCCATCATACCAACTACATGAGGTTCTCCTTTGTCGGTTACAGGAATAATAAACGACAAGCAGCCAGGGCTATGTCCCGGAGTCGAAACTATCTGAAAAGTTGTGTTGCCAACCTTTATTTTCATTCCATCGATCAAATATATGTCGACCGATTGCGGCCGTGTCCCTATATAAGGCCCTTCCAGAGGGACTGTTTGCAGCATATTCCACCCAATTAAGCTCATTGCTACTTTGGCATCAGGACAAACATTTTTTTTAAGATATTGAACGCCCCCATAATGGTCGAAATGCTCATGTGATATAAGTATCAGTTTAATTTGCGAAGGATTTAATCCCATCTTCTTCATATCCGATACCATCATGGCAACATCTGTATCACCACAACCTGTATCGAGCACAACCAGTCCGTCTCCTGTATCCACAATAAATGCACCCACTGCTGTTGTGCCTACAAAATAAAAATTATCAAAAAGTTTAACCGGTTCGATAGAGGTATATGGGGGATGAAAGAACTCTGGCAATTCAGGTGATTCTCCAGGAATTGATGCTGGTTTCGCGGCGGCTTCAGGTATTTTAAGAGAAGCCACAGCCTCTTCAATTGTCATATAATCTTTTGCAGTTTTATTTAACTTGCTGTGAGAAGTTCCGCTCTTTTCGCTGGTTTGCGCATCAATGTTTATCCGAAAACATAGAAAAAGGGCGATAATAACGGATATGTATCTAATTGTCATTTTAGTAAAGGTTATATAAGGTTATTTATAATGCGAATTAAGGGTTAAAAGAATGTAATTTAGATAACAAAATAGAGCAGAATCTAAGAATTCTGACCTGAAACCTCAGGCTGAAGGCCTGAGACATCGAAACCTGGGGTGAAACCCCAGGACATGAGATCTCCCGCTTCGGTTCAGCCTGAAAGGCTGAGACAAAAGCTTCAAATACTGGTTACAGCCCATGTCACAGGCCTACAGCCTGCAAAAAAAGCCATCAAATTCTGACAGGGCGCTGCCCTGTCCTTTGGTGTCACAGGCTTTCAGCCTGAAAAGAGCGCCGATAACTTCAAAATAGAAGTATTCAACCCTTTATTCGCATTTATAATTGTTTAAGCTAAGTCATATTAATGATTTCATTAAATATTTCGGCGATTCAGTATATCCCTGCCTGAAGTAGAAACGGTGAGCCTTTTCCCTTCTTGAATGGCAATGTGCCTCTATCCTGTCACAATTTCTTAATCTGGCGACTTCTTCACAATACTCCTCCAATAGCTTTCCTACACCAATACTTCTACATTTCTCATCCACAGAAAAATAGCTTATTCTTGCGAAATCTCCTTTTAACGCGATCTGAGGGATAAAGTGAATAGAAATAAAGGCGATAACTTCATTGTTTTCTTCAGCAACAACAGTATGCTCGTCGGGATCCTTCGAGAAAGATTTAATTTTTTCCTCAATAAAACTTCCTGTATTCAAATACCCTAACTGAGAGAGTAAATTTGTAATTTGTGGAGCATCGGTTTCTTGTATTTCCCTGATTTTCATTTTTCTAATAATGTTATTAACTGTAAATGATATTAAACGGCATTTTCTAACGGTATTAACCTGATAATTCACAAAACCTTAACGACCTCACCTCTACCTGGATGGCAGACAGGCCCAGTCCCTCTCCTGAAAGAGAGGGGAGGAGGAACGCACAAACTTAAATTCGCAGCTCTTCAAAAGAAGCTATGTGAAAAGTCAATTACCAGTCATATTGAGCGGAGTCGAAATATGACAAATAATTGAATCTCAAATGTCAGACTGTAGTCGAAGTCTTTCCGACCTTTTCACGCAGCCTGTTTAGGGTGAGGTGGTATAAATTTGTGAATTAATGGGTTAAAACTTTCACTATGTTTCATTTGAGGATATTAATTATATCAAGCCCATGAAATATTTTTTTTACTGTTTCAATGCGCTTATCTGCAGGTAATTCATTATAATTATCTGTAAATGAATTAAAGGCAAATATGTATGTATTGTTGTTGACTTCCAGCATTCCTACATACCAGCAAATTAATTTATTGTCCATAATCTCGCCCGTGCCCGATTTTCCATAAATTTTATAACCGGACATAGACTCGTTAAGCATAATTGCTTTAACTTTTTTCTGGGCTCCGCGGGAAAACCCAGTAAGAGACTGACTATTCAATTTTTTTAGAAATTCAACCTGTTCAAATGCCGATATCTTTAAAGTCCCGTTAAACCAAAAGTTATCTAACGATGTGCCTTCAACATTATTCCCATAATTACACTGGTTAATGTAATTTTGAATTCTTTCTCTCCCGATTAACCTGTGAAGCTCCAGGTAGAACCAGTTTACCGAATATTTAAGGGCCGATTGCAGGGTATGGTTCTGTAACCAGAATTTCTGAGGCGTGCTGTTATTCATCCACGGCTCCCGCGGATAACGAATGCTATCCCAACGTATAGTAAAGCTCTCGTTTTCTGCTATTCCCGACTCAAGTGCAATCAGTGATGAGGTAATTTTAAAAGTCGAAGCCGGAGTATATCGTTGATGAGAAATTGAGTCGTTAAAAACCAAATATTGTTCGTTCCTGGTATCAAAAACAACCATTGAACTTTTAGCAGGAGAAAGATGTTTTGCTACAACAGAATAGAAATGAGATTGTTGATTTTCTTTCGTGTCCCTACTTTTAAATGCTGCCAGTGTAAAGCCAAAGAAGGCTAAAAGGATAACCAAAGGAAGGAGCAGGTTGAAAGATTTTTTACTTTCTATTTCGAAAGGTCGATTTGAAAGCAAACATTTTATGCGGTAAAGCAGTTCATTTTTGTTCCTTTTGGCGGCAACTGCAAATTGATTGGAAACTAACCTTAGCTCTTCAACTTTTACCAAAGCATTCACATATGTTTTCTTATTTTCGCATATCCCGGCAGCTACAGTATCGCATATAACTTCCCGCTGCACTCTCATCTGTTCTGAAATATACTTAATTCCCGGATGGTAGAAGAAAAGAGATTCTATAACAACCTGAAACAGGTTGGTAACATAATCGTTTCTGCTGATATGGGCTAGTTCGTGAATAAGGATGGACTTAATTTCATCTTCGCTAAGTTGGGTGACAAGTTGTATCGGTAAAAGGATCACTGGTTTTACAATTCCGAATACAAAGGGACTGTTTATAAAAGGGCTGATGAGTATTCTGATGCTCCTGTTCAGATAAATTTTTGACGATAATCCGTTGATAACGGTTTGCCATTTAGAAGATTTCCGGTTTAACGGATTTGTAATAAGCTGCTTTAATTTATAGAAGTTGAATAAGTGTTTGGCTAGGAATAATGATGCGAAAACCAACCATATGAGTGCAATAAAATAGCATGACTTGTTTAAGTAAACCCTCAATATTTCAATTTTTGCAACAAGGTCGGTGTGTTTTTTCGGCTCAATTTCAAACTGTTCCTGAATGTTTTTTATTCCGTTAGCGTGATTATCAATTGATACAAATGAGTTATCAGTTGCTGTGTTATGCAGAATTGCTGAAGCTCGCTGGTGATTATATGTTAAAATAAATGTTACAAATACTGAACCTAGAAACAGAATCAAAACAATTAAGCCCGTAAGGTATTTGAATTGAGCTTTTTTCCTTCTAAAAAGAATAACCGTCAATAAAAAACAGACTAAGAAAACCAATCCCAACCATAGTGAATGTAATATAGTCCAGCCAAGACTATTTAGTATAGAGTCAATTATGTCTGTTTTGAAGAAGGTCATACCGATTACAGTTTTTTCAGATATTCTTTTATTTCACTCAGTCCGTCAATATTTCCCTTATGGTTACCCATAGCCTTCAATACCAGTTTCATAGCCGACTTGCCTTGGGTGGTTTGTGTATATTTTTTAAAGATATGTTCCTGAAT
This sequence comes from Bacteroidota bacterium, assembly GCA_023429135.1. Lineage (GTDB taxonomy): Bacteria > Bacteroidota > Bacteroidia > Bacteroidales > JAAUTT01 > JAAUTT01. The sequence continues at coordinate 281,386 of JAEYWD010000008.1, read as the reverse complement.
ATCTTCCTCAGGGATACATGAATGATAAACATGACTTTTTCCTTTTGTTATTCTTTCAAGAATTCCTTTTTCGGTCATTAGTTGCATTAATTTCAGAGTGGTAGTATACCCAACTTCATCCACTTTATTTTGCTCGTCGTTTATGGTCTTAACAGTTGCTTCACCGAAATTCCAGAGAATGAGTAATATTTCCAGTTCTTTGGCTGTAAGTTTCTCAATAATTTTTTCCATTGTTATTACGAAAATTTCGTAGCAAATATAAATCACTTCAATGTAAGAATCAATAGAAACTACGAAAATTTCGTAAAAATTTAATTTGGTATTTGTCAAACTCTGGGAGCAACCGTAATAGAATCACAATAGATGTACTAAATACTCATTATTCGTTATAGTTCCTCATTCGTACCTCAAGCTCTCCACCGGGTTTCTCGTTGCTGCCCGCCAACTTTGCCAGCTCACCGTAAATAAAGCAATTAACATTGCAATTACTCCTGCCACAACAAATACCCACCAGCTCAAATCCGTTTTATAGGCAAAGTTCTTGAGCCATTTGTGCATGGCATACCAGGCAATAGGGCAGGCGATAATAAAGGCGATGGCAACCCATTTGATAAAATCGCGGTTGAGAAGGATCATTACCTCTAAAATTTGAGCACCGTTTATTTTTCGGATGCCGATCTCTTTTATTTTTGTTGTGCAGGTCTGCAGGACTTGGCCCGTCAACCCAAGACAGGTTATCACCAGAGCAATCAGTGAAAAAACAGTTATTGCCTTTCCTTGTCGTTCTTCTTTCTTATAATATGCATTAAAAACATCATCGTAAAAGGTAAACATCATTGGTGTATCGGGAGAGATTTTTCCCCAGATACTTCGGAGTTTTTCTATCTGCTCATGCAGGTTTCCCGACATTAATTTAATGTTGAGTGCGGAGTATTGATCGTGAAGCATAAGACAGACCGGGGTCATTCCGCTGTGTAAAGATGCTACGTTAAAATCACTTACCACTCCTACAACATTGTAGCCACCTTCACGTCCATTATTAAATTTCCGGTTTTCGAGATTATCCCAACCATACTTTTTATAGGCCGTTTCATTGATATAACAGGAAACATCTTTATCTGAAGACAAAAATGGTCTTCCTTCCAGTAAATTGATATCAAAAGTTTTTAGAAACTCTTCATCCACTAGAATGCAGTCCATTAAAAAGTTATCTTCTTTTTTATTGCTCTCCATACCCATCCGGATAGCTCCTGGACCACCATGACTAAAAGAAGAGCTTTTTACAAAGGGACATTGTTCAATTTGCTGTTTAAGTGCTTCTTTTCCTTTAAAATTATCTCCAATATCCAATCTAAGCAAAAGTTCTTTGTCAAAGCCAATATTTGTCATCTTTACATAGTGTAATTGCTTTTGGATCATCACAAAGCCTATTAATAATACAATAGCGGTTGTTAATTGAAAAACGGTCAACCCCTTTTTCCCAACCTGTATTCCCATTACAGCTACCTTTTTTCCGAATAATCGCTGCACGTTAAATCGCGAAATAATATATACAGGAGCAAAAGAAGAAACAAGGATGACTGCAAACAGGGTGGTCAATAACACGGTCAGTAATGTGGGAGAAAGAAGCAGATAGAAATTAAGTGGACAATTGAGAAGTGTTTCGGCGAAAGGCAGCGACATTCTAGCAATACCCAAAGCCATTACAAAAGCCATCGATACTGACAATGTTACTTCAGTTAGGTGATAAGCGCATAAGTGTCTAACTCCAGCCCCATTGGTAATTTTGATCCCTATTTCTTTTAATGTAGATAGCTGCTTGGATAAGGAGATGTTGATATAATTGATAACCGACAACAACAGAATTAGTGCGGCAATAGAAAGAAAAATACGGATCATAGCCTTGCTTCCCAACCTATTGGCACTTCCATCGATGCCCGGATGGAGATAAATATCAGTCAATGGTTGAAAAGCTATTTTTTCCATTTGTGATTTATTTTCAGGGATATTTGCATTGATGCTGATTTCCAGTTGCTTTACATTTGTCCCTGTTTCTACTTGAACGTACAAATCAAGGGGACTATAACATTGACCGTCGCCGCAGTACTTAGAAAACCGGAGATTTTCATTGTCACTATTGAAAAATAGATTCGCCCCAAGACTGGAACTTGCAGGTAGATCTTCCGATACCGCACTAACCGAAGCCTCAAACATACCAGCAAAATTGATATTTTCCCCCACCACATCTATCCGTCCGAATAATTTCTCGGCTGTGGAGCGGGTTAAAACCACCGAGTTAAGGTCAGCAAACGGCTTGTTTGCATTTCCAGCAATTATTTTTACCGAAAAAGCTTTGAAGAAATCGTTGGTAGTACTGATCATATCATTGATCATAGTATAATCTCCACTCCTTAGTTTCTTCAAAAAGACAGGATGGTTAGCACCAATCGTCATGTAGTGTAATGGAACGGCTAATTTGATTTGAGGGTGTTGTTCCTTCAATTGCTTGGCTACATCATAATCAATGCTGGAAGAATTCTTTTTGGTATCAAGTATCCGGTAAATATACTGATGATTCGGGAAAGCTCTATCAACGCTGTATTCGTTGAAGGAAAACAAGGCAAGCACTATGCAAACGGCAAAACCTACTGCAAAGCCGATAATATTGAGCAGAGAAAACTTCTTGTTCTTAATTAAACTTCTAAATGAAATTCTTATGTAGTATAATATCATAATTTATATGTTTTTAAATTTACTCGTACCTCAAGCTCTCCACCGGGTTCCTCGTTGCTGCCCGCCAACTCTGAAAACTCACAGTGAGCAAAGCAATAATGAGTGCTATAACTCCAGATGCTAAAAAAACCCACCAACTCAATGCCGTTTTATAGGCAAAGTTCTCGAGCCATTTGTGCATGGCATACCAGGCAATAGGACAGGCGATGAGAAATGAGACGACGACCCATTGCACAAAGTCACGATTAAGTAATATCATAATTTCAGCAATTTTTGCCCCATTGACTTTTCGTATTCCTATTTCTTTGGTTCGTTTGAGGATTCTGAATAATGTCACCCCGTACAATCCTGCAAAACCAATAATGAAAGCAATAACTGAGAATAAGCTGAACAGTTTCTGGAATACAATGTCCTTACGGTATTGCTTATCGTAGAAACTGTCGAGAAAAAAATAATCGCACGGATTGTTTGGGAAAATATCTTTAAATTTTGACTCAACACTACTGATTGCACCCTTTATGTTCCGAGCATCGAGTTTAACCAGAAAATAATTATAGTTATTCTCATGGAGCATGGTATACATGATCATCGGTTCAGGTACAATGTGGAGCGATTGCTGGTGGAAGCTTTTGGTAACCCCAACAATGGTCACTTCCCTGTCATTCCATAACAACTTTTTCTGAACAGCCTCCTCTGAGTTTTCTAACCCCAGCTCTTTCACAGCTTCTTCATTGATAATGATGTTCTGATAGTCGTTTTGTATGTTGTCGGAAAAGTTTCGGCCAGCAGCGAGCTTTGTACCGTAGAAATCAAGAAAATTTGGGAAAACACGCCCAACTCTGAAATAAGTGTTGCCTTCTTTTTCTCCTTTTATCCTGGGACCTCCATTTCCGGATCCAAATCGTTCGCCGGGAATACTAACAGCCGCTGTAACATCTTTGACACCTGGCTGGTTGAGCATTTCGTCCCGAAATGTCACAAATTTACTTTCGAACTGTTTTCCAAGTCCAACCCGGGGTGCATTCAATACTAATACCTGCTCTTTTTGAAATCCCAAGTCGATAGATTGAATGTATCGAAGTTGTTTGTTTACTACAATTACTCCGGCCATTAAAATAATGATGATCGCGAATTGAAGAACAACCAGTCCATTTCGGAATGCTGACATAGATCCTGCGGAATCGGTGAAAACTGACTGTTTGAATGGCTTGACTTTCAGGCTGAAAAAGGCTGATAAACCCCCTGGCAGAAAAATTCCGAGGAGCAGCATGATACAAGGTAAAGCCCAAAAAGCAAAGCTGTGAAGTACAGAGGGTGAAAAAGACATTGTCCGGGTGTACCATCCAAAAACGATCCCTACAAGGGTAATTGCAATTGTTATACTGAAAAGGTTATATAGAGCCGACTCCGTAAAAAACTGACGAATCAAATGGAAACGTCTGGCCCCGATAGTTTTCCTGACACCAATCTCTTTCAACCGTTCCGTAGACTTGGCTGTAATGACATTAATGTAATTCATCCAAGCGATGCAAAGGATTAGCAATGCTATGATCTGCAAAAAATAAACCATACGTTCGTCGCCAAATTTTAAGGAAGTTGGCTTAGATGTGAAATCGGACGTATTAAGGTATGCCTTGTTTACAGGTTGAAGCCTCCAGGTGCAGTTTGACTGGTTAACAGCTCTATTCTCTTTTAAATAAGCCAAAGTTAATTTTGATTCCACAATTCGCGGATCAGAACCTTTTTTTAGTAATAGATATGTAAAGAATGAGTGATTGTTCCAGGCATTTTGGGCATTCATTATCCACGGAAAAGTGTTGAGTGAGAAAAGCAAATCGAAGTGAAGGTGTGAGTTTCCGGGGATATCGTTGAAAACGCCGGTAATTGTCATATTATATTGGCCATCCACTTTCAATACCTCGCCAACGGGATTTCCCGAACCAAAGAGCTTATTTGCCAAACTGCCCGAAATTACAACCGTACCCGGTTTTTTCAACACCGTTTCGGGATCACCTTCCTTTAGCGGGAAAGAGAAAAGCTTAAAAAAAGTCTCATCAGCATAGAAAAAGTCTCCTACGGTTAATGCTGATTCATCTTCTTTTTTTTCATTGGCAACCACAACTTTATCCATTGGTAAAAGCCGTACATAGCTTTCGACTTCAGGGATTTCGGCAAATGCCACAGGCCCTTGCGGAGCATAACTGTATGGGCTCTTGTATGGATCCTGGCCACCAATTCTTGCTGTTACAGCAATCCTGTATAAATCTTTTCCGCGCTGGTGATAACTGTCATAGCTCTTTTCGTAAAAAACATATGAGTAAATCATAAACGACGAGGCAAGCCCGACCGAAAGTCCAAGAATAATTACCAGAGAATAGCTTTTCTGGTGAAGGATATAACTTATGGCTTGTTTGATGTTAACTTTCCACATAATGATCTGTTTTAATCGGTTGAACATTTATCTGTGCTGAGATATACCTGATCTCAGGATAAACTTTGTTTTTTCCTTTTATAAATTCTTTTGCGATACTATTAGTCCTGGTTTTATAATGCGTATAACCAGCGCACACAAAATCCCCCATTTGGGTGAGCTTTGGAGTTTTATATTACTCATACCTCAAACTCTCCACAGGATTCCGCGTTGCTGCCCGCCAACTCTGCCAACTCACCGTAACTAAAGCAATTAACATTGCAATTGCTCCAGCCGCTACAAATACCCACCAACTTAAATCTGTTTTATAAGCAAAGTTCTCCAGCCATTTATGCATGGCATACCATGCAATTGGGCAGGCGAGGAGGAAGGCAATGGCGACCCATTTTATAAAATCGCGGTTGAGCATGGCCATAACTTCGCCTGTGCGGGCGCCGTTTACGCGGCGGATACCGATTTCCTTGGTTCTGGCTTCAGTAATAAACTGTGCCATTGCATATAATCCCACACAGGATAAAAGAATAGACAACAAAGTAAAGCACTGAAATATTTTTTGCGCCCTGGTTTCGTTTATGTACAAAGCTTCATATGTTTGATTGAGAAAACGACTTTCAAACGGGATGGACGGATTATTTTTTATACAGTAACTCTTTATAGTAGCCAGAACCTCGGGATTAATACTGCCTAACCTGAAAAGTATTAAACCATTATCGTTGTAAGATGTGGTTTTGGTGTATAAACAAGGGCTGATTTTTAAGCTTAGCGATTTTGTATTTATGTCCTTTATTACTCCTTTAATTGTAAGATATTTATCATCATTCACGTTGAAAATGGATTGTCCGGTAAATGGCGGAACCAGATTTAACTGTTTGGCCGTTGTCTCATTTATTATACAACTTTCCACGCGGTCGTTTGAATAATCGAAATCCTGTCCTCCTTCAATAAATTGTATTTTCATCATATCGAAGTACTCCTCTCCAACTTTAATCTGCTCACCATGAATTTTATGATCCGGATTACTGGCGGTGTACATAAATCCTCCATTTTCAAAGTCAGTGGGCAAACAACTTAGAGTGGAAATCCCAGTGATACCAGGATCTTTTATCAGGTCTTCCTTTAGTCGGTTAATATTTTGGATATTTTGAAATTCTCCTGTAGTGTTTATATACACTATATTTTCTTTATCGAAGCCTAAATTTTTTGTTTTTAGAAAGTGTACTTGTTTTTGAATACCAATTACTGAAATAATTAGCAGTATAGCAGTAATGAATTGCAGCGTTACGAGACTTTTTTGAATATTGTGCTTACCGCCTGATGAAGATTTGAAACCGGCTTTTATTATGAGACCCGGATTCCCACGGGTAATATAGTACCCTGGGAAACTACCCGCAATCAACAGCGTAAACAGGATAACCGTACCGCAAAGCAATAGAAAATTCAAACTGAGAAAGTTAACATTTAGAGCTACGTTGGTTACGGAGTTGAAAACCGGAATAGCTAGTTTTACCAAACCCATTGATATTATAAAAGCAACTAATACATAGAAAAGTACTTCGGTTGAAAATTCCCGTATGATAGCAAGTCTTCTTGCTCCGGACGTTATTTTTATACCCGTCGATTTTATCCGCTGGAGGGAGGAAGAAATAAACATATTCGTGAAATTTGTGCAAGCAATCAGTAAAATAAGCAATGCAACAATGCTTAGCATTTTAACATATTGAATATTTCCTTTTACTGCATATTCCAGAACGTAACCTGTACTGAAATGAATATCGTTCAAAGGCTGCAGTGAAAGTTTAATCTTATATTCCTTCCATGTGTTGGTTTTACTATAAAGCATTTGAGTTAGTTTTTCCTCGAATTCAGTTTTGTTGATTCTGGTGTTAAAAACAAGATATTGCATGCAATTGTCGCCCTCCCATTTATTGTATTGCCAACCGTCCTGTATGTTCATAACAGGAGTTAAATAATGAAATTGGAGATGAGAATTTTCGGGGACATTTTTTATAACTGCGCTAACGGTATATGTATTCCGGTCGATTTCAAGTGTTTTGCCAATCGGGTTTTCGTTTCCGAAACATTTCCCGGCCAGATACTCATCAAGCACCACAACATCTTTTCTGTTGAGCGAAATATCTAAATCGCCCAATTTACCCTGGTAGGAAAATACTCGGAAAAATGTCGAATCTGCTGAAAGTCCCTTGTCAACATAGAATTGTTTATCTCCAACTTTGAATGGTTTTCTTACCAATTCTCTTATGCGTGCGAAATTTTCCACTTCCGGGAAAACCGATAATGCTTCAGGTCCAACGCCCTGGGGACTGGTGCACGTTTTTGTGGATTGTCCGTTTACCTCGCCACCGAAGTTTAAGCGGTAAATATTTTCCTTGTTTGCGAAAAAACTGTCGTAACTTAATTCGTTGGATACCCAGGAAAGTATGATTATGGTACTTGCAAATCCGGCACTCAACCCCAGGATGTTTATAAGGCTGATGTTTTTATTTCTTATAATATTTCGCAATGCAATTTTAAAATTTCTCATATTCTTTAGTATTACACAATAATCGAAGCTTTTCAAAGTCCCCCAGTTGGGGATTTAGGGGGTTTTTATTATAATATAAAATAAAACAGCAAACCCGAGAGAAAGCCCTAGCAGGTTAATAACGGAGGATTGTTTAAGTTTGAATATCCTATTCCGTAATACCGAGGTTAAAATCAGATATTTCATAGGTTTATATTTTTAATTTATGCAATTCTTTTCATTATAGTCAACTGTTAAACTGTGTTTTATACGCCAATATTCTTATTGAACATTGTCTAAATCAAATCACTTTGACGTCATTTGACCCCAGCTCCAAGTCCCCCAGTTGGACCTATCTGCTGTGGGCGGGGCGATGGAGCCTATTCATATCTCAAACTTTCTACAGGGTTTCGTGTGGCTGCCCGCCAGCTTTGCCAACTTACCGTAAGCAAGGCAATTACCAGGGCAATTCCTCCCGCCGTCGCAAATATCCACCAGCTCAACGTTGTTTTGTAGGCGAAGCTTTCGAGCCATTTTTGCATGGCGTACCAGGCAATGGGCATCGCTATAACATAAGCTATTGCGACCCACTTAATAAAATCTTTGTTAAACATGGCCAGAATTTCGGATACGCTGGCGCCGTTTACTTTGCGGATGCCGATTTCTTTCGTTTTCCCGTTAATGGCAAATAATACCAAACCCACTAACCCAATACAAGAAATAAGAATGTTGATGATTGAGAAAATAGCCGATAGTTTTGAGAACCGGATTTCCTTTAGGTAGTAAGTTGCAATTCGGTCTTCTGCAAAGGAATACCGGAATGGGCTGTCAGGTTTCAATGTTTTGAAAACATTTTCAATATATTGAATAGATCCATTTAAATCGCCCGAAGAAAGCCTGACGTTTGCAACCCATAGTGCTTCAGAGGGGTTGCATAACAGAGCAACTGGTTAAATGCTGTTTTGAACCGGTTCAAAATTGAAATCCTCGACAACTCCAACAATGGGGTGATCATTTAATTTCTCCTGGAGAGGATTTTCCATCTCAAATGCCTTCGCTAAAGTCTGGTTTATGATATAGGCGCTTGAGGTCTCATCCGTTTTCATGTCCTTGCTAAAATCTCTTCCTTCAGCAATCTTATATTTCATTGTTTTCACATAATCGTAATCCGCTGGTATCCTCCTATACAGAAGCTTTTTACCATTTAATTCGGCTGTCATACCACGCCTTACATCACCAAATATCCCGGAAGCGTATGAAACACTCTGAATACTTGGGTTTGCAACAAGTTTCTCTTTCAATACCTCAGCTTCGGATAGGGTTAAATTATACGACTTCAATTCAACATAAACCAGCAACTCCTTGTCAAATCCCAAATTTTTATGGTTTATAAAATTCACCTGTTTTTTAATGATAATTGCCGATGTGATAAAAAGGATGGCAATAATGAACTGGACTATTATCAATGGTTTGTTAAAAAGATTTGAAGAACTGGTTCCAAGTCGTTTCATTTTGATTATAGAAGATGCCGGGGCCATTCTGAAATGGAATACTGACACTGCACCCGAAATGATTGCGATAAAAGATAACAGGACAAAAGCCACAGTTAAATTGGTTCCGTTTAGCAGGGTCGAGAAATGATATTCTTCGGCTAAAATGTTTTGAAACGGTTTGTTTATTGCAAGTACAATTAGCGTGGCTAATCCAATTGAAATAATAAAATATAACAAGGTTTCAACAATTGAATTTAGAATTATTTGCCCGGATTTTGCCCCAAGTATCTTCCTAATCCCAAAAATGGGCAAGTTGCTTAGTGTTACCGCCGAATTTAAATTAATATAGTTAATAATGCTGATAATGAGCAATCCGAAGGCAATAGACATCAAAAGAATTACTGTAGATTTTTCACCTTTGTGTATCCAACGGTCGCGGTTATTGTAGCCGAAATAAATGCCCTTCATGGGTTGAAGTTTGAAATCCTGGTTGTAGGATTTGTCCTTACAGAATGCAGTTATTTTATTTTCAACGGAAGCAACATCCACATTCGGGTTGAACATGATATAAGTGTGAAATGAACCATTATCCCTGATGAAGAAATCATTAGATGGTTTGTTGCCCTGGTTGCCATCCCAAATATATGCCAACATATGAAAAGGCAGGATAGCATCCACGCTAAATGTTGAGTTTGACGGAAGGTCTTCAATTATCCCTGTAACAGTAAAATCCAGGAGATTATTGTACCTGAGTACTTGACCCAAAGGATCTTTATTCCCAAAAATCTTTCTGGAAATACTTTTTGTCAAAACAATAGAAAACGGGTTTTGCAGCGTTTCTTTGGGTGTTCCCGCTATCAGTTTGAAATTGAACATACGGAAGACAGTGGAGTCGAAACACATATCATACCGGATATCAACCACAGCGTTTTGATATTTATAACATCCGTCATCATTATGCCTTACCCGTGTTGCTTCTTCAATTTCCGGGAAAGCATTCTTTAGCTCGCCTGCTAACAGGGGGTGAGTAAATGCCGTACCATCAACAGCATCCACAATCCTGTAAATCCTGTCACGGTTGTGATGAAACGCATCCACATGAAATTCATTATACACATACAGTAGTAATAGCGACGATAGGGCGAAAGCGATTGATAGCCCCACAATATTAATTAATGTATAGCTTCTGTATTTCAAGGCTTTCCGATAAATCGTTTTAAATAAATTTATCATGGTTTTATTGTTTTAATCGATCACAGTTTTTGTTTTACCCTAAATTTGCTCCATAAAACATGGGGTATTTAACTGGGCTTGTTATAAATTCATTTTATAAGGTTTGCTTTTATCAATTATTTGAAAATTTGTAATACATTTTAATCGTAGCTCTAGGTCCCCCAATTGGGGGGATTTTAGGGGGTTTTCACTCATACCTCAGACTCTCCACCGGATTTCGTGTGGCTGCTCTCCAGCTTTGCCAACTCACCGTAAACAAGGCAATAATCAGCGCAATTCCTCCAGCCGCCATAAAAACCCACCAACTTAATGCTGTTTTGTAGGCAAAGTTTTCGAGCCATTTGTACATGGCAAACCAGGCTAGCGGGCATGCAATAAAAAAGGCAATGGCTACCCACCTGAGAAAATCTTTATTCAGCATTATCATTACCTCAGCAACCCGGGCGCCATTAACTTTACGGATACCGATTTCTTTAATCTTACTCTCTGCTGATAATCTTGCTAAAGCAAATAAGCCCATGCTGGCAATGAATATTGCAATTATAGCAAAGAACAGGTATGTGCTTCCAAATTTTTTATCTTCCTGATACAAATCGTTAAATGTGTCGTCGAGAAATGAATACAGGTAAGGTTCGCCAGGATAAACATTGTTCCATACATTACTTATTTCATGAATAGTTGTCTTAAGATTTGCTTGTTTAACCTTAATGCAATAATATCCTACATCGAAATACCAGTTAAGGCTTTTGGAAAATATAGTCGGAGCTATTTCATCCTTGAGAGAAAGATGGTGATAATCGTCAATTACGCCGATAATACGATTTGGTTGGCTATTAATATATATTATTCTGTCCACGGCCTGCCTGGGATCGTTTATACCCAGCAACTTACTTGCTCTGGCGTTGATCACAACATTATTATTGTTATAATCCGATGATGATAGAAAGTATGATCCAGCAAGCAGTTTAATTTCAAATAAATCAAAGTAATTTTGATCAACATGAGCCAAAGAGAATTGGTATTTGTTTTCCTGACCGTTGTCTAAATTTACACGGTTGCTCGATCGTCTAAAATTTTTACCCGGAACAGTTTCAGCAGTAGCAAAAGTCACCACACCGGGAATTCTCGAAATTTCATCCTGAAAAGCCTTCAGTTTTGTTGTCAGAGATGGCTTTTTGATCATGGTCATTGGAGAATAAGAAATTAAAACCTGATTTAAATTGGCGCCAAGATCTTGTTTTTGCATATACCATATTTGTTTAAAAACAGCACCTGTACATATAATCAAAATAATAGCAATCCCAAACTGCAGAATAACCAAAGCTTGTCTGAATGAAAAACGCCGGGACCCGGTTTGAGCAGAATTCCTTGAGGTAATGGACGATGTTACACCCAAAATCCTGAAAAAAGGGAAAAGTGAGGAAATTAAAGTGCCGGATAATACCAGTATCAAGCAAATAAATATAAGCCAGACATAGTTCAACGAATAAATTGAAAAGCCCGACAGATAAATCCCACTTTTGAGTATGGTAATTAGTAAAAGAACACTCGCCAATCCTGCAAAGGCATGTATAAGGAAAGTCTCGGAAAATTGCTGTAAAAATAAGTGATCCTTGCCTGCTCCAATGATCCTCTTAACCTGATTTTTTACCGTTTGCTTCATTTGATCTGCAATCGACAGGTTAATATAGTTGAACCAGGATATGATCAGAATTAATAGACCAATTACTACAAAAGCCTGTAACCGGAAGCTGCTGCCATTTACTGAAAATTCATCACTCAGTTTAGAAAATAGATGAATAGAACTCACGGGCTGAAATGAAAATTGTACATCCTCACCAGCTTCATTTAAATGTTTTATACAAGGTTGTACAGCCTTTTTATATTTGGACTCCAAATCGGAAATTCTATATTTTTCGGACCTTAGTTTAATATATGTATATGAATATAAGTAGCTCCATTCCCTCTGGCTGTATGGATCGCTTTGGGTAATTTCGCTGATATGGCTATTGTCCAGGACACCAGTTGTATAGTTAAAATTTCCCATATAGTAAAAGAGAGATTTCCATTGTACCATCATATCGATTTTCAAATGGCTGTTTTCCGGGAAGTCTTCAAAAACTGCACTTACAAAGAATTCCCAACCTTCGTTCAACTTAAACTTCTGGTTAAGAGGATTCGAATTTCCAAAAAGGTTTTTAGCCATAGATTTACTAAGAATTGCACCGTGTATATCGCTAAAAATGTTTGGATTTTCATATATCATTGGTCTGGGGAAAACCTTAAAAAAGGATGTATCTATGTAAGAGAAGTTGATATCCTGGAAACTGTTTTCGTTTGTAAAGGCTGTAATATGGTCTTTCCCGAAAGTTGTGGCAGTTTCTATCTCAGGTAATTCATTTTGCAGTACCATTCCTGCTCCAGGGTAATTCATTGCTGTATTCAGAACAGGGGCGCCGTTTACTGTTTTTGTAAGAGCTACCCTGTAAATCTGTTTATTCTCCTTCCAAAAACGGTCGAAACTAAGCTCGGATCTAATCCATAATGCAATGAACAGGAAGGTTGAAATACCTAAAACAAGTCCAGTGAGATTAATAAAAGATATTGTTTTTTGTTTGAAGATTTTTCTTAGTGAATACTTAATGAAATGGAACATAATGGTTAAATTAATTTTGATTTATATTGTTTGTTAATTTTCAATGTCTCGTTTGCATTTGAATCTATGTATGTATCCATGTTGAAAATTTTGACATTGCTGCCATTTCTCCGGAAACTCTGATTTTTTAAATTATTTTTAATCATACCTTCAATAAATCACATATTACACTTCAAGACTACTCATACCTCAAACTCTCCACCGGGTTCCGTGTTGCCGCCCGCCAGCTCTGCCAACTTACCGTTACCAGCGCAATTACCAGCGCAATAACTCCGGCTGCTGCAAATACCCACCAACTCAGAGTTGTTTTATAAGCAAAGTTCTCCAGCCATTTATGCATGGCGTACCAGGCAATGGGGCAGGCAATAACAAAGGCAATGGCTACCCATTTTATAAAATCGCGGTTGAGCATCGCAATTACTTCGTTGGTGCGGGCACCATTTACTTTACGGATGCCTATTTCTTTGGTTTTGTTTTCACCACTGATGGCAGCCTGGCCAAAGAGCCCCAGGCAGGCTATAAATACTGCCAGAACGCAGAAAGTATTAAGCATACGGGCATTTCGAATGTCTTTTTCGTAAAGCTTTTCATAATCGGAATTCAGAAAATGGTATTCGAAGGGAATTCCCGGGTTAATTTGCGTCCAGCTATTTTCTACATGCGTAATAGCTTCTTTTGTATTACCCTTTATTTTAAAGAATAAAATACCAAAATACGATTCCCGGGCTTCATCTTTAAATAGGTGAAATACCTGAGGTTTAATTTTATCGTACAGCGATTTAAAATATGTGTCTTTAATTACACCTACAATAATTCCGAATTGATCGTAAAGTCTAAACTCAGTACCAATTGGGTTCTTCAGTCCCATTTTCCGGACAGCTTCTTCATTTACTATGAAATTTTTCTTATCCTCTGCAAAATCTTCTCTAAAGTTGCGGCCCTCAACAAATTTCACATCCATCATATCGAAATAATTGGCATCAATCCTTGTTGTTTCCATTACTTGATCGCCGCTTTTATTTTGCCATTCACCATCTGTTTTCCAGGATAACCCGGAAGTGCTGTTCCTGAGTCCATACGGGAGACAATCCTTTTTTGTGATCTCAACAATACCGGAATTTTGAAGTAAAGATTGTTTAAAGACTGAAAGTTTATTGGTAATTTGACCTCTTAACTTTACATAAGCAATTTGGTTTGTCTGGAATCCCAAATCTTTATCAGTAAGATAATTCATCTGTTTTGAAACGCCAACAACCATAATAATAAGGCATACTGCAATAATATTCTGGAATAACACCATTCCTTTTAAAACATTGGATTTTCTTTTACTGTATCTGTTCATCAAGGCGATAGCTTTTGGTCCCGAGAAAAGTATTGCCGGGTAGATAGCACAAAATAGTACTGTTAATACAAACAGGCCAATAACTACAAGAGAAACTTCGAAGTCAAACAAATTAATTCCCAGAGGCTTATTCAGGAAAGTTTTTATCGACGGGTAAACAGAAGATGTAATTAAAAGAGCAATGAAAAATGAAATAAGCACTATTATTCCACTTTCAAGAAAATTGTTCCAGAAAATGGTTAAGTTGCCTGCGCCGCAAACTTTCTTTATGGAAGTGTCTTTTTGTTTGCGGGCAAACAGGGAAACGGTTAAGTTTAAGTAATTTATGCATGCCAGTATTAATATCAGCAAGGCAATTGAGCTAAAAACATAGAGATACCGGTAATCACCTGTTTCTCCTAATTGATTTTCAATATTATAAGTAAGATAAACGCCAGACAAAGGACGTAAATACGATACCATTCCCCCCCACTTTACATGAGGCATACCCCTGTCTTTTGCCACTTGGGTAATGGTTTTTGCTGCATCAAGAGGATTGCTGTCTCTTTTTAATAAAACATAGATTATAAAATTGGGATCACCCCACTCCAACCCGCAGAAATGAGCCGCTTCGCCTAACTTATGTGGTAAAATATAATCGAACTGAATGTGTGATTGAGCAGGTACATCCTCAATAACGGCGTTTACGGTTAAATTAAATTCACCTTCAACAAGAAGCTGTTTACCAATGGGGTCTTCTTTACCAAAGTATCTTTCGGCAAACGATTGGGTTATTACAATGCTGTTTGCTTCTTCTAAAGCTTTTTGTGCATTGCCAATAATTTCTTTAAAGCTGAATATTTTAAATATTTGCGGATCGGCTGTTATTCCATTGTTTTCAAAGAACATGTTGCTTTTATACTTGAATGCCATTTCAGGGGCATTTCGCAGGCGTGTTGCAAATTCCACTGCCGAAACTTCTTCTTCAATAGCTACAGCCAGAGGGTTGGGCGAGCCGTCCATTTCTGTTTTGCCTTCCTTCGAATTAAATTCAAGGCGATAAATGCTCTCAAAGTTATGGTTAAACTTATCATATCCTTTCTCATTTAATACCCAGAGAGATATGATTATAACACATATCAACCCAATGCTCAAACCGGCTATATTTAAGCTGGTAAAAAGTTTTGGATGTATTATTGACCGGATGATGAATTTTAAGTTTTTCATAATGTTTTGGTTATCATAAGTACCCCCTAAATCCTCTTATCAATAATTATTATATTTATTTGAGTTTGGGATAATTACCATCAAAGCTTAAGTTCCCCAACCGAGTATTTAAGGGCCTTCTCACTCATACCTCAAACTCTCCACCGGATTTCGCGTTGCTGCCCGCCAGCTCTGCCAGCTTACCGTTGCCAGAGCAATCACCATAGCAATACCACCCGCCGCCGCAAAAACCCACCAGCTCAAATCTGTTTTATAGGCAAAGTTTTCGAGCCATTTGCGCATGGCATACCAGGCAATGGGGCAGGCGAGGAGGAAGGCAATGGCGACCCATTTGATAAAGTCCTGGTTTAACATGGACATCACTTCAATGCTTTTGGCACCATTCACCCTTCTTATCCCTATTTCTTTGATTCGCTGGTCACATTCCAAAGCGCTCAGGGCCATAATTCCTAACAATGATAAGGCCATAGCTATCAGAGAGAATATAGCTATTGTTTTGATAAGCTTTGTTTCCTGACCGTACGCTGCTTTGTATTTTTCAGCAATGCTCTCGTATTCAAAGGGTATATCAGGGAACAACTTTAACCATTGATTTTTGAGGAGTGCAACAGAGGCTGCCTTGTTGTCGGGTTTGATACGGAGCGTTACGAAGCCCGGATACATGTGGTGTGGACCAAACTGATATATCATAGGGCCAATTGGATTATGTAGCGACATTACATTTATATCACTTACAACACCAATTATTTCCTTTTTATAATCTTTAGAAAACAGGCCAACCCATTTTCCTTCAACGCTTTTCCAGCCCAGTTTTTTGTATGCGGTTTCGTTAATAATTAAAGCATCAGTATCGGCTGGCCGGCTTTTGGAAAAAAACCTGCCCTCAATTACTTTGAGTCCATAAACCTCCTGATAATTTTCGTCAACATCACACGATAATAATTCCATTCCATCGGAATAGGCCTCGTCTTGCGGGAAAATTTTGAACTGGTTTCGAAATCCGAAACCTGGTACAAATTCGGTTATCGATGGTTTTCCATATCCCATTTGTGCCTGGTATTTTTCGATCGTTTGTACAAAAACATTGGTTTTGGTAAGTCTGGCGGCACTATTATTCCCAATCGCCTCTACTGGTATGGTAATAAGATTATCCTTATCAAAACCCACCTCATGGTTCTGAAGAAACTTAATTTGCTTTCCAATAAATAATAAGCTGATTAATAGCACAATTGTAATTGAGAATTGAAGAACAACAAATCCTTTCTGAAAAGTTATATCGCCGGAAAGAGCTATTTTCTTGTTCAACAAAACTTTTAAAGTTGATGTTTTTGATAAGGAAAAGGCTGGATAGAAACTTGAAAACAAAATTGTAAACAGGCCCACTGCTAAAATTCCCAACCAGAAAACAGGGTCGGAGAAGTTTAAAACAACATTTTTCCCCATTAATGTATTAAAAGCAGGAAGGAAATAGAACATTGACAATATGGACAGTATCAGACTTACAAAAACTATAAACGAGATTTCGGAGAAGATTTCGAGAATAAGCGAACTGCGGGCAGCCCCAAGCACTTTTTTTATTCCCGAAACAGTATGTTTTTTTGTAGAGTTGGCTACCGAAATATTAATAAAATTCAAACAGGCAATTATAAGAATACCAATGGCTATTATTGAAAGAATCCATAGATATACCGGTGCTACCGGAGAAGTGAGATCATTTTCAAGCGCAGGATTGAGATGGCTTCCTTCGAAAGCAGACACTTTATACTCATGCCTGTTTTTCATAAAATCAGGATAATATCTGTCCTGTATACTTGCCAACCTTTTTTCAATATTGCCTGGACCTTTATTGCCTTTAAAGGTTATAAAGGTGTACAGACCAAAATGATACCAGCGTTGATTCAGGTCTGGATAAGATTTATAACGGAAACCGTCGGACAGAAAATAGTCGAGCTCGGCAAATAGAGAATTTGACGGTATGTTTTGGATTATACCGGAAACAGTAAATAATTGGTTTTCGTACTCAAACGTTTTTCCAACCGGGTTTTCGTTTCCATAAAGCTGTGACGAAAGTTTTTGGGTTATTACAGCTTCAAAAGGGCTTGAGAAAATCTGCTGCTGGTTTCCTGTTGTAAAAGGTAGATTGAAGAGTTGAAAAAACTCCTTTTCTACAATTGCTCCTCGCAGGTTATTATAACGTTCCCCGCTGACTTTTAGTACATCCCAGGTACCAAGCAGGGCAACAACTTTTTCTATTTCAGGAAAATCTTTCTTTAGAATATCCGATAATGCCAGAGGAGTTGAGGATCTTAGGGAACCATCCTGGTTGTTTTTAGTGATAATCCTGTATATGTTTTTTGTATGAGGGTTAAACTTATCGAACGACAACTCATAGTTCAGATACAAGAGAATAAGTAAACTTACCGTAACCCCAATGGATAAACCAATAATATGAAGAAAGGCAAATCTTCTGTTAAAAAATATATTACGAAGATTTGTCCTTATAAAATAGGGCATATTCATTTTGAATATTGTTTCTCTAATTAAGATCAGGATCTCTATTAAACTGCACTTGCAGCCTTTGTTTTCAATTCATCAAACAACAATCCGTCGGCCATTCGCACAATACGGTGGGCGTATTTGGCAAACTCTTCGTTGTGGGTAACCTGGATAATGGTCATACCCGCTTCGTTGAGTTGTTTCAACATGTCCATAATCATGCGACCTTGATCGGTATGAAGGTTGCCGGTGGGTTCGTCGGCGAGCAGTAAACGAGGTTTACCGGCAATGGCGCGGGCAATACCCACCATTTGTTGCTGTCCGCCCGATAGTTGCTGGGGAAACAGGTCTTTTTTTGCCACAATGTTAAAACGGTCGAGCAGGTCGGCTACCATGGCTTGCCGTTCCTTAGTTTTAAGGCCTTTATATACCAGAGGGGTTTCTATGTTTTCGTAAACGGTCAGTTCTTCAATAAGGTGGTACGCCTGGAAAATAAAACCGATATAATCGCGGTGATAATCAGTCTTCTGTTTTTCTTTTAGTTTGTGTACCGGCTGTTCCAGAAAGTAATACTCGCCTTCGGAAGGTTCCTCGAGCAGGCCAATGATGTTCAGGAGGGAAGACTTTCCTGCACCACTGGGGCCCATAATGGAAATAAACTCGCCTTCAGCAACGGAAAGATCGACATTCTTGAGGATGAATGTACGGTTGTATTTGTTGTCGTAATACTTGCAGATGTTTTTTAGTGTTATCATGTATGTTGTTTTTTGATGTGAAGCAATTTGAATACCGGATGTTATATAATGAAGTAATACAATAATTTAATAGAATTGGAAAATGCGTCCTCTGTCTATTAATTAGACAGGATAAGTAATTATTTTAGACAGATTTCTTTTTCCAATCATTTCTTTAAAATATTTGAATGCGAGGCATCAACGTCTTTTTCGAATACTGTTCCATTCATTTGCGATTTTCCTGAGCAACTGGTATGTTTAAAATCTACATACCCTTTAAACTTTGCGCTTGCGAAACTAACTCCATTCGAGAATGCCGTATGTTTGTAATCGGCATCGGATTTAAACAAAGCTCCCTGAAAATCTGCAAAACCTGAAAAGCTTGTATGTTTGAAGTCGGCATAGTTATCGAACTGTGCATTATCGAAATTAGTCCCCCTGAAAGAAGTATGCTTGAAATTAGCGGACCCTCTGAACATACAGCTACCGAAAACTGCATTTTCTGAAAATGCAGCATGTTTGAAATCGGCCTCTCCTGAGAAAACAGTCCCTTCGAATCGGGAACTCTTTTTGAATGTGGAGTGCTTGAACGAACAATCCTTCTTAAAGGTGCAGTTAAGAAAAGTTACCTGTTCTTCAAAGTTCGTCACGTAGGATGTTTTTGATTTTTCGTTCCACACATGGGCCAGAAAGTCATCGGCAAATACGCAGTTTATAAATGTTAAGGAAGATGTAACAGCACTTAAATATGCTTTTTCATCTTGATTCTGACGCCTCAGTTTCATGTTCTTCAGTTGCGTAATATCCAAAACACCTGTAATGGTAGCATCTTTCAGGGTTATGCTTTCTCCAGCGTTTATTTTGTCGATTATATCGGTTGCCGGTACTTTTTCCTGGGCTTTTGTGATTGCTGCGAGGAACAAAACCGAAATAAAAAGAAAATTTTTCATGATAACTTATATTTATTGGGTTGCTATTTATTATTCATATCTCAAACTCTCCACCGGGTTCCTGGTTGCTGCCCGCCAGCTTTGGATGCTCACTGTTAACAAAGCAATAACTGTTGCAATGCCTCCCGCTGCAGCAAATACCCACCAGCTCAATGTTGTTTTATAGGCAAAGTTCTCGAGCCATTTGTGCATGGCATACCAGGCGATGGGGCATGCAAAAAGGAAGGCTATGAACACCAGTTTTAGAAAATCTTTGTTAAGCATAAACATCATTTCGCCGGTTTGAGCTCCATTTACTTTACGTATTCCAATTTCCTTGGTACGTCGCTGAGCATCGTAAGCAGCTATGGTAAATATCCCTGCTGCGGTTATGAATATGGACATAAGGGTGAAAAGAAGGTATATCTGACCGAGGTGTTTTTCCTTGAGACTCAGAGCTGCAACTTCGTCTGATAAAAAAGTGTAGCTGAATTCCTCACCAGGATTAACCTGTTTAAATAAGTCTGAAACCTCCTGCAGGCCATTTTGTACAGTGCCTTCCCTGAATTTTATCAGAAAACTAACACGGATATCATCAAAGTAGGATATAAACATGGGTTGAGGTCTCCCTGAGAGATGCTCGTAGTTGAAATCTTTTACAACACCAATAATTTCGTATCCCACGCTGTCGCCATGATCCGATATCATACGACATTCATGGATATCTTTTATTCCCCAGTATTTTTTGGAAGCTTCGTTAATCACTATTTTATTATCGCGCGATTTGTCGAGCTGTGTGTCAAAAAACCTACCTTCCGCTAACTTTAGTCCTAAAACATCTAGGTAGCCTGGCTGTACAAAAAGTCCTTTTTCGCTCAGATAATCTTTTTCACTTCCTTTCAACTTCCAGGCTCCCATAATCGGAGGGTTTACCGGTCCGTCGCCCTGAGAAAAAGCTTCGATGGAGGGAATAGATGCCAATTGGTCTCTTAAATATTGATAGCTTTTCTGCTTCCCGGTTTCTCTTTTCATTTTCTCTTCTTCGCTTGCTGCAAAAGAAAGAGGTTTTTCCCTGTACATATTTACCCTGACTACGTTTTTGCTTTTAAACCCCAAATCTTTATTCAGCATAAAGGAAACCTGCCTGAAAATTACCAAAGAAGCTATGATGCAGGCAATGGTGAGGGTATATTGAATGGTCACAATTGCTTTCTGGCTCATCAGAAAACTGCCGGAGAAAACTTCCTTTTTCAAACTATCCGAAATGCTTATTCGTTTGGTTATAAGCGACGGGTAAATCATAGCCAATAAAAACAGAACCGTTATTATAGCAAGGTTTAACCCAATAATTTCAATCCATGTTGGTGCCAAAGCAACTTTGGTAAAAGCATTAAAGTAAGGAAGAATAACCATATAAGCGAATGTTACTATCAGCAGGGATAAAAAGATGAGCAATCCAATTTCGACAATTTTTTGTCCTATGAGCTCCCGTTCTTTTATTCCCAAAGTTTTTCCAAGGCCAATAAACTTTATACTTTCATTTATCCGGATGACCTGAAAACCACTGAAGTTGAAAACTGTGATAATGAAAACGATTAACATGATTATGCTAAGCACATAAACATCCCTTTTATTGCCAAAACGCGTGAAGAAGAGCTGAAAGATAAAATTGGGATTTTCATAAAAATAGATATCGCGTAAAGGCATTACACTGAGCTTACTTCCATTAAAGAAGGTATTGCTTAGGTTCTCTATTTTTTTCTCAAATTCTTTATGATTGAACTTTTCGTTTGCAAGCACAAAATCTACTCCCGGTCTTTGGTAGGAGCCGGAGTTTCGGGGCAGAATGATATCGAAAGTTATGGAACTGTTGGACGGTAGCTTCTCCAAAACCCCTTGTATCACAAAACTTTTTTCCTCGTTGGTATTTACTTTGATTACCTCACCTACCGGGTTTTTAGTTCCGAACATTTTATGGGCAAAATCTTTGGTGATAATAGCTGCATTGGGATTGGAGAGAATAGTGGTTTTATCGCCTGTTAACAGCTTAAAATCGAAAACCTTGAAAAAACTACTGTCCGTTACTATTATCTCAGGCGAAAAGGAAGATTCTCCCGATAAAACATTCATTCCCCCTTTCGTGAATTTAGAAATAAATGCAAGGCTCTCAAGTTCAGGGTAATCCTTAGCTCTGAAATTCAAGGCCTGACTGGCAGAAAAGGGATCGCGCTGACTCTCAGGCGAAATCCTTATAGACATCATGTAAATATCCTTTTTATGTTTATGGAAGCTGTTCATCGAAAGCTCATTATAAACATACGAGAATAAAAGCGAGATGCACAATGCACCGGTGGAAACGGTGATAATGCTTCCGGTAAACAGCAACCAGCGGGATTGAAATTTACGGATGGCCAGTTTTAAAAAATAGATGATCATAGTATTTACTTTATTTCAAGGCTTGCAATTCAATGTTCATACCGATAAACTCCCTGGGTAACTGATAGAACAAAATTATTCGGAATAAAATGAAGCAATTTGAATACCGGATGTTTTAATTTCATCATTGTCAGTATTTAATAATATTTTGTTTATAATGAATATGTCTATTATTTAGACATAAGGCGTAATTATTTTAGACAGATTTGCATAAGATTGGGCTTGCTTTGATCTAATCCCAATACTTTATTCCTTAAAGAATTTTTCGTATTAAATAATTACTACTTTTGACTTGGGTTTATTATGTAAAATATACGCATAAAGATCAATTAACTACCTTATATAATGGGAAATGGAGAATTGTGAAAATAAAAATTCATCAACTTTGTTTTTCACAGAAAAGGATTTTGATGTCCTTTTCAGAAATCTTTATCCCCCGTTATGTGGTTTTGCCAATCGCATTCTTTCCAACCTAAGCGAAGCTGAGGAGTTAGTGCAGGATGTATTTGTAAACCTGTGGCTTAACCAATCGCGAATACATATCCAAACTTCGTTGAAAGCCTACCTGTATCAAATGGTTCATAATGCGGCCATTAACCGGCTGGAGCACCTGCGGACCCAAAAGAACCAGGTGAACAAAGTTGCCTCGGAACAGGAATGGCGCGAGATCCAAATGAGCTATTCAGTTAACGATTCGTTTCTCGATATTCTCGAGTCGAGAGAAACCGAAGCCGGAATCCTGAAGGTTCTTGATCAATTGCCGGATAAATGCCGGGAAATTTTCCTGTTAAGCAGGTACCGGAATCTTACCAATGCCGAAATATCCAAAAAGCTCGGTTTGGCCCCTGCCACTGTGAGGGTGCAGTTGTTCAGGGCCTTAAATCATCTGAGGAGAGTATTACAAAATATTCCTTCTTATTTTCTTTTTTCTCTGTAAACGTTTTCGAAAGTAATCCTGTCAACATATCAGAACCTGCATTATGAGCGAACATTTTAATATACCGGAGGATATTTCTATCCTTATTATTGAATTTCTTGAGGGAAATATAGCTGACGAAAACCTTAGCCGGTTAAACAGTTGGCTGAAGGAAGATGAAGCGCATTTAAACCAGTTCAATGCTTTGAAATCGGTGTGGCTGATGAACAGTAAAGCCTCACCATACGAAGCCCAAAAGATTGACAACGATTTGGACAAAGTAAAAGATAAGATTGTCAGTAGAATTGAACCCCAAATTCGTCATTTATGGACATTCAAAAAAGTAGCTGCTTCGTGGATTGTATTTCTGGTTACCGGCGGCCTGCTGGGTATGTTGGTTTCGAGGGAGAAAGCGGAACCTTCTTCGGCACTGGCGATAACTACAATTACAGCACCGGTTGGAGCCAAATCAATTGTGGACCTGCCCGATGGCAGCAAAGTATGGATAAATGCCGGTAGTACCATAACTTACAATAATTCGTTCGGAAAGCTGAACCGTGATCTTAAACTGGTTGGCGAGGCTTATTTCAGTGTTAAAACAAATCCTTCGCTGCCATTCATAGTAAAAACTTCGGATATTATGGTAAAGGCCCTGGGAACCAAGTTCAACGTGAAAGCTTATCCAGAGGAAAAAACAATTACCACCACGCTGGAAGAGGGGAAAATTATTGTGACTTCCTTAAAGGAGAAATCGCCCGATAAGGTGGTTGAACTCAAGCCACGCGAAATGATAACCTATGTCAAAAGCCAGATACAGCCTGAAAATACTGAAAACCAGGAAAGCGTTAAAGAAAATGGTTTAGCAGGGACTTTAACAGAGATAGTTCCCGAGATAAAAACGGAACTTCAAACATCGTGGAAAGATGCTACCTGGATAATTGAAGGAAAAACCCTGGGGGAATTGGCTCCGTTGCTGGAACGGAGATACAACGTGGTGATCAGTTTCGGGAAAAAGGATATTGAACAGTTTAAATTCACCGGTAAAATACAGAACGAAACAATTGAACAGATTCTGATGGCTATCGAGCTATCCTCGCCGGTGAAATTCAGTATCAGCAATAATAATATTTCACTGTTTCTAAATAAGGCCTTGCTCGATGAATATTCTCAAAACACAAATTAGCAATACTAACTAAATACTACTAACATGAATACATCTTAAACAATTACCCTGCAAAAAACAAGAGGAGAAATAGTTGCGACCTACTTCCCCTCTGGTGATGTTCCAATCCTATGTAGAATTTAAACATTCAAATTTATGAAAAAAAAATTGAAATGGGGGGATTATGCCCATAAACAAAGTTCATTTCAGAAAATACATTTAACCATGAAGCTTACACTACTACTAACAGTAATATTAACTCTTCAGGTTTCGGCTTCGGTATTTTCGCAAAAGATCAGCCTTAATGAAGATACAAAAGGTGAAACTGTCAGGAATGTCCTGAAAATTATTGAGAAACAAACTAATGTCAGGTTCTTTTATAATGAGGATTTTAAGCAGTTAAACGACGTGCTGTCTCAAAACATAACTTCTGGATCGCTGGACGAAATGCTTGAAAAAATCTGTACTCCTGCCCGACTTACATTCAAACTGATGGATAATAATTTTGTTGTGATTTATCCGGTTGGGATGGTGCAAACCATTAAAGTAAACGGAAGTGTTGCCGATGCTGTAACCGGAGAGCCAATTTTAGGTGCTAATGTTACCATTGAAGGAACCACCTCCGGTACTGTTACCGATATTGATGGAAAATATACAATTGATGTACCTTCGCAGCAGTCGGTTCTGGTTATATCCTTTGTGGGCTACCTGTCGGAAAAGGTTGTTGTGGGAAACCAGACAACTATAGATCTGAAACTGGCTCCGGACATCAAGAGCCTTGAAGAGGTAGTGGTTGTTGGTTACGGGGTTCAGAGAAAGAGCGATTTGTCGGGTGCTATATCCTCAGTTAAGTCGGCCGATATTGAAAACCGCAGTGTGGTGAAAGTTGAGCAGGCTTTGCAAGGTAAAACGGCTGGCGTTCAAATTATACAAACTTCCGGTTCTCCGGGTGCAACGGCAACTATCAGGGTACGCGGATATAGTTCCAACTACGGGTCGGATCCTCTTTATGTGGTTGATGGATTAAGAACAAAAAATGTTGGAGCCATTGATCCTAACAATATCGAAAACATCGAAATTCTCAAAGATGCAGCCTCTGCGGCCATCTATGGAGCCGAAGCCGGGAATGGCGTTGTGCTTATCACCACCAAATCGGGTAAAAAGGGTGGTGGACAGGTTATGTACGATTTTCAGTATGCCGTAAACCAGTTTACCCGCGTACCCCGTTCGCTCAATGCACAGGAATATATTAATTACTTGACGGAAGCCAACTATATCCAAATGTCGGAAATAAATCAGAAATGGGACGGTAAAACCGATACAAACTGGGCCGATATTGCCTTTGAAAATTCCGTTATGGCAAAACATAATCTGGCATTTCAGGGAGGAAACGATAAAGGGAGCTATTACCTGGCGCTTACATCGTTAAATCAGGATGGTATTATAACCGGAAATGCTGATACTTACCGGCGTATTACCGGCATGATCAATGCTGATTACGCTCCCAAGAAATGGTTAAAGGTTGGAACAACAAACACCATTGAAAAATGGGAGAGAAAGGCTGTCGCCGAGAACAGCGAATACGGCAGTTTACTCAGTTCTGTGATAACCTTGGATCCGCTCACCCCCAATGTTTACGATCCCGATAATGTTCCTGCCAACATGCAAAACCTTATCAACCAGGGTAGAATTTTCCTGAAGAACGAAAAGGGACAATATTATGCACCTTCGCAAATTTACGAAGCCGAACAAACTCACCCTATGATTATGCGCGACAGAACCAAACCCAAAGATTACGGGGTGAATGTTCTTGGAACAATTTATGCCGATTTTACTCCAATCAGGAACTTTAAATTTACCTCCAAGCTGTCGTATAATGCTGGGGTTACCAATAACTATTCTTTTGCAGAGAAATTTTATGCAAATGGTGTACTTAGCAACGACTTCAATACTACAAGCCGCTCAAATTCAAATAACACCTATTACCAATGGGAAAACTTTGCAAATTACGATCTGGAAATCGGCAAAAGCAATATTACTGCTTTAGCTGGTATTTCTTATTCCGATAATTATACCACCCTGCTTAACGGAAGCGTGAATGCCCTTATCAAAGACGATCCCCTTTTCAGGGACCTCAGTTATGCCTCAGCAACTGCTACCAGAACCGTTGGAGGTTCGTATATTAAAAACCGGAGCTTTTCGTATTTTGGTCGTCTTAACTACGATTATAACCGGAAATACGGATTTACAGCTATTTTAAGAAGAGATGCTGCCGATTTATCGTATTTACCTAAAGCAAACCGTTGGGGTTCGTTTCCGTCGATTTCAGCACGATATATTATTTCGAACGAGGATTTCTTTCCCAAAAACACTGCAATTACCCACCTTAAAATGCGTGTAAGCTGGGGACAGAACGGGAGTCTCGGTCCTCTTGGGGGCTATAGCTATATAGGTACAATTAGTTCAAGTGGCAGTTATCCATATTCGAACGATATTGCTTATCAGGTAGCGTCTTCGCCGAGTCGCCTCAACAACGATGAAATTACATGGGAAACTTCCGAGCAAATCAATTATGGGTTGGACTTAAGAGCATTCAACGACCGGCTTAGCGTAGGAGTTGATTATTACATCAAGAAAACAAAAGATTTATTGGTTGCCGCCATTCCTCCCAAAGAAACCGGTGTTTCAACAACCACCATCAACGCAGGAAATGTCGAAAACAAAGGTTTGGAGCTGGATTTAGGATGGAGTGATAATATCGGCGAATTTAAATATAGTTTCAGGGGCAACCTGGCCACACTTAAAAATAAGGTTACTTACCTGGATCGCAGTATAACCCGGTTACCTGGTGTTAATTTCCATACGAATCTTATAACAGCCTTTGAAGTAGGAAAGCCTGTTTGGTATATGTATGGATATAATATGATTGACGTGGATGATGCTACAGGCGATCCGGTTTTTGAAGACCAGAAAACTGTGGATACCAATAACGATGGTGTTCCCGATGCTGCCGACGGTGTTATTAACGATAACGATAAGGTGATGATTGGCAAAGGTATTCCCGATCTGACCTATGGACTTACATTTTCGGCCAATTATAAGGGGGTTGATTTCACAATTTTTGGTACAGGATCGGAAGGGAATGACATTTTTAATGCCTTTACCCGTCCCGACCGCCCACGCGGTAACAAACTTAAATTGTATTACGACGACAGATGGACTCCCACAAATACAACAGCCTCTCGTCCACGTGCCGGTTCTAACGGCGACGACAAATACTGGGGCAGCAATATGGTGGTGTTCGACGGGTCGTACTTCAAAATAAAACAAATTCAGGTAGGTTATACAATTCCTAAAAAGCTGGCTCAAAAAGCCTTTATGAATAACCTGCGGGTCTATGTTTCGTTCGACGACTGGTTTGTATTTACAAAGTACAAAGGTCTCGATCCGGAAGCTTCTGCCGGAACCACCTCGGCAATTGGAGTTGATAAGGGGGCATATCCTACCTATAGAAAATTATTGTTTGGTTTTAATCTAACCTTATAAACTGCACACAATGAAAAAGATATATTTCATTATAATAGCTGTAACCGCTTTTATTTTCAATTCTTGCGAGAAATCACTCGATATTCCCCAACAGGGAGTTACCTCTACCGGTAACTTTTATAAAACCAATGCCGATGCTGAAGAGGCTATTGCAGCAGTATATTCTTCATGGAAATCAGCAATATTTAACGACTTTTTTCTGAGGAATATGCTCTCCGATGATGTCATCTGCGGTGGCGGGGGACGAGGCGACAATACACAACTTGAACAGTTGAACGAGTATACGTTTGGCTCAACAAACACCTTTATTTCCGGGGCTTTTGGCAGTTATTACAACATTATCTATTTATCGAACCTGGTTGTCAATAATTTCTCCACGGATACTGATGTAAAGAAAAGGGTAATTGCCGAAGCCAAAGTTGCAAGGGCTTGGAGTTACTTTAATCTGGTTACGCTCTGGGGGCCGGTTCCGTTTGTTTTGAAGGAGCTTTCGCCCAGCGAATATCAGCAGAAAAACGGCGATGTTGAAGCCATTTGGGCCCAGATTGAAAAGGATCTTCAGGAAGCTGTTGAGAGTAATACTCTGCCTCAGAAATCATCGCCAACCGATAAAAGCACCGGGGCACATCTCACCCATCAGGCGGCTCTTTCGTTTTTAGGTAAAACTCAGGTCTTCAGAGGGAAATATGCCGAAGCGGCTACTACATTGAAACAAGTGATTAATTCAGGTAAATATGAACTTTTCCCTGTTTATGAGAATTTGCTGGTGCCCGAAACCGATTTTAACCAGGAAAGCATATTTGAGCTGAATTCTATAAACGACCCAAGCAACACAAATCAAGGTACCGGAGTAATTGCAAATATGTTTGGATGGAGAAACGATCACATGAACCTTTGGGCTAACACAAAGGGGTTGGCTGCATATTTGGGCTGGGGTTTTTTCAATCCTCAAAAATCCTTGTACGATGCTTTTGTTGCTACTGAGGGTGTTGATGGATACCGGCTTACAAGCTCTATGAAAACATACCCGCAGATCATGGCTTTCAACTGTTTTATTAACCCGGGATCGTACCTTTACGGGCATCAGGGGTATTTTACCTGGAAATACAGGCTGCGTTCTTCCGACTGGGTTGGCTCCAATGTTTTAGGAACACATTATAACTTTAAACTTATGCGTTATGCCGAAGTGCTCTTACTGGCTGCCGAAGCCTCTATCAAATCGGGTGACGAAGCAGGTGCCAGGGGTTTTGTTAACCAGGTTCGGATAAGGGCCCAGGTACCAACATATACATCGGCTATAACCATGGATAATATTAAAAATGAGAAGCGACTCGAATTATGGATGGAACAGGTACGTTACCAGGACATTCTCCGCTGGGGAGACGCTCCCTCGTTGCTGGCACAACAAGGGAAAGATATCCCCAGCTTTTACGGTCTCAAACAGGATGGAAGCTACGATCTAAGGATTACCTACTCCAATTCGGCTTACGGGTTTAAAACCGGTAAACACGAATTGCTTCCTATGCCTCAGAGCGAAATGAACGTAAACGATAATTTAGTCCAGAATCCCGGATGGTAATCTTGTAGTAGTTAGTTGGTTGAAGACATCGGAATCGTGAAGACTCTAAGTCAAAGCGATTCCATGTCTTTGTTAAATTTTTAATTAATTTTAAAAATGAGAAATTATTTAACTGTCTATCTGTTAGTTTCAGTTTTGTTGTTGCTGAACTGCAAAGATGAAAAGGATTCTCCATTAAATTCTGATGAATTGTTAAGTGGTTTTGTTGATACAACACACGTTATATTTAGTGGGGTTCTGAACCAAAATATAAACTATTCAATATACCTGCCACCAGGTTACAACACTTCTGATATCGAATATCCTGTTCTTTATTTACTTCATGGTATAGGTGGTAATCACCGCGACTGGGTAATCAATGGGATGGCTGCAACAATGAATCAATTGATAACTAAAAAAACTATCCGGGAAATTATTGTTGTAATGCCCGATGGGAGAGATGCCTTTTATTGTAATAATTACAATGGGAAAAATTTCCGCTATGAGGATTTCTTTACCGGTGAATTTATTCCTGAAATAGAATCCAGATATAAAATTAAGTCAAACAGACAGGCAAGAGCAATTGCCGGATTATCGATGGGTGGATATGGTACAACTTTTAATGCATTTAAACATCCGGAGCTTTTTTGCGCTGCTTATGCAATGAGTGCAGCCTTTGATTTAGGCTCCTCTGCTCCCGACAGCCGGGCAATTGTTGATGAGAAAAAATCAAATAACTTTACATTGCCTGCATATGCCATGGAGTGCGGAACAGAAGACTTTCTGTTTTCTTCAAACCAATCATTTCATCAATTTCTGACGCAAAAGAATGTCGATCATAAATACACAATAAGGTCGGGAACTCACGACTGGAATTTCTGGAATACATGTTTGCCAAAGGCACTAAGTTTTATTAATACTTATTATGAAAAATAATCAATCGTTAAACACATCAAAATGAGAAAAAAAACCCTTTTATTAATTTTATCGTCAGTGGTTTGTCTTTACATGCATGCTCAACAGGCATTGTGGGACCGGACTGAAATTATTTCGCCTGAAATAAAAGCCGATAATTCGGTAATCTTCCGCGTTATGGCGCCCAATGCAGATACGGTGAGAATTACCGGAGATTTTCTGCCCACAGAAAAAATGAAAACCCAATATGGGGAATTTGACGGACCAGGGAAAGCCCTGTTAACAAAAGACAACAAAGGTGTTTGGAGTTTTACTTCTTCTGTTTTAAAACCGGAGCTGTACTCCTATTCATTTATAATCGACGGATTCAATACCACCGACCCGAATAACCCGTTTATCTTACGCGACGTGGCCTCGGTTACAAACATTTTTATCATTGGCGGAGGGCATGCTGATTTGTACAAGGTGAACGACATTCCGCACGGAACAGTATCGAAACGCTGGTACGATTCGCCTGGTTTAGGTATGGATCGCCGTATTACCATTTATACACCGCCTGGTTACGAGAGCAGCAAGGATAAATATCCGGTTTTATATCTTTTGCATGGCGCTGGTGGCGATGAGGAAGCCTGGACTACACTGGGAAGGACCGCCCAGATCATGGACAATTTGATTGCGCAGGGAAAAGTAAAACCGATGGTTATTGTGATGCCAAACGGAAACGTGATCCAGGATGCTGCTCCTGGCGAAGGGCACCAGGGTTTTTACAAACCACAGTTTATGGTAGCCAAAACCATGGATGGAACTTACGAAGCCAACTTTATGGATATCATTAAATTTGTGGAAGCTAACTACCGCGTAAAAGCCGACAAAGCTAACCGCGCTGTTGCCGGTCTTTCAATGGGTGGTTTCCACTCGCTGCACATTTCGCGATACTATCCGAATACTTTTGATTATGTGGGTCTTTTCTCGGCCGCTATTTTACCCAACCAAAATGTGAGCAGTCCGGTTTATAACGACATCGACGGTACCTTGAAGAAACAGATGGCCAATGGACTCAAATTGTACTGGATCGGCATGGGGAAAACTGACTTCCTTTATAAAAGCGGTGTAGACTACCGCAAAAAACTCGACGGAATGGGATTCAAATATACCTATGTTGAAACAGAAGGCGGCCACATCTGGAGAAACTGGCGGGAGTATCTTTCCCAATTCACACCATTATTATTCAAATAATTGAAGAAGGCATTTAGTTATAGGCATAATAGTGAGTCGACAGACCTCGGACAACGGTCCACAGCCAATACAGCTTTGGTCTATAACCCTGATCTTTTGAATTTGTCCTGGCTGTTAGCTGTCGTCTGTGGTGGCTATGTTGCACAGAAATGTAGATTTGATTTTATGTTTTTTAAGACTGAAGGCCTTGGATAATACAGCCCAGGGCAAAGCGAAGCGGCGCCCTGGGTTAATCAATAGAATTATTTTTAGCGGCGTGAAAACATGTTAAAAAGGGCTTTATTTTTAACATCGCCGCAATTGTGATTCTATTAATATCAACAATAATATACAATAGAGCCTCTGTGGTCTGAGGACTGTGGACATAACAATTTCTTAAGAGTTTCAATCAAATAAAAAAAGAAAAAGTCTATGAAAAAATTTCTTACAATCATCTTTTTCCTTGCATTTATTCTGGAAATTCAAGCACAGGAAGTCAGCAATTTTATGAACCAGAAACCCATCGTTTCCCCTGAAATTGGAGCAAAAGGAGTGACCTTCCGGTTAATGGCTCCCAATGCCGACACGGTGAAAATTAACGGGGGCTTTACGCCAACTGTCAAAATGAAAACCTCATTCGGGGAAATGGATGTACCCAGCAGTGTCAATCTCACGAAAGACGAAAAAGGTTTATGGTCAATCACCTTGCCGCTTCCTGAGCCCGAGCTTTATACCTATAGTTTCATTGTCGACGGCGTGTCTCTTAACGATCCGGCCAACATTTTTATGCAACGCGACGGAACCCGCTATTTAAGTGTCCTGCTTGTGCCAAGTAAAAAAACCGAAAATTTTTCAGAGGCTAAACAACGGGGCAATCTGCACCAGGTATGGTACGAATCGCCAACCATCGGGCTTAACCGCCGCATGTTTGTTTACACTCCCTACGGTTATGAAACCAGTGGGAAAAAGTACCCGGTCCTTTACTTGTTGCATGGTGCCGGTGGCGACGAAGATGCATGGACTACCATGGGCCGTGCCCGTCAGATACTCGACAACCTGATTGAAAAGGGACTGGCCGTTCCAATGATTTGTGTTATGCCAAATGGCAATCCAAACCAAATGGCTGCTAAAACAACTATGCTTCCCGAAGAAGAATTCAATTTCAGGGATCCATCGAAACAGAACCTGTACATCAATAGCATTGCAAAAGATATTGTTCCTTACATCGAAAAAAATTACCGGGTAATTGCCGATCCTAATCACCGCGCCATTTCAGGTCTTTCAATGGGTGGCGGACATACCATCGCACTGGCTAATGAATATCCTGGAATGTTCCAGTATATCTGCCCTTTAAGCATGGGTTTGTGGAATGAGCAACCCGAAATCGATGCAAAACTACAGGGTTTGAAAAAAGCAGGTTATAAGTTGTACTGGCTGGCCTGTGGTAATACCGATTTTGTTTACGATAGCGCCAAAAAGCTCGATGCAAAATTGACTGAAAACGGATTGAAGCATACCTTTTATGTTACCGAAGGTGGACATACCTGGTCCAACTGGCGCTTGTATCTTTCGACCTTTGCTCCGCTTCTGTTCAAATAGGTTGATTAAAATCAGTAGTTTAATATCTAAAACTTAGCCAATATGAAAAAAACTGTCTTAATTGCTTCCTTCGCATTGTTAGGATTCATTGGGTTTAGCTTTGTCGTGAAAGCTCAGTCACAATCAGGGCCAGGCACCCATCCCATGATTGCAAATTCCAAAACAGCCCAGGTTAGCATTGAATCAGGACCGGTTGCTGGATATCTGCATCAGAATGTTTTTAATTTCAAAGGAATACCTTATGCGCAGGCTGAAAGGTTTATGCCACCGCAAAAGCCCGCATCGTGGACCAGTGTGAGAAGCTGCCGTGCTTACGGACCGGTTTGCCCGATCAATGTTGCCTCCATGATTTTGTTCGATGAGATGGAGTTTGCCCAGCAACATAACTTTGGTTACATGAACGAAGAGAAATGTCTTAACCTGAACGTGTGGACTTTAGGGCTGAACGATGGCAAAAAACGCCCCGTAATGGTATGGCTTCATGGGGGAGGATATTCAGCCGGCTCCTCGTGCGAATTACCTTCGTACGATGGCGAAAACCTCAGTCGCACCGGCGATGTGGTAATTGTTTCCATCAATCACCGCTTAAATGTTCTTGGCTACCTCGATCTCACCGCCCTCGGGGGAAAGTATGAAGAGTCGGTTAACCTGGGGATGAAAGACATTGTGATGGCGCTGCAGTGGGTAAACGATAATATCGCGAAGTTTGGTGGTGATCCGGGCAATGTTACCATTTTTGGCCAATCAGGCGGCGCCGGAAAAGTTGGGACGCTGATGTATGCACCTTCGGCAAAAGGTTTATTCCATAAAGCGATCATGCAAAGTGGCGGAAAGCCTGGTTTTACTGATCCGGAACTCAGCAGGCAGGTTGGCCTCGCAATGTTGGAAGAACTGGGCATAAAGAAAGAAGAATCAGATAAACTTAAAACCATACCCTACGATGTTCTTTTGGCTGCCGGTAACAAAGCAATAGCTGCCGTTCAGACAAAGACCGGAAAAAGAATGGGCCTGGGCTGGGGACCTGTTCTGGATGGGAAATTTTTGCCCAAAGCACCCGGCGATGAAGATGCCGAAGCACTGGCCAAAGATGTCCCGCTCCTGATAGGTACAACCAAAACCGAGTTTGGTATGTCGGCACGCAACCCCGAAGTTTTTAAGGGTTCGCGTGAGGTAGTGCGAAAAGAGCTCGAGAAAAAGTACGGAGACAAAACCGATGCTTACATTGCTGCTTACGACAAGGCTTATCCCAAAACAAATATGCAGTCGGATATGATTGACGTGGACTTTTTGTTCCGGCCAGGGACACTCGTGTTTGCCAATCTAAAATCTCAGCTCAGAGGCGGAGCCAGGGTATATAATTACATTTTTACTTGGGATTCGCCTGTTCTGGATGGTATGTTAAAGTCGGCGCACTGCATGGAACTTGCATTTGTTTTCAACAACATTGCCCGCACCGAGCAATATAACGGTGGTACTCCCGAGGCTTATGCCCTTGCCGAAAAGATGGCCAAAACCTGGGTAAGCTTTGCCCGCACCGGCGATCCCAACAATAACGTTATCCCCAAATGGGAACCATATACTGAGGCTGGTGGAGCTGTGCTGTTATTTGATAATAAAATAGAGTTGAAGCACAACCATGATAAGGAGCTGTTGCAGGTTGCCGATGCCATGAAAAACAGTTTGTTTTAGAATTGTAACAAAAACATGAAGAAACACGAAGACACAAAGGCACGAAGAATATATTTTTTTTAAACTTTGTGTCTTTGAAGAATAATACTAATCTCGATTAAAAAATTAGATCAACAATGAAAAAACTTCTGAAACCACTCCTATTTTCGCTTATTACCTTTGGTGTAGCTAACTATGCAACAGGGCAGGTACATAAGTCGAAACTGCTCCAGTTCGACAAGCAAATTGACGACTTAATTAGTCAGATGACGCTGGAAGAAAAAGTTAATATGCTTCATGGCAAGCACATGTTTGTTTCCGCGGGTGTTGAGCGGTTAGGTATTGCCGATATGATTTATGCCGACGGGCCTTTTGGCATTCGGGAAGAGATGCAGCCCGACAGTTGGATGCCGCTCAATCTGGAAAACGATAAAGCCACATTTTTCCCCACCGGCTCTGCCCTTGCAGCTACCTGGAGTCCCGACTTGGCCTACAAATATGGTACGGGCATGGCACGCGAAGCGCGTTTACGGGGGAAAGACATGATTTTAGGTCCGGCAATAAATATTCAGCGCATTCCAACCGGTGGAAGAACCTATGAATATCTCAGCGAAGATCCGTATTTGAGTTCAAAACTTACCGTTGGGTACGTAAAAGGTGTTCAGGATAATGGGGTTGCTGCCTGTGTAAAACATTATGCGCTCAACAACCAGGAAAATAACCGGGGTACTGTCAATGTTATTATCGGTGAACGTGCCATGCGGGAGATTTATCTTCCTCCATTCAGGGCCTCGGTCGAAGAAGCCGATGCATATGGTATTATGCCCGCATACAACAAAGTAAACGGAAAGTGGTGTTCGGAAAACGATATTTTGCTGAATCAGATTCTCCGCAAGGATTGGGGTTTTGCAGGATTTACAGTTTCCGACTGGGGAGGAACGCACAGCACTATAGATGCAATTAATAGCGGACTGAATGTGGAAATGCCCACAAAGAAATTTTTGGGAAAGGCTTTGCTCGATTCGGTAAATGCCGGCAAAGTTTCGGAAGAAGTTATTAACCAGCGGGTACGCGAAATCCTGAGGGTACGGTTAGCCATAAAACCTATTCCTGCTGCCGAGGCCAATAAGCAAATGACATCCCAGCCCGAACAGCAAAAAATAGCCTATGAAGTGGCATGCAAATCCATTGTTTTATTGAAAAACGAAGGAGTGCTCCCGTTAAATTTATCGAAAAAGGTTGTTATTGCTGTAATTGGTGCCAATGCAGAGCAAATAATGGCAACCGGCGGAGTGGGTGCCGGTGTGAAAGCACTTTATGAAGTGACTCCAATGCAGGGTTTAAAAAATAAAATAGGCGATCGGGCTCAATTGGTTTATGCCAAGGGTTACGAACCAGTCACTTTTAGTTTTGCCGATTTATATAAGAAAAAGACACCGGAAGAAATAGAAAAAGAAAAGCAGGAAAAACAGGTTACAGCTCAAAAGCTTACCAAAGAAGCGGTTGAGGTCGCCTCAAAAGCTGATATTGTAATTTTTGTTGCCGGAAACAACCGTGCTGTCGAAACTGAAGCGATTGACAGAAAAGACATATTTTTACCATCGGGTCAGGATGAGTTGATTAAGAAAATAGCCGAAGTAAATCCCAAAATAATTACCGTATTAACGAGTGGTGGACCTAATGATCTGAATGCAGTTAAACCCTTGTCGAAGGCTCTACTTATTTCATGGTTCAATGGCTCCGAAGGCGGAAATGCCTTGGCTGATGTGTTGGTTGGAAATATTTCGCCAAGTGGTCGTTTGCCATTTACCCTTCCGGTAAAACTGGACGATTCTCCGGCATATGCATTGAAAAATTATCCACAGGGCGTTAAAAGTTCCGATGTTTTTACTGATTTGGTATCTACCACTGATGCAAAAGATAAAACTAACGCCAGTAAGAAAGATGAAATTTCAAACGATCCCAACACTGCTTATTATTCGGAGGAGTCGCTGGTAGGCTACCGCTGGTTCGACACAAAGAATATTCCGGTAATGTATCCGTTCGGTCATGGTCTCACCTATACCAGTTTTGAGTATTCCAAAATTAAGACCGATAAAGCCAAATATGGAAAGAACGATGTGATTACTCTTTCTTTTGAATTGAAAAATACCGGTAAGGTTGGCGCAGATGAAGTGGTACAGGTTTATGTTCACCGTATAAATCCTTCGGTTGAATGGCCTGCAAAAGAACTGAAAGCATTTTCGAGGGTTTTTGTGAAACCCGGGGCAAACAATACAGTTACCTTAAAAATACCTGTAAAGGATCTTCAGTATTGGAATGAGGTTGCCCAAAAATGGGATAATGATCTTTGTAAAATAGAATTGCTGGTTGGAGCTTCAGCCACTGATGTAAAACTTAAAAAAACAGTTGATTTGGGTATTTGATTGATATTGGTGGCTGTGTGAAAAGGTCGAAATATGACAGGTAAATGACTTTTCACACAGCCACAAGTTTATAGGAATATGTCCACATCCTAACGACAGTTTTTTAATCCATCAAATAACCGTTAGGTTTTCACAAAGCAGGGGTTCATTCACGACTAAATGGAGGGTGAACTGCGACAGGGATCGAACCTAACAATCTGATTATTTGATCTCGGACGTGCTAATAATAATTTAAGTCTTTCCAGTTCTCTTTAAACATTTCATAAGGGGTTTGGTTATTATAAAACTAATTTTGACCAACCTCTATTATGGAAACATACGCTATAGCAGCCTCAGGCATAGAAAAATCCTTTGGAAAGAAGAAGGTTCTGAACCAAATGGATTTAAAAATAAAAAAAGGCAGTATCCATGCTATTTTAGGACCGAACGGATCCGGCAAAACTACCCTTATAAAAGTGCTGTCGACTTTACTCAAAGCCGATGCCGGACAAATAAAAGTAGCGGGGCACGATATTACAGATCATCCTGAAAAAGTAAGAGAATCCATAAGTCTTACGGGTCAAAATGCCTCTGTAGATGAAGAACTTACAGGGTATGAAAACCTGTACCTTTTTGCCCGGTTGTTAAAATATCCCTCGACGGAGGCAAGGCAAAGGGTAAATGAGCTGCTTATGGCGTTTGATTTGAAAGAAGCTGGAAACAGGCTGGTTAAGACATATTCGGGCGGCATGCGTAGAAGACTCGATATTGCCGCAAGCATTGTAAAAGTGTCCGAAATATTATTTCTCGATGAGCCTACTACCGGGCTGGACCCAAGAAGCCGCAATGCGCTCTGGGCGATCATCAGGAATCTTGCACGGAAAGGAACTACCATATTGCTTACCACACAGTATCTGGAAGAAGCTGAACAACTGGCTGACAAGATCACCGTAATTGATGAAGGCAGAATCATTTCGGAGGGGACAAGCGACGAGCTGAAAGCTTCCATCGGTAGAAATATATTGCATGTTCACCTCAACGGAGTAAGCCATACGCATCTCGAAGCTGTTCTGGATAACATGAAAAGCATTGTTAACCAAGTTGAAAGAGACAACAAAAGAATTTCGTTCCCGGTCTCCGATCAAAAACAGGCCATTACCATACTAGGAGAACTTCATAAAAACAACATAGAAGTAACAGCTTTTAATCTTTCAAGACCCGATCTCAACGAAGTATTTTTGTCGTTAACAGGCAAGAAAAAAGATGACCAGCCTGGCGAAATACAAAATGGTGAACATGAAACTGAGGAACCCCAGTCGGGTGAGTCGGTAAATAGAATACTTGAGCATGTACAGCCCAATAAACGGTCGGGATTGCTGGGCAATAAGTTCATGTTCGGATGGCGCAATCTGGTTAAAATAAAGCATATCCCCGAACAGTTTATGGATGTGCTTATCACTCCCATTATGTTTACCTTTATGTTCACTTACCTGTTCGGAGGAGCCTTGGCAGGATCTACAAAGGCATATCTGCAGTTTTTTATCCCCGGTATTCTTGTGCAAACCCTCACCTTCAATGCCATGTATGCAGGCATTAATATCAATAACGATCTTACAAAAGGAATTTTCGACCGTTTTCGGTCCATGCCCATTTGGTTACCGGCACCTTTGTCGGGTATTTTTATCGGCGACTTTTTCAGGCATCTCATATCGGGCAGTCTGGTGCTACTTTTTGGTTTTTTCCTGGGATTCAGGTCCAACGCCGACCCTTCAGCCTACATCTTCTCGTTTCTGATCATGATTTTCTTTGCCATGAGCATATCCTGGATCTTTATCATTATGGGATTGACTATGCGCAGCACTTCGGCCGTGATGTCATTCGGATGGCTTATTCTGATGCCCCTGGTTTTTATGTCGAATATCTTCGCTGATCCCCTAACTATGCCTAAGTGGCTTCAAACGTTTATCTCGTACAATCCGCTTGCCTGGCAGGTGGATGCAGTACGTGGTTTACTTGCAGGTACCGCTTCGGCAAAAACAATATTTACAGCCCTGGGCAGCTCACTGGTTATTTCGTTATTACTGTTTCCTTTAACCGTATGGTTCTATAAAAGAGAAAGGTAAACAGGGTAAATTTTGAAATAAGGACCTGTAAGATATGAGCCCTGCATCGGGCATAAAGTGTTCGATGTGAGAATCAATTAATGATGTTTAAGTCGTATGCCGTCTTAGTAGGCCAGTGTTGATATGCACTTGCTGTAAATAATCCAAATTTGGGCAATCAACGGGCCTTCAAGAAAACTATGAAGACAGAAAACCGTTAGACAAATTGGGTACCAATAAATAAGCACGGAAATTCACCCGACTTTAAGTGTGGCATTAAGTGTTCCGGTTCGTAATGTTTTAGTCTTAAGATTGCTTCGGATCTGGAGTTGGTAAGATCCTGGCTTCAGGTTGCCTGGAATTTTAATGTACAACTGTGAGAAAGAATTTTTGATTATTTCTTCCACCTTGTAGCTATGATTACTTCCTTCCATTAACAGAAACACTCCCTGTGCAGGATCACTTTCGTTAAATTGTAACCGTTTTCCCTGAACGATACCCATCACCCCAGGCGTTAACAGGGAATTCTTCACTCCATTCTCCATGTTGGTAAATCCGGTTAAAAGGGGCCCCGGGATATTGCTTTTCACCTTGGTTGTTTTAATATTTTCTGCAAAGGCTTTAAGACGTTTACCAGGACGAAGGTTAATATTTACTTTATGCCTGGAGGGATAAAAATGATCCTCCTGATTTTTGAAATCGCCCGATATACTGCACTGTGCATAAAACAAAGGCGTGTTCACCACCCCTCCGTTTTTGAGAATATACTCAATTTCACTCATAAACAATTCCAGGATAGCCAATGCCTCTCCCCTCGTAATTCCTGCCCTTCTTTCCACCATTTGATCTATAATCTGATTGAGATCATAGGTATTCCTGTTTTTTATTAATGCCCTGAATGTTTCGGAATTCTTCTTTATAACTTTATTGGGATAGATAGCATACGAAAGTGACATAGGTTATAAGTTAGATTTATTTCCATAAAGATATATTAAAATTATATATATAATCTTTATATTATTATATACATAATACATTAAATATTATAAATATAATATGTATAGGTTATAGTTATAATCTGTATTATTATCAGCTTGACTCGCCTGATTTAACTTTTATAGACATGTACAGTTGATTATTAACCCATAAATTCCCGAAAATGGAACCGGTTGATTGCTTCATTTACTCCCTGAGCGAATAAAACGGTCTTATTATCAGGAGGGGACGAAGACGCGTAAGGTATAAAATTTCGGTTTCATGGGGCCCAAGCAGATGGAATGCAGGTTCGCATGAGATAGAATCCATCACTGATTTCAATTTTTGTAAGTAAATATTTTTTTGGCAGGCTTGTTCCTGTTTGATTTGTTGTGGGGCCTTTCTCTTTGCTTTTTTCTTCATAGGTTAGTGTTTTGTTTGTAGTATTTCAGTTAAAGGAGATATAAAAATAGGGAAAACAGTTAAAGTGAGAATTAACATTAAGAAATGATTC
The DNA here is from genome assembly GCA_023429135.1 of Bacteroidota bacterium. Lineage (GTDB taxonomy): Bacteria > Bacteroidota > Bacteroidia > Bacteroidales > JAAUTT01 > JAAUTT01. The sequence continues at coordinate 240,601 of JAEYWD010000008.1, read as the reverse complement.
AGAGATGTTGGTAATTAAAAATAAGTACATAGACGCTGGTGCTCCGATGCAAGCAACGGATTTCGTTTCAACCGGTAGCTCAAGCTGGGTCGTACCGACCACTTGAGCTCCTATTTATTGTGCGTTCGTGCTTTTATTATTTTTCGAAATTCATCTACATTGTTTGGAGCAGGCTCTTCATAAGTAATGTATCCTTCATTACTCGATAAATAGTCCTGCATTTGTTTAAATATTTTATCTTCAATTTCTGTATCTGGGTATTTTGTCTCAGTTGAAATACCCATAATAATATTTCCATCATTTGTAAAAAAACACATTACGTGTCTTAAATCTGATTTATCCAAATTTCTCCAATAAATCGTATGAGGTTCTTGCGGCTTTTCGATTAAAAAATCAATTAGTTCTATTGCAGAGGAAAAAATCATCTCGGACTTTTCTCCATATTGAGGGATTTCATATTCATCAGCACTTTCTTGTCGGTTTGGGATAAACTTGTCCAAGAAATCTAAAATAAAAGTCTTAGTCCTCTTGCTACTTAAGACATAGCAATCAGCAAAATATCCTTTATATTCTTCAATTTTACTCATGCTGTAAATTCATGTCATTTATTGAAAATCCTTTTTTTAAGCCAATTATTTTAAAACGAAGCGTTTCGTCAGGTAACTTAGGCGGATTACTCCGCCCTTGTCCCCTAAGAACCGTACGTGAGATTTTACTCCCTTTGGTCGTGAGACCACTTCGTTCAGTTCACCTCATACGGCTCAAGCTCTCTAAAAGGCGGATTAATTCCACCCGACAAAATACGAAAATTCAGGTTAAAATTCTACAACTTTTTCTTTTTGCAAAATATGCATCCGCCTGTTTTGAGGGGAATGGTGTGCTTTGCCCAAAGAACCGAAAATGAGCAGAAATTGAATAAAAAAGCACTGCGAAATAAACCTGTAAGAGTTAAAAAGCAAGAAATCCAGGTTTGGATGACACGGAAAAATCAAAAACCAACAAGAAAATCTCAACTGAGGAAAAGTTCACCCCCCCGATAAATACATAGACGCTGGTGCTCCGATGCAAGCAACGGATCTCGTTTCAACCGGTAGCTCAAGCTGGGTCGTACCGACCACTTGAGCTCCTATTTATTGCCAGCAGTTTATTATTTATTTCTTTTCATTATTATCAAAAATAAATTTCAAACCATCGTATAAACTTGGAAAAGGTACATGACCAGAATTTTTGTAAGTCACATAACGATATGTTACCTTATTTCCCAATTTGTCTTTGACTGAATCAGAGAAATCTACTATTTGCTTATGTATCTTGCCGTCCGGATCACTTGGGTCTTTAAGGCCATTTGTGATAAAAATCTTCTGTCCATTAAATTGGCTTTTTTCAAATGCTTTTTGACTTAATTCTTTAAAATAAGGTTCACAATCAGGAAATCCAGCACTACAAGCTATATAGGAGTTGAATAATCTTGGTTTAGTTAAAAAAGCAAATATTGTAAATAATCCACTAAGTGATTTGCCACAAAGAATCTTTTCATTTGTCGTTTTATATTTTTTGTCTATATATGGCACAAGCTCATTCTCAATAAATGTTAGAAAATTCTTAGCCCCAGGGACTCCCGAATAATAGTTTGTTTTAACAGGTAACATATCCCTTGCTCTATCAGTATTTTCTATAAACACTATAATCATATCTGGAGCAATTTCCTCAAAACGGTTCAACCGATTAACAATAGATACAGTTTCTAACATTAAATCAGTATCACCATCTAAACGGTACATAACAGGATATGATTTGTTTGAACTATTATAGTTATCAGGCAGATGTATCATTACTTTTCTACTTTCATGAAGTATCTCAGATTTGATGCTATCTCTAAATCCAATTTTAATATTAATATCTTGTCCATTGATGAATCCTGAATTTGTGAAACAAAACAGTAGAATCACAATAAAATAATTTTTAAAAATCTTTATCATATCGTTAGTTTTAAATTGCTGCCTATATCCCCCTTATATCTTTCTATTCCATTAAAAGCTCATCATTTTAGGATGTTAGCGGTTTTGTGTGCAACAGAATTATGAAAAAAAACGGAGATATCCAAACACGACATTGTTCTTATATTTCCGAACCTGTTTGCTGGCCGATTGCTTTACGGCGGACTGTATATTGGTTGAAACTGATTATAAAGTCAAAGCGTTCCTTTGTCAACATTTCTATTTCGTATATCTCGCATATAAGGTTGGATATACGCAATTGTTTTTTAATGATCCGATCGGTTTTTTGGGTTCCACCAGTTTTTAGGGTACCAAAACGACATCTTGTTTGGCTCCAACAAAAATGCAGAGGATGCTTCAAATATAGTTTTGGAACGCTTTTAGCCGCATTGTAACCGGGAATAAGAGGTTTTGTATTATACTCATTACTCCTTACTCAATACTCCTACCTACTCGTACCTCAAACTCTCTACCGGGTTTCGGGTTGCTGCGCGCCAGCTCTGTAAACTCACAGTCAATAATGCAATTATAAGGGCAATCATACCTGCGGCTGCAAATATCCACCAACTCAGAGGAGTTTTATAGGCAAAGTTCCCTAGCCATTTTTGCATTGCGAAGTATGCAAGAGGAGTGGCAATCACGAATGCAATGGCCACCCATTTCACAAGGTCACGAATAAGCATATTTAATATTTCCGAGATACGGGCGCCGTTTACTTTGCGGATGCCTATTTCTTTTGTCCGGTTTGTGACCAGTAGCGACGATAAGCCCAAAATACCCATCGATGCTATTAGGATTGCAAAAATGCTTATGTATTTTATAGCCTCACTTTCATTAGCTTCTTTCTTATACACTTCCGTTAGATTGTCCTCCAAAAATGTGTATTCGAAAGGTTTACCCGGGAATAATCCTGACCATGCGTTCCTGATATCTTTTAATGCTGAATGAACTGAGTTGGGAAGAGTTTTAATGTATAAATATTTATATATATCCGGGTAAATCTTTAAGGCAACCGGTTCTATTAAATTATGTAACGATTTGAAATTGAAATTGTCGACAACTCCAATAACTTCACCTTTCCCGGTAATATCCATAAATTTTCCAACGGAGTTTTTCCAGCCAATTATCTTTTGCGCTCTTTCATTGATAATGTAGGCATCTTTATCTCCTCCCAGGTTTTTATCAAAGTTCCTGCCTTGCAAAAGTTTTATACCCATCAGACTAATAAAATTCTCATCGGCAGATATCCAGTTTATATATTCATCGCGGTTTTCTTGCATTCCCTCCCACCAAACATTCTGATTATATCCTTCCTCAGTAGGCATGTAACTTGTAAATGAAATTTCCTTTACCGATGCACTTTTCCTGATTTCTCCGGCAAGCAAATCGCCTTTCTCCATAATTCCGGTATAAAATACCGGGATTATAATAATATGCTCTTTGTCGAAACCAAGGTTCTTTTGTTCAATAAAATTAAGTTGCGATTTAATAATTAAAGTTCCGCTAATAAAAAATAGAGCTACCACAAACTGGAAAATAATGAACGCTTGCCTGGCAAATTTGACCGGGTTCTTCTTATTGCTTAAATTGCCTCTTAAAATACCCACAGGATTAACTGCCGACAGGACAGATGCCGGATAGAGTCCATTTATAAGGGTTAATGATAATAGAAGTACAAGTGTAAAGGTAATAGACCCATAACTTAGAAATTGGCCAAGTGCGATATCCTTATTTATAAACTGATTAAAAAGAGGCAAAAGAGAATAAATAACCGGTATTGATAAGATAAAAGAAATGAGGGTAATTATGAATGACTCGCTTAAAAATTGGAAGCTAAGTTGCTTATTATTTGCTCCTATGACTTTCCTGATACCGATCTCCTTGTTTCTTAGCGTAGTTTTGGCAAGGCTCAGATTTATGAAATTTATGGATGCCAAAAGCAAAACTATAACTGCGATTACAACATATAGAATCAGCTTTGTATAATAGATATTCTGCGGTAGGTCACTGCGCAAGTTCGAAAACAAGTGGATTTTGACAAAGGGTTGGAGGTGTAATTTTGTATTTGGATCAAGCTGGTACTTTTTTGTAAAATCCTGCAGTTTACTTTGCAGCCCTTTATAATCGTTTTGTTTGTCTAGTAAAATGTATGTGGTATAATTCCAAATCCCCCAACCTGAATTTTCTGAAAGATTGGAAAAAGGTAAAAGGAAATCGATTTTAAACTGAGAATTGGAAGGGACATCTTCAAGGATTCCCGCAATTGTAAAGGTAATCTGATTGTTAATTCCTATGGAAATGGTTTTCCCAATAGGATTTTCGTCCCCAAAATACTTCTTAGCCGTTTGGTTCGATACGATTACATTACTTGGAGAAGTAAGTATGTTAGCTATGTTACCAGTCCTTAATTTTAAACTGAAAACTTTAAAAATTCCCTCGTCGGCAAAAAACAGATTTTCCCAAAATTGATTATCCCCGGAAGTAACAAAACTTTTTCCTATCTGTGTACACCTTGTATATTCAAGTACATTGGGGAATTCTTCTTTTAGTGCCGGACCTAATGGAGCAGGGGTGTTTGCAAAATTGTCGGCAATACCGTTTCTCTCAAATTCAGCAACAACCCGGTATATGTTTTTGGCGTTCTTATGAAACCGGTCAAATCCCACTTCATAATTAATCCATAACACAATAAGAAAGAAAACTGCTAAGCCAATTGAAAAACCAGTTATGTTGATTACCGAGAATAGTTTATTCCTATACAAGTTTCGGAATCCGGATTTTAGATAGTTTAAGTACATACTTTAGCTTTTTATCTATTTATTAAAGGATTTTCTCCCAATTACTCATACCTCAAACTCTCCACCGGGTTCCGGGTTGCAGCCCGCCAGCTATGCAAGCTCACAGTAAGCAAGGCTATAAACATGGCAATTCCTCCCGCTGCGGCAAATACCCACCAGCTCATTTCCGTTTTGTAAGCAAAATTCTCCAGCCATTTGTGCATGGCATACCAGGCAATGGGGCAGGCGATTATAAAGGCAATGCCGACCCATTTAATAAAATTGCGGTTGAGCATGGCCATAACTTCGGTGGTGCGGGCGCCGTTTACTTTGCGGATGCCTATTTCTTTTACCCTGTTTAAACAAATCAGGAAAATTTGTCCCAGGATTCCCATGCAGGTCAAAATGATTGCAATAAGGCAGAAAAATGTTACCGATCGGGCGAGCCTTTCTTCTTTCTCGTACATGGCTTGAAACTGATCGTCGTAAAACGCGAAAATAAAAGGCTCATTAGGCAATAGCTTTTTCCAAACCTGTTGCATCTGCACCATCTGCCGACTTGTATTTCCTGGTTCCAGACTTACTGATAATATATTTCCGCCAGTTGTTTTTGTGTAAATAAGGGCAAGTGGCTCAACAAGATAATGTAACGATTCGAACTTAAAATCTTTCACAACACCAATTACATCATATCCACCATTTTCACCGCCAATATCTAATTTTTTCCCCTGAATATCATCCCATTGATATTGTTTGATAGCTTCTTCATTCATTAAACAGGCTCTTTCGATATCACCTGCAAGGAAATCACGGCCTTCAACCAGTTCTATGCCCATTGTCTTCAAGTAATCGCTACCCACATTTATGCAATTAATTGAGAAACTGTTATCGTTGTCGCCTGTACCATATTTATGATTGATCATTCCCGGACAACCGCTGCTGATGGTGCTGCTTTTTACAAAAGAAAGTTTCTCTGTTTCATGTTTCAGGGTTTCGGTATTGGGAAATTTGAAAGGAATATCGACACGTACCAGCTTTTCAGTGTTAAAACCTAAATCGGAGTGCTTTACAAAATGAAGTTGTTTGAAAATAATAGCAACAACACAAATCAGGGCTATTGATACTGTAAGTTGAAATGTTAGCATCATCTGGCGGCCAAACTGCTTGTGGTTTTTACTTCCCCTGAATCCTGAAAGAAAACCATTGATGTTAAACCTTGAAAGTACATAGATAGGAGCAAGGCTGTTAATCAGAATTACTGCAATCGCAACACTTAAAAACAGAGGAGCAACAAAAAGCAAATCGCTGGTACTGAAGAATATTTCTTTTCCGAAAATAAGTTTTGAATAAGGAAAAACAATTGCCGAAATGATAACTGCAAGAATTAAAGAAAACAATACACCTATAGAAACTTCGGTAAAGGTATATTGAATCAGATTTTTCCAGGTAGCTCCATTTATTTTGTTAATTCCAATCTCTTTCATTTTGGCAAATTGCATGGATATGGAATAGTTAACATAATTAATACTGGATAGGATAAGAATTACCAAAGCAATGACAATGAATATTTTAAGCATATATGGGTTACCTTTGGCATGCCTGCTCTTTACAGGAATCGTTGAGAGATACATATCGGCAAGGTTTTGTATGCCAGCGCTATCCATGTCCAGAGCGTGCGAACCAATGGTTTTGTTTAGGCTTGTAAGAAAACCTTGCGGGTTAGCAGCTTTATTAAATCGTACAAAAATATTTGTAGGATTATAACGAAGGCCATTGGAATTAGTACGGTTCATCCTGAATGATTCGTTATCGCTGTTCAGTATGATATCCGCCCTGAATGTCGAATTTGCAGGCAAGTCGTTTATAATGGCAGTAACTGTTCCAAAAATGTAATTGCTTATATTAACCTGTTGTCCTAATGGATTTTCATTACCAAAAAGTTTCCGGGCTGTTGATCTCGAAAGAGCAACAGCTTCTTTTCTGTCGAAAGGTTTATCCGACAGTTTTTCGGCCACATCAATCGAGAATATGGTGAAGAAATTATTCGTTGTGGATAACATATCCTGAATCAGCGCATCGGTATGCTTTTGTTCGTTTTTTGCTGTTAGGGTGATGCCAGTGCTGTAATCCAGCGGACACACGTCCTCAATTTCAGCAAAGTTTTTGGCTAAAAGGGCCGATAAATCATAATGGATATTGGCCCGGACATTTTTGGCATCGTAAAGCCTATAGATTTGCTTATAATTTTCGAAACCTTTATTCACAGTTTTTTCCGAATAATAGAATAGCCCAATCAGGATAAATGCAGCGAAGCCAATAGCAAAGCCTCCCATTACCAGAAATGAATAAATTCTGTTTTTTAGAAGATTTCTAAAAGCGAGTTTTAAGTTGAAGCGTATCATGATTGTTCGTTTTATTGTGTTATTCAAGGCTTTCGTGTTTTACTTTCTTCCCCTACTCATACCTCAAGCTCTCCACCGGGTTCCGGGTTGCTGCGCGCCAGCTTTGAAAACTCACTGTCAACAACGCAATTACAAGGGCGATTCCTCCTGCTGCCACAAATACCCACCAGCTCAGTTCTGTTTTATAGGCAAAGTTCTCCAGCCATTTGTGCATAGTATACCATGCAATGGGGCAGGCAATTATAAAGGCAATGGCAACCCATTTAATAAAATCACGGTTGAACATGGCCATAACTTCGGTAGTGCGGGCGCCGTTTACTTTGCGGATGCCTATTTCTTTAATCTTTCTTTCAGTCGACGAAATGGACAGTCCCAGAATGCCAAGGCACGCAATAATTATTGAAATAATGCCTCCCATCCCTACCAGCAAGCTAAATTGTTCTGCCGATTTATACTGTCTGGAGTAATGTTCGTCCAAAAAAGAATATTCAAAGGAACTGGCAGGCGCAAATTTCTTCCATTTCTCTTCTATATCCTTTAAAACGGCCTTAGGATTATGTCCGTCTATTTTAAGGTTAATCAGATTGTATTTGTTTTCTCTGTAACTGAATAAAACGGGCTCTACTGGGTATTGTGGCGATTGAAAGTTGAAATCTTTCATCACTCCTATAATGGGGTAATATTTGCCTTCACGTTTCATTGATTTTTCAAGAGGATTTGTCAGGTTGTATTTTGCTGCTGCCGTTTCATTAATAATATAGTATTTATCAATATCTCCTTCCCAAAAGGGGCGGCCTTCTTTTATGGTGATTTTCATCAGATCAAAATAGCCGGGTTCCACATTGTTCACTTTAAAAGCTCTTCCCTCGTTATCGATATCGTTAACCCAGTTGGACCAGTCATTTCCCATCCTGTTCCCCGAATAAGCAGCCTGAAATACTCCCGGAATTTGTAACAGCTCACTTTTAAAGGCGTTTTGCTGAGCTTTTATATTGTCGTTTATTTCTATACATACAATCTGTTCCGGTGAAAATCCCAGGTCCTTAGTTTTTAGAAAATGCAATTGTTTTATAATTATCAATGTTCCGGCTATCAAAACAATCGAAATCAGAAACTGAAAGGTAATAAGTGATTTGTCGAAGAACCATTTAGCAGACATTTTTTTCCCTTTATTCACTAACAGAAAAATGGGTTTTGTAGAGCTCATTACAATTGAAGGAAAAATGCCTGCCAAAATACCTGTTATTGCCGTTGATATAATTATAAAAAGTATAGTTCCGGGAGAATAAAGTGCAGTGAAGTCGATCTGTTTCTCTATTAAATTGCAAAAGTAAGGCTGGATGAATTTGACAAGGAAAAGAGACAACACCAGTGATAATAGCGTAATAAGTACAGATTCTATCAGAAACTGAATAAATATGATTTCCTTTGCGCCCCCTACAATTTTTTTAATGCCTACTTCTTTTACCCTTATGTGAGATCTTGCATTGGTAAGATTAATAAAATTAATACTTGCCAGCATAAGTAGCATTATGGCAATAAAAAAAAGGATATACAGGACTTGTTTGTTACCATGCCGGGTAGATCCTTCATAATATAGCGGAGCCGCAAAATATAACTCGTCAAGGCTACTAAGTTGAAATTTATGATCGTTATAATGAAGTTCCTTCATTTTAATATTTACATTCTCTTCAATTTTCTGCTTTGTTATGGATGACTTGCCCACCAGGTAGGTGAAATAACTCCATCCGTCTTTTTGTTCCAGAATATCTTTATATGCTAGTTCTTTTAGACTTTCGAGTGTGGCAACAGCTTTGAAAGGTAGGTGGAAATAGGCAGGATCTTCTATCACACCGGTAACCGTAAACGGATATTTATTTTTGATAAGGATTACCTGATTTAAAGGGTTGTTGGAGCCAAAAATTCGTTGAGAAAGGGTTTTTGTCAAAACAATAGAATGAACACTTTTTAAAGCATTTTGAGGATTTCCATAAATGAAGTTGAAGTTAAATACATTGAAAAAATTAGTGTCGGTCATACCGATGTCTTTAATTTTATAAACTGTGTTGTTATGATTAATTTCATGATCCTCCATTTTAACACGGCAAACGTCTTCTAAATAGCTGGTTTCGGTCTTAAGAAAATGACCGATAAAAGAAGGCATGGTAGCCCAGTTTGTGCATATCCGGTATATATTCTTTTTATTTACAATGTTGGTATCGTATCTGGTCTCATTCTTAATGTAAACTAAGATAATCAGTATAGAAGTGATGGAAACCGTTAACCCGAAAATATTAATGAAACTATAGGTCCGGTTCTTCCAGAAATACTTTACTGCTGTTTTTAAAATAGTTTTAACCATGGAAGTGATCATACGTTTTTGGAGATAAAGCAATTTGGATACCGTATGTGATATTATATACATATTCAGAACATTAATATTTTCCGGGAATCTGTTATTTGTCTATTTTTTAGACAGGATAAGTAATTAATTTAGACAAGTGGACAATCTCAAAATCTTTTTTCCAGGTCGTGTCTTTTGATATGACCTGGGTAAGGTCTGGATGATAATTCTTTAAGACAGCAAGCAATAGGTAATCCATAGGCAGGGAAATGAGCATTTATATAAATATTGGTATATCATACAATTTATGATTTTCATATTGGTAAAAATGTAAATTTGTGTAAGTATTGTTTTTCAAATGAGCTTAAAATATCCCGAAGAAGATTATGCCAAACTCCTGAAAAAAGGCGATTTGCTGGCTTTCGATGCCATTTATAAAACATTTTGCCGACGTTTATATGGGTTTGTTTTGAAATTCATTAAGCAAGAAGAAGATGCACAGGAAATCGTGCAGGAGGTCTTTTTGAAAATATGGGAATCGAGAGAAAAAATTAATGTTTATGCTTCGTTCGAGGCTTATCTTTTCACTACGGCTTACAATGTTACCATTAGCCTGCTGAGGAAAAAATTGAGCCAGGATAAATATATTGCTCATTTAAAAGATATGCAATCCATCAACGATGCCGAACAATATATTGATGAAGTTGAATATAATGAGCTTGCTGGAGAAGTCCGGTCTTTAATCAGTCAACTTTCTGCCCGTCAGCAGGAAATCTTTTATTTAAGCCGTGAAAAAGGATTAACACATGAAGAGATCGCCGAAAGGCTAAATATTTCGGTCAATACTGTGAAAAACCATATGGTTTCCTCTCTAAAATTCTTGCGATCACATCTGGACCATAGCTTTCTCGTTAATTTTCTTTTTATTTCATTATTTTTTTAAAGAAAAACGGAAAATCATATAGTCCTGTTTTGGATGTTAAGCGTCATACTATCAAACTTCACATCGAAAGAAGTTTTGGCTGCTCCTGGCTCAATAGATAAAACCGCATTTGAATGGAAAGAGAATTATTCGAGCGATATTTGAACAACAATTGTTCCAGTGAAGAAATAGACAGAATTATCTGCTTTATTAAGGATAATTCCCTGGATGAAAAATGGAAGGAGTGGGCCTGGGAAGAGTGGGAGAAAAAGCAAGATACAAAGTTGACCGATGATCAGGATTTTGAAAGTTTACTGGATAAAATACATCATAAAATAAATCTGAGCGAATCTGCCCGGATAACAAATAACAAAAGGGCACTAACAGTCATTCTTTCTTATCTTACCAAAGTCGCAGCCATATTGTTCTTACCAGTTCTTGCTTTTCTGTTTTATTCATTGGCTAAAAATTCTCCGGTAAGTGAAAAGTTTACCAATTTAGTTTCCGATTCCATAGAAATAGTGTCGCCTGTTGGTTCCCGCTCCGAAATCCAGTTGGCCGATGGCACTGTTGTCTTCCTGAATTACGGGAGCAAATTGAAGTATCCTCAGAAATTCCTTGGAAAAACACGAACGGTGGTGTTATCGGGTGAGGCATATTTCAAAGTGGCTCATAACCCGCAAACCCCCTTTCTGGTTAAGACCAGCAAACTTACTATAACAGCTTTGGGAACTGAGTTTAATGTTTTAGCTTATCCCGAAGAAAAAGTCTTTGAAACCACTCTTGTTAACGGAAAAGTAAAGGTTGGGAAAACAGAACAGAGTGGGCGAATTCGTGACCTGGAAACAATGACTCCCGGTCAACATTTTACATATAACCACACAACAGGAAAAGTTTCAAATGTACCTGAAAACATAGAAAAGTATATCTCCTGGAAAGATGGTAAAATGATATTTAAGGATGAATCGATTGTTAATATTGCCAACAAGCTGGGCCGATGGTATAATGTAGATTTTGTATTTGCCGATAAGGAATCGATGGAACATACCTATACAGCCACGTTTGTCGACGAAAATCTTTATCAGATACTCGATTTGTTGGAACTGGCAACTCCTATCGAGTATAAAATACTTCCACGAAAAAAACTTCCAAACGGAACGTTTTCAAAACAAAAAGTAATAATAAAAAAGCGAAACTACTATAACTAAATTAATCTGCCTATGATAATGTAAAACATCACGACTAAAAAATAAAACAGGGAAATGCGCTAACATTCCCCTGTATTGAGTAAAAAACACCTGTTCGAAGCAGGCATTATAAACTATTAATTCAGTACAAATTTATGAAAAAACTTAAATCTGAACTGGGGAAGGAGAGATTATATCCTTTGACCTTTAAAATTCTAACTACTATGAAATTGACAATACTTATGCTATTAAGCTCTGCACTAAGTGTATTGGCAAGTAATTCCTATTCGCAATCCAAAAAGCTTAATCTGGATCTGAAGGCTGTTTCAGTCGAAAAGGCACTTGAAAGCATTGAAGCACAGAGCGAGTTCTACTTTTTGTATAGTAAAAAGATAGTGGATGCCAACCGGATAGTTACACTTAATGTAAAGGATCAGAACATCAATGCTACACTAGAACAACTATTTAGTGGGACAGATGTCGACTACATGATTAAAGACCGGATAATAGTGCTAACTACTCCCGGAGTATCGGGCAAAGATGTCGTCGAGTTTCCCAGGCAGCAGCAAACAATTACAGGATTTGTTTCCGATGCTACTACTGGCGAACTTATTGTAGGAGCCAATGTAACAGTTGAAAATAGTACAATCGGGACTGTTACAGATGTAAAGGGCAGGTTTTCGATCGAAAATCCTGGGAAGCAAGCCGTGCTTGTTTTTTCATTCATTGGGTATAATACTGAGAGAATTGTTGTAGGCGATCAGACTACTATCGACGTGAAGATGATACCCGATATCAAAGCTCTTGGAGAAGTTGTGGTGATTGGCTATGGAACCCAGAAAAAATCCGATGTTACCAGTGCTGTTGTGAGTGTAAAAGCCGAAAACTTTTTGCCTGGAAAGTCGCAGGACGCTGCAGAACTTGTAAAAGGTAAGATTGCCGGCCTTACCATTACGAAAAGCAGTGGCGACCCTAATGCTTCATCTACTATCTTGTTACGTGGTATTTCTACATTAAATGGAAGTGTAGAACCATTGGTTCTCGTAGATGGAATTCCAAGCAGTCTTACCGCAGTTGCACCAGAAAATATAGAGTCCATAGATGTCTTAAAAGATGCTTCGGCTGCTGCAATTTACGGTACGAGAGGAGCAAATGGTGTTGTAATCATTACTACCAAGGCAGGAAAGAGGCAACAAAAGGTGAATGCCTCCCTCAATTCTTATGTTTCTACTTCCGATTTTCTAAAGACAGCCGAGTTTATGGGACCTAACGATATCCGGCATGGTAAAACAGCATTCAGCGACGACGGGTGGGATACCGATTGGCTGGAGGCCGTTACTCACCCCGGTTTTTCATATAATAACTCTCTGAGCATAGATGGTGGCGGAAAATCGCTTGCCTATTCAGGAAACATCAGCAATCGGTACGAACGGGGTACCATAAGAAAGTCGGACAAGGAAGAAACCCGCATTCAATTGAGCCTTACTCAATATCTGCTTAATGATATACTGAAGGTGAATATTAACCTTCTGAAAGGCATTCATGCTAATACTAACAGCAATTCAACAAATGCCGATCAAACGAATATCTATCGCCAGGCGCTCATACGCAATCCTACTTCTCCCATATATAACGAAGATGGTTCTTATTACGAGGAGTTTAACAGGTATCTATACTATAATCCAGTTTCCATGATCAACGAGCGTATCGGTGAATACAATTCGGAATGGACTTATATGACGGGGAACATTACATTGGAGCCAATAAAAGGATGGCAAACCAATCTGATGGTAGCCCGTCGCTCAAGCAGCGGAGAAAACAGCAACTACGAAACCGAAAAGTATTTTGCTTCACTCACAAGTGCGCACAAGAATGGCGCATCCAGAAGTTATAACAATTCGAAAGAAGATAACCTGGAGCTGACAACACGTTACGACAATGTTTTGGGCAAGCACCGCGTTTCGGCCCTTGCAGGATATAGTTATAACTACAATGTTAACGATGGTTTCAATGCCTGGAACCAAAGTTTCCCTACCGATGTGTTTGAAGCCAACAACCTGGGACTGGGTGCTTATTTGAAAGATGGTAAAGCCGGAATGGGAAGTTATAAAAATGATTCCCGGCTCATAGGCTTCTTTGGGCGCATGAGCTATGGCTTTGGGGAACGGTATAATATCCTCGCTAGTCTCCGGCGTGAAGGTTCTTCAAAATTCGGAGCCAACCATAAGTGGGGATGGTTCCCCTCTGTCTCTGCCGGCTGGAATATCAATAATGAACAGTTTATGCATTCATTATCGGGTTTATTGAGCACCCTGAAACTACGTGCAGGGTATGGAGTTACTGGTATCATCCCCAGCGGAAGTTATGCCTCTCTTACTACCTACAACTATTCGGGAGGGTATTATCTCGACGAAAACGGCAATTGGGTGACAGGACTCGCTGTTAACCAGAATCCCAATCCCGACCTGAAATGGGAAAAAACGTCTGAAATAAATATTGGCTTAGACTTTGGCCTTTTTGCAGAAAGATTGACGGGTACTGTTGATATTTACAAAAAGAAAACTACCGACCTGCTTTTCTGGTACGATGTACCGGTACCACCTAACCTCTATGGAAGTACACTGGCAAACGTTGGGTCAATACAGAACAGAGGAATAGAAGTAAGCTTGAAAGGAATCCCTGTTAAAACAAAAGATTTTGAATGGAACACTACTTTAACGTTGTCGCATAACGAAAATGAGCTGTTAAATCTCTCGAACGATTTATATCAAACACAGGACTGGATGAACACAGGCGGAGCGGCCGAACCTATAACTGTACCGACGCATAGAGTGGAAATAGGAAAAGGTCTCGGAAACTTCTGGGGTTTGAAATCAGTTGGCGTCACCGAAGATGGGCACTGGCTTATAGAAGATCCGAAAACAGGCGATGTCCTTGAGTATACTACCGCTCTGAATGACGATCGTTACCGCCAACACTTGGGCAACGGCTTCCCGAAAGTGTATGCCGGTTGGAGCCATATGTTCCGTTATAAACGTATCGACCTTAATGTTCAGATGAGCGGGCAGTTCGGATTCCAAATACTGAACGAACAGAGAATGTTTTATGAGAATAACTCCATCCAATACAACAAACTTAAATCGGCTGCCGATCCTGTATATGGCATTGCTCCGCTTGCTGCAAACCAGCAACAGGCATTTGTAAGTTATTACCTCGAAGATGGAGATTATGTAAAATTTGACAACGTTACATTGGGCTATAATTTTAACCTGGCTAAATTCAAATACTTGTCTTCCATTCGACTTTATGTATCTGGTCAGAACCTTTTCTGTATCACAGGTTACTCAGGTCTCGATCCTGAACTAAGCAACGGCAGTGATTACATGGGGGCTGGACGCGACTTCCGCGACAAATATCCTACGATCCGGTCGTTTACATTTGGCTTGAATGTTAACTTTTAAAAATACAGACTATGAAAATATTTAAATATATAGCAGTCGCTACAGGTATTTTGTTTTTAACATTTGCTGCTTGTACCGATCTCGACGAGACTCCTTATGATGTTCTTACCGAAGATAATATCAAGTTTACCGACGAAGACATAAACAATATGTCGGGAAAGGTTTATCAATCTTTGCGTGGTATCTACTGGAACTGGAACGGCTACTTTGATATCATGGAAGAGTCGGCCGACCTCATCATGACTCCTGCCCGAATAGGGATAGGTTGGGGCGACTATTATATCCTTCTTCACAAGCATGAGTTTAACGGATCGTCAATTTCACACCTCTGGACAGTGTGGGACGCCGGATATGCTGGTATTCTCTACGCAAATAAATGTCTGGATATTCCTGCAGTACAGGAAAATAAAACGAAAGCTGCCGAACTGAGAACGATGCGGGCTTTGTTTTATTATATGTTATTTGACCTGTTTCGTAATGTTCCGCTTGATACAACACAAAATCATCCCACGGGCTATCTCCCCGAACAAGCGGCTCCCCAGGTTACTTACGATTTTATAATAAAAGAATTGAATAGTGCCATCCCCAACCTGGGAACAGACAAGCCTTTCGGATATCCCGATGAATATGTGGCACGAATGATTCTCGCCAAAATGTATCTGAATCATAACGCCTGGTTCAACGATTTTTCAAGCAACGAATATTATGAAAAGGCTTTAGCCGAAGTTGAGGTTATTCTCTCATCAGGGAAATATAGCCTGGAGCCCGATTATAAGAATTGTTTTAAAAACGATTTGTCGGCTAGTCCCGAGGTAATATTTGGTGTTCCGATGGATGGGAAATACGCCGGTGGAAACTATCTGGTGAATAAATGTCTGATTGCCGAAGGTAAAAAAGCATTCGGAGCCAAAGGAACAGCCTGGAATGGCAGTTGTGCCATACCCCAGTTTATGGATACTTACGATAAAAACGATCAGCGTTTTAGCGACACATGGGCACATGGGCAACAATACGAATACGGTACCGGTAAAATCCTGATGACCGATGCCGACGACCAGGGAAAGGTTAAGTTAGCATATACCAAAGAAGTGCACTCTATTGACAACCCGGGGGCATATATGCTCGAAGGCTATCGTTTTATAAAGTACGAAATTGTAGCCGACGAATATGGTACTTCGGGCGACGATATTTGTTTCTTTCGTCTCGCTGATGCTATGTTTATCAAAGCAGAATGCCTGCTTCGGCTGGGACGTGACAAGGGAGTCGCTGCTCAGTTGATTACCGATGTGCGAAAACGGTCTTTCAGGAAGTCGCCAGCAAAAGCAATCCGCACAGCCGCCGACCTGGAGGGTGCCAGTGTTTACGACTATGGACACCGGGAATGGACGAGTGTGGGCGCTAAAAATTTCGACCCTGCAAAGTATGTAGCAACCAACGAAGGTGGCGCCGATATCGAACTTGGCGGTCTGCTCGATGACCTGGCCTGGGAATTTGTGGGCGAACATCATCGCCGTCAGGATCTCATCCGTTTTCGTATTCCTGCTAAGAATATGAATGTATTCAATGGTAAATCGTGGTTCTGCAAAAATGCCGAAACGGACCCGGCGGATATACATAAGAACATATATCCTATTTGGCAAACCTTTGTGGAATCGAATATCAAAATTAAGCAGAACCCAGGGTATTGATTTTTAAATAATTGTAACTATGAAACGAGCATACTTATCTTATATAAAGAAGGACGAAAACTTCAGGGCGAGTTTCATCCGCGCTTTTTCAAAAAATTGTCTCAGGATGAAGAATAAGATTATCATCATGTACTTACTGTTTGGCGCTCTTTTCGTTGGCGTTTTTAATGCATGCGAAGAGGATGTTGTTAGTAAGTTGCACGAATATACCGACGAAGAAAAGGCTTACCGCGATTCGGTTGAAGCAGCTAAGGCCGGCGTTAAGGCCGATTTTATCCTTATCCAGGATGTGGAAGTAACTTATGGAAATTGGTCGTCAGTTGATGTTCCAGTGAATGTTACTTCGATGTGCGAAAAACTTGGTTATGCCGATGCCGACGCGCTGAAAGCAGGAATAGGAGCTTTCAATGGCGATGTAAAACTCCTCGCTGTGAATCCGGTTACCAAAGCCGACTTTACCGATCATGTAGTTGATGAAGCTGGCGTTCAGGAGGGCTTTGTTTTCTCAAAAAACGGCGACCCTGGTGCTGCATGGGATTGGCCTACTGGTACCGATCCTCAGGTATACAGCATGTGGTGTGTGTATAACGTAAATAATCTCGCCCTTACAATTGGAATGCGTACAGGAGCTTTAGAATCCGGCAAGACTTATAAGATTATCCTTCTTTGGAAAAAGGGAGATTATCGTCTTGCTACGATCTATAACGTAAGCATTGTAGAACCAAAAGAAGAGAACCCAAATGCTTACGTGGCCGATAAAACCATTACAAAAGATATAATGTTGGTTTCTTCAGGGGTTGACAAGAATGCTTCGGTTATTGCTACCCTTGATGGAGCAAATCTTGCCAGTTCGCTCGGCTATGCAAATTCTGCGGCACTTTCTGCTGCTCTTGGCTCTGTAGAATGGAATACCCAGGTAAATAATCAGGTGAACTTCTTTGGAGTAAATGCTTCAACAGGTATCGACTATACGAGTAATTACACTGCAGGAATGGGTTATTGGTTTAAAGCAAACGGAGATATCTGCTCTTATGCCAATGAAGACGCTGCACTCTATGCAAGCCTCGATCCCGCTACTCTCCGGATGACAATAGGTCAAAAGGGTGGAAAAGTGACCAATGGTAACACTTATAAATTGATCGTTATGTTTGCCAATACTTCTAATTACAGGGTAGCTCTGGAACTCAATGTAACCATTGTTATAGATACTCCTCCTCCTGGAGATCCATATGAGGTATCGGTAACCCAAACCATCGTACACCCAATCACCACCGGATGGGAACAGGATGTCATAGATGTGACAGGTATTTTGCGCGACGCATTTAAAATGACTACCGCCGAAATAAACACTGCTATTTCAAACAAATCGATGACATTTTATGCAGTGGAACCCAATCTGACGCAAAAGCCAAGTACTTCAAACGGAAATGATTATCCTGGTCATTGGATAAATGCCGATGGCACAGTGGCAACTAACTGGCAGGACGGAGAAATCTTCATTCAGATGATCTCTTCTGCCGAAAATATCAAATTTATGGTGCTTAATCAGCCTACCAATGTCACATCAGCAACTACCATAACAGTTAAGCAGGTTGCTGAACTTAACGGAGGCAAAGTTAATTTTACTTTTAACGTTGTACTAAAAGAAGGAAGTGCTGTGCCGTACGAAGCCACCTACAACAGGAATATTGACCACAAAAGTAACGATGAATATACCACGACAAATATTGATGTAACCGACATTGTTACACACGCTTTTAAGAAAAGTGTTAGTGAAATAGAATCGTCTATAGGAAACAATAGTCTTGAATTTTATGCAATTAATGCCGACAACTCTCAGGCATCATCTACAGGCGAATATCCGGGCCATTGGTTTGATGCGAACGGCAATGCAAGAGGATGGGGCGACGGTGCATTTGGGTGCATTAACCTTAAAATTGAAAATGAACGGATTGTGATGAAGGTATATAACTTCCCGGGTGTTTCATCCGGCACAACAACCGTACGTCAGGTTGCAAAGCTTAATGGCGGCCAGGTGAGTTTTGCAATTACCATTAATTTGAAGTAGTAGTAGTGTTGGTTTATTTTATCTATGTTGTGACTGTTCCGGGAGATATAATAATTTCCTGTTGAACAGTCACAACTTAAAAAACGAAGTACGATGCTAAGATTTATTTGCACATTGTTGACATTTATTGCACTTTTCTTTTGCTGTAAGAAAGATCCTGAACCTGTGCGTGAACCAACGCACCCCGACGGCAAAACTGACACAACCAAGTCGTTCACTACAGATACAACCAAACTTTATATACCACTCGAATTTCGGAATATTGACTTTACCAAAGCAGCAAGTACATGGAGTTATGCCCGATGCCGCCAATCGGATCATTTCATTGTTTTCTGGGGCAAAGGCTATGGGGCAAACGACCCCAATTCAGAAGCTGTACCCGCGGCATACCGCGTTGATATTGCTGACTTACTTGCCAAAGCCGAGCAGTTTTATAGTCTTAATGTGAATACACTCAAATTCGTCGAACCGACCAAGACCAAACTCGAAAAATATAAAATGCTGATTTTTCTGTATTATGAATCCGAATGGCGAGCTACAGGCTCGGGCTACGACGATGTGATAGGAGCTCTCTGGATAAGTCCGAATACTTGCCAACCCGTTGGAGCAACCATCGCCCATGAAATAGGTCACAGCTTCCAATACCAGGTTCACTGTGACCTTGGGGGAGGCGCTGGTTTTCGCTACGGTTTCGGCGGAAACGGAGGCAACACTTTCTGGGAACAAACAGCCCAGTGGCAGGCTTACCAAACCTATCCTGCAGAGGCATTCTTATCAGCTAACTTTTCAGAATATACGAACAATTATTTCAGGCATTTTTGCAGCGAAGACTATCGGTATGCCTCATATTTTATGCATTATTACTGGGCTGATAAGCATGGGCAGGATTTTATAGGAAAGCTATGGAGAGGGGCACAACAACCCGAAGATCCTGTGCAGGCTTACATGCGCATAAACAATATGGACGTCGGGCATTTAAACGACGAGTTCTATGAGGCCGCTGCCCATATGGTCACATGGGACCTGGATGCGATCCAAAACCTTGGACAAAGCAAAATAGGAACTCATTCCTGCAAAATGGTGCCCTTGGGTAATGCCGAATACCGTCCCGATACCTCATTTTGTGTGGAGCCAACGGGTTATAATGTCATTCCGCTCAATGTGCCAGTGGCAGGAACTGAAATTTCTGCTGTTTTCGCCGCCACACCCGGCGCTCCCGATTATAGAACTGATAATTCGATGCTCGGTTTTCGCTACGGTTTTGTAGCTCTAAAGAGCGACAATAGCCGTGTTTACGGTGACATGTACAACACTTTAAGCGGCACAACTGTCTTCAAAGTTCCCGAGGGATGTTCACGGCTGTGGTTTGTGGTGAGCGGAGCCTCGCCAACTTATAAGCCTCATGCCTGGGACGACAAACGTTCTAACGATGTTCAACTGCCCTATAAGGTGCGATTTGTAAATACAAATCTCTACGGTACCATTTCTTTTGATGGGACGGAGATACCCTCGGATGCGACTTTAACCTTCGATGTGAAATTCCCCTACAGTGCAACCGTGTATCCCGGTGCTACTGTGAAGTTGGATCAGGAAGCATTAACGAAGCTCGGACGTGCCTTTGTTTTACAACCCGACGAGATCAAAGCGAAAACAGCGCAGTCGGGGAAGCCGATAAAACTGTATGCCATAGAAAGCAACAGTACTTTAAACGGGAATTATACCTGTTCAAGCGATGGCTATACTAATGTTTATGGCCACTATTTTACAGCCCAGGGGAATGTCTGTGCATGGAGCGATGCTTCGAGCAGAGTCTTTTCTGAATTTTCGCCTGGTCAGCTATCGTTCACCATCGGACAATATCCGGGTAAATGTGCTCAAGGTGATAAATATACTGTTAAGCAGGCATTGGTTTACGAGTATGAAAAAGGGAAAAGCGTTCAGGTTACATTTGTATTTAATATTACAATTGAATAAGTTTAGTAAAAAACAGTATCAAGTATTAAGCGCAAGTGTCCTGACAAACAGTCGAATCGCAACTATTTGCTTGGGTGTATCGTTGAATCACTTGACTCTTGGTTCTGATGTTAAAAAGTACAGGTCAGGTAGAATAAAAACTCTCTAAAACAGAAAAGAAATGGTCTCGTTAAAATCTGAATTTATAAGCAGCCTCTTTTGTATGTTGCTATTTTCAGCAATAAGTTACGGACAGGTGAAGGATTATCCTATTCGCCCGGTACCTTTTACGGCAGTGCATGTGAATGATAATTTCTGGGCACCGCGCATCAGGTTGAATCATGATGTAACGATCCCCATTGCTCTGGCTCAATGTTACACCACAGGGCGGGTCGACAATTTTATCATTGCCGGAAAGCTGAAATCTGGAAAGTTTTGTACTGAGTATCCTTTCGATGATACTGATATCTATAAGATTCTCGAAGGTGCCAGCTATTCCATCCAGACTTTCCCCGACAAAAACCTGGAAGCCCGCATGGATACCCTGATTTATTATATCGGAAAGGCGCAGGAACCCGATGGGTATTTATATACAAACCGAACGATCGACTCCACCAATCTTCATGCCTGGGCCGGGAAAAAACGTTGGGAAAAGGATCCCGAGCTGAGTCACGAGCTTTATAACTGCGGGCACCTCTACGAGGCTGCTGTAGCACATTATATGGCTACCGGCAAACGATCCCTTCTCGATATCGCCATCAAAAACGCCGATCTTCTCGTGAAAGACTTTGGACCCGGTAAACTCGCTTATGAACCGGGGCACCAGATTGTAGAGATGGGACTTGTAAAGATGTACCGGGTAACCGGCAAAAAGGAATATCTCGACTTAGCCAAATATTTCCTCGATATCCGGGGAAAAGGTACGGAATACAGCCAGGACCAAATAAAGGTGACAGAACAAACCGAAGCTGTCGGGCATGCTGTTCGCGCCATGTATATGTATGCGGGAATGGCCGATGTAGCTGCTATTACAGGCGATCAGTCTTATCTTCATGCCATTGACCTCATCTGGAAGGATATCATGGATTATAAGTTTTATATCACCGGTGGCATCGGTGCTGCCGGAGGACACGAAGGTTTCGGTCCCAGGTACGATCTTCCGAACATGTCGGCCTACAACGAAACATGCGCATCTATTGGGGAGGTCTATTGGAACCACAGGTTGTTTCTGCTGCATGGTAATTCTCAATATTACGATGTGTTGGAACGGGTACTTTATAACGGGCTGATTTCGGGCGTGTCTTTAAGCGGAGATCATTTCTTTTACCCCAATCCGCTCGAATCTATGGGGCAACATGCCCGCAGTGCCTGGTTCGGATGTGCCTGCTGTCCAAGCAACGTTTGCCGGTTCATTCCTTCCGTTCCAGGATATATTTATGCCCAAAACAAGGACCGGCTCTATGCAAATCTTTTTATTGGCAGTAATGCCAGCATCGATTTTAACGGAAATAAACTCGGCGTGACCCAGAAAACGGATTATCCCTGGAATGGCGATGTAGAATTTCAGCTTAATCCTGAAAAAGAAAAGGCTTTTGAATTCGCTGTCAGAATCCCCGGCTGGGCTCGCAATGAACCTGTTCCGGGAGACCTCTATGCTTTCGAATCGGCCGATACTTCTTCTGTGAAAATACTTGTGAACGGGAAGCTTTATTCCTACACCTTATCAAACGGATATGCTGTTATTAAGAACAGGTGGAAAAAAGGAGACAAGGTGACTGTCTCGTTACCCATGCCAGTTCGGTATATTACAGCAAATCAAAAGGTCGAAGCCGACAATAATAAAATTGCGCTTCAGCGGGGTCCTCTGGTTTATTGTGCCGAATGGCCTGATAACAAGGACGGGCATGTCTTAAATCTTTTGCTTGATAAAATGCCTGAACTGGCCACCCAATTCAGACCAGAAATGCTCAAAAGTGTGGTGATTATCAGCGGGGATGCCAAAGGTGTTAAAAGAAAATTGGATGGAACTACGGAAGTCTCAAAGGAAACACTTACAGCAATTCCTTATTATGCGTGGGCTAACCGTGGATCGGGAGAAATGGCGGTGTGGCTGGCTACGCAGCAAGGGGCAGCGCGTCCATTGCCGGCGCCTACGCTTGCATCTACAGGTAAGATCTCAGCATCTCTTAAAACTAAAACATTGATGGCAGTAAACGACCAGATGATTCCAAAAAGCTCCAATGATCAAAGTATGCCTTATTATCACTGGTGGCCAATGAAGGATACAGTTCAATGGGTACAATGTGATTTTTCAAAGCCGGAGCATATTTCCAGAGCTTCAGTATATTGGTTTGACGATGGCCCCTGGGGAGGATGTCGCGTACCTGGTAATTGGAAGATACAGTACCTGGATACAAAAGGAAACTGGGAAGATGTTCCGAATCCCTCCATTTATGGGATTGAAAAGGATAAAACTAACCAGGTTCAGTTCGATACTGTTGAAACCTCAGCTTTGCGTCTTGTGGTTAAATTACCTGAAAACCATTCCAGCGGCGTCTACGAATGGAGTTTCGAGTAAAAACATTGCTGGCGTGAATTTGTAGAGTTTAACCCGAGCAAAAAGTCAGGTTTTTACTCGTATCTCAAACTCTCCACCGGGTTTCTCGTTGCTGCCCGCCAGCTCTGGAAACTAACCGTAAGCAAAGCAATCACCATCGCCATTGCCCCCGCCACTGCAAATACCCACCAGCTCAGCTCAGTTTTGTAAGCAAAATTCTCGAGCCATTTGTGAGTGGCGTACCAGGACAGGGGGCAAGCGAAAAAGAAAGCAATGCCAACCCATTTTAATAAGTTCAGATTTAGCATGGATAGAATGTTGGATACTCTTGCTCCGTTTATTTTCCTGATCCCGATTTCTTTAACCTGTTGTTTAACTGAAAAAAGAGTAATTCCCATTATACCCATTACAGCTATAAATATGGCCAGTACAATACCAAGGACAAGAATTTTTGCTTCCAGCATTTCTTTTTTGTATAATTCTTCAATCATGTTTTCGTGAAAGGCAAATTCTGTTTCATAACCTTTGTATAAATCATTGAATATCTTTTGGGAATAGGCTTTCACATTATTTGCCATAAGCGGTTGATACCTGATTACAATATCGAAGTGATACATAAAATTGTTGGTTTTGTGAATGCGTAAGGGAACAATTTCCTGCCGGGTCGATTGAAAATTAAAGTCATATACTATTCCCACAATTTGTGCATCTCTTGATCCGTCCATCTTTACAAATTCTCCAACAGGGTTTTCAATACCAAGGTACTTTGCTGCTGCTTCGTTTAACAGAATTTCATCCTTTTGTCCCTCAGCGAAATTATCAGAGAAGAAATTACCGCTTTTCAGCCCATATCCCATTAACTTAGGATAATTGCCAAGACCTCCAATTTCGGTAATAGTGAATGTTTCGTTAGTTTTGGGATTAATAATTATTCCGCTGCTAAGTTGATCCGTCATTGGCGGAGATTTGTGAACCACAGAAACATCTTTGACTGCAGGATGGCTGAGAAGCTTTTGTTTCAGATCGTTTAACCTTGTTGTGCTTTCATATTTGGGACTGCTAAAATCGGATTCCCAATTGGGATTAGTTACATGTATTACCAATAGGTTTTCGGGGTTATAACCAAGCAGAGAGGATTTGGAAAAACTTATCTGTTTAAATACAATCAATGTCACAGCTAAAAACCATATCAGTACAATCATTTGTCCGGTAAGGAGAATTTTGTTCAGGTTTATTCCCAATCCAAATTTTGGTTGATCTTTTCTCAAAAGCTGAACAGGATTTACCCTTGTAGAGGCAATGGAGGCAAACAATCCCGCTACAGTTGCCGTTACAATTACGAGGACAGATATTCCAATAAAAAAAGAAATATTTCCGGACAAGTCGAATTTTAAGCTGCGGTTAAGATAGCTGTTAAACCAGGGCAGCAATATATTTGCCAGCAACAGAGCTGCGGGCAAAGCTAAAATTGCCTGTAAATACGATTCGAACATTATTTGCTGTTTTACCTGGGTGGCCGAAGCTCCGTTTATTTTTCGCACCCCCACCTCTTTGTTCCGGGTAAGGGTGCAGGCAGTGGTTAATATCCCAAAATTAAGACAAGCCATTATGATAACCAGACTTACCAGAAATATCAAACCGTAAAGGATACGTGAATTCCCTGATGGAAAGAGATTATTGCCTAAATGTTCCGAGTGAAGGTACATTTTGTTGAACTTCTGCAAATGATAGGTAGTGGTTGTAATCCCGGTCCATTTTTTAACATTGGCCTCGTTGATTTTAGTTTCCAATAACTTAGGTTCAACATTTTTGGGCAACAACAGAAATGTTGTAAAAAATGGGTACGATTCGAAGAAAGGGTTACAAAGGTTTTCATGGTAAAATTCAAATCCAAAAAACAAATCGGCCTTCACAGATGAGAATTCGCTAAAATTATCGGCTATACCGGTTACCTTAAAGAAAAACTCTCCCTGATCGAATTTTATCTTAATTTCTTTGCCTATCGGGTAGTCGTTTCCAAACATGGCTTGTGACACCGATTTTGATATTACAACCGCATTGGGTTCTGTAAGAGGATGTTGTATTTCTCCCTGCAAAATATTGAGAGAGAACATTTCAATAAAATCGGGATCAACAAAAACCGATTTGGTGGTAATTTCATCCTTGGTTGTTTTTACCCACGACCTGGCTATGGTAAACCTGCTCATTTTTTGGGTTTCGGGGAAACTCTCCTTAATAAGCGGGCCGACATCCAGAGTTGTTAATGCCGAGGATGTATTAACCGACTCCTGTTTGCTGGTTACCCGATAAATGATTTTTTTATTTTTATGCTCGGCGTTGTATCTAAATTCATGAATCACATAGATCATGATTAACGAAGAAACCGAAAAGGCAATAACCAACCCAATAATATTGATCGAAATGAATACTTTCCTTTTTAGAAAGTACCTGAAAGCCGATTTCAGATAGTAAGCAAGCATGCTTTTTATTTTTTCTCTTTGGGTATCAATTTTATTTTCATCTCTTTAGTAGTATCTATAGCTACCTTAACAGGGTTGAATCCATCGGATCCAAAGCTTAATTGTTTTGCCCCTTCAGGAACAATTATGGCAAAAACTCCTTTGGCATCGGTTATTGTTCCGGTGGTTGTTCCGGCTATCATTACAATAGTGTTGGGAACAGGTTTTTGAGTAGCCGAACTAATAACCTGTCCTTTTACCTCAAAGGTTTTTGTGGGTAAAGATTTTGGTTGCTGACTGCCCGAATTTGTTTGAGAGTACAAAGTAGTTAATGAGAATACAAGCATTGATAAAACGAACAATATTTTTTTCATAAGATTAGAGATTATTTTGATTTTGAAACTCAAATACTGTCATGTCCAGTTCCGGGTTAATCTCAACTTTTTTAAATATTTCTTCTCTTTTTCCGTAAGAGCCATCGAGCGTTTGGATATTATAGATTTTTCGAAAGGCAATTTTTACACCTTCGATTGTTTTGAAATCGTCAAAAGCAATAAAAATCTGCTGCTCATCATCTTTTAACATCTCTCCAAAGCTTATTTTATCAAGAAGAAAATTTTCAGGGTTTATGTAATAGTAGAGCGTATCCTTTTCGGGGGTAATCGCTTGAAGGCAATGGTAAGGTTTCTTTTTAAAAGTTATGTTATAAACTTCTTCTATTTGAATTCCTTTTTCTTTTGGGTGATATAAGAATCCTTCAAAATCGAGATATAACTGTATCCATAGCCTGTCTATAGGAATAGGGTTCCATTTAACAGCAGATGTGTGAACCGGTTTGTTCCAGTATTTATTGGAGGGAAAACCATATAAATGATCACCTTGTATATCGGTGATCTTCAAATGATATTTACTTTGCTTGATAACTGAAAGTTCGATATCGGGCTGAAATAAGTTTTGAGGAAGATCTTTGCTGATTTTCTTTAAATAGTGATTTTTATAATATCCGTAATATTTTATTGAATTTACATCTTTTAGGTTTTCAATTCCCATTGCTGCATAATGCTTTTCAAGAATCTGATCCAAAGTTTGAGAATGGATATTACTCCCGGAAAGATTTAAAAGAAGAAAAAGGCTTATCAGTAATTTAAGCTGAGGTTTCATGTTAGTGTTAGATAAATCCTTTCTGTTATATTTAAATACCTGATTCATTTCTATTAGCAAGGTTAAAAGGTTTTGAAAAACATGAGTTATATTCACAGTTGTTGTTTTCATTTTGTACTATAAAGGCGTTTAAGAAACGCTTTATAAAAATTGCAATACTTTATTGTCGGAGCACCAAAGTCCCCTTTTGGGGGATTTAGGGGGCTTTTACTCATACCTCAAGCTCTCCACCGGATTCCTCGTTGCTGCCCGCCAGCTTTGCCAGGTTACCGTTATCAAAGCAATCAACAGCGCAATAATTCCAGCCGCCGCAAATACCCACCAGCTCAGCTCAGTTTTGTAAACAAAATTCTGCAGCCATTTGTGCATGGCATACCAGGCGATAGGGCAGGCAATTATAAAGGCAATCGCTACCCATTTAATAAAATCGCGGTTGAGCATGGCCATAACTTCGGTGGTGCGGGCGCCATTTACCCGGCGGATGCCGATTTCTTTGGTGCGTTGCTGGCATACAAACAGCGACATAGCTAATATTCCCAGGCAACAAATAAAAATGGCACAGCTCGAAAACAAGGTAAAGGTTTTCCTGAAACGGATTTCCGATTGATACATTTTCTCAACAGCCTGATTCATAAAGCTTACTTCTACAGGGAATCCCGGCGAAAGTCGTGAGGTTGTTTCTTTTATTTCTTTAATGTTGGTATGAAGTGAACTGAAATCTTTGCTGTTTAGGCTTATGAGGCAATACGAAACCCAGGAATCGTTCCTGATCACCAGTGAACCAATGGGCTGGTCGAACGATTTGTAATGAAAGTCTTTAACTATGCCGATTATTTCTGCTGGTCTGGCTTCATCCATCACTCCAACCATAAGCTTCATGCCAATGGCATTATCAAGCTTGTTTTCTCGCACAAAGGTTTCGTTTACAATAAGTTTGTCCTTATCCGTTGTACTATCGTCTTTATAAAATCTTCCATGCATAATTTCCAGTCCAGTAATATCAAAAAAGGTTGCATCGGCATTAAAAGTATCGAAAGCATATGTTTTTGTCCCGTCTGTTCCACTCTCGATTGTAGTCCAACGCGATAGTGTTTTCCCCGGAAAATATTGCGTAAACGATACTTTTGAAACACCGGGCTTCTCAAGGATTGTTTGTTTCAGTACTTCTTTTTTTTCGCTCAGGGGATTGGTAAGTTTAATTCCGATAACGTTTTCCTGGTTGAAACCCAGTTTACTGCTGCCAAACTTAACCTGCTTCTGTATAAGAATAGTGAAAGCTATAAGCGAAATAGCAATAACAAACTGCAGTGTAACTAAAACACCTCTTGCAACTGAACCCGAAGACTCAGAGGTAAAGTTTGCTTTCAGGTTATCGGTTGCTCTTGAAGAGGAAACGTACCAGATTTGCAGAAGGCTGAAGATAATGCCAATGCTTAGTGTTAAAGAGAGTGCTATCGCAAGAAACGATGGTCTTAACAGAATTATCGGGTTAAAATGTATTCCGGTGTAGTCTGTTATGGAAATTGAAAAGCTCCAGATTAATAAAAATGCCAGAAGAAAAGAAATCAGGAAAAACAGCAATGTTTCTGCAAGGAGTTTTTTGACTATATCGCTTTTTTTTGCGCCAATAACTTTAAGGACACCCGTTTGCCTTATTTTTTCCATCCATTGCGACGAAGAAATATTTATGAAATTTACCAGCGCAATGATGAGGACAAGAATAGCCACCATTAGCAGAATCATAACTTTGATTTTGTCTCCGACCTTTAAAAAGTTCTGTTCAAACTGCGATAGATTCGAAAAATAGATTTTTGAGAAAGGATTTAGCTTTAATTTTGAATAAAGATTTTTAGAATTTTCAGGAATAACTTTTAGAATTTTATTTGCAATATGTTCAGGATTTGCTCCTCTTCTGAGCATTATAAACATTTGAAAATTTGCCCATTCCCATTTAGTAAATTCCCCCTCGTTCGGTTGGACAATTTTGCGGGTTGTCATGGAAGTAATGGAATTAAAGGAAAGGCATGAATTTCCTTCCGATCCATCAATAACTGCAGAAATGGTTAATAGTTTGTTGTTATTCAGTTTTACTGTTTTGCCAAGTGCAGGGGCATTCCCAAAAAGCTTACCGGCAAGTGATTTCGTAATTACTATTGTCAAAGGTTCTTTTAAAGCAGTTTCGAGGTTTCCTTCAATAGCTCTGTAAGTGAATAGTTCGAAGAAATCGTCGTCGGCAAAAACAATGTCCGATGTAACAGGTTCTTTTTCCTCTACCTGAAAAACCGGAGCTTCCCAGGAACCAGCAATTCTTACCGTTGATTCAACCTCTGGGATGTTCAAATCAATTTGTTCTTTTAGTATACCTGGCATATGCATACTTCCTCCCAATTCGGCGTAGAGGTAAACTCGGTCTATATTTTTATGATGCCTATCAGTGGTTAGTTCAGCATAACAATAAAGAGACAGTATAATTACCAAGGCCAGGCTAACTGCCAAACCTCCGAGATTAATCAGGCTAATAACAGGCTTACGGGCGAAAGTTCTTATTGTGGATTTCAAAATGTTTTTCATTAATATTTTAATTATTGGGTGTTATTAAGTGAGCTCGCTGCTATCCCTAAATCAGGTGGACCCCTTCCTACTCATACCTCAAGCTCTCCACCGGATTCCTCGTTGCTGCCCGCCAGCTTTGCCAGGTTATGGTAAGGAATGAGATTCCAACCGATAATAATCCTGAGAGTGCAAAAATCCACCAGTTTATTTCGGTTTTATAAGCAAAGTTTTCGAGCCACTTATTCATGGCAAACCACGCTATTGGACAGGCAATTACAAAAGCGACCAATACCCATTTCATAAAATCGACATTGAGCATGGTAATAACCTCCAAATCTTTCGCACCATTTACCTTTCTTATGCCTATTTCTTTTATTCGCCGCTGGCACGAGAATAACGACAAAGCCAGTATTCCAAGGCAACTTAATACAATAGCGCAACCAGCAAACAGTGCAAAGGCTCTTTGAAACAAAAGTTCCGATTGATACATGTTTTGAACAGCCTGGTTCATAAATGAAATCTCCGAAGGGAAAGATGGTGATAACTGTGTGGTTAACTTTCTTATTTTTTCATAACTATATCGGAGCTGTTCAAAGGTTTTAGTCTGTAAATTTAAAAGGCAATACGAAAATCTGGGTTCATTACGGATCACCAATGGAGCTATTGGCTCATTTACGGGACGGTAGTGAAAATCTTTAACCACACCTACAATTTCATAGCTTTGTCCGTTTCTGAATGAACCAATAGAGGCTCCCAAAGGATTCTCCAAGTCATATTCGCGCATAAATGCTTCATTTACAATAACTTTATCAGCATCTGTTGCAACCTTGTCCGAATAATACCTCCCCTGGACTAACCTGAGTTTCATCAGTTCGAAAAAAGTTCCATCGGCACAGAATGTTTTGAATCCAACATTCTTTGTTTCGCCATTCGCGGTAAGCGGCCTTGCCCATTCCGAATTCATCCTGCCGGGATAATATTGGGTAAACGATGTTTTTTTTATCTCAGGGATATCAGCAAGGGATTTTCTGAGTACATCCGTTTTCTCATAAAGCTGATTGGTTAATTGAATACCAATAATGTTCTCCTGGTTAAATCCAAGGTTGCTCCCGCCGAATTGAATCTGTTTTTTTACCAGTATTGTAAAAGCAATCAGCACAATGGCAATAGTAAACTGAATACTCACCAGGATAGCTTTGGCCGGGATCTTTGTTTTGGAATAGTTTGCTCCTTTTTTGATGTTATCAGTTGCTTTGGACGTAGAAATCTGCAGAGCCGGAAAAAGACTGAACACTGTACTCAGAAGCAGAGTAACTATTAGCGAAATAAATATAAACCCTGCAGAAAATAAGAGGTTACCATTGAAATATACTCCGGTATAATTTCGGATAAAAGGACTTAAAGAATTTACAATTACAAACGAAATAATGAGTGCAGCTAAAAAAAGAAGAGCCGATTCCGATAATATATTTTTCAGGATAACAGACCGTTTCGCTCCTATAATCTTCATTACACCAGTTTGGCGAATTCTGTCGTTCCATTGGGAAGAAGAAATGTTTATGAAATTTACCAGCGCTATGGTTAAAACGAGAGCAGCGACCAGAAGGAGTATAAAAACTTTTTCTTTTTGACCACTTTTTATGTAAGAAGTAACTCCATAATCGATGAACTTATAAAAGTAAAGATCTTTGAAACCTATCAGCGTATTATTTTTCTGCTGTGTTTGTTCATCTTTTGGAAATAAACCCCTAATTATGCTGCCTGTTTCGATCGGATTCACGCCATTTTTCAGCAGCACAAAAGTCCGGAAGTTATACCAGTTCCATTCTGAAAATTCTCCGTCGTTAGGCTGTAATATTTTCCTGGTGGCCATGGAGGTTACTGCATTGAGCACAAAGCTTGAATTTGCCTCAGGCTCCTGAATTACAGCTTTTACAACTAACTCCTGATTATTATTGTATTTTATACTTTTCCCTATTGCCTGTTCTGAACCGAAAAGTTTGTCGGAAAGGGTCTTAGTAATTACCACCGACATAGGTTCAGCCAGCGCACTTTGAAGATTTCCATCCAGACTTTTGTAACTGAAAATATTAAAGAAGTTCTCGTCAACAAAAACGATATCGGAGGTAATCGGCTCCTTATTTCCATATTGAAAAACGGGAGATTCCCATGCACCTGCAATTCTTATAGTGGCCTCAACTGCGGGTACCTTCATGTCGATATGTTCCTTCAGGACCCCAGGTGTAAAAATATTATTACCTGCGCTGCCATAGAAATATATGCGGTTAAGGTTTTTATGGAATCTGTCGGTAGTGAGTTCGCTATAGCAATATAGTGAAAGTATAATTACCAGTGCCAGGCTAACTGCCAGTCCTCCAAGATTAATCAGGTTAATAACAGGCTTGCGGGCGAAAGTTCTTATTGTGGATTTCAAAATGTTTTTCATTGGTAAATTTTGTTATTTATGATACCCAATAAACCCTGAGGTTTAAATGTTTATAGCTAATTAAGATAGAGGAAACATCTGACCCCGACGGGGGTATACCAAAGGCCTGTCTCCTTAGTTTCTATAAACATTTGATATCTCTGGTATCATTCAGTATTAATTGCTATGGCTATTGAAAAATGCCTACTCTTAACTTGCCTGTCTTCCGCCAGGAAGAGGGTTTAGGGAGCCTTCTCACTCATACCTCAAACTTTCAACCGGATTCCGTGTTGCAGCTTTCCAGCTTTGCCAGCTAAGTGTCAGTATGGCAACAACTATGGCAATGGTTCCTGCCAGTACAAATACCCACCAGCTCATTTGCACCTTATACGGGAAGTTGCTTAACCATTTATCAACAATATAATAAGCCACTGGCATAGCAATCATAAGAGCTCCAAGTAACCAGACAACAAACGATTTGTAAATTGTGAGCAATATCTCGAACGAGCGTGCACCGTTTACTTTACGCACTCCTATTTCCTTTATCCGCTGGTTTATAAGCAATATTGTAAGTCCAAACAGTCCTAACGACGAAATAATTATGGCAATCATCGACGCATAAGCTACAATTCGGCTCCAACGCTCTTCTTCCTCGTATCGTTGGTTTAGCTTTTCATCCCAGAAATCATACGTGAAAGTTTTTCCGGGAGCTAACTGTTCATAGCTTTTCTTCAGATGGTTTACAACTCCTTTCAGATTCTCGGGATTAAAACGTACAAGCAGGTTGTTGTAGCTGTTTCCGAAATTTTTCCGGCAGCTCAACATGGCTGGGTAAATTTTATCTTTCATGTCGCGGAAATGATAATTCTCCACTACTCCTGTGATTGTAAAGTTAATGCCACTGATCTGATATACTTTCCCGATAGGATCATCTTCAATATCGAAAAGTTCGGTAAACCGTCGGTTTACAATCATGGTCCGGTCGCCTGCAGTTTCGTTTTGAGCAGTAAAATCCTTTCCATGCAGCAATTTAAGTCCGAGAGTCGAAACATAGTCGCGATCTACAACAAACCGATAAACGTCAATCTGTTCGCCATTTCCTTTATCAACAAAAGAATCGGACGATCCGTTCATAAAATTTCTGTCGGCCATGGTAAGACTGACAACACCTGGATTTTCGCTTACCATGGTTTTAAAAGTTTCCTTCTGGTTCTCGTCCAGCCTGTCTATCCTTACATCGATAATATTATTGGTGATAAGTCCCAGGTTCTGGGTTTTCAGATAGTTCGACTGCCTGATAATAAAAAGCGTAACAATTATCAGGATAATGGAAAGACTGTATTGAAACGACACAAATACCTGCGAGATCCTGTTTTTGTTTCCGATGTTTATTTTTTTTCCGGCCATCTGGTTCGGGCTCACTTTCGAGAAAATCACCACCGGAACTATACTTGTAAAAACTATGATTAAAACTACAAGAAAAGAGCTAAATATCAGCGCTTTCCGAATGTCGATCAAAGGAATGTAAATCTGATTTTGTGCCAGCTTTTCGAAAACAGGAATAAAGGAGTAACACATTAATGTTCCGGCAATTAACGATGTAATTGTCATTATTAAACTTTCGGACATAAAAAGTGCAAAAATATTGGACGACGTAGCTCCCATAGATTTTCGGATTCCTACTTCACCAATTTTCTTCAGGTATTGCCCTAATGTTAAAATGATATAATTACTGCATGCAATTAAAAGGATAAGTCCGCCAATAGTCATTAGCACTATAAAGCTTTTTTTATCGACCGACTTCTGGAAGCAATTGTTTATATCGCCTGCCAGATAGATGTCTTTCAATGGCAGAACAAATGGAACAAACGCATCGGCAGTTTTGAGCATCTGATTATTGTTCTGCATATCCTCTACTCTGCCTTTATAATATTTGCTTATGAACCTGTTTACGTTTTGCTCAGCATCCTTGTGACTTGCATTGGGCTTAACCTGGTAAAATACCGATGTGTATCCGAAACTGTTATCGCAGCCTCCAAAGTTCCGTCCGGTTTTACCCGAAACAATTACATCGAATTCCATGCTTGAGTTATGGGGGATGTTCCCAATAATTCCTATTATTTTGAAAGCTGTACCAGGATAGTTTAGCGGAAACTCCAATGCTTTGCCAATTAGCTCGTCATAGCTTTTCTTACCGGCCATAAGCTTATCGGCCATTTTACGTGTAATTACTGCTTCGTACGGATTAGCAAAGATCTTCGATTGTTTTCCGGCAATAAATTTGAAACTGAACATATCGAAGAAATCCTCACTGGCCAGAGCTGTTTGAACATCGAAAAAATTATACTCGTAGCTTACTACCTGTTCAAAAGCATAGCGGTATTCGGCGCTTTTCTCAATCTGGGGTACGTCTTTTTTGAGCAAATCGGCCACTTCGGGATTAACACGCACATCTTTAAAATCGCCGAAAACATACCGGCCATTATAGTTGAGGCGGTAAATTTTATCGGCATTTTTATGAAAACTATCATAGTTAAATTCCTGAACTACATAGAAATAAATAATCAAACTGCAAGCAATGGCCACCGATAATCCAAAAACAGTAATTAACGAATTAACCGGATTATTTTTAATATTCCGGAGGGCATATATTAAGTTGATCTTCATACGAATTAAGATTTAGTTTCGTCTATTTTTTGAAAGTTGCCGCTTTACCCTTCAATTTGTAATTGCTGACTATCGTTTTGCAGATGGCCTTATTATCGTGGCTGGTTACTGCAATTCCCACGTATGCATTTTCTGCAAACGGTATAACTGTGCCTTCCAACTTCTGCCACTTGATGCCCTCGGGCGAAACGTATCCTCTAATTGAATCACCTTCACGGCTCAATTTTAACCAATAGGGAGCTTTCAGTTCACTTTTTCTTTCCCCATTTTCGGAGGTTTCGCGTGGGCTGGGCCTTGCCTGAGTAGTAATACCGTTTTTAGTGGTTACACCAATAAAAACATTTTTAGAGCCGGAATCAAGATTCTCACGAAGCATTAAACCCGATTTTGTCCATTCATGGGGGCCTTCAAGACTTTCAACTTTGGCAGAAATTTCAAAGTCGCCGCTAATTATCTGATAGGCAAAGTAAAATCCATCCGAATTATTCCAGATATCGGTACCTGATACTTCAATGGCCATGCTGTTATTGGCGCACACAATTTTTCCCGGTATTGAAACATCTCCTATATCCATGGACAACCACGGATAGCATGGATCGGTTTTCTTCTGAATGCGGATTTTAACCGGAGTTTTTTTCGAAAGATTTTTACCATCGCTTACCGTGTAATAAAAACTATCCACTGTAATTGCCGAATTCGGGGCAGTATAGAAAAGTCTGTTTTCCGAAATAATCACTTCGCCATACAGGGGCATTGTGGTTTCAACAATGGTTAAAGAGTCTTTTTCTTTATCTTCATCATTGTCAAGGGTATATATAACAGCAGAGCCTCCACCAAAAACAACGGCATTGTCCGGACGCGTTAAAGGACCCTGGTTTTTATTTATCTGGAAAACAACCCAGGCAGGTTTCGAATCTTTTTTCCCGTCGGTAATTGTGTAGCTTAAACTGTCTTTACCTGAAAAATCTTTATTCGGAGTATAGATGATGATATTCCGCTTTTGAATGGATGTTCCATGTTGAGGTTGGGATAAAGTTGATAACCTGATAGTATCCTTTACATCTTTATCGAGGTCGTTAGCTAAAGGTGATGCCTTCGCAGCACGTCCTTCTATAACTTCCACCTGATCGGGATTTGCCACAGGTTTATGATTTCGGCTTTGGATAAATCCAAATATTACAAGTTGAAGACCTATGAAAGCGATAAAGACTTTCATCAGATGTTTTCTAAAAAATTCCCGAACCTCCATTATATAAAGATGAAATGTTAATTTTAAAATCTTCCAAATTGGTACTAATCATTCTCAACCAGTTCCTGTTCTGCTGCTTCAAGAGTCCGTTTCATTTCTTCAGTAATAATTTTTCCGTCGAACAGGTGAACAATGCGGTGGGCAAAGCCTGCATCGCGTTCGGAGTGCGTTACCATAACAATGGTAGTTCCTTCTTTGTTGAGTTCCGAGAGGAGTTTCATCACTTCCAGACCATTTTTCGAATCGAGGTTACCTGTAGGCTCATCGGCCAGGATCAGTTTGGGATTGGCTACTACTGCGCGCGCTATTGCCACACGTTGTTGCTGACCGCCCGAGAGCTGCTGCGGAAAATGTTGCTTACGATGCCCTATTTTCATTCGGTCGAGAATCGATTCAACCATATGTTTGCGTTCCGAGGCTTTTAAGCGAAGATAAATCAACGGTAGCTCCACATTTTCGTAAACATTCAGTTCATCAATCAGGTTAAAACTCTGGAAAACGAATCCAATATTACCTTTGCGCATATCTGTACGATTTCGTTCACGGAAGTTGGAAACATCCACGCCATCGAACAAATATTTCCCTCCCGAAGGATTGTCCAGCAAACCGATAATGTTCAGCAATGTAGATTTGCCGCAGCCCGAAGGACCCATGATGGCAATAAATTCACCCTTTTTAATTTGAAAACTTACCTTGTTTAAGGCTGTGGTTTCAATTTCGTCGGTTCTGAAAACTTTTGTTAATTCTTCTGTTCTGATCATATATTTACTATCTAATATTGAGTACCGAGTAACTAGTAAACAGCCGTATTTGTCCGGCTGTCCGGCTGAGGCTGTGCCTCAGTCAAGGTATCTTTGCAGGCTCAGCCTGCCATCATATAACTGACGAAGGTGCTTGCTGTATTCAGTCTTACGACTTACTACCTACGACTTACTACTTTACCAATCCACATCCATGCCAATTATATAAATATCTTATATTTAGATATTTATATAATGATCATTCCTGCACATTGTCTAAAAAAATGACACTTATATGTAAAAAATTTAGACACCTGGATAAGCATGGCATAAACTTAACTACCTTTGATCATCAATCCATTGAGCAATGCAAAAAGGCAACATCCTAATTGTAGATGATAACAAAAGCGCTCTGAGTGCACTAAATATGCTTCTTCAACCCGAGTTCGATCTTGTTGTGACTATTTCCACTCCCAATCAGATCAATGCCGAATTTGGCAAAAATGAATTCGACCTGGTTCTGCTGGATATGAATTTTTCGGCGGGCATAAACTCCGGTAATGAAGGCCTGTTTTGGTTATCCGAAATTAAGAAAGCGTGTCCTTCAACCGAGGTAGTGATGATAACTGCGTATGGAGATGTTGAACTGGCCGTTAAAGCTTTAAAGCTGGGGGCAGCCGATTTTGTGCTGAAACCATGGGAAAACGCCAAATTGCTGGCAACACTGAAATCGGCTTATGCCTTGCGCCAGTCGAAAGCTGAAATCGCTACGTTGAAACAACGGGAGCAAACTATAAAAACTGCCATTAACAGTGAACAACGGCTTATTGTTGGGTCGTCACCAACAATTCTGCGCATGATGCAGACCATTGCCAAAGTGGCCCGTACTGATGCCAACGTGCTTATAACCGGCGAAAATGGCACCGGCAAAGAGCTTGTGGCACGCGAGATACACCGTAAATCCGATCGTTCCGGCGAGCTTATGGTTACTGTTGATATGGGTTCCATCCCCGAAACACTGTTCGAAAGCGAATTATTCGGTCATAAAAAGGGCGCTTTTACCGATGCCCGCGAAAACCGTACAGGTAAATTCCAACTGGCACATAAAGGCACGCTTTTTCTCGATGAAATAGGCAATCTCCCACTGTCCCTGCAAGCCAAACTCCTGGTAGCGCTTCAAAACAGAACCATAATACCCGTTGGCTCTAACGAACAGGTTCCGATTGATATCCGCCTCATTTGTGCTACCAACTGCGATCTGGAATTATTAATCGGTCAGCAACAGTTTCGTGAAGATCTGCTCTACCGTATCAATACAATTAAAATTGAAGTTCCCCCGCTTCGTGACCGTGGCGAAGACATTGAGCTATTAGCAACTCATTTCCTGAAAAGTTTCGAAAAAAAATATAGAAAAAATCAGTTAAAGATTAGCTCGGCTGCCATTGATAAACTAATGCGTTATTCCTGGCCGGGAAATGTTCGCGAACTACAGCATACCATTGAAAAGGCAGTGATTCTGTCGGAAAATTCTTTAATTAAACCGGAGGATTTTGTGCTTAAGCCTTCAACACGCGTAAAGGAAACAAGTTTGCTCTCGCTCGACGAAATGGAGAAGCAGCTTATTGAAGCATCGCTCGAGAAGCACAACGGCAATTTATCGGCAGTAGCCAGTCAGTTGGGTATAACACGTCAAACGTTATATAACAAAATTAAGCGGCATGATTTATAGGTCGTTCAACCTGGCCATTGTCATCAGGTTAATCATTTTTGGCGGTTTTGTAGTAGGGTTCAGTATTTCGGTGTACAATCACAACTGGCTTACAATCCCAGTTTTTGCGCTTGGATTGATAATATCCGTGTGGAACTTTGTTTATTTTCTGAATGCAATCAACCGCAAAATAACCTTCTTTTTCGATTCAGTGGGGAACGACGACACCACTCTTCATTACCCTGAAAATGTCCGAAGCAAATCGCTTCGTAACCTGCATCAGAGCATGAATGGCTTAAATAACCGCATTTCGGAGATTAAAATAAAAAACGAACACAACGAACGGTTTTATCTCGAGATGTTAAAATATTCGGCCTCGGGAATAATTGTGGTCGACTCGGACGGATATATCGAAATGATTAACAACTCCGCCTTGGGTTACATCGATATGCCGCACATTTCACACCTCAGCCTTCTGGAACAGAAAAAACCCGAACTTTACGACCAGATGCTAAAGGTACGGCCGGGGCAAACCAAGACTATCAAGCTTTTGCATGGAACCGATCTCCGCCTTCTGTCGCTGAAAGTATCCTCGCTTAAGTTCGGCGACAAAAAATATAAACTGTTTACATTGAACGATATCAAAGCCGAGCTGGAGGAAAATGAACTGGATTCGTGGCAGAAACTTATTCGCGTAATGACGCACGAAATTATGAATTCTATCGGCCCTATTACTTCTTTAAGTAATATTCTCAATGGCATTTATTTAAAGGATGGTCAGCCAATTCCCCTGAAGGATGTTACTGAAAAACATGTTCAGAACACTATTCACGGGTTGGAGGTAATAGAACAAACCAGCCGCGGACTGATGCATTTTGTTGAAGATTACCGCAAGCTAACCAAAATCCCCAAACCTGTTTTTAAACCTATTAATATTACCGAATGGTTAAGCGATGTAGAGCTTTTAATGCGAAATACTTTTGAGGAAGAACATATTGAGTTTAAACTGGTCCACCGGGAATTTAATAAAGAGTTAATTGGAGATGAAAAACTGCTCACCCAGGTACTCCTTAATTTGTTGAACAATTCCGTTGATGCACTGAAGAAAACTCCGCAAAAGTTCATTAAAGTTCTTGTTAACGAAGGACAAACAGGCAAGTTAAAAATAAGCGTAGTCGATAATGGCGCCGGCATTGCCCCCGAGGAGATTGAGAAAATTTTTATACCTTTCTATACTACCAAAGAAAGCGGTTCGGGCATAGGACTAAGTCTTTCGCGTCAGATTATGCGGTTGCACAAAGGCAGCATCTCTGCATTTTCTCAACCAGGGGAGAATACTACAATGGTTTTGAGTTTTTGAGAATAAACCAGATTAGTAGATTTTGTGCATACGATGAAGTATCGTATATTTGTGCGTATTAAATAAAATGATTATGAAAGTAACAGCAATAATACCCGATGCGCTTGTAAAAGAAACGCAGGCATTATCGAATGCTAAGAATATAACCGAAGCAATGATAATCGCCTTACAGGCTTACATATCAGTTGAGAAGCTAAAATCAATGGGAGATATGATAAGTAAAAGTCCTTTGCAGTTTAAACATACTGCTGAAGAAATCAGAGAAATAAACCGGAAATAATGGATATTCTGTTGGATTCGTCAGTTTGGTTTGAATACTTTAAAAAGAAAGAGCCTTATTTTAAAGAGGTTCAATTGCATTTGAACACGTTAAGCATTAAAATTATCGATCCAGTTATCGGCGAAATATTACAGGGAGCCTTAAATCTTAAAGAGATAGACTTTATAAAATCTTATATTCAATTTGTTCCAACAATTGAGATAAAAGATTTATTTGAGAAGGCTGGTATGTATTCATTTGAAAATAAGCTAACAGCGAAAGGTATTGGTTTAATTGATGCTTGTTTAATTGTGACAGCAATCGAATCAAACTCATTACTTTGGACGCTTGATAAGAAGATACTTAATTTTTTGGACGATAAATATCTTTATAAGTAGGTCTCTAAGAAAATTCGAAAAATTGTCAGATTGCCACTGCTCACCCATCAATTCCCATAAGATGAAGATTCTATCGCACAGAGGTTGAAGTTCTCCTCTTTAGGGGAGTCAGAGGGGTGCGGGAAGGGAAGGTAGAGTCTTCTTAGAGCCAATAAGTAAGCTCCTACAAATTACTCAACCTCTTTTTTCATCTGTCCCATCAGCCCTGCAAACAAATTCAGCACATTTTCCACCACTTTTTCGTTTTCAACGGGTATTTTCAGGTACGCTTTACCATCTTTTTCATCTTTCTGAACAATAGTTGAAAGCAGTTTTTGAGTTTCCTCAGGATTTGCAAGAGTATCCGCCAGTTTCGAAAAGAAATTAACACCCATCTTTATCAATTCGGTAGAGCTGTCATGCTCATTTACATTAGTATTTTCAGGCTTGATATCATCGTCGCCAGGTAAAATCGGGTCGAATTGAAGTTCCTGTTGTTGAGGTCTGGTTGCCGCCGAGGCAGGTTCACCAGTTTGCGAATTTCTCAGATTTTCTTCTTCTTCATCCTCCCAATTGAGAGGTTCCCGTGTAACATCAGTATTTACAATTTTTTCAACAGTATTCATCAACACCTTGAATTTGCTCTCTTCCATAAAGATTGTGTTATCTCCCTGGTCGAGGATTCCTTCGGCAAGACCTTTTTTGAAACTGAGTACCCCAAGCATCCTGTGTTCTATGGTATCAGTTGACACCATATTGATAACCGAGATATTGCGTTTTTGTCCCAGCCTGTAAATACGTGCAATACGCTGCTCAAGTATGGCCTGGTTCCAGGGAATATCGAGATTGATAAGAAGCGATCCAGCCTGGAGGTTAAGGCCTGTGCCGCCAACATCGGTCGACAGAAATACTCTGCATTGCGGATCGTTGTTAAAACTGTCGAACAGTTTTCCGCGTTGAGGGCTGGGTACGCCACCGTGAAGATGTTCGAATCTGATTCCAAGATTATCGAGCTCACGTGCAACAATGCGGGTCATGCGCTCCCACTGACTGAATACCACCACTTTTTCATCGCCCGACGTCAACAATTCCTCAAGGATGTTCATCAGTTCACCAATCTTGGTATCATGCCTTGTTTTCTGATCAATTATAAAAGTGCTGTCGCAAGCCATACGCATGGTGTTTAGCATAATCATCAGCCGCTGGCGGTCCTTTTCGTTTAACAAACCCTGCCGGCGCCATTTGCTTATTAGCTGTGCAACACTGTGCTGGTATTCGTCGTGAATAAGGCGTTGTTTCTCGGTCATGGGTACATAAAGCACTTTATCCATGCGCTCCGGGAGCTGTTCACTCACTTCATTTTTGCGGCGACGGATCATGGTTCCCGAGAGCAGCTCACCAATGCTGTTAAGGTCGCGGTAACCTGTAATCCGGCCACGATCGTCCAACATCCGGTGATCGTTCATAAACCTGAAAAAAGGCCCGAGAATGTAAGGATTCACAAACTGCACAATAGAATAAAGCTCTTCCAGTTTGTTTTCCAGAGGTGTTCCGGTGAGTACTAAGGAATAAGGCGACTTCAGTTTTTTAATATTCTGCGAAATACGTGTTTTGAAGTTTTTAATGCGCTGTGCTTCGTCCAATATAAAGAGGTCGGGCGACGAAGCGTTTATCTCCTCGATATCGTTCACAGCGGTGTTGTATGAAACAATTTTATAAAAGCTGCTGTTTTGATACTGTTCTTTTCTTTTCTCCGCGTTACCCTCAACCACCCAGGGATGTTGACCTGTAAATTTTTCTATCTCACTTTTCCATTGGTATTTAAGCGAGGTGGGACAAATAATAAAAACTGTAGAGATTCCCATTTCTATTTTGAGCAGTTTCGCAGCAGCAATAGCTTGTACTGTTTTGCCGAGACCCATATCGTCGGCAATAATGCAGCGGCCCTTTTCGGCTGCAAACCGAACACCCTCTTTCTGGAAAGGGAAAAGCTTTGTATGTATCAGATTCTCGAACGCAGCTTCGTTTTCAATGCTATATTTTGTTTCTATGATTTCTTTGCGGCGTTTGTTTTCGCGTACTTCCAGAATATACTCCAGCGCATCAGGGTAGCAACGGAAGCGGGGATTTATTTGCTGACCTTTTGTAAGGATCTCGTCGAACGATTCGAAGGCATCTTCGGGTAATATAAAATTGTTGAAATGCTTTTTTGCAAGCACTTTGTATTCTTCTTCGTTTTCTGAACCAATGCGGAATTTAATTTTTCGTTCCCCCCGATAATCAAGATATATTGAAGTATAAGCAGGAGTATAGCCAAGTTCTAACAGATGACCCTTGTTCAAAACCGTGCGGATGTGATTGAGAACAGCCTCGATGTGTTTGCACGTACCCAGTTTATTGGTTTTGAAGTCGCTGCACTCGCAGAAATTGGCACTGTTATCCTTGCTGCGGATGGCTACTTTATAGGTTCGTTTGGTATCTGGGTTGTAGACATCGAAATCGGAGAACACAGCATGCTTTCCCCGATTTTCAATTTTGAAATGACGTGTTTCAGCAAACTGTTTCCGTAAGGCATATTGCCATTCTTCCAGTGTGAGATTATCGGGTTTCTGGTGATAAGGAACAGTTTTATATATGAGGTCGATTTTCATGAGATCCATAGCCATAGATTTTATTCAAAGGTAGGCCAAAGATGTAAAACACTTTTTTTCAAAGCTTAAACTTTCGAAGGATTTATTAACATAGAGCCAAACGAATTTTTTTGATGAAATCAATAGAAAGTAGGCTCTTTAAATTGTCTAAAGACTTTTTCGTGAAGGTTAAAGTGATTTTCAATATCAAGCAAATCTTTTAGACTTCTTTTGGGCGTTGTTTATTCTCTTTAAGGAAGAAATTGTTTCACCGTAAGTTAAAGCATTACCTTCAAGTTTGTTTGAATTATAAGTAAAATCAATTTTGACTTTTTTCGATCCAGTCTTTGTTTGGAGAAATTGAACTTAACCTGTTGAATAACTGATTAATTCTACTGAATAACGACTGTAATGAAGAATTTTCCATTTACGAATTTTCTAAAAGAATTTCCTAGTCTAAGCCAGTATCCCGGAGTTTGATAATCCATTCTTTATACTTTGAGGGGCCGATAACAATTTTGCCATCAAGAGCCTGAAGTGTTTCCCCCATAAAAAATGGTTAAAATCCTTTTTAAAACAATTCCGGAATGCTTTCGATTTCCACAGGTTTACCGCTCCCTCGAAATTCGAGAACTTTGTAAAGCTGATTTAAATATTCCTGTTTGGTTGTTTTCATTGTTTTTGCAAAACAGATTAACCTCTTCAAAGATAGGTCATAATAGTAAAACATCAATGTTTAGGAAACAAAAAACGCCGCAAGAAACTTGCAGCGTTTGTGGGCCCAGCAGGGCATGATCCTGCGACCCCCTGATTATGAGTCAGATGCTCTAACCAACTGAGCTATGGGCCCTGAAATTCTGAAATCTTTTTGATTGTTACCTCCGCAGATTCCATTATTTTTGGGGATGCAATAATACAATTTTACCAGTAAATATTCAAATCTTTCAAACGTTTTTTATGCTGAAATTAAAAGTCGCCGAAAAGTTAGGAGTTGAAGCCCATGAACTTGAACAAGTTAAAAATATTATATTCGATTTGGGGAATGTTGTGATCGACATCCATTACAACCGGACCCTAGAGGCTTTTAAGAAATTGGGGATAGCGGATTTTGAAAAAGCTTATACATTATTCAAACAGTCGGATTTATTCAATCTTTTGGAAACAGGTAAAATAAAAGGCGAAGAGTTTTGTAACAGCTTACGAACCAATGGCATTGGCGAAATTACTGACGAACAGATAAAAGATGCCTGGAGCATGATGCTGGGCGAACTTACCGTTGAAAACTACGAATTTCTCAGAGCTGTAAAACGGAACTACAAAACGTTTTTACTCAGCAATACCAATGAGATTCACATTGAAGTTTTTGTCAAAACCATTGAAAAAGCTTTTGGCCGTAATGTTTTGCCCGAAATGTTCGACAAAGTTTATTATTCGCACACGGTGCAACTCCGCAAACCCACTGTTGAGATTTATGAGTTTGTGCTGAAAGATGCAGGATTAAATCCCCGGGAAACCATTTTTATAGATGACCTGCTTGAAAATGTGGAAGCTTCGAGAAAAGCGGGGATTTTAGGGTATCATCTGGAAAAGGAAAGGATACAGGAGTTGTTTAATTGATTTTGTAAATAGTTTGGTTACCTTTATGCAGATTATTAAACGGTTATGGTATTTTCGGAATCGGAGAAACTGGAATTAAAATCCTCATTCGGGGAATGGAAAGAAATCATTATTTCGTTGTCTGCCTTTGCCAATAAAAGCGGAGGTACCGTTGTTGTCGGGCTTTCCGATAAAGCTGAACCATTGGGAAATACTTTTGGGAAGCATAGCATTGAAGA
Source organism: Bacteroidota bacterium (assembly GCA_023429135.1). Classification (GTDB taxonomy): domain Bacteria; phylum Bacteroidota; class Bacteroidia; order Bacteroidales; family JAAUTT01; genus JAAUTT01. The sequence goes on along the minus strand of JAEYWD010000008.1, from coordinate 195,822 downwards.
TTTTTTGAACAAACTTAAGGCAAATTCCGATCCTGTTTTGTATCCATCCGTGGTTGTGAGAACATTTGGAACCGGCGAAATCGTTGAAATTTCAATACCTGAGTCAGACAATAAGCCCGTATTCGCTTTTGATAAGGCTTATATACGTGTTGGGAGAACCAACCAAAAACTCTCCAATCAAGAAGTGAAGGACCTGATTAAAAGATATGACCTCCCGGATTTTGATGAACATTTTATAAAGTTAAGCGGCTCTTTCGAAATGGATTACCAGTTGTTCGAAGCTCAAGAATATCAATTGTTACCAAGTAAATACTCTAGTGGATCGCAAATTTCTAATGCTGCATACTTATGTTTTACAAAGGAAAATCATTTACTCCCCAATGCCTTTGTTAAAGCTGCCCGGTTCAAAGGGAATGACATGTCAGTGTTTATTGCTAACCAGGACTTCAAAGGAAGCCTTTTGGGAATGCCCGATTCCATCATCGAATTCATTAAACGAAACATCAATCATCGTTTTATTATAAGCGGTAAAGCCAAACATGAGGAACAATGGGAATATCCTATAATTGCCTTGCGCGAAGCTGTGCTCAATGCTTTAGTACATCGCGATTACTCCGATCCTGGTAATATACAAATCAGGATTTTCGATTCACGCATAGAAATATGGAGCCCGGGGTTTCTTCCAAAGTACCTTGAAATTAGCAGGTTATTCAGAGAGTCACGGTCTATTCCACGCAACAAAACAATCGCACGAATTTTTCACGAGGCCGGATTGATTGAACAATGGGGGAGTGGTTTCCAAAGAATGCTGAAAGCTTGTAAAGAAAATGGTAATCCTTTTCCCGAGCTTAAAGAAGCATCGGGAGCATTTATTGTTACTTTTCAAAAGAGTGAGGGAATAAATGAGGGAATAAATGAGGGAATAAATAGCCTAATGGATGTAATTGAAAAAAATCCTGGTCTTAGAACCACGCAGTTGAGTTTGCTAACCGGTATTGGGATAAAAACCCTGGAAAGAAGACTGGATCTCCTGAAACAAAAAGGTAAAATTGAATTTTTAGGAAGCAAAAAAACCGGCGGATATTTTGTTGCTAACTGATCATCCATTACTGCGCATTTCGTCCAGGTTGCCTTCCCACGTTATTTTGCCTTTCAGGTTTAAAAGCTTTTTACGTTTGTTAAATTTAATCAATTCTAACAATAAATGGTTTACCAATTCCTTTATTGTTTTGAAGTTAGTGTCAGCCATGGCTTCATTTACCAGATTCACATCAAGTTCTATAATAATCCTTTTGTCCATAACCATCCAATTTATGTCCAAAAATAAGTAGATACTCCCACATCAACTTCTTAATTCGTTAATTTCGGAACAGGTTTTTTTATTCCCTCTCCATCCAGTCCCCATTTTCTTTTATCAAATTAATCAGCTCCTCAACAGCTTCTCCTTCAGGGATATTTTTCTTGATCACTTGCTGCTTTTTATAAAGGGTAATCCGTCCTGGTCCTGCACCAACGTAACCATAATCAGCATCGGCCATTTCGCCGGGGCCGTTCACAATGCAGCCCATAATACCTATTTTTAGGCCTTTCAGATGGTTTGTCCGTTCCCGGATTTTGGCGCAGGTGGTTTGTAAATCGAATAAAGTTCTTCCGCACGAAGGACACGAAATATATTCGGTTTTTGAAATGCGGGTGCGTGTTGCCTGAAGAATGCCAAAGGCGAGACTGTTGATTTCGTTTGCCGGAATGGCTGAATTATTCTCTATCCATATACCATCCCCCAAACCATCGATTAGCAAAGCTCCAAAATCGCAGGCAGCTTTCAACTGAAGGGTTTCGATGTCTTTTTCAGCATAGTTTTTATAAAGGATTACCGGATTGTTGAGGGTGAAAGCGCTTATTTTTGCGAAGCAAGCTCTCCATTCGGCAACAGCATTTTTGGATTTGCTATCGATTACAATTACTGCATTTCCAGGCAGGGAACATCCGGTGAGCTGAGATAGCTCCCTGAAATTCGTTTTTACAAAAAACATCGGCGCTTCGGGCTGGAATTCCATTAGCTCATCCCACGTGACCAGGGGAAAGGCGCTCAGTTTTCCTTCATAACAAAACCAATTGAAAAAGGGAGTAATAAAGGCATACTTCTCTGGTAAGGATATATCTGTCGGGACGGAACCGGAAAATATGAAGTCAGCCGACTGATCCTGAAATTTCATTGATCCTGAATTTTCGGTTTGCCAGCCCCAACTCTGCATTTTCTCTCTAAGGAAATCGTCGCCATAAACAGAACCCACTACCACCGGAGGTTGCTCTCCACCAATATGAGCTACCGGCATTACTTTTCTGCGGAGATATTGAAAAGGATTTACATCAAATGTTTCCTGAATTTGAGAGAATGAAGTCTCTTTTTCGCGACCTTCGAAGTAGGCAATCAGTTTCTTAGCTACCGGTATTTCCAATTCGGGATCTTCCGTTAGGGAAACACGAATAGTATCGCCAATGCCATCAGCTAATAATGCTCCAATCCCGGCAGCCGATTTTATGCGCCCGTCTTCGCCCTCTCCGGCCTCTGTAACACCGAGATGTAACGGAAAATTCATACCTTCATCATTCATACGTGACACCAGCATACGGTAAGCCTGCACCATCACCTGAACGTTGCTGGCTTTCATCGAAATTACAACATTGCCGAACTTTTCTTCTTTGCAAATTCGCAAAAATTCCATAGCACTCTCGGTCATTCCGTCAACTGTATCGCCAAAGCGACTCATAATACGTTGTGAAAGAGATCCATGGTTAACACCTATCCTGAGGGCTGTTCCGTTTTCTTTACATAAATTCAGCAGAATAAGGAATTTAGCTTTTAGGGCCGACAAATGTTTTTGCCATTCCGCTTCGTTATGAGCTTGTGTGATATCGAATTTACTTTCGCTATAATTGCCTGGGTTGATACGTACTTTTTCGACCACCATAGTGGCTGCCTCAGCCACATTTGGACTGAAGTGAACATCGGTAACCAGCGGAAAGTCATAACCCCTCTTGCGAAGTTCTTTTTTTATCTCGGCCACATATTCCACATCAGCGAGGGTAGGAGTGGTGATGCGCACCAGCTCGCCACCGGCTTCGTAAATACCGATGCATTGCTCCACCGTATCTTCAATTTTGCGGGTTATGGTATTGGTCATACTTTGCAGACGAACAGGATTGTTGCCGCCAATAATTATGTTGCCGGCTTTTATCTCCAGAGTGGAGCGGCGGTTATATTGAAATGGAGAATTGCAGAATGATGAAAATGATGTCATATTTTTCAAAATAAAAAACCCTTCATGGGTTTTGGTGTGCCAAAATTACCAAGAAGGGTTTAATAATAAAATTCTTAATGCTTATTTTATGCCGAATTCTGCTTTAAGGGCATCAACATAATCCAGTTTTTCCCAGGCAAAGAACTCAACTTGTTTGGTGAGTTTTTCGCTGTTGATATAATAATCCACTTCTTTTTTGTAAGGATCGCGGCCAAAATGTCCGTAAGCTGCAGTTTCCTGGAAGATAGGATTCTTTAAACCGAAACGCTTTACAATGGCATAAGGACGGAGATCGAAAATTTTGTTAACTTTTTCAGCAATTTCGCCATCGGTGAGGTTTACTTTGCCAGTTCCATAAGTATTAACATATAAACCAACAGGACGAGCAACGCCAATTGCATAAGCAACCTGAACAAGAACTTCGTCGGCAATACCTGCAGCAACAAGGTTTTTGGCAACGTGGCGAACTGCATAAGCTGCTGAGCGGTCAACTTTCGAGGAGTCTTTTCCCGAGAAAGCGCCACCACCATGAGCTCCTTTACCACCGTAAGTATCCACGATAATTTTACGGCCAGTCAAACCAGTGTCGCCATGCGGACCACCAATTACGAATTTACCAGTTGGGTTAACGTGGAGAATATAATCGCCTTTGAATAGTTTGGCTTCTTTTTCTGGAAGAGTTTTAACGACACGCGGGATAAGAATATCCTGAACGTCTTTTTTGATTTTGTCGAGCATCACGTTTTCAACATCGAAATCGTCGTGCTGGGTAGAAATTACAATGGTGTGGATGCGCGAAGGCTGGTTGTTGCTATCGTATTCAATGGTAACCTGCGATTTGGCATCGGGACGAAGGTATTTCATTGTCTGTCCTTCGCGGCGGATGGCCGAAAGTTCCAGCAAAAGTTTATGCGATAAATTAATCGCCAATGGCATCAGGTTTTCGGTTTCGCGGCTTGCATAACCAAACATCATACCCTGGTCGCCGGCACCTTGTTCTTCTTCCTTTTCGCGAACAACTCCCTGACGAATATCGGGCGACTGCTCATGAATGGAGCTGATAACGCCGCACGAGTCGGCATCGAACATATATTCGGCTTTGGTGTAGCCAATTTTGCGGATCACTTCTCTGGCAACTTTTTGAACGTCAACATAACCTTCGGTACGAACTTCGCCGCTCAACACGGTTAATCCGGTAGTAACGAGTGTTTCGCAAGCTACTTTGGAGTTAGGGTCGCGACGTAAAAATTCATCAAGTAATGCATCCGAAATTTGATCGGCAACTTTATCCGGATGTCCTTCTGAAACAGACTCGGATGTAAATAAATATCCCATATTCTTATAAAAATTTAATTAAGTTACTATTTAACTGGGGATATAGGCTGATTGAAGAAACAGAAAAGACTCGTTTTAGCATTTTTTTCCGTGGTTGCAATCAGACAAATTTATCCACTTTTTAAGGATGCAAATATAACGACTTTTATGAATATAAGTTTTCTTAAATTTTAAAATTTCTTTGAAAGGGCAACATAGATAAACGAATAACGTAGAAGTGATCGTCAACAATACAATTATTTATCTGACTTCAGGATTAACCCAATAAATATCGCTCTCACCTACAATTAATATAAAATGAAAAAACTAATCACCTTAATTTTTCTTGCTGGTAGTTATGCCTTTGGTGTAGCTCAGTCGACCGATTCCGAAAAGTATGACTTTTCCTGGCAGCATTCACCTGTATTCAAGCAGCCTACTTTAAAGAGTTTCTCAACAAATAACGGCTATTTGGAATTAAAAGGTATGCCGAAACAATCGGGAGCAGATGTGATATTAACCGGAGCGGTGTTACCGGCAGTATCCATTCAAAGCCCTGAAATTACGTCAATCAGCAACCCAAATCCTCCGGGTTATTCCCAGGTATTTTGGGTAGAAGTAAAAACCAGCGACAATAAAATTCTTTTTTACCGTGTTTATAATGAATTTGGTGAGGCAGGCCCCTCCCGACCGGTTGAAGCTGGTAAACCTATCTCCACCCCAATGTTTTATTTCAATCAGATGACTCGTACAATATCCCCATTGTTCGCAAGTTTTAAGTACACCGAAGATGTTAAGCTGCATTATGTTAAAAAAAGTACCCAGCACGACGATATCAATCAGGGATACAATTTAGCTACTGCTGCTGCCCGGATGATAGCTGCAGATAGTCTTGTGCCCGCAAGTCAAAACATGGAAAAAGCAGTTACACTTTGGAGTGAAGCATTGGCTCAGGCGGATTATAAAGACAAGAGTGCACGCATTAATAAGAAAATAACGGAAATATTATATAAGAACCTAATTCCTACACTTATTATGCTGAACCGGTTTGATGAAGCTTCGGCTCTTATAAAGAAAAGCGAATCGGAACTCGGAGTTTTCTACAGTGTTTTTACTTCGACACAGCAATACTTCATGAAAAAGAAAAAGCTGACTCTTCTGGCTTCAGGGTCCGATCCTGTGAAATTAATGGATATTGAAACACCCAAAGATATTCAGTTAATTACAAGTGCTACAAAGCTAAGTGTACCTGATTTAGCCAATATTAGGAAAATTTTACCCGGAACCTGGAGAACCGTAGCTGTTTCAACGTCAATGCCGGGTGCTGGCGATGCTTTTCCAAATACCCCTGAATCAAAAAAGGACTGCTGGCATTTTCTCCCCGATGGGAAAATCTTTTTTGAAAACGAAAAAACAGAGCCGTTTCAACATTTTCAACTTGAAAATTATGTTTGGGATGCCCGAAAGGCTACAAATGGTAAAAGTTATTTTGTAACAGCACCAACCGTTGAAGATTTAAAAGATCAAAGCCGCTTTGCCGACAATAAACCTTTTGAAATTGTTCACATGTCACTAAACAGTATGCTCGTGAAATTTGAGAACAGTAACCCCAACGTTGATGTCAGTTTTTATTATTACCAATTGGAAAGAGTAAAACCAATATTGTAAATTTAAAAGCAAAAAGGCGCATCGGCAACTGATGTGCCTTTTTTTATCCCTGAGTACTGAAGGAGCCTTTAAAGTGCATCTCCTTAGGCGTAATATTCAATACCGGAACAACCGACTTATTCAATATCTGCTGGGCGTGGTTGCCAAGTATCAGATTGGTGATACTGGTTCCCTGCTCGGTAATAATTGAAATCATATCTGCATTTACCGATTGGGCATATTCCACCGTAAGGTCCGAAATATTATTGCCAACAATCGAATCATTAATTACCTGCAGGCCGCGACCATGGAGATAACTGGTAACCTGTTTGGAATAGGCTGACAATCGTCTCAGGATTTTGGAACTTTTGGTCGACGAAACTTCCACCACATGCACTTCAGCTCCAAAAAGCTCGGCAATTTCGGAGGTTGCAGGAACTTTTTGCCGGGTTTCAATCATCGAGTCTATTGGTAATATAATTTTTTTGATATCGGTTGGCACCGTTCCTTTTCGAATTGTGATCACCGGACGGGTAGTTGCCGAAATAATTTTAAAAGCATTGCTGCCAATAAAGAATTCTTCAAATCCAGAGGCACCATGTGTGCTTGATGTAATAATGCTGTCCTTATACGATTCGGCCTGATTAACAATTTCTTCGTAAACCTTTGGACCTTTTTTAATGATATACCGCAATTTCGAATTGTTTCCCAACCTATCGGAATAAATTTTAACAATTTTTTCAAACTTATCCTTCGCCTGGTTGTATTCTTCACGGATACGCGATGGGAAATGTTCAGCAGTTTTCTTCTGAACATAAACCATTTGAATATTGGTGTAGGTTTTCCTGGAAAATAAAATTGCTAATTCCAATCCTTTAAGAGAATCTTCTGAAAAGTCGATAGGAACAATAAAATTCTTTATCATAATGATTGATAAGAGGTTTGAAAAAGCTAAGTTAGCGATTATTTTTTTATAATGCTGAAAGTTTACTTTAATATTGAAAACTAAAAAACATTTTATCTTATAAGTTCAAATGATTTTTGTTGAATAAGAAGATTTTCCTATTTTTAGCGATCGCACAAAATAAACAACTTAATCACGCAAATAAAATGAACAATAAATTCGCTCTCAACACTAAACAACTACTCGAAATTGCCGACGATCTGCGTAAAAAGATCGAAACCGGACTTCAGAAAGATGGTACCGAAATCAAATGTTTACCTACTTATATTCATCCGAAAAAAGATGGTATAACCGGAGAGGCAACTGTTTTCGACCTTGGTGGTACAAATTTCCGTGCTGCAACTGTTTCAGTTGGCAAGGAAACTAAAATTACCGGTATTGCCGAAAAAGATATTACCGAAATGAAAGCTGCAGGCTTTACGGAAGAAGATCTCTACAATTCGCAGGCCGAAGTTATTAAAAAACTCGAGCTCCCGGCAAGTTCTCCAATTGGGTATTGTTTTTCGTACCCAGCTAAATCGTTAACCAACGGCGATGCCGAATTAATTGTTTGGACCAAAGGTGTCAGCATCCCTAACATGGCTGGCAAGCCCATTGGCAAACCGCTTGTTGAATATCTCAATAAGAAAACAAACTGCAAATTTGATAAGATTGCGGTTGTAAACGACACCATTACTAGTCTGTTTGCAGGTTTGAAAAACCCTGGCTACGATGCTTACATAGGTTTAATAGTAGGTACCGGAACCAACATGGCTGCTTTTTTCCCTTCGGAATACATCCCAAAACTAAAAGATATGAAAAGCTGGAGCGGCGAAACTCCGGTAAATTTTGAATCGGGTAACTTCAACCCTCCTCATCTAACTGCATATGATGAAGAAGTTGATGCCAAATCGGATAACAAAGGTGCTCAGCGTTTCGAAAAAGCTATTTCGGGTATGTATCTGGGTCGTGTTTTCCGTGCAGCTTTCCCCAACGATAATATTGCTGAGGATATGGACGGTGCCGGCTTAAGTAAAATGATGAACAACCCTGATGCTTACAAACCAGAACATGTAGAGGTTGCTTTCCAGATCTACGAACGTTCTGCTAAACTAGTGGCAGCATCGTTAGCAGGTTTGGTTAAAAACCTGAATTCGGCTTATCCAAATCTCAACAAAGTTCAGGTACTGGCCGAAGGAAGTCTTTTCTGGAGTAAGGTGAAGAAAGACAACGCCTCGTATGTTGATATGGTAAATGCCACACTAAAAGAGCTTTTGAATGAAATGGGCTTAGGTAAAACCGAAGTTGTTATTTCTCAAATGGAAAATGCAAACCTGATTGGAGCTGCCATGTCCGTTTTATCATAGGTCGTTCTAAAGAATATCTGAAAGAGAGATTATTGAAAAATAGTCTCTCTTTCCTTTTATATCTGGTCTCAGGAAACTTTTTGAAAAACTACTCGTAAACACGAGTCTGAAAAACAGTACCAAAAAACAGCTATTCCATTTAACGCATATTTTACTGAATTTCAGTTCGTTAATGACAATATGGTTGAAAAAAATTTCGATAACTTAATTAAACGTATTCAAGAGCTTGAAAATGAGCTTTCGGACTGTAAAGCCCAGTTGAGTTCGTTTATTAACAATTTCCCTTTTGTGTCGTGGATTAAAGATATCAATGGGAAGTACATTTATGCGAATGAACCCTTTTTCAGGGCTTTGGATAAAAATCCCGAACAGGTTATTGGGAGTTATGATGAGGATGTAGTACCATCTGAAAAGGTTGAGGAGATTAAGGAGCAAGACAGAAAGATAAGAGAAACAGGTAAAAAGATTTTGTTTACGGAGAAGGTAGATGATAACTGGTACGAAATTTATAAAACGCCTGTTAAAGACAGCAATGGCAAAATAACGGCAATTGCGGGAATGCAGCGGGATGTATCCGAGATACGAAAAGCGTTGGAAAATCTTAATACCGAAAAAGGTTTGCTGCGTTCGTTAATGGATAATTTTCCTTATACTATTTATTTCAAGGATAGAGATTCACGATTTATCCGCATCAATGAAGCACAGGCAAAAATGTTGGGGTTAAACCATCCTGATGAAGCGATAGGTAAAACCGACTTCGATTTTTTTGCCCCACAGCATGCCCAGGAAGCATTCGACGATGAGCAAAGGATCCTTTCTTCAGGAGAACAGATAATTGGTAAAACCGAAAAAATACGTACAGCAAATGGTAATTTTATCTGGGTATCGGCAACAAAGGTCCCTGTCCGGAATCAGGATGGAGAAATTACAGGTTTGGTGGGTATTTCCATGGATGTGACCGAAAAGTATCTTGCTGAGCAGAAGTTGCACGAAGCCCGGAAAAAGGCTGTAGAGTCTGATCGGCTCAAATCGGCTTTTCTCGCCAATATGTCACACGAAATCCGAACTCCTATGAACGGAATTATCGGGTTTTCTAATTTATTAAAAAATGGAAATATTGAGAGAGAGCAACAAAACGAATATTTGGGATATATTGAGAAGTGCGGCAATTCTTTACTGAGTCTGATAGATGATATTATTGATGTCTCCAAGATAGAAGCTGGCCAGTTGGTTATCAGGGAATCGGAGACCTGTATCAACGAACTTCTTCACGATTTATTCATTACATTCGACAAAAACCGGTTGTCGGAAAACAAGAAAGATATTGAATTGCGCTTATGCATGCCCGAAAACTTCGGGTTAATTTATACCAATACCGATCCCCAGCGTCTGAAACAAGTACTCTCCAATTTGATTGGCAATGCATTTAAATTTACTGAAAAGGGATATATTGAATTCGGTTACAATTTGGCGGGAAGAGAGATTGAATTTTATGTAAAGGACACCGGTCTGGGTATTCCAAAAGATAAGTTCAACCTGATATTCGAAAGATTTGGCCAGGTAATGGAAAATGAGAGGCTTAACCATAAAGGAACAGGACTTGGTTTAGCCATATCAGTTAATATTGTTAAGATGCTTGGAGGAAGAATGTGGCTCGATAGTGAAATCAACAAAGGTTCTACATTTTATTTTACTATCCCGCTAAAGAACGAATCTTATCCTGAGATGAGGGAACTTCAACAATTCCCTACGGTTAATAAGTACGAGTGGATTGGGAAAAAACTACTTGTAGTGGACGATGAAGAGCTGAATTGGTTATTTATCCGTGATTTGATTCAGCCTACAAAAGCCCAGCTCGTTTGGGCAAAAAATGGTCAGGAGGCACTCGAAATTTATCAGCGCGACTCAAATATAGACCTCATACTGATGGACTTCCGGATGCCTGTAATGAACGGGTATGAGGCTACCATGGCTATCCGCAGTTTCGATTCAGGTATACCCATTATTGCCCTTACGGCTTATGCCCAGGACGAAGAGAAGGATCTTATACTTCATGCAGGATGTAATGCTTTTTTAAGCAAACCCGTGCGTAACGATCAGCTATTCAAAATGGTAAACCATTTTCTCTGAAAGCTGATCTTATCATCTCACCTTCAAAATCCATTTCGGGAGTTAAATATATCAGGAACATCGTAATAAAAACCTGATTGATCTAATTTATTTTATATTCAAGTAACCAGAATATAAATTTGATTATGATTGAATTATTAAAAACCTTAACATGAACCTTAAACCATTTGTAGTTTCTTTATTTAGCCTGATTTTCCTGACTTCTCTTACAGCTTTCTCCCAAAATAACCGATTGTTGGGAGTAGTTATGGATAAAACAGCTAAATCTCCTGTTATCGGAGCGATAATTATTTTAAAGCAATTACCCGATAGCTCACGCCAATATTCAGCATTGACTGATAACAACGGGAGGTTTGTAATTTCGTCGTTGCCAAGCACCAATTTCAAGCTTATTGTTCAGAATCTTAGTTACAAAAAAATCAGTATGCCAGTTATTATTAATAGAAAGGACCTAAACCTTGGCATTATTGACCTCGAACCAGAAAGTAAGGAATTGAATGAAGTTGTGGTCGTAGGACAGGGTCCGACTGCTGTTCAGAAGGGCGATACTACCGAAATGAGTTCTTCGGCCTACAAAACAAATCCCGATGCAAATGCTGAAGATCTTGTTAAAAAGATGCCTGGAATCACTGTTGAAAATGGAACAGTAAAAGCCCAGGGTGAAGACGTTAAAAAAGTACTGGTGGATGGAAAACAGTTTTTTGGCGATGACCCATCAGTTGCTCTCAAAAACCTGCCTGCCGATGTTATAGATAAAATCCAGGTTTTTAATAAATTGAGTGAGCAGGCTGAATTGACCGGCGTGGACGATGGTAACTCCCAACGAACAATCAACATTGTAACCAAGCAAAATCGGCGTTCGGGACAGTTTGGTAAAATAATAGGAGGTACTGATTTTACCGACAAATATCTTTTAACCGGAAACGTTAATATTTTCAAAGGAAACCGCAGGCTTACCTTACTTGGAAACTTAAACAATATTAATCAGCAGAACTTCTCAGCTCAGGATTTATTGGGAACTACTTCCATGCGGGGAGGTGGCCGCGGAGGTAACGACATGTTCAGTGGTTCTCAGAACGGGGTTACAAAGACAAAATCGCTCGGGTTAAACTACACCAATACCTTTAGTAAAAAAGTGACCATGAATGCCAGTTATTTCTATAATTCAACTGATAATAACCTTGAACAGGAATCGAATTCCGAGAACTTATTTATTACAGATGGTAAATATTCCAAAAACAACAGTAATTCGCGTACTCAAAACTATAATCACAGGTTTAACATGCGTTTGGAGTATAACATCGACTCCATGAACACCATTATGTTTATACCCCGGTTTAGTACTCAGAATAATTTGGTCGATAGATCCTCAATCAGTAATGTTTCCGGAGGGACTATTAATACTTCCACAAAAAGTTTAACTAACCGCGATGCTTCGAGTTATAACCTGTCGAGTCTTTTAATTTACCGGCATAAATTCAGTAAACCACGTCGTACATTAACATTAAACCTTAATGGCAATATGTCCGACAGGGATACTGAAAATACGCAACTTGCGCTGGTTGATACTGTTGCCGATGATCAATATTCCGAAAATCTAGTGAATGGTTCGGGTATTTCAGCAAATGTATCCTATACCGAACCTATTACAAAGTACGGCATGTTAATGGTGAGTGCATCCAGTTCACTCTCAAAAAATGAGACTGATAAGGAAACTTACCGGTTGGGAGATGCACAACAAAAGCTTGAAAGACTTGATTCTTTATCGAACGTTTATAACAACCATTATAACACAAATCGTGGAGGGCTTTCCTATATTATTGTAAAAGGTCAGCTAAACATGACCTTTGGAATGGATTATCAGCAGGCTAATCTTTCGGGCAACCAAACCTTTCCTCAAGCAGGTAAAATCAGTAAAACATTCGAGAACTTTCTACCCAGTGCCATGATTATGTATAAAGTGTCGAAAACTACTAATCTACGGGTATTTTATAGGTCATCTACCAATGAGCCGTCAGTATCGCAGTTGCAGAAAGTTACCGATAACTCCAACAGGTTAAGCCTTAGTACAGGTAATCCCGACTTAAAGCAGGAATATTCACAAACACTAAGATCTCAATTCTCATATGCTAATCCTGATAAAGGTTTTAATACTTTCCTGGTGCTTTCGGGAGGTTATACCCGCGACAATATTGGCGACAGGACCATTTATGCACAGCGCGATACTTTATTTTTACCCGAATACAATCTTAAACTTCAGCCAGGTGCCCAGTTAAGTGTACCTGTAAACCTCGATTACTCTTACAATATCCGTACACTTTTAAGTGTTGGTCAGTATATCAAGCCAATAAAATCGAATGTAAGCATTTTAGGGGGAGTAGGATATTCTCAAAATCCTGGTTATATCGACTCTATTCTTAACCGTTCCAATTCCTATAGCTACACTAACAGTTTGATTATTGCAAGTAACATTAGCGAAAAGCTCGATTTTACATTGTCGTACACTTCAAATTACAGCATTGTTAGGAATACGGAGAAAATAAGAAATATAAGTAATACAGAATACTGGTATCAGTCGGCCAATTTTAAAGTTAATTGGATTTTTTGGAAAGGCTTTGTTTTACAGTCGGATGTAGCCGGTCAGTTTAACAAAGGATTGTCTACCAGTTATAATCAAAATTTTGTGGTTTGGAATGCCAGTTTTGGTAAGAAGTTCCTCAAAAATAATGCTGCGGAACTTAAGCTGAGCTGCTTCGACCTTCTGAACCAGAATAACAACATTAGCAGAAGCGTTACCGCTTCTATGATACAGGACTCACGTACCAATACTTTTCCCCGGTATTTCCTCGTGATCTTCACCTATAACCTGCGGAATTTCAATGGTCAAACGATGCCTGCCGAAGGTGAAAGAGGGAGATTTCGTGAAGGAGGCGGCGGCTTTGACAGAGGTAACCGGGATTCTAACGTGATGCCAATGGGACCTCCGCCGCAGGGAGCACCCTCCGGTCCGCCCCCCTCAGGATCTTAATTTAGCTGAAAGCCCTCTGAGAGTCAATCATTCAGAGGGCTTTTTATTTCATAGCGATTAGCATTCAATTCCAAATTAAAATAAAAGAATTCAGGATTTTTTTATATCTTTAATATAACTGACAGCAATTAACCTGTTTTTAATCGGATATTCCGCCTTTTTAGTATTCACCTAATAATTGAAATATGAAAATTCCTAAGTCGATGTACAACTGGCTGAGCATTGCCGGCGGTATTATTGCTGCAAATGCTATAGCACTTATGATTTTGTTTCTTATTATGTCGGTGTTTATCGATACCGGACATGCTTATGTGGGTCTCTATCTGTACATTGTTTTACCGGCCCTCATGATTCTGGGAATTTTACTCATTTTTCTGGGTATGTTTATCAAACTACGAAAACTTAAAAAACAGAAAGATGATCAAACATCAAACTGGCCGGTTCTCAACCTTAATTTGCGCAAGCAGAGGGTTCATTTGGGTATTGTATCCATAGTTACCCTTGTTTTTATTTTAATATCAGCCGCAGGCAGCTATCAGGCTTACCATTATACAGAATCAACCGGTTTTTGCGGGACTTTATGTCATTCTGTTATGAATCCGGAGTACACAACGTATTTGAACTCACCTCACGCAAGGGTTAAATGTGTTGAATGTCATGTTGGAGATGGGGCTGATTGGTACGTTAAATCCAAACTTTCAGGATTATATCAGGTGTATTCGGTTATCTTCAAAAAGTACAGCAAACCTATCGAAACACCCATTCACAGTTTACGTCCGGCAAGAGAAACATGCGAGAACTGCCATTGGCCGGAGAAATTCTATGCTAAAAAACTTCGTGTTCAGCGAAGCTTCCTGTCCGATTCGGTAAACACTGAATGGAATATTTCATTACTGATGAAAATAGGACCTGAATTCAATGCCATGGGATTAAAGGAAGGAATTCACTGGCATATTAATCCCGATATAAAAATTGAATACAAAGCTTCAACAGCAGACAGAGAGATGATTCCCTGGGTGAAATATACCAATACCAGGACTGGCGAAACCCATATTTATACCGACGAGGATAACATGCCATCCAAATCGACGCTCGACAGCCTGCAAATGCGTAATTTCGACTGCATGGATTGCCATAACCGTCCTTCCCATCAATTTAATGCTACTCCTGTGGTGCTCAATAATGCCTTGTTAAGCGGCAGCGTTCCCAAAGAGTTAAAATATATCAAAAAGGCAGCTATGCGTGCATTAAAGGACCCATTCTCAACAAGTGATTCGGCTAAGATTTTAATTCACAACTCAATTTATAATTATTATCAGGAAAAACATCCTGAAATACTGGCCCACAACAAGAAGCTTATAGATAAAGCAATCTTTGGCGTTCAGAAGGAATATCTCAAAAACAATTTCCCCGAAATGCGAATTACCGGAACAACTTATCTTAATCACATTGGTCACCTTAGTTCCGACGGTTGTTTCCGTTGCCATAATGGTCGACATACAAGTGAAAAAGGCAAAGTTATTTCCAAAGATTGCAACCTGTGTCATACCATCGTTGCGCAGGGTACAACAGGAGACATTAAGTCCGTTTCTCTGAATCAGGATTTAACTTTTGAACATCCGATAGATATTGGTAACGATTGGTATGATTATGCCTGTACCGAATGTCACCGTAATCCTTAGCCAAGATTAATTGTTAGGGTATTTCCCGAAACAGATGTTGTATAACTTGGAAGAGCACTTGTGGCAGGGCCCTGAAGCACAGCTCCTGTGGTTGCAAATTTTGAACCATGGCAGGGACAAACAATTTCGGTACCATTGAAACCTACAGTACAACCCTGGTGTGTACATATTTTGGAGAAAGCCAAGTAATTACTACCTGTGGTATGAATGATGAGGACATTGTCTTTCATGGCTGAACCTCCATTTGCAGCAAGGCTGGCATAAGCCGCATCGTTAAGATCGATGGTAAGTTTTTTTGTGCCTGGAGGATTTCCAGGATCATTTTCATCCTCATCGTCCTTTGAACAGGCTGTTAATAAATTACCAGCCAAAAGAGTGGATGTTCCCAATCCGGCAAGATAGAAAAACTGACGACGTTCCATATTAATTTTGTTTTTGAATTAGCAGAGGGTTTTATTTAATAACAAAACTTTATTTGGAATGTTTCAAAATAGCCTTTAAAAGTTATTAGAGATCTGTATTTTGGGACAGGTGAATTAACAGTAGTCCGGTGGCAGAGATAAAAAGTGAATAGCATAAGGGAACATTGTTAACTAGGATGTGTGGAGGAAGCAAAATATGTGCGAACAGCATCAAGATGTGTGGCTGAAACAGATAAAAACAGTCTTTTTATGTGAATCTTTGATTGATATTTATTTTAATTGTGATTTCGTTTTTGCAGAAATAATCACCTGTTTAATTGCATTTACAACCAGATTAGGTTCTGTTAGAAAAATCTCATGCCCACTCTTAGAAGTAGATATTATTTTAGTATTACTTGAAAGTTTTAAGAAATTCATTTGATTTCTTATTTTATCATTCATCAAACTATCTCTTAAGGTACCTAGTTCTTTTGGGTACTCATTTTTTGAACTATACAGGATCAACAAAGGTTTACTACCGATTCTATATTTTAAACTATCAGAAAACATTTGTGCAAATTCCTCAGGCATGTATTCATAAGAATCAGCTATTTGATATTTAGGTTGTGATTGTGCCCATAGTCTTGTTTTTTGAATAGCAGAAGGAAGCAAGCTAAACGGATAAGAAATAGAGGGTTTTCCAATCATATTCCAGAGGGCTTCAACATCCTTCAAATCTGGTACTTTAGTGAGGGAATCGACTTTAAGTTTAATGGGAGGAATTTTCCTTTCACTGGATGCAAGCAACCTTACCCTTTCAATTTTGCCTTTTACATTTAAGATTGCATTCTCTGAAGTTGCATCAACTAATACTATTCCGGCAACATCGTTTGGATATTGCATTGTATACATTCTTGCAATAATACCACCTACTGAATGGCCTACCAATACAAGAGGAAGCTTTACGCCTGTATTATGAAGTAATTTATGTAATTCATAAGCATCTTGTGCAAAATTTTGTGGCAACGGACCCGGGTCACTCCAGGCAAGACTAGGTCTGTCGTATGAGCACACTTTTTCTGATTTTGAAAGTTCATTTTGAACCAATACCCAGTCGAATGAAAAATTCATAGATCCTGAAATTAGAACAACAGTAAAATCTCCTGATCCGGAGCAATTAAGATGTAATTGATATCCTCCAATGTCAACAAGTGTTCCTATAGGTCTGATATAATTTGTTTCAGGGATTGAGGGCTGCGCTTTAATTTGTATAATTAAGATTGAAAAAAATAAAAGGAGAATAGTTGTTTTCATAAAGTTTAGAAGTAGCAGAGAGTTATAGTTTTAGAACAAAGCTTAATGTGGAATGTTTCCAATCAACCTTTAAAAATAATTAATGGTCAGTATTTTGGCCTTCCATAAATTACATCAGGTAAACTGCAAAGATAAAGTGCTTTTCCTTTCCTCAACCTACAAAAAAAATACCGGAACCATAAGCTCCGGCATTTTCGTTATACTTTTAAGAATTTACACCAAATCCTTGAAATCCGATTTCTTATACTTGATGGCAGATGCCTGTCTTTCCATTTTGACTTTTCCTGCATACATAATGTAGTACATTACAGGGATAAAGATAAGTGTTAGGAAGGTGGCAAACGATAAACCGAAGATGATGGTCCATGAGAGCGGCCCAAAGAAAGCTACGTTATCACCACCAAAGTGAATATGTGGCTCGAAGCTGCGGAAGAGGCCAACAAAGTCGATGTTAAAACCAATGGCCAGCGGAATAAGACCCAATATGGCGGCCATGGCTGTTAACATAACCGGCGTGATACGGGTTTTACCTGCCTGGATAATGGCATCGCGGGTTTTCAAACCACGTTCTTTCAGGATATCAGTAAACTCAACAAGCAGAATACCGTTTCGAACCACAATACCAGCCAGCGCTACCATACCCATGCCTGTCATTACAATGGATATTGGCATACGGGTGATGATAAATCCGAGAAGTACCCCAATTACACTAAAAATTACTTCGGTAATAATAATCAGAGGTTTGCTAATAGAGTTAAACTGGGTGATCATGATAAACAGAATCAAACAAAGTGCCAGTAACATTGCCTTTCCAAGGAATGCTCCCGATTCTTCCTGATCTTCCTGTTCGCCGGTAATTTTAATGTCGACTTCATCCGTTTTCTGGAATTCTGGAAGAGCTTCGCGGATGCTTGCTACAATTTCGTTGGCATTATATCCTGTAAGAACGTTGGATGAAACGGTAACAATACGCTTGGAATTTAACCGGTTGATACCACTGTACGAGTTCAGATATGTAACCTTCGCCAGAGTGGCAAGCGGAACTTGCTTTAACTGTCCGGAACTCATATCCATAAAGGTAATTTTTGTATTGAGCAGCTTGTCGATATTCGAACGTTGATCGTATTTATATCTCACCTGAATAGGATGCTGGTCTTCTCCTTCGCGGAATTTGGAAGCTTCGTTCCCGTAAATAGCGGTTAAAAGCTCCATACCAATCTGACCGGTAGAAATACCAAGCTGGTTGGCCCTAACGCGATCGATCTCAATTACAACTTCAGGTTTATTCTTGTCGAAATCCGACTTCAACTCCTCGATACCTGCGATTTGCTTCGAATTGATATATTTAATCAACCGGTCGGAGGTAGTTGTCAATTCTTCAAAATCGTCGCTGGTGATTTCTATGTTTATGGGTTTTCCTGTTGGAGGTCCACCCTCGGGCATGCTTACTGTAATTTCGGCGCCGGGAATTCCTTTAACAGCATCACGTATAGCCTGCATGTAAGGAACGGTGCTTTCTCCGTTTCGCTTCGAGAATTCCACAAAGTTAACCGTAACTTTCCCTTTGTTGGGCGTTGAGTTTCCAATATCAAATTCACTTTCTGAAGCTCCAACCGCAACATTTGCTAATACCGATTCTACAAGCGGGTTTTTGTCTCCAATAACTTTCATCACTCTTTTTTCGACCTCATAGGTTATGGAGTCGGTTACTTTAATATCAGTACCTACCGGCATTTTAATCAGCGTGTATATTGCATTGGGCTCCATTTCTGGAAAGAAAACAACCTTGAGAGGGAACAATCCCATTATAAAAATGGTAACAAATAGCATTCCCGTTAAACCGTACAATAAATAATATGGACGGCGTTTTTCAAGTACCCAGTTTAAAAATTTCTCGTACCGGGCAAGGGTTTTGGGTATGATATAATGCTGAAAGTGCAGAATTGCTTTATAACCCCAAAGGTTATGCGCCATAAAGGAAAGGGCTATGAAAAGAATGAGGTTGCCAACAGCAGGCATGCCCGCCATGTGAAAAACCACTCCCAAACCGGCAATAATACCAGTTGTAGTGAAAATACGCTTGCGGCTCAGGGTTTGAATTTCTTCCTCGTCGGGTTTCATAAAAGTAACCGCAAATACGGGGTTAATGATGTAAGCCACCAAAAGAGATGCTGTTAAGGTAATGATAATAGTTACAGGAATAAACATCATAAACTTTCCGATAACACCTGGCCAGAAAGCAAGCGGGAAGAACGGAGCCAATGTTGTTAAGGTACCCGAAAGGATAGGAATAAATACCTCTCCGGCTGCAAATTTGGCAGCCGTGGAAATGTCCATTTTCTGCTTTTTAAAGATACGGTGCGTATTTTCTATAACCACAATGGCATCGTCAACCACAATTCCCAAGGCAAAAATAAACGAGAACATTACAAGCATGTTCATAGTAAAGCCTATGGAAGGCATAAAAATATAGGCCAGAAACATGGAAAGTGGCACCGATAACCCTACAAATATTGCATTGGTAAGGCCCATGAAGAACATGAGCACAATAGTTACCAGGATAAAACCGATGATGATCGTATTATTCAGGTCCTTCAGCGTTGTGCGGGTGTAAATGGATTGATCACCGGTAGTTGTGATCTTCAGGTCTTTAGGAAACTTGTTTTCTTCAAGATCTTTGGTAATCTCCTTAATTTTATCCGAAGCATCGAGCAAGTTCTGTCCGCTCTTTTTGATAATGTTGAGGGTAATAACATTTTCTCCGTTTAAACGGGCATAACTTTCTCTGTCAGCATAAGTATCCCTTACTTCGGCAATATCCTTTAAATATACTTTTGCACCTCGCGAAGAGCTGACCACAACATTTTTAAGCGTTTCGATATCTTTAAACTCACCCACAACCCGCACAGAACGTTTCATTCCCTGCATGTCGATACCACCGCTTGAGATTGTCACGTTTTCGGACGAGATTTGTCCGATAACATCATTAAATGACAAACTGGCAGCCTGGAGTTTATACATATCTACATTTACCTGGATTTCGCGGTTAAGAGCGCCAACAATATCCACACGGGTAATTTCTTTCAGGCCTTCAATTCTGTCTTGCATTATTTCAGCATACTTCTTCAGCCGGTCCAGGGTGTATTTTCCCGAAAGGTTCACATACATGATAGGAATTTGGGACAGGTCGATATCCATAACGGTAGGCCCTTCAGTAATTCCTGTTTTGGGCAGGTCCTTCTTGGCACGATCAACTTCGTCCTTCACTTTTTGTTTAGCTTCGGCGACCTCCACGTCTGTCTGAAATTCAACAGAGATAACGCTAAAATCCTGAACTGAGCTGCTGGTTACTTTCTTAACACCACTGATAGATTTCATACCTTTTTCTAAAGGTTTGGTGATAAGGTTTTCGATATCCGTTGGTGAAGTACCTGGATAGATGGTATTAACAAGAATTGTAGGGATTACAATCTCGGGGAACTGCTCCTTGGGAATGCTGTTATAGCTGAATATCCCAAATACGGAGATGATAATGGCCAGTACATAAATACTGGTTTTATTATCGATACTCCAGCTTGTGGGCTTGAATTCTTTAAATTTTCTTTCCATTACTAATAAACTTAGGTCGTTTTAAAGTTTAATTGCTTCGCCTTCTTCCAGGTCCAAATATCCCGAAGTGATAACTTTATCGCCTGCTTTAAGGCCGTCGGTGATCTCAACAGTTCCGTTATAGCTTTGTCCCTGTTTAATATATATTTTTTTGGCCACTGCTTCTTTCCCGTTATTATTTACCACGTAGATGAAGTTACCTGTCGGGTCGGTTTGAATTAAGTTCACCGGAACCACAATAGCGTTGTTTGCCTTGTAGTCAATAACTTTAAGTACGGCCACCATATTGGCTTTATATCCGTTTTTTTCGGGATTTAGGCGTACTTCAATCTGAAATGTACGGTTGATAGGATTTATGTAGCGGCTGGCCGTGTTGACCTTAGCAGGAATTTCTTTGTTCAGATCAGGGAAAAACACGATAACATCGTCGCCAATATTTATTTTGCTTGAATAAGCTTCAGCAACATCTGCTTTTACTTTTAATGAACCGAAATTCATAACTCTGAATGCTGGCATGGCTGGAGATGCTGTTTGCCCAACCTTGAGGCTTACATCTTCAACGGTACCGTTGATAGGTGCTTTTATGGTCATCATATCAATTTGTTTCTTTACGGATGCTATCTGCGATTCCATGGACTCTTTCTGGGACTTTGCCTGCAGGTACTGCACTTCCGAACCAATTTTCTGGTTCCACAAGCGTTCCTGTTTTTCGAAAGTTTCTTTTACAAACTGATATTGGGTTTCCAAACCTTTCAACTGTTCACGGGCTGCT
Source organism: Bacteroidota bacterium (assembly GCA_023429135.1). GTDB lineage: Bacteria > Bacteroidota > Bacteroidia > Bacteroidales > JAAUTT01 > JAAUTT01. The sequence goes on along the minus strand of JAEYWD010000008.1, from coordinate 174,313 downwards.
GCATCATTAATACGAGCTAAAACCTGGCCTTTAGATACAGCCTGACCGTTTGAAACATTTACAGACTCCACAATACCCATGGCTTCCGGATATACGTCGAGGTTGTCTTCGCCATCAAGCCTTCCCTGTACTTCAATATAATGTTTAAAAGTCTCAGGTTTAATATCTATTGAAGAAACCTGTCTGACTTTGCTATCGTCTTTTTTGGAGGTGTCCGAAGCGGCAATTTCGGTTTCCAGCTTTTTAATTTTTGCCGAAAGTTCAGCCTGTTGTTTTTTTAATTGATCAAGCTGGGCTTTTTTGTCGGGTTGGCAGGCTGCAACTAAAACTACTAAAGCAACTGCAACTAATTTGTAAGAAAATGATTTCATATAGTTCATGATTTAATTCTTGGTTAAGATTTTTTCGAGTTTGTTTTTTTCGCTAATTAGACTCTGCAAGGACTGGTAATAATTTGATTGTGCTGTAAGATATTGGTTTTGAATTTGATTTAAATCAACGCTTGAAATCAAACCATTTGTATATTTAATCAATGCACGATCGTAAATTTTTTTAGATAATTGTAAGTTAGAAATTTCAGATTGATATTTATCCCTTGCATTAATCAAGGCCGACTTACTGGTATAATATTCGAGCTTTAATGAATTGCTTAATTGCTCCTTGTTATTCTGGGCTTTTTCCAAATCTATTTTGGCCTGCGAAACTTTTGACATTCGCTGACCACTGCTGAATATTGGTATATTGAGACTTACCCCTAAGGTATGCGGAGGACTAAAGGAAAATGCCTTATCATTGAATTCTTTATAATATTGATAAAAACCGGCCAAATCTGGGAGATAAGCAGATTTCTGCAATTTTAATAATAATTCGGAAGCCTTGACTTGGGCGTCAAGCATTTGGTAACTAACATTGTTGTCTAAGACAAAATCGGTCAATAATAACTTATCAATTGTTAGTGCATCAACCATTGGTTTTAGACTATCAGTTAAAACAATTGAACTGTCCAGATCTATTCCTAGTTGTAAATTCAACAGTTTAGATGCAACTTGTTCCATTCTAGTAATCATGTCCAAAGAATTTTTCACAGTTGTGACTGTGATCTTCATTTGATCCACATCTGTTTCTTCAATGAAACCCTGCTTATTCATGGCCTGAAGTTCAGAAAACGTTCTGCTTAGATTCTGATATGTAGAATCAAGAATGCTCTTGTTCTCACGAGCAATCAAAACATTAAAATAGCTGTCAATTATGGATTGTAATATATCCTGCTTCGATTTCACCAAATTGAGCTGAGAAAGACTTTTGTAAACTTTTGCAGATTGAAGTCCCACAAGATAAGATCCGCTGAAAATCAATTGAGTTGCAGTAACTGAACCAGATAGACTCCATTTGTAGTCATTTGGATTATATGGCTCTGGTGGTCCTGGAGCTGGGATTTGTCCAAAATTGCCGTTAGAGGGATCCAGACTGTGTAAATAGTTGTCGACGTTGTACATCCAAGAAAATAGTGTACCAAACTGATTGAACTGTTCTATTGATCCTGAAAGTTCCGGAGTATAGCTATATGAACCTTTTCCACTTATTTGTGGCAGACCAATTGCTGTTGTTTCCCAAACTTTCTTTTTGGCAGCTTCCACGTCGAGGTTAGCATTCAATATCGATTTGTTATTTTGTAGTGCATACTCCTGAGCCTGTTTCAGCGATAAACTGATTGGACCTTTATTTTCCTGAGCCGTCAATACGACAGGAAATATTGTCAGTAAAGTCCCGTAAAATAGAAATCTGAAAATCTTCATAAACTGTTTTATTGATTGTGTATTAACTGGAGTTCTTTATTCTTTAATTTTTCTTCTAAAATTTTTGTCCCTTTCTCACTGGCAATGCCTCGTATGTGATACACAAAAAACTCGTAAAAAACCTTGAACGAGGTTTTTTCTTCATTGGTGAGCAATTCCGAATCGAAAGTATTCTGAATGCGCGAAACATGAATTTTGGTGATAATCTCTTCATCGAGGTCGCTGCGGTAAATTCCTTCTTTCTTGCCTTTCCGTAAATTATTAATTACAAAGTCGTACATTCTTTCTCGACGAATTTTCTCAATCCGGCGATAGAGGTCGGGGTAGTACTTTTTAAGATCGTAATCCGAAACCGGACTGTGTTCTTTCATACGTTTCATCACCCAGCGATGAACATCAAACAATTGTTCAATCGCATTGGATTCTTCACTAAACGCACATTCGAACTGGGTACAACTGTCGTCAATTTCGAGTTCAAAAACTTTCAGCACCAGGTCGTTTTTGTCGACTACATGCTGGTAAAGGGTCTTTTTGGAAATGCCAAGCTGATGAGCTACATCGTCCATGGTTACGCTTTTTATCCCATAGCGTACATAAAGATCTCTTACTTTTTCAAGAATATTTTTTAGTTCTTCATTCATATTTTATAAAAACGAGCAACACTTCGGAAACAAAATTTATGCCAAAAGTTTCCATAGTGTAAAAGTTATTCAAAGTAACAATTTGTTTTTAAAAAGGTTTGTAAAAAAGTTAAAATTTATAGTGATTGAAATATTAAATAATTCTAGAAAAATATCCCCTCAATTAATATGGATATAATACAATTGAATAAACTTTTGAATTTAAGTATTGTTGTTTTATCAGGGGTTAAAGTTGAAATATATCTAAATAATGAATATTATGTGATGTCTAAAAAAATAATTTTAAAATTTCTGAATGAAAGATTAGGAAAATGGGATACAAATATCTTATATTTGCAAAATACACATTTATAAGAATGAATCTTTTTTCAATACATACTCTTTCCTCAGAAATCAACGGGCTTGCCAACAGTCTTTGTTGTTGTATGTGTTGTTGTTGTAGCAGCCGATAATCAATCACAATTGGTTACAATTCAACTCTGGAGAGGCTGTTGCAGATTAGTCTCCCTGAATTCCAATATTCTTTTCACTACAACATTATGGAACAAAAACGAAGAAGCATTATTAAAGCTATTACATGGCGCATAACAGGTACCCTCGATACTTTTTTTCTTGCATGGATTATCACGGGCAAGCCAGAATTAGCCATTGCAATCAGTTCTGTTGAGATTATAACCAAAATGTTCCTGTATTACCTCCACGAGCGAGCCTGGATTCGCATTTCCTTCGGAAAAATTAAACCTAAAAAAGACGAATATGTTATCTGACCGAAATTTCGATAAAAGCTTTATGCCGGTAGCCATTGATGTTCGCGGTAAAAAAGTGTTACTCGTTGGTGGCGGGCGAATAGCATGGCATAAAATTGTAAGCTTGCAGCAATACGCTGATAACATTCAGGTGGTTGCAACCGAAGTAAACGAACAGATCAAAACTTCAGGAATTTCTTATGTGGAAAAGCCTTACGAATCTTCAGATCTGGCTGGCTCCACGCTGGTATATGCGTGCACTAATATCCGCGAACTGAACGAAAAAGTGCTCAACGATGCGCACGAACTAGGAATACTGGTGAATGTTGTTGACAATCCTTCCCGGTGCGACTTTGTTTCCCCGGCCATTTACCGCAAAAACTATATGAGTGTGGCCGTTAGCTCCAATGCTCAGGATGTGTATGAGTCCATTGATTTAAGAAACAGAATTAAAAATTTCCTTGAAAATGATATATCATAAAAAATCTGATTATCACAACAGCCTCACCGACAGAGAAACTTTGCTGAAGCAAATAAAAACCTCAGGTGAACCGGGGATTCTCCTTCAAACCTGCAACCGTGCGGAGTTTTACGGGGGGAGCGGAATGGTTCCTCCGGAAGTTATCCGTCATCTTTTCAGGCTGATTTGTGGTTTGGAGTCGGTGTTTCTGGGAGAGACTTTTATTCAGGGGCAGGTAAAGGAGGCTTATCAGCAGGCAATGGAGAAACAACGGCTCGATTCATCCCTGCACCGGTTATTTCAATGGGCTTTTTTAACAGGGAAAAGAGTTCGTACGGAAACCGCTCTCTCGCGAGGTGCCATGTCGCACAGTCATGCCGTTGTCGAAATTATTAAACAGCAGGTGGATGATTATCAGCATAAAAGATTTGCTTTCATTGGCATTAATAAAATGAACCGTACCATCATGAATTTTCTGAAAGCCAATGTTCACAATGCTTTTGTACTCTGCAACCGCAGTTTTGATAAGGCGCAGGAGTTGGAGAGCCAGTTTAACTGCAAGGCTTACAAACTTGATCATCTGAAATCGGCTCTGGAGCAATCGGATATTGTTATTTCAGGTACCTCTGCCCCCCACCCTATCATTAAAAAGGAACAAATCCCACAAAGCAGGTCTCTTATCCTGTTCGACCTTGCCGTTCCTGCCGATGCTGCACCAGAGGTCCAGTCGCTCGATAATATTCAGTACTTCAATCTTAAAAGAATTGAACAACAGGTAAACGGTAATAAGGCTGTAAGAGCCGGGGAGATCAGGAAAGCTGAGTTAATTATTGAAGAGGAAATAGGAAGGTTTATGGAGTATCAGAACAGATATATTCAGCAGAAGGTTCAATATAGTAATTCATTATTTAATTGAAATGAAAATCAGAATCATATGCAGGAACAGTCGCCTCTCGCTGGTGCAGGTCGAAGAAATTAAAGCGCTTTTACCTGAAGTGGAATTTGAGGTAAATGCTATTGCCTCACTAGGAGATAACAACAAGCAGATACCGCTCGAAACCTGCAACATTGCCGATTTCTTCACCCGTGAACTCGACGAAGCATTATTGAGGAACGATGCTGATATTGCCGTACATTCAGCAAAAGATCTGCCTTATCCAATCCCTGCCAGGCTAGAGGTAATTGCTCTTACACCAGCCCGTGATCAGTCGGATTCACTGGTAAGTCGTGATAACCTACCGCTGAATAAGTTGCCGGCCAATCCACGGATTGGAACCAGTTCTGTATCACGGGCCGAAAGCATTAAGCAGATTCGACCCGATACCCAGATTGTCAGCATCCGCGGAACCATTGAAGAAAGAATATCGCTGATAAACAAAGGAGTTGCTGATGCTGTTGTTGTTGCGACCTGCGCATTGCAGCGTCTGAATCTCGATTCCCACATTGCCGAAATTCTGCCATTCGAAACACATGCGTTGCAGGGGCATCTGGCCGTTGTGGCCCGCAAAGGGAACGAAAGGCTAAAACAACTTTTTTCGCCTTTCGATATTCGCAAAAGCTATGGCAAAGTTACCCTGGCAGGGTTTGGTCCTGGCGATCCCGAACTGCTTACCGTAAAAGCGCATAAGGCTTTGGAACATGCCAACGTTATTTTCTTTGACGACCTTATCGATAAAAGCTATCTGGAAAACTTCAAAGCCAAAAAAATATTTGTTGGGAAACGCAAAGGCAATCATTCTCACACTCAGGAGCAGATTAACGAATTACTGTACCAGTCGGCCATTGCAGGTAATAATACTGTGAGGCTGAAAGGGGGTGATCCTTTTATTTTTGGACGGGGCGGTGAAGAGTTCGAATATCTCCATTCGCGGTTGATATTGCCTGAAGTCGTTCCTGGAATTACCGCCGCAGTTGGAGCAGCATCGCAGGCAGCCATTCCGCTTACAAACCGTGGCGAATCCTCGTCAGTTGCTTTTATCACGGCCTCTTCGCAAAAAGAAATTGTTGTGCCTCAAACCGATACCCTTGTCTATTATATGGGCGCTTCCAACCTGAAAGAATTACGCGAAAAAGTTCTTTCATCAGGGGTTGACAGCGAAACTCCTGCGGCTATTATCACCAATGCCACACAACCTCATGCATATGTTACTTTTGGGACTATAGCTGCCTTACCCGACGAAACAGCTTCGCCTTCAGTAATCATGATTGGCAAAACCGTTAAAAACAGAAATATTATGAATTCCCGGCCAAATGTACTTGTAACGGGGCTAACAGCCGACCAGTACCAGGATTTGGGACATGTAATCCATCAGCCTTTAATTGAGATTGTCCCGATAGAAATGCCCGATGACTTTTTTAAGTTCATCAGGTTTGTATATAACTATAAATACATCATTTTCACCAGCCGCAATTCGGTGAAGCACTTTATGGAATGGATCCGTTCGGTTGGATGCGACACCAATTCACTCAACAGCAACATTATTGTTTCCATTGGGGCAGTCACCACGGCAGAGTTGCGCAAGTACGGAATAGAGCCTCAACTTGTTCCTGAACTCGATTCGTCACGGGGGATAATAGAACTTTTTCGTCAGAAAGGAATTACAGATGAAGAAATTCTTATTCCCCGCTCCGATATTGCTCTTAATATTTTACCCGATGGATTGCGGTCACTCGGAAATAATGTTCATACCATTACAGTATACTACACACAGCCGGTTCGAAAGATTGAAAAAGTTGATCTTTCAAAAATCGATATCATCGTTTTCACCTCACCATCAGGTGTTAAAAGTTTTTTGAAACATTACGGTGAAGTGCCTTATCATATTAAAGTTGTTACACGTGGAGAACAAACCCAGGAAGCTTATGAAAGAAATTCAGCCCTTTACATCTAGTTATGCACCTTTTAAAAGGTTCAGACATTTGCGTACCGATGCTTTTACAAGGGATTATCATGCCGAAGTGAAATTATCGGCCACCGATTTCGTCCTGCCCTTCTTTGTTGTTGAAGGTATAGGAATAAAAAACGAAATTGGATCGTTACAGGGAGTCTATCATCTCTCTCCCGATGTTTTGATTGAAGAACTCCGGGAGCCGGTAAAGCTTGGAATTGATAAAATCCTTCTGTTTGGTGTTACTAACGAAAACAGGAAAGATGATACCGGCAGTTTCTCGGCATCATCTGAAAACCCTGTGAATGTTGCCATTCGCCTTGTGAAAGAGAATTATCCTCAATTGGTAGTTATCACCGATGTTTGCCTCTGCGCCTACACCTCGCATGGTCACTGCGGCATACTGAACGGAGAGGTAATCGACAATGACCAAACGCTTACACCATTGGCTCAGATGGCCCTTGCTCATGCACAAGCCGGAGTCGATATAGTTGCACCATCGGCCATGATGGATGGTCAGGTATGGGCAATCAGGCAACTACTGGATCTTCATGGTTTCAGAAAGGTGAAAATTCTGGCATATTCCGCCAAATATTCCTCTAATCTTTATGGACCTTTTCGTGGCGCTGCCAACTCCAAACCAGCTTTTGGCGACCGGAAAACCTATCAGATGGATTACCGCTCTGCCAGTCAGGCGCTAGGCGAAATGGCTGCCGACCTGGAGGAAGGGGCCGGTTTCCTGATGGTAAAACCCGCCCATACCTACCTGGACATAATCAGGAGAGGGAAAACAGAGTTTCCAGAAGTTCCGATGGTAGCCTACCATGTTTCGGGCGAATACATGATGATTAAAGCTGCGGCTACTGCCGGAATTGTAAACGAAGAAGTTGCAACCCTGGAGATCCATACAGCAATTAAACGTGCTGGTGCCGATTGGATAATAACTTACTACGCACCATTGCTGGCAGGAATTCTTAACTCTTAAATCCCGGACTAACGTTAGCGCGCGTTTGTAACGCGTGCATAATTTAAAGCAATTATGAACAACACAATATCATCCCAGGCATACAACAACGCCGTCCGGTTTATGCCTGGCGGCGTGAACAGTCCTGTCCGCTCTTTCAAAAGCATCGGTATACCGCCGGTATTTATTAAAAAAGCTTATGGCTCAACGCTGGAAGACATTGACGGTAACCGCTATACTGATTACTGCCTTTCCTGGGGAGTAGGAATTCTGGGTCATGCTCATCCCGAAGTTAGAGAAGCCGCCCATGCTGCTATAGAAAACGGTTCGAGTTATGGCGCCCCCACCCTATTGGAAACCGAGCTGGCTGAGCTATTGGTACAGTCCACTTCTTCGGTAGAGAAAGTACGTTTAGTGAACTCGGGAACTGAAGCAGTGATGAGTGCTATCCGGCTGGCAAGGGCATATACAAAAAGAGACATCATTGTAAAATTCGATGGCTGCTACCACGGCCATTCCGATATGCTACTGGTAAAAGCAGGGTCTGGTTTGGCAGAGCAAACAAGCTCTTCAAGTCAGGGTGTTCCGGTGCAGATCGTAAACCATACTATCAGCATTCCGTTCAACGATATCGAAGCGCTTAACGACGTTTTCAAGAAATATGGCAACAATGTAGCTGCTGTAATTCTCGAGCCCATTCCGGCCAATATGGGAGTAGTGCTTCCGCAGGATGGATTTCTGGAAAACATACGTCAAATCACACGTCAACATGGCAGTTTGCTTATATTCGATGAGGTAATAACCGGATTTCGGTTTTGCTTTGGCGGAGTGCAGAAGTTGCTGGGCATTCAACCCGATATCACCACTTTTGGAAAAATCATAGGAGGAGGTTTTCCGGTAGGTGCTTATGGAGCTTCAGCAGAAATCATGTCGTTGATTGCTCCGGACGGTCCGGTTTACCAGGCCGGAACGCTCTCAGGAAATCCTGTTGCGGTAAGTGCCGGAATAGCTACTTTAAAGCTATTGCAAAATGAAAACCTTTACCAGGAGATAGAACAAAAGTCTAAAGCATTTTTTGAAAGACTTTATTCGATTGCTGATCAAAACTCTTTACAGCTCAATGTCTTTAAAAATATGTTTACGCTCTACTTCTCAAACCAACCGGTTACTGATTTTATTTCTGCACAAAAGGCCGATCATACTGCTTTTGGGCAATTCTATATCCAGTTGCTGAAGGACGGAATTTATCTCTCTCCTTCAGGATATGAAGCAAATTTTATTTCTAGTGCTCATACTGAAGAGGAATTGGTTCGAACAATTGAGAAGGTCAATTTCCACACAGAAAATTTAAATACTCAGAATTTAACATCAATATAAAAAATGCTTGTATTTCCCCCTCTCCAATGAAGAGGGGCCGGGGGTTAGGCTTCTAAACTTTATAAAATGGACAATCTCAAAAAACTTTTTCCCATTACTCCTGAGCAACAGGAGCTTGCGCAAAAGGTAATTAACAATTTTCAGGAAACCGAGCTGCTCTGGTTCAGCGGTTTTCTTGCCGGATATGTGAGCGGAAGCAGGAATATCCAACAAAATGCCATAACCGAAGCTGCACCTATAGTTAAGGAAACACCTGTTCCAGAGGTACATCTCAATGGAAACGGTCACCTTAACGGCGAGGAGAAGAAAAAACTCACCGTGCTTTTCGGTTCTCACACGGGCAATAGTCGTAAAATTGCTAGTCTGCTGCATCAGAGAGCTTCCAATAAAGGGATTAGAACTGTTCTGGCAGACATGAACGATTATAACCCCAAAAATCTGAAGAGTGAAAGTCACCTTGCAGTTATTGTGAGCACCCATGGCGATGGCGAACCTCCGCTTGCTGCAGAAGAATTCTATAATTTTCTTCATAGTAGTCGTGCCCCCAAGCTCGAAAACCTGAATTACTCCGTTTTGGCGCTGGGGGATAAAAGCTATGCGCAATTCTGTAAAACCGGACAGGATATCGATCAAAAGCTTTCCGGTCTGGGAGCAAATCCGCTGTTGGGTCGTATCGACTGTGATGTGGATTTTATGCCAGCGGCTGAAGAATGGGTGAACACCTTGATTGGAAAATTTGAAGGTTCTGGTACAATCCTTCCAAAACCAGTTAACGGAGCAACGGTTACGAAACCCTTAGAACCTGTTTACAGCAAAGCCAATCCCTTCGAAGCTGAAATACTTGAAAAAATAAAGTTGAATGGGAAAGGTTCGCAAAAGGAAACCTATCATTTTGAAATTTCACTAAAAGGATCAGGGTTGGTTTATAAACCTGGAGATGCGCTGGGTGTGGTGCCTGTGAACTCCGATTCGCTGGTGGAGAGCCTGCTTTCCTTGACAGGATTTACAGGCGACGAAAAAGTAACAGTGAACCAGGACTCACTTACGTTGCACACTGCTCTGAAGCATCATTTCGAAATAGGTATCCTGAGTCGCGACACCATCGAAAAGCACAATCAGTTTGTGAAAAGTCAGGAACTTGCCGGAATGCTTTCGGATGTTGCAAGTTTAACAAAGTTTACCTATGGTGCCGATGTATACGATTTGCTGAAGGCTTATCCATACTCCTATTCTGCTCAGGAATTTGCAGGAATACTTCGGAAGCTTCAATCAAGGCTTTACAGCATCTCCTCGGCTTACGAAGCATATCCCGATGAAGTGCATGTTACTGCTGCCGCCCTGCGATATACCTATTGTGAGCGCCGCAAAGACGGTACCTGCTCTGGTTTTCTGGCCGACAGTTCCAATATTGGCGACAAAATCAAAGTGTATATTGAGACTAACGAGTCATTCCACCTGCCTGAGGATGATGCTGTACCTGTAATTATGATTGGTCCTGGTACCGGTGTGGCTCCCTTCAGGGCTTTTGCCCAATACCGTGCTGAGGCAGGTTCAAAAGGTAAAAACTGGTTGTTTTTTGGTGATCAGCACTTTACTACGGATTTTCTTTACCAGAGCGAATGGCTCGACTATAAAAAGAAAGGCCTGCTTACAAAGCTTTCGGTGGCTTTTTCGCGCGACCAGCGGGAGAAATATTATGTTCAGCATAAACTGAAGGAACAGTCGAAAGAAGTGGTGAAATGGATTGACGAAGGGGCTTTTATATATGTGTGCGGCGATATGAAACACATGGCCAAAGAAGTGCTGAACACTTTTGTTGAGATAGTTGCAGAGCAAAAACAGCTTAGTCCTGAACAGGCAAAGGAGTTTGTACAAAGCCTGAGGAAGAGTAAGCGGTATAGGGAGGATGTGTATTGAGGAGGCCTCACCCCCAACCCCTCTCCATTTGGAGAGGGGAGAAAACGGGTTTAGCCCTGAAGGGGCGTGACATCATAACCCGGGGCACCGCCCCGGGCTCATGAAATCACAACCCTCCATACCGGTGCACGGGAAAACTTTCATTGAAAAACTGTGATGCCTGCACCGGAACAACAGTTCTTCATTGAGAAGGAGTGTATGCTGATTCTGAATAAAGAGACACGGCCGCCTGTCCTTACATAAGCTGAACTGTAATAAAATTTTAATCGAAATAATATCAATCATGAATACAGATAAATCGAAACTGTCGGAAGTAGAACTCATCAAAGAAAAGAGCAATTACCTGCGGGGTAACCTCAGGGAAAGCATTCTGGAAGATACCACCGGCGCCTTGCTTGGGGACGATACATCCCTTATTAAATTCCATGGTACTTACCAGCAAACCGACCGTGATCTGGATGCCGAGCGCAAAAAACAAAAACTCGAGCCGCTATATTCGTTTATGATCCGAGTACGGGTTCCGGGTGGAATAGCATCTCCTTCGCAATATTTGCAAATCGACAGACTTTCCAATCAGTTTGGTAACAGTACCATAAAGGTTAGTACTCGTCAGGCATTTCAGCTTCATGGAGTGCTCAAGAGAAATCTGAAAACGACCATGAAAAAGATGAATAATTACCTGATGGACTCTATTGCTGCCTGCGGCGATGTAAACCGCAATGTAATGTGTAATCCCAATCCGTATGAGTCTCCCGTTCATCAGGAAGTTTACGGGATAGCAAAAAAAGTGAGCAATTACTTTTTGCCTAAAACAAATGCTTACTACGAAATATGGCTCAACGACGATCTTCAGTATTCATCGCCTGCGGAGGAAGATGAACCTATTTATGGTAAAACCTATCTGCCGCGGAAGTTCAAAATGGCATTTGCAATTCCGCCGTATAACGACACCGATATTTTCTCGAACGACCTTGGGTTTATTGCCATCGAGGAAAGCGGCAAGTTACTAGGTTTCAACGTATATGCCGGGGGAGGAATGGGAATGACATTTGGAGCACCCGAAACATATCCCAGGCTGGCGAGTGCTTTGGGATTCACCCCAACCGATAAAGCATTGCCGGTAGCCGAGGAAATCCTGAAAATCCAGCGCGATAATGGTAACCGCGAAAATCGTAAACTTTCACGGTTGAAATACACGGTTGAACGGATGGGAGTAGAGGGTTTCAGGGCAGAGCTTCACAAACGATTGGGTTGGGAGCTTCAACCTGAAAGACCATATACCTTCAAACAGATGGGCGACCGTTACGGTTGGGTGAAAGGAAGCAACGGGCGATGGAGTATCACCCTGTTTGTGGAAGGGGGACGCATTCGCGATACTGACGACAAAAAGCTGAAAACAGCACTGAAAGAAGCTGTTCAGATGCTCGATGGCGATGTACGTCTTACTCCCAATCAGAACATCATTCTGGCCAATATTTCAGAAGATTCCAAACCTTTTATCGAAGGAATTTTAAAGAAGTACAATGTTTATCATTCCACCACCACATCGGGCTTACGCCTGAATTCCCTGGCATGTGCCTCTTTACCGCTCTGCCCGTTAGCTTTTGCCGAAGCTGAACGTTATCTTCCCTCCCTTGTCGATAAGATAGAAGTCATTTTAAATAATCTGGGATTACAAAACGAAGAGATAAGCATACGCATGACCGGCTGCCCCAATGGCTGTGCCCGACCTTATCTGGGCGAAATTGGCCTTGTTGGCCGTGCTCCCGGCAAGTACAACCTTTACCTGGGTGCCAGCTTCACAGGCAACAGGCTGAACCGGCTTTACAAAGAAATGCTTGATGAAAAAGGAATCCTGGACGAATTGCAAAAAGTATTTTCTACATACGCAACAGAAAAAGAGGAAGGAGAAAAGTTTGGTGATTTTGTGGTTAGGAAGGGGATTGTTTGAGATATTGTTTGTTTTCTTAATTCTTCGTAAGTATCTATTCAATAATTATTCATAAATTTCTCAATCATTTTAATTAGCGATTGATAAGACATTTAATTAATTATTGAATAGAATTCCTGAATTAGAATTATAAAACATGGAACGCCGCGATTACCTTCTCACCCAAATTCAAAGGCTGGGGCAGTTTTTGAAAATACTGATTGAAAATCTTCTGGGGAAATCTTCGCCCACGAATTTTGAAGAGCTGGTGCTTCAAAAACAGGAAGAGTTTAAGGAGAAGTGTGGTTTCGACATGCACCTGTTGGCAGCTCCCGATTTCGAGGAATTAAAAACGGTGGTACTGGAGAACGATTCGTACAGTTCGGAAAACCTGGAATTACTGGCTGATTATATGGTGCTGATGGCCGAAAAAGATTTGATTTCGCCTCCAACGCTGTTGCACCGGTTGCGGATGAATGCCCTGCAGCTTTACGAAACCATCGAAATTAAAGAAAAAACCTACTCCCTCGAACGACACAAGAAAATAGCAGATTTGCGGGTTAGGTTAAAATAGAAGAGGCTGTGTAATTGGTCCATAACCGGAGGTTGAGCCTGTCGAAACCTCATTGTAAATCAGCAAGATTACACTTCGACAGGCTCAGTTTCCGGAACTTTTCACACAGCCTCTTCTAAAGGAAGGTCTAAACCAAAACTTTACCGGTCATTTCGGCAGGTACGGGTAATCCCATTACCGTTAAAAGTGTTGGAGCCACATCGGCAAGTTTACCGTCGTGAATGTTTTTATAATCATTGTTCACCAAGATACAGGGAACAGGGTTCAGCGAGTGTGCGGTGTTCATTGAGCCGTCGTCGTTAACAGCATAATCGGCATTCCCATGGTCAGCAATAATCATAACGCTGTATCCGTTTGCACGGGCGGTTTCAACCACTTCGCCCACGCAGGTGTCAACTGTTTCAACAGCTTTGGTAATAGCTTCGTAAATCCCGGTGTGACCCACCATGTCGCAATTTGCAAAATTGAGGCAGATAAAGCCGGCTTCCTGTTTTTTGAGTTCAGGTAACAGCAAATCTTTTACTTCAATGGCGCTCATTTCAGGCTGCAAATCGTAAGTAGCAACCTTTGGTGAGTTTACCAGGATACGTTTTTCGCCGGGGAATTCAGTTTCACGGCCACCGGAGAAAAAGAACGTAACATGGGCGTATTTTTCAGTTTCGGCAATGCGTATTTGCTTGAAACCATTGTTGGCAACTACTTCGCCCAAAGTTAAATTAACATTATCCTTATCGAAAATAATGTTTACACCTTTAAACGAATCATCGTAACGGGTCATGGTGTAATATTGCAGGGGCAGGGTTTTCATGCCTAAATCGGGCATATCCTTCTGGGTAAGTACCACGGTGGTTTCGCGGAGGCGGTCGGTGCGGTAGTTGAAACAGATCACCACATCGTTTTCCTGAATGGTAGCCATAGGTTTACCATTTTCGGTAATCACCACCGGTTTGATAAATTCGTCGGTAACATCGGCTGCATACGATTTCTGTATAGCGTCCAGAACATCAGTTGCCTCAGTTCCTTTGGCATGAATGTAAAGATCGTAAGCTTCGCGAACACGTTCCCAGCGTTTGTCGCGGTCCATTCCATAATAACGGCCAATTAAAGAGGCAATTTTTCCATTCGAACTTTTCAGATGGTTCACCAGGTTGGTCATGTAGCCCAAACCGCTTTTTGGATCGGTATCGCGACCATCGGTAATGGCGTGGATATATACTTTGTTCAGACCGTAATCTTTTGTTACATCGCATAGTTTGTAGAGGTGGGTATCCATGGAGTGAACACCTCCGTCGGAAATGAGGCCGATAAAATGTACCGCCTTGTCGTTTTCCTTAGCATAAGTAAAAGCTTTTACAATGGCTTCGTTTTTGGTGATAGAACCATCTTCACAAGCGAGGTTAATCTTCACCAGATCCTGATACAGTACGCGACCGGCGCCAATGTTGAGGTGACCCACTTCCGAGTTTCCCATAACACCGTCGGGCAAACCAACGTTGCGACCGCTGGTAAGAAGCTGCGAAGTAGGAAAAGTCTTCATCAGCCTGTCCATATTGGGTGTTTTTGCTGTATATATAACGTCCGATTTTGTTTTGTTACCGATTCCCCAACCATCGAGAATCATGAGTAACATGCGGTTTTTTAGCTCCATGATTTGTTTAAATAATTTGTTTTTAAATTTTGAGCTGCAAAAATACTTTTTTTTAAGATATGGAGAACTAAATTGAATTGACGAAAGCGGCACTCAGGAAAAGTTAAAAGCACAAAACACATTAGGTTGTGTGTTGTATAATAATATACTCCAACTTACAACCTTAGTGTTTTGTGCTTCAGAAAATAAATTCAGTAAATTACCTGAATAATTTATTTTGCATAATTTCTTTTACAGATGGTTTAAGACCCGATTTTTTATTCTGTATCATCCCGCTCCATATCTTTAGGCCTTTCGTATCGATATAACCCTGCTTGCCGTCTGGAAAAGTCACCTTTGCTAATCCGTTAATAAAAGGATCAGCATCCAGGAATGTCGCAGCAATTATAAATTTATTGTCCTTATTAATGTAGCCCCATTTGCCCGATTGATAGACGGGTAGTAAACCCTCTGAAAAATAATAGCCTGTTTCTTCGTAGGTTATGGGTACTATTTCTTTGCCGCTCATATCAATACAGCCAAATTTATTGTTTTTCTCAACAACTGCAAGACCTTCAAAAAAAGGATAGGCTTTCTGGTATTGTGCGGGAATCACAACAGCCCCGTCGGGCTTCACAAAACCCCAGGTGTCGTTAAATAAAACAGCAGCCACTCCGTTTGTAATAACGCCCGAAGAGTACCAGCTATTTTTATAGATATATCCTGTTTTGTTTTTACCTGTTTTGTCAAAAATTGCTAAAAATCCCTTTGAATTTTCAACAAGGGCATAACCTTCATTAAAGGGTTCACCATAATCTGCATCAGCTATTTTAATTACAAAGTTGCCTTCTGCATCCATGTAGCCCTTATTGGAATTCAGCTCGGCATAAATCAGATTTTCGCTGAAGATATCAGTGATGAATCCTGTTTGAGGCGCTAAAACAACCTGTCCTTCTTTATTAATCAGCCCGCATTTGTTGGTAGCATCACGTGTTACCATTATTCCGTTAGAGTTCATGTTTCCAAGATAGTTGTAACTCGTGGGGATCACTTTTGTACCTTTTTCGTCGATAAGTCCATTCAGATTATTTTCGGTGATGGTTGCGTAATTAAAATAGAACTCATCTCCTTCTTTGAATTGGGGGGCGATCACGACATTTCCCCTGGAGTCAATATATCCTACCAAGTTGTTCTCTACTATACGAAAGTTGTTAACAGTGCCTCTTTGAAGTTCCCATCGCGATTTAGATCCCTCATCGTCATTTTTTCTGCACGAATAAAAAGATGTTATTAAAGCAAAAGTTAGAATTGAAGTTTTAAGTTTCATCAGAATTAATTTTTATTTACAGTTGATAAAAATATTTTTTATCCTTTTTTCTGTATAAAAAAATTAATGAGCATAACCTAAAATTGGGTAAAATGGCGAATTACTTTGATATTCCATGCTTTTGGCGATTATTTTTCATGGCCTTTTTCTTTAACCAACAATCTCACACCTTCCGAGTGGCTTGAAAATTCTGGGGCATACATGCACTGGATGGTTGTGATTCCGTTCGAGAAATTACCATAATGTGTCACCCGGAGCGGATACTCGAACACGTAAGTTCCTTTGGGAAGCCAGCCAAAAAAGAAGTTAGTGGCTGCATCGCGGGTACTTTCGTAATAGCCCAGACCATCCTGGTATTTGTATCGCGAAATTACATTTACGGGTTCCAGTCCTGCTGCCCTCATGTCTTTCATATGAACGTACTCCATGGTACGGTCGACCCTGAGTTCAATGCGCACTTTGATAAGATCGCCGGGTTTTAACGTGGTGGAATCGGTTACAGGTACTATCACCGGACCGGTATTTGTGATACGTTCCACAAACAATTGCTTTTTAAGTTTGAGAGGAGTTTCGGCAGGAGTAATTTTATCGAGTTGCTCAAAATACTGCCAGTATAAGGCTCCCCAACTCACTCCGTCATCTTTTTTTGTTAGGGTAACTTTTCCCATTTCAGGTTTAATATCGCCTCCGCTCCATGAAGTCTTGAAATACCCTGTCCCTGCTTCCACCTTAACGTCGGCTATGCTTGAGGGATCTACTATTTGGTTCCCAACTTTAATTTCGATAGGTTTATCATTTTCAAGCAGGTTTGAGCCACGGAGTAAAAGAGTATAACAGGCTTCGACGGTTGCCCGGGTGGTTTTCCAGTCCTGCGTTTGTTTTTGTTTCAGCAACCAAATCTTCATTTCGTTTACCGATGCCATGTCTTTTATAACCTCGTCAAAGGCTTCTATCATCAAGGCCTGGGTTTCAATGGGCGCCTGGTACCAGTACCATCCTCTTTCGTTGTTCCAGTACATCCCCATTTCTTCCGATGTTCTGGCATGTTCCTTCAGCGATTTTAAAATCATTACCGGAGTTTTGATGTCTCCACTCCTGTGAAGTGCCAGCGATAACATTCCCTGCATGTAAATACTTTGCGACAGCCAGTATTTGCGTGCCTGCGACAGATAGTAGTTCACGGCAGTTTTGCAAGGTTCGCCCATTTCAACATCTTTGAAGAAACTGCGGGCATATAGAAAATGAATTTGAGAGTAAGAAAGGTGATTTTTCAACAGGTTTATCTTTCCTTCTTTATTCAGCCGCAGCAGATTTTCATAATCGTTAACAAGCATTCTGTCGAGGTAGCCTATTGCTTGCGTTACCATTTTCCAGATCTCCTGGTTCTTTCGGATTTCCGAAACTCCCAAATGATCGAGTTTGCCCATGCCACATACAATATGTTGGGTGATATACCTGTCGTCCTGCATACCTTGAAACCAACCCCAGGCACCACCAGGGAGCTGCTGCTTTTTAATTTTCTGTAAGGCTTTATCAAACTCATCCGACATTTTATTGAGATCGAACAATAGAGCCACATTTTGCTTGCGGGCCGATTCATTTTTAGAATTCATCACCCATGGAGTTTCTTCGAGCAATAAACTTTTGAGTTCCTGATTTTTTTCCAGGTTCGACAGCAAAGCATCGGGTGTAATATTTTTCCATGAATCGAAAACCTGCCTGATACGCGGATTGGAATTCACTATATGCGAGGCAATACTGTTTGCATAAAACCTGCTGAAAGTTTGCTCGGCACATTCGTAAGGGTATTCCATAAGGTAAGGCAGCGCCTGGATGGCGTACCAGGCCGGATTAGCTGTAAATTCAAGCGTTAGCTTATGATTTGTCAGAGTGGATGAAGTATTGTTTACCAGTTTCTCAAGTGTAAAA
This sequence comes from Bacteroidota bacterium, assembly GCA_023429135.1. Lineage (GTDB taxonomy): Bacteria > Bacteroidota > Bacteroidia > Bacteroidales > JAAUTT01 > JAAUTT01. The sequence goes on along the minus strand of JAEYWD010000008.1, from coordinate 156,137 downwards.
GTTTTAGTTTGATTTCCCCTCACATTCAACGGCATAGATTCCGTTACCAGCATGCGATTGGTGAGTACAGGTAAAGCCGACTCCTCTCCATCGCTGAAGTTCCCTGCTTTGGCCACCACCCGGTACGTTACGGCTTGAATCCCATTGGGAATTATCAGGTTCCAGCTCAGGTTGATGCTTTTGCCCTTTTCAACCTGAAATGCCTTTTGTGCATTTGCATTATTCAATAGAGAATCGACTGGCTTCATGGTGGTTGCGTCAAAGAGCATGAGTTGTGCAAAGCCGTTCAGATTCTTATCAGCGAGCGAAGTTATTTTGGCAGTAAAGGCAATGGTATCGTTTTCGCGGAAGAAACGAGGAGCATTTGGCCCTACCATTAAATCTTTCTGGGTAACCAGTTCGTTCCGGATGATACCGGTTTTTAAGTCTTTACTGTGGGCCAATCCCAGCATTTTCCATCGGGTAAGCGCTTCGGGAATGGTAAAGTTGATGATCACATCGCCGTTTTCATCGGTTTGGAGGTGAGGATGAAAGAATGCTGTTTCGTTGAGGTTGGTACGTGCCTGCACGGTTGAAAGGTCAATTTTTTCTTCCGGTTGAGCAGGTTCTTCTGCTGCAATGGTCGCAATCCCGGCCACACTACCCTGTAATTGATCCGGCACCGATACAACACTACCTGTTACACTTGTTTTTTTCTGAACACCATAACCAACAACAACCACTTCTTCCAGAGACCGGATATCGGGTGCAAGTTTTACGATGAGGTTTACAGCGCCTTTGCCATCAAGTGGTATACCCTGAGTGATGTATCCGATGTATGATACTTGAATTTCGATGGTATCCGACTCGGAAGAAATTTCAAACCTCCCATTTATGTCCGATACAGTACCTAGTGTAGTTCCGCGAATCACAATATTTACCCCCGGCAGTGGCGAATCGTCGCTTGCATCCATAACTACTCCTTTGACCTTTGTGCCTTTTTGCTCGGTGGACGAAATAATGGTAAAAGTCGATTTAAGGTGAGAGCTGATAGCATTTTTGTAGTAATGCGAACTTAAGGGCATATTATAACCAAACCCAAACCAATTGAAACTATAACTATTCGGAGAGAAACTGGTGTTGAACCAACTGCTTTTTTTACTGTAAGGCTCCAGATCCTTACTCATGAAAGTATTAATTGTTCCCCATGACAAGGATGGAGTATAGTATGGATATATGTTCAGGTAGTACCCATGTGGTTTGAATGCATCAAGCGAAGCATCGTAAAGCGTGGCAACCATTTCGGAAGCTACTTTTTCGCCGTCTTTTCCTCTGATTTTCAGCTTCCAGCTTTCTTTTTCACCAGGTTGTAACTTGTTTCTGAAAGTTTCGAAGGCAAGTTCGAGTTTTTTATTGGAAAATGGTACCTCTACCGTCATTCTGTTTTGATATATGCGGTTGTTTCGCACAAAAACAAGGCTTAAACCTATATTTCCCCTGTGTTCTTCGGTAATAGTCTGAAAGAAAGTCTTTTGCTTATCAGTTGTACTAATCCACTCTCGGTTTACAATTTCACGGTCAAGTTCAACTTCGTAAAGGGCGTTAAATTTTCCACCGAACCCTGAACCGGCCATAAATTCAGCTTTTTCGCCGGGTTCACACTGACTCTTTATTGGAATGAAAAAATTGTCTTTGGGATACGGCAGATAATCAGCTTCTTTGTTGAACAGGGTGAAGTATTGGACATGGGTTACCGGCTCTCCGAATGTGTCGCGCGATTCGATAATGAGTTTGTACATTCCTGTTTTCCATTTCTTCAGGTCGGGAAAGTTTATGGTTTTGGAGTTGCCGGTATTGAAATTTGCAGATAGCACAAGCTTTTCCTGTTTCCAGGTGGTGGGGTTAAGTTCGTCGCTGTACTGATCATTCGGGAAATGGTGGTGATATTCTGTTTCTGTCATTGTATACTTATCAGGTTTTTCCCAAAAGCGCTCGCGGTAGGCGGCTTTCGGGCTTACAAGCTTCTGAATGCTTATTGTTCCTGTTGCTTTCACAAAATCGCCGTTTTGATTACTGGTGATCAGTCTAAAATTATTGGTAGTGTTTTGTTCCACGTTCTCCGGGATATCGGTATTGATCATCAGCGCTTTGTAACCAACATAAATTCTCTTGTTTGCGCTGTGCGTTTCTCCGTTGATATCGGTAACATCGGCATAAACTTCGAAAGTAAAAACAGGATTGGATGCCGGGGAGATATCTTCGTCGGGGATGGCTTTAAAAGTTATCTCGAAAGCCCCATCTTCGTCAGTAGTTAGTGTTCCGTTTGTAATTTCATCATCCTGCGAAACCGGCCGGGGCATCCACCAGTAGCTATACCACCAGTCGTACCGGAGTTTGCGTACTACCCGGTACTGAACTTTGGCATTGTCGATTTTAGCTCCTGAGTATGCTTTTGCATATCCTTTAACCGGTATATTCTGCCCCAGTTTATAACTGGCTTTCAGGGTATCGTATTTAACTTCAAACTTTGGGCGTTTGTAATCTTCAACCGAAATATTTGTACGACCGTAATCATCTGCTATATACATTATTCCGTTTAAAACACCGGTGGGTGCAACAAACGATCCGCTAAAAGAGCCATATTCATTCGTAACTACGTCTACCTCAGATATCTTCTGATGATTTGTGTTGAAAAATTCAACAGTTGATTTTTTCCCAATGCAAAGCGATGATTTTTTCCCCCCGTCGGTATCCATCATAATACCTTTGAAATAGATGGTTTGTCCGGGTCTGTAGATAGATCTGTCAGTAAAGAAAAAGGTTCGGGTTTCAATTTCCCTTCTATAATTATAATTCCCATAAACATAGAAGTTTCCGAAATTATAGATTTGATCCATGTTTCGGGAACTCCACAGGTCGTCGCCTATGGAGAAGTCCAACCATCCGCTACCGTAATTACTCTGGGTAGCGATGTTTATTGGCTCATTCTTCTTTGAAACAAACTCTTCCAGAAGTTTTATCTCTGTATTTCGGTCGTAGTTGGTTTGCGTCATGTACCTGACTTTAACGCCTTCCATTGGTTCTCCTGTTTTGCGGTTCAGTACATAAACATCCATACTACCCCCGGCATTGCGACGATTTATGCAACTGATATTTGTAACCGCCGTGGTTCCAAAGTTTACCGAATGCAGCTCATAGTCAAAATCGGCGCTGTTGCCTGCCATAATAAAATAGAGTCCTTTATCAAGGGCCGGCAGCTTTATTTCAGCGTAGTGGGTCTGGTAATCGTTGTCGTTTGGTAAAATTTCCGTGAATTGGGTGGTAATGTCTTTCTTTTTGAAAAAATCAATTATAAAAGCGTTGAATTCAATGTGCGATTTTATTTCCTGAGTACTGTAATCTTTGAGCAGTTTTTCATATTCCTGATAACTTGTTTTCACAATACGGACATGAAGCGTGTCCAAATTCCTGTACGATACCAGTGCCCTAAACGGCTCATGGGGCAGATTTTCTTTTTCGAGAGTAATTTCCAGACTCTTACTTAATACTTTTTGTTTGAATTTTTGGATCTGATACGACCTGGAGGGAAGATTTCTTTCTACTTCCAGGCATAAATCGTATGCCTTCTTTTTTCCCCATTTATTATTTTCCGAGACCCTTGGATTGTAGCTTTCCCCGTTTTGGTAAAGTATTTCGGCAATAGCCAGACCAACTTTTGCATAACAATCAAAACCTTTACTTTTTGTTTCGAGAAAACGCAGACTTTTAAGGTACAATTCGGCTTTGTTGGCCAGAATTGATTTCTGATACAAACGAGTTAACCTACTTATATCAGCTTCCACAAGCAAATCGGGGATTGAGTCATTTAAGTGCTGTTTAATCAATTCCTGCAAAATCACCAGTGCCGAATAGGGAAAGTCGGTAGTATCATGTGTTTGAATCTTTATCCGTGAGAAAGAATCTGCTGGTAAAAAGAAATCTTCGTTATTGATTGAAAAGGAATTCACAGGCTTTGCAATACCGGGTTCGTCGGTCATAAAAAACCTTACGGCTTTCAAAGCAAGGAAATCGTAAAGGGATAATTCAGATTCTATAGTTTCGTCGGTATCGTATTCCAGAATATCTTCAAAATCGGATACCCTGAGGTCTTTTAATGCGACACTCCCTACCGAAAGATTATAGTGGTAGACCATTCGGGAAACAATCCTGTTTAAATCCCAGGTACTGATATCGTCGGGAACAAAATTTACTGGTTTGCTTCTGCTATAAAATCTGTATCGGTTATTCTGGAAGTACCACCAGTACATTTCTCCAAGCATTGAATGCAAAATCTGCTTTGCCGGAGAACTTACCGAATCAGCCATTTTTTCGGCATAATCCAGGCTGAATGCAAAGTTTTCGAAGTCGAGCACTGACTTATATTTCATTTTATAAATGAAAGATCTGATAAACTGCGGGTAATTTTTTTTAGCCCTTGAAGTTTCAAAAATCTCGTTGGCTACTACAACCGACGATTTTGGCAAACCATCGCTTTCGAGTTGATGAATACTGTCCCAGCTTGCTTCGTAATCGTATTCCTGAGCTTTTAAACTTATGGACCCAATAATTAAAATGGCGCAAATAATTCCTGATAGTTTGTTCATTGGTGAGTTTTTTAAGTTCTTATTCTTTTGATGAGAGCCAAAGTAAGAACCCCCAAAAAATACCCATAATTTTTCTGAATTTGATGTTTCCAATGCTTTTTATTAATATTTTCGCTCAACTTAGTGATGATTATGAACCGCAATCGACTTCTGTACCTTTTGCTTATAGTGCTTACCGTGTTGGCCGGACTTGCCTCCCGGCGTTTCAATTCCATCTTGCCACACTGGACAACCCTTTACCTGGGCGATGCGCTTTGGGCGCTGATGGTGTTTTTCGGGTTTGCATTTATTTTCAGAAGAAAGAGTACACTTTGGATAGCCTCGGCTGCGTTGATTTTTTCCTTCGTTATTGAAATAAGCCAGTTGTACCATGCCCCATGGATTGATGCCATACGCCAAACGAGAATTGGCGGGTTGATACTTGGATTTGGGTTCTTATGGAGCGACCTGCTATGTTATACTGCAGGCGTTGTGTTTGGTATTTTGGTGGATAAATATTTGCATAAAACAAGTAAGAGCTCACAGAAAAATCGTTGGTAACCTCACGGCATTTAATCCCTGCTTTCTTGATTTGATAAACATTTTTAAAAAATGCACAACAAAATGTGCAATTTTTCAAAAAAATGTTAATTGCGTTGTGCGTTTTTTAATCTCAATTAAGCATAAAGAGGTTGCCGTAAATTGAGCAACCTCTTTGATATGATCCAATGAACAAGAGACTGTTGTTTGGTCACAAGACTTATAACGGGCGCATAACCACCTCTATTGTATTTCCCTGGGTTAAAGCTTTTTTGGCATAATCCTGAACAGCTTTTATTGTCAAATTTTTAACCCGGGTTTCGTAACCGTTTAAAATATCTATGTTATGGTAATAATATTCGGTAAGCGGACCACTTAGCCACCAGTTGTTTTCCTTCATATCTTCCTGTCGTTGTTTCAGGAAAAATTCCTTTGCTTTTTGAAGGTCGATTTCGGTTGGTCCGTTTTCAATAATCTTCTTCACCTCACGATGTACAATGGCTTTGAGGTCGTCGGCGAGTTTGGGATCGGTATCAAACGACATGTTCAGGTTGAACGTTTGTTCTGGTAACCTTTTTGCCTGGTACGATACGCCTACATGGTAGCTGCCACCCTTTTCTTCTCGAATGGCTTCCACATACCTAAGCTCAAGAATATGACGGATGGTTGCCAGGTACAGAATATCGTCCGCAGTATATTTGCAGGTGCCGTTATAATTAACATATACTGAAGTTCTCGGAGTTTTATTTTCGCGCGAAAAATCGTTTACAACCTTTCCTTTTGGTGGACGAACACCATCGTCTTTGTAAACATCTTTACGTTTTATGGTCGGCAACGATGCCAGATATTTCTCAAAGAGTGGTTTTACTTCATCGAGTTTAATATTACCGGTAAAAACAAAGGTGAAATCACCCGGATCGCAGTACCTGTCCTTGTAGAAAGCTTTTACTTTTTCGAGCTTAACCTCGTCCAAAAGTTGATAGGTAAATGGTCTGAAACGTTTGTTGTGGTTGTTCATCACTACAGTTAAAGTATCGCTGTAGGCTTTCCGGGGATCAGCCTGCATGTTGATGTAGTTGTTCTTCATCCTGTCCAGCCATGTTTTAAAGTCGGTTTCGTTCCAGCGGGGTTGTGTAAAGTAGAGATGAACAAGTTGGAGACCGGTTTCAAGGTCTTTGGGCGACATATAACCACTTATTCCTTCCCTGTCGCCAAAAATGGACGGGTTAACCGAAACTCTTTTACCGGCCATCATTTTGTTAAGGTCGGTACGGGAAAAATTACCCACGCCCATTTCGTTTACAATACTACCCATAACCTGGGCCGACGGTATGACGCTGTTATCGGCAGCGGAGTAACCTCCAATACTGTAGGCCTGCATTATCAATTCATCTTCCTTAAAATCGGTAGGTTTGAATATTACTTTAATGCCATTTGAAAGTACCCATTCGGTGGTTCCCATGGATGCATTGGTGCTTATTTTGGCTATTTTGCCAGGAGCAAGTTCTTTTTCGATTAATTTTTTCCCGGAGAGATTATCAACATAAGCTTCTATTTTGGATGTACTTACCGCAGTAATTGCATCTTTAATCTCCTGTTCTTTTGGCAATGTTACCCCTTCCTTTTCAGGACCAGTAACGCTTACTATCATATTTTCAGGATGAACATATTTTTTCACTTCATTGTTGATTTCCTGAATTGTAATTCCGGGAACCATGTTTTTCGCAAACTCATATTCATATTCAATTCCCGGATTGGGGTTATTGGATGTGAAATTTCCGATATTTGGATAAACCAGTTCGCGGTTTTTGCGTTTGTCTTTTTCGGTAAACTGCGACTCGTAATTACGCATCAGGCTTGCTTTTGCCCGGTCGAGTTCGCCCTGTGTAAAGCCAAACTGTTTCATCCGCTCCATTTCGGTTAGAAGAGCCGATAAGGCTTTTACACCTTCGTTGTTACGGGCATAAGCATATCCAATAAATGCATCTTTTGCGCGTGTAAATCCCGAATAGAAACAAGCAGCATTCAGGAAAGGAGCATTTTCCTTGCGGGATATTTCGCTCATACGCTGTCCGAACATGCTGTTTATCAATCGCTGAACAAGCTGAAGACGCATATATCCCAAATTTTTATCACTATCCTTTACCTTTTCGGCTTTATAGTAAACCGCAATTTCGGTGTTGGTTGCTTCAGGGTCGGATGCTACACCTATTAAGGGTTCAACATTGTTGGGTAAGGGATATATTTCTCGGGGAGCAGGGTTAACAGCAGCAGGAATATCGCTGAAAAGCTTTTTTATTTTTGCTTCCACAGCATTACAGTCAAAGTCGCCAACTATTACGACCGCTTGTAAGTCGGGACGATACCACTTTTTGTAGAAGTTTTTAATAGTTTCATGCTCGAAATTGTTGATTACTGCAGTATCTCCAATTACGTTGCGTTTAGCATATTTGGAGTCTTTGTAAATCACAGGTCTTAATTTATTGTCCATACGCATACCGGCTGAGCCGTACATACGCCATTCTTCGCGTATCACGCCACGTTCCGATTCAATTTCGGCAGGTTCGAACGAAATAAAATTTGCCCAGTCATGTAGCACAAGCAATGCCGAGTCGAGAATGCCTTCACGAAGCAGGGGTACCGACGTTACCATGTAGGTAGTTTGTTCCACACCTGTTCCGGCATTAACGTTCTGGCCAAATTTTACACCAATGGTTGCCAGGTAGTCCAGTAACGATTTTTTTGGGAAGTTTTTTGTTCCGTTAAAAGCCATGTGCTCGGAAAAGTGGGCTAATCCGTCCTGGTTGTCATCTTCCTGGATAGCTCCAACATTATGAGCTATATAGAACTCAGCACGGTTCTCAGGTAATTTGTTTTCACGGATGTAATATTTCATCCCGTTGGGAAGAACCCCATATTTTACTTTAGGATCGAGTGGCGGAAAGGAGTTCAGATCGTAGGTTTGAGCCTGGAGTTTTGGCAATAGCAAAACAAGCGCAAATAATGCGGTAAGGAATTTTAAAGGCGTTGATTTCATAAGATAAAAGTATTGGTTAAAAATTGAAAATTTGGATAATTCAAACTTAGCCTATTTTTTGATTCGAGTCAATACCTTTAGTATTTACGTTGGTTAAAAGAAGTTAAGTTTTGTCACGATTTTTGTATTTCCATGGAAAGAAGCAGTTATTTACTTCCTGCGTAGGTATATCCGATTTTTTCAACAGATGATTTAACTTTATCAAGATCTAATTCTTCTGCTTTGATTACAACGAGTCCGGTTGCAGGATCGGCCACTGTCTCTTTTACTCCTTCAACTGAATTAATTGCCCTCTCAACATTGGCTTTGCAATGACTGCAGGTCATTCCTTCTATTAAAACGGTTTTAGTTTCCATACAATCTTGGATTTAGTTATTTATGAATCAACTGTTTGTTACTGCAGCAATTAAACTCGAATTGCATTGTGCTGTGTGTTATTCCAAATTTATCGTGCAGCATGGTTTTAATATTGTCCCGGATCGATTCGGTTTCACTCTGAAGCAGGTCGTTCTTCAGGTCAATATGGCACTCAAAATGCACCTGGTTATCGTTGAGGCACCAGATATGCACATGATGGACATTGTCAATCTCAGTGTATAACTCAATTTCTTTCTTTATATCGAAAATATTGATTTCATCGGGCGCAAACTGCATCAATATGTTGATTGTCTGGCGAAGAATCACAAAAGTTTCTTTGAGGATGTATAATCCGATCAGGATAGTAATTACCGGATCGATCCAATACCATTTCAGGTAGATAATAAGAATACCACTGATTATAACCAAAACCGACGACAACGTATCGCCAAGCAAATGCAGGTATGCAGCTTTAATGTTGAGATTCTGATGTGCATGCTTGTGCAGAAGCAGCATTCCGATAAGGTTTGCAACCAAACCAACGGAAGCAACAACAAACATTAGCATTCCCTTTATTTCCTGAGGTTCCGAGAAACGCTTAACAGCTTCTACAAACAGAAAAATACAAATCACAATCAGCACCACGGCATTAAAAAGTGCTGCAAGAATCTCGATACGTTTATACCCGAAAGTTTTGCTGGGAGTTGACTTGCGTTTACTGATGCGGTTAGCAAGATATGCAATAAAAACCGCTACTGCATCGCTGAAATTATGCAGTGCATCGCCCAACAGGGCAAGACTGTTGGATAATAACCCTCCGATTACTTCTGCAACTGTGATAACGATATTCAGCAGCGTAGTCCAGAGCAGGTTACGCTGACTGTTCCCTTCGTGATGATGACCATGACTATGACCGTGCCCCGACATTCACTATTTCTGTTAAATAGCTGCAAAAGTAGCAAAAATAGGGGAGAAGAAAAAGTTGTTAAAAAGGATCTTAAGAGAGCAGGTTTTCAATTTTGGAAAGCAGCTCTTCTGTTTTTAAAATATATGGCTCTACTTGCTCCCTGGTAAAAGTTTGAAAATCGCCATAATCGCTTTCGTGCCTCATACTAAAAAGATTGTTGTAGAGTTTGCCATAATCAAGATCAAGCTTCTTACTTTTGATTAATTCCTGGTTGAATAAAGTTTTTGTTCCACTGTGTGAGCCAGGTGATTGTTCAATTTTAATAAGATAAGCAGATACCACATAATAAACAGCATAATATAACCGGTTCACAGTTGTATTCCAATGGTTAGATTCAGAAAGTAGTTTAGCTTCCAAAATACTTTCATGAGCTCTTTGAATTCTGTATTGTATTAGTTGCTCTTTAGTATAGCTCATAGGGGAACGCCTTCTGAATAGATGTTTTTATACAAAGGTGTAGCGATTAAATTGTTCCAGGTTTTTTTTGAATATATTAACGAGCTGATGGCCTTATTGTGATCAATTTCTGCTAAATAAAGTTCATCCCGGATTCTTTTCTTGATAGCTTCGGTTTCGGCAAGACTTAAAATTATAAGAATATCCCAATCCGAATCGTTCCTGAAATCGCCTCTGGCTCTTGATCCGTAGAGGACAACCTGAGCTTTGGGGTCATATTTCAGAACACTTTTCTTGATAATATCTAAGAACTCGTTCTTCAATTAAATTCCTTAAATTAAAATTGTTACACAAAATTAGTGATATTATCTAAAATTCAAAAAGTGATACCTCTGAAATATTATCCTCCAACCTTCTTTAAACATCCCTCAATTCTTTCCCATGTGCGGGCAATGTTGTTATCCAAACCTACACTGAAACGCACCAGTCCTTCGGACAGGCCCATTTCTTTCTGGGTATCTTCAGGAACTTCACTCGAAGTACTTTTTCCTGAGTTACTGAACAAAGTTTTAAAATACCCAAGGCTCACGGCCAGATAGCCAACATCGTTCATTTCCATCAGTTCCATTACTTCGGCAGCACGTTTGGCAGTGCCCAAGTCGATGGCAATCATACCTCCATAACCGTAACCTGGGTTCATAATGCGGTTCAGAACCTTGTGACCTTTGGTTCCCGGTAAACCAGGATAAATAGTAGGAACGCCGGCTGCATTAAATTTTTCAGCCAGGTACATGGCATTATAACTGTGCTGCCTCATTCGGATGTGCAGTGTATGCATATTTTTCAGAATGGCCGACGACCGCAGCGGATCCAACGCAGGACCCAACAACATAGCAGTACCGTCGTTTACGTTAATCATGGAATCGATAAATTCCTTGTCGGCACAAATGGCTCCGGCAACACAGTCGTTTTTGCCATTTACATATTTGGTAAGGCTGTAAACCACAATATGTGCTCCCATACGCGCCGGCGAAATCATCATGGGGGTAAAAGTGTTATCCACAATCAGCTTCACTCCTTTTTTATTGGCAATGTCGGCCAGAGCTGGTATATCCGAAACCTGGAGGAGCGGGTTGGTCATGGTTTCGGTATAGATAATCTTTGTATTGGGTTTAATCGCATTTTCGACGGCTTTCAAGTCCGTTATATCAACAAATGTTGAGGTAATGTTGAACTTAGTTAACCAGTTCTGCAAAAAAGCAAAGGTTCCGCCATAAGTGGTGATACTCGAAACAATATGATCGCCGGCATTGCAACTATGAAGAATAGCGCAAGTGATGGCGCTCATTCCCGATGCTGTTACCCACCCCTCTTCGGTACCTTCCATGGCAGCCAGGGCATCCGAAAGATATTTATTACTTGGATTCCAGTGACGCGAGTACAGGTAGCAACCCTCAGCTTTTCCCTGGAAAGTATCGGCCATGGTTTTGGCCTGCATAAATGTATATGTTGCCGAGTCGGTAATGGATGGGTTAACATCGCCAAACTCACCGAACTGGTGTAAATCCTGAATTTTGCTTGCTGGGTCGAACATAGTCTTAGTATTTAGTATTGAGTAACTAGTATTTAGACAAATACAATACATCGAAAATAACGAACAAGGCAGGCAAAAAGTATGATTTTTATTGGGGGCAGATATGTTATATATTCATGGATCGACAGGAATTGTTTAAAATTTAGTTGCTATTGACATCCTGTATTTTTATTTTTGTGATATATCTGTAGATTACTCATATGGATAATGACAGGAGCATTCTTATTCAAAAACTTAAGAAGGAAAAGCCTTTTGGTCGTACGACAACGCTTCAATCTATCAGATTTCGGACGATGAGTTGATTGGGAAAGTATTGGTTCATCTGGATATAGAGGAAATTTTTGCCTTGTTCAGGATGTTTCCCAAGAAGAAGATTCAAAAAGTATGGCAGGACCAGATGTTATCGCAGGAACCGGTCTATCACGGTTTGAACCGCCTTTATGCCTTTCTCCTCTTTGATATAAAAAACCCCGATAAATATATCAGTGACTTTAAAAGTAAAAGATATAAATCATTTATATGCAAGGCCTAGCAGATAAAACTAATAAAATATTTGAGGCATTTTCAAAATTAAATTGTTTGAAAGGATATACACTTATTGGAGGAACTGCACTCTCCCTTCAGATAGGGAAACGGCTTAGCGAGGACCTGGATTTTTGTAAATGGTTAGTTAGCCTGAAAAAGGATAGACCCATAGTGGATTGGCCAGTTATTGAAAAAGAACTCGAAACTGTTGGGGCTATTGAGTCACGTAATATTTTAGGATTTGAACAGGTGAATTTTATAGTTGATGGAGTAAAAGTTTCTTTTATTGCTAAACAAGGAAACTCTTGGTGCAATGAAGATAGAGGTAATGTTGCGCAGAAGTGAATGGCGTGACTATTACGATATTTATTCCTTGCTGATGGAGGATTTGTCGTTAAAGGAAATGATTACTCTGGCAGGTATTTATTCCAATCATAGGTTAAAATCGAAGGATGCGTTGAATTTCCTGTCCAATAGTAACAACTATAAAAAAGGAAAGAGCTTCAATTTGTTAAAGCCTTTTTATGATGTAACTGGTAAGGAAATAGAAGAATTGATAAAAGCAACTATCAAAAAAGAATACGTTCCATAGTTATTATTCTGCCAGCAATTTCTTTTTACATTCTTCGAGCACTGCAAGCTGATCCTTCGAAACAGATGGATATTCCAATTTCAGGTCATTAAGTGTTTTTACAATAATTTCGGATACTGCCAACCGGGCAAACCATTTCTTATCCGCAGGTATTAAATACCATGGAGCCTGTTCGGTGCTGGTTGCCTCAATCGCTTCTTCGTAACATTGTTGGTATTGGTCCCAGTACTGCCTTTCCTTGATATCGGCAGCCGAAAACTTCCAGTTTTTCGAACCATCATCAATGCGGGCAAGCAAACGCTCTTTTTGCTCGTCTTTCGATATATGCAGAAAAAGCTTTATAATTTTAGTTCCGTTTTCGCTTAAATACTGCTCGTAATCGCGCATCTGGCGGTAACGGTCTTTCCAGATATTTTCATTCTTGATTTCTTCAGGCAGTTGTTGCACCTGGATGATGTTATGCACCTTTACAACAAGCACTTCCTCATAATACGACCGGTTAAATATGCCTATCCGGCCACGTTCGGGAAGATGTTTGTTGATCCGCCACAAATAGTCATGATCCAGCTCTTCGGAAGACGGCTGTTTGAAACTCTGCACATAGGTTCCCTGGGGGTTCAGACCTTTCATTACATGCTTCACAATACCGTCTTTGCCGGCAGTGTCCATTGCCTGCAGGATAATCAAAACCGAATATCGGTCCTGCGCATAAAGCTTATCCTGCATTTCGGCCATACGTTCAATGTTTTCTTCGAGCTTTACCTGAGCTTCTGTTTTGGAGTCGTATCGGCCGGTATCGCTGGTGTCGATTTCCGACAGCTTAACTTTTCTGCCTTCTTTGATTTTGAATTCGGAGATATCCATGATTTATTCGTTTGAGGAATATAAATGTAGGATTTTTTCCGAAGGAAATAAATTAATTAAAAGACCTGTTTAAAGATAAAGAAGCCCTAACCTAGGGTTTAAGCTTGTTAAACAATGTACGGGTTTGATCAGGATCTTTATAGCTGATGTAAACTGTTCGTTCTCCTGATCCCATAATTCTGATAAACGGTTGGGAGTGTCTACGAGCAAAGAGTAATACCTTTTCGTCGTTGGTTAAAGTAAATTTACCTTTTAATACGCCACCACCAGCAAAACCATTGGTTCGCATCGAAATTTCAGGAAGGGAACTAACCGTATCTACCTTGAGATTTTTTATGTCTGCTATAAAGCCATAAATCCCTTTTACTTCAAATTTGCCATGGGCAACAATAACCTTGGGATCCTTCATCCCGAAATAGAAAACAGTAGTAATAAAAATAGCCGCTACAATCGTAGTATAGGCAAATCGTTTGGACTTGTAATAAGATAAGTCTTTCATAGCTGAATGGAATTGATAAACCTTAAGACAGAACTATATGAATTAATAAGAATTATTTTGAATAAGACTTCGGCAATCACCAGAGCCACAATAAAGCTAACAACGGCTTTTGTTCCTTTCAGGTTTGCTGAAACACTATACGCGTTGTACATCAATATCACGGTCCAGATTGTGAATACCAATGAGATAAGCCCAAAAATGATCAGTGAAGCTGATAAATCGGGCATACCGGTAAACTCGAAATGAAAATACGGAATGAAGCTGATCAGCGAAATTAAAAAATAGGGGTACCTCGCCAGGGCCTGAGTCCCGAATATATCAATGGCCCTCACTTTCGATTGTGATAAAACCTTTGCGGCTATCAGGAGGAAAACTGAAAAAAGGAGCCAGCTTACGATCGATTCCAGGATAAAAAATGTCAAAGGAGCTGGCATTCCGGCATGAATGTCGATTACACCATCATAATGCACATTGTTGAGACCTCCAAGAAATGCCGTAACGAGCATGAGTAGAAGGCCCCACCATAAGGAGCCGGTTCCGGCAATCTGGATAAACGGGTTATATAACCATGAAATTTTCATGAATTGTTGCTTTCGAGTTTTTGAATGTCGTTAATTATTGCATCAAGCATATTGCGAACAGTAGGATAACTCAGGCCAAGTTTTGAAGCCATATCCTTAAGACTGCCACTGCTTTTTACAAAATCTGTTATAAACTGTTGCTGATCGGAGCTAAGTTGAAGTAAAAGAGGCATCTGATATAATCCGGAAACAGATGTTTTACAGTTTTCGCATATCAAACCCTGCACTGCGAGGTTCTTCTGACAACTGGGACAATATATCGGTAGTTTATTTTTCATATAACAAAAATACAATAAATATTAATATTGTTTAATTTAATATTAATAAAATTGAATATTCTTTAAATAAAATTAATTTATTTCAAAAAATTAGATACAAACATGCCAAGCCTTAGATGGTTACAGATTTAGAAAAAAAGCGGTAATGTTGGATTTAGCCATTGCGACGATGTTGGAAAAACCTCTTTGCTCAAATGTTTACCGCATCGTCGAAATATGCTTTGAATTGTTTCCCGGGGTTCAGCTTCGCTTTACCCCGGGCCACAAATAGACCGCACCTGACGGCGCTTAATACAATACCCGTCATCGATCCATTATGCACCAAATTTTTTTTGGTGATGTTTACCAATGACAATAATTGACTATCCAATTCCAAAATTTTCAATCCTTCCTTCTTTCATTTCTTCATTTTTCATTTTTTAATTTTCTTGTCGTATTTACTTTCATTTGTATTACCTTTGTGATTTTAATAACAAATCTTTAAATAACATATTCATATGCAGACCATTGATAAGTATAATTTTAAAGGAAAGCGTGCGATTATCCGTGTGGATTTCAATGTACCCCTGAACAAGCAGACTTTTGAGGTAACCGACGATACCCGTATCCGTGGAGCTTTGCCTACTATTAACAAGATATTGGCCGATGGTGGTTCGGTAATCCTGATGTCGCACTTAGGTCGTCCCGATGGAAAAGCCCAGGACAAATTCTCTTTAAAACATGCCATTCCTGCTATTGAAAAAAACATAGGTAAAAAAGTGATATTTGCAGGTGACTGTGTTGGCGAAGAAGCTAAGAAAATCACTGCTTCCATGAAACCAGGCGATGTTGTGTTACTCGAAAACCTCCGTTTCTACGAAGAAGAAGAAGGTAAACCTTATCACCTTGGCGAAACTGCAACCGATGAAGAAAAGAAGGCCGGTAAAGCCAAAGTTAAGGGAAGTCAGAAAAATTTCGTTAAAACGCTTGCCAGCTATGCCGACTGCTATGTAAACGATGCTTTTGGAACAGCTCACCGCGCACACGCTTCCACAGCTTTAATTGCAGCATTTTTCCCTAACGACAGCATGTTTGGTTTCCTTATCGAAAGCGAACTCAAAGCGATGGATAAAGTACTCCAGGCTGCCGAAAAGCCTTTTACTGCCATTATGGGTGGTGCCAAGGTTTCGGATAAAATTCTGATTATCGAAAACCTCCTCAACCGTGTGGATAACCTCGTTATTGGCGGCGGTATGACATATACCTTCATCAAAGCTCAGGGCGGAAAAATTGGTAAATCGCTCTGCGAAGAAGATAAGCTCGATTTAGCGCTAGATATCTTGAAGAAAGCCAAAGAAAAAGGCGTAAACGTTATTCTTCCTGTTGATGCTGTTAATGCCGATGCTTTTGATGCAAACGCCAACACCCAGATCTCGAAAACCAACGAAACTCCCGAGGGTTGGATGGGCTTGGACATTGCCGACGAGTCAATCAAACTTATCAGCGATGTAATTGAAAAATCTAAAACTGTTCTCTGGAACGGTCCTATGGGCGTTTTCGAAATGGAAAAATTTGCCAAAGGTACCTCGTCCGTAGCTCAGGCTATTGCTAAAGCTACTGAAAAAGGCGCCTTCAGTTTAATTGGCGGTGGCGACTCAGTTGCTGCTATCAACAAAAACAAACTGGCCGATAAAGTAAGTTATGTTTCAACCGGTGGTGGTGCTATGTTAGAATACATGGAAGGTAAGGAATTGCCTGGTATTAAGGCTATCAGAGGATAATATTCAGTACTGAGTATCTAGTAACCAGTATAATGCAAAAAAGGCATCCCTCCGGATGCCTTTTTTGTTATATTTACCTTTCAAACTTCTCTGACCCAATGGAAACTTTCTTAATTTTCTTCGCAATTCTTACAGCCATCCTGTTTTTTTTCTGGATTGTACCAATCGGATTATATTATCAGTGTAAAGTTTATCAGGTTAATTTATCTCTACTCAACATGGTTCTTATGAGATTTAGAAATGTTCCACCGGGTTTGATTGTCCGTTCATTGATAAAAGCAAAAACGGAAGGCATTACTATAAATCCTGATTACCTTGAGGCTCATTATCTTGCCGGTGGAAATGTTTACAATTTAACAGAAGCCCTGATTTATGCCAAGCAAAAAAATGCCGACATTGAATTGAAACAACTGATGAATGCCGATCTGTTACAGAAGGACCTGAGGGCTACTATTGACGGATACCTTGAGGGTATAAAATAATTCGGCTCTTATGCATGAGAAGGTGATCCTATTGCTTTTGCATAAAATTTTTCGTAAAAAAGTGTTAACATTACACTTTATTGTATATTTGCCTTTCTAATTACTTAAAAACATTCACATGAAACACTTAACTACACTTCTGGTAATCTTTTGTTGCAGCATGCTATCAGGCATCATGGTTGCTCAAACCAATACCAAAATGGTTTTGAATGCCGATGTAACCAAAGATACCATCAGCCGTCATATTTATGGTCATTTCTCCGAACATCTGGGGCATTGCATTTATGGTGGAATATGGGTTGGCGAGAATTCTCCCATTCCCAATACACGTGGTATCCGCAACGATGTTGTTGCAGCTTTGAAACGGTTGAACATCCCTAATCTTCGCTGGCCTGGTGGTTGCTTTGCCGACGAATATCACTGGATGGACGGTATTGGTCCGCGCGACAAACGCCCGAAAATGGTGAATACCCATTGGGGTGGCGTTGTGGAAGACAACAGTTTTGGAACACATGAATTCCTTGATCTTTGCGAACAACTCGGAACCGAGCCTTATATTTGCGGAAATGTGGGTAGCGGCACAGTGGAAGAAATGTCGAAATGGGTGGAATATATCACCTTTGATGGAGAAAGCCCTATGGCAAACCTTCGCAAGCAAAATGGCCGTGAAAAACCATGGAAGGTTAAATTCTGGGGTGTTGGAAATGAAAACTGGGGTTGTGGTGGCAACATGACTGCTGCTTTTTATGCCGACCAATATAAACGTTATGCAACTTATTGCCGCAATTATGGAGAAAACCGCCTTTACAAAATTGCCGGCGGTCCAAGCGTTGACGACTATAATTGGACGGAAACCCTCATGAAAAATGTAGGCCCGTGGGGAATGAACGGCGTATCGCTGCACAGCTATACAATACCTAAAAACTGGGGCGATAAAGGCTCTGCTACCCAGTTTGATGAAAATGAATATATTATTACTATTAAAAATACTTTGCACATGGAAGAGCTGGTTACACGTCATTCGTATGTTATGGACCGCTACGATCCTGCAAAACGTGTTGGTTTAATGGTAGACGAATGGGGAACATGGTACAACGTTGAACCAGGAACAAATCCCGGATTCCTCTTCCAGCAGAATACAATTAGAGATGCAATTGTTGCAGGTATAAATCTCAACATTTTCAATAATCACTGCGACCGTGTTAAAATGTCGAACATAGCACAGATGGTTAATGTTTTGCAGGCGGTTATTTTTACGGAAGGTGAAAAAATGCTGCTTACCCCCACCTATTATGTTTTTGAAATGTACAAGGTTCATCACGATGCTGCTTTAATTCCACTTAGCTTCACCTCGCCTGTGTACGAATTTCAGGGAACTAAAATTCCGGCTGTAACTGCATCAGCGTCGCGCGATAAGCAGGGAAAGACTCATATTACCTTCACAAATGCAAATCCCAACAAGGATGTTGATATAACTGTTGAACTCCGGGGTATTAAGTTCTCATCAGTAAACGGTATGGTGGTTACGTCGAAAACATTGAATGCATATAATACTTTTACAGCTCCCGAAAATGTTAAAAGCGTTCCATTCACCGGAGCAAAACTGAATAAAGAACAATTGATAGTAAAACTGCCTGCGAAATCCGTAGTAATGGTGGAATTACAATAGAAGAGGAAAGAGTATCAGTACAAAGTATATTGAAAGACAAGGCTGTGTGAAAAGTGCCGGATACTGAGGTTTCGACAGGCTCAACCTCCGGTTATGGACTAATTACACAGCCTTGTTATTTTTTTATATATTGCAGATATACATCCTTTTAAATAATAGATTTTAAATTTCTGTTGTCTTCTTATTTTTCAGAAATTCCTTAATATAGCAATCAAATCTTTGTCTTAAGCCTCCAACAGCAATCTGTTCGTGCACAACCCTGTGAATGTTATTTGTCTCAATTATTACAGGTCCATTTGGTGTAAATGCTACATCCCAACCAAGGACAAAGAAATAGGGTAATTGATTATGAAGCTTTTTAACAGCTTCCATTCCTTCTTTAAAAAAGGGAACCTGATATCCATCGAAAACCACACCGGTTTGGGGATGTGACAGGAAAAACAGTGGTTCCTTATGCGAATAGCCCATTTTATCCAGTTTTCCGGTAGTCATATCAATGGGAATATAGATGTTCCCTTGCGCCAGATTGTCGACAATACTGTTTCCTACACCAATTCTTAAAAACGTTGCAATAACGTGAATTTCTGATCCAGTATTTACGGTTATTATTCGCGATGTGTTAAGCGATTCGGGATGCAATCTTTTCAGATCGTCGTGTTGTTCCAGTAATTCCTGGATCACAGCACGCTCCGGCAGTTTATTTCTTAGTTCAGCGATACTGCTTTTGGTGCCATTAATAAAGATTTCGCCATCTTCAATTTTAATTTTGAAAATATCTTTACCTCCAAATCCAAAAGTATTTTTCACTATACAGTGCATGGGATAATTCAGGATATTTTCGATAGGCTGTGGTTTTGAATCAGGAAGATAGAAATGATTTTTAGTGGCATATCCAATATTTTTTGGCGCATACTCCGGGTAGTTATTGATAAACTTTTCCCAAACCATTTTATCTTCCAGCAGGCATAAGTAATTCGACGGATAAAAATCGTTATAATAAGGCTTTAGGCTTCTGAAATTAAGATAGTCATCCAGTTTCTTGTCTTTCTGGTCGAGACCAAGGATAAAAAAGTTAGTGATATATCCTCTGTTGGTAAAAGTCCATCGCATCAGGTCGAGCATAAGACTCAAAGGAGCTTTTGAGGTTTGACTGTTAGTTTTTCGCACAATTTCCGATTGGCGGATTATTCTACGTATTTTCGTAATCATGGCAGGTGTGGTTAATTGTTAATAAAAAAGTCAGGTGTATCTTTAGTTAAGACTCCCAGGTGACACCAGTACGGACGACTTTTGCAGGAATCCCTGCAATTATCTGGTGTTCTCCTTCCAGGTGTTTTGTAACAACCGAGTTCGAAGCAACAATGCAGTCATTATCAATTCTTGCACCTTTCATGATGCTTACTCTCGATCCTATCCATACATGGTTGCCAATGATAATCTCCTTTGGCGGATTAAGGTAATCTCCTTCCAGTGTTTTAATTTTATGAAAATCGGTATCGAGTACCTGAACCTCCCAGGAAAGACGACAGGCATTCCCAAAAGTAATTTTTTTGAAACAAATGAGTGAACTCTGCGGAGATATACGGAATTTTTCACCTATTTGCAGGTTGCCTTCCGGACCCACTACTATTTTAGAGCCGAATTTCAGTAAAGCTGATCCTTTAAAAGTTACATGGCCACTAACCTCCCAGATAGATTTAAGTGAGCGGTCGAAATGCCCTACATATCCGTAACCAATGCGGATCATGCCCGGTCGGATAAGTCCGTCGATTTTAACTTTACCTTCCAGCTTCTTAAACTGGGTTTGTTTTACAAATACTGGGAACCTGATGGCGTCTTTCAACTCAAAATATTTAAAGTTGAAGCGTACGGTTTTATAATTCAGGTTACGGATAATTTTCAGAATGTCTCTGAGCCCGATTTTAGATGTTAATGCTGTTTCTTTTTCAGTAAATACATTGTCAATAAGAACAGTTTCTGCAATGGGAGTAGAGTTAAGCATAAGCAGGTTTCCTTTCTTTTTTGTTTTCCATAAATTCCTTAATATACTGATCAAACTGTTTTTTGAGTGCTCCTTCAAATTCCTGTTCGTCAACAATTTGATGGATGTTGTTCGATTCGATTACAACCGGGCCTTTTGGTGTGAAAGCAATATCCCAGCCGAGAATAAAAAAGTATGGTAACTGATAATGAAGTTTTTTACATAAATCCAGGGCTTCCTGAAAATACGGAAGCTGATATCCGTCGAAAACAATATTTGTTTGAGGATGAGAGTAGAAAACCAAAGGGTCGTTGTTCGACTGGCCTATTTTGCCAAGTTTACCGTTTTTACGGTCGATGGGTACGTAAATATTGCCTTTGGAGATATTGTCAACCACATTTCCTCCGTTTCCTATCCTCAAAAAAGTACTAATAATTTCTACCTTCGATCCAGTATTTACTGTAACAATTCTTGATGTATTAATAGAGGAAGGGTGTAGTCTCTTAACATCCTCGTGTTGTTCCAGGAGTTCCTGAAGCACAGAACGTTCAGGAAGCCGTTTGATAAACTCCTGAATAGTACTTTTTTCACCATTGATAAAAAGATTTCCCGAATCGATAGTCAGAATAAAAATATCTTTTCCTCCAAATCCCATAGTGTTCTTAACGATACACTTCATCGGATATTTCAGGATGTTCTCAATAGGCTGGGGAATGCCGTCGGTAAGATAAAAATATTGCTGTGTCACATATCCAATATTTTTTGGGGCATGTTCAGGAAAGTTATTGATAAACTTTTCGAATACCTGTTTATCTTCAAGAAGGCATAAATAATTTTCTGGATAAAACTCTTTGTAATATGGTTTTAAGCTCTGATAATTGAGATAATCGGAAACTCTGGTTCCTTTTTGATTCAGACCGAGCAAAAAGAAATTTTTAATGCGTCCATGGTTAAGGAAAGTCCAGTAAGCCAGATCAAACATTAGTTCTACCGCTGATTTGGGATTTTGAATATTCTTGTGTTTGGAAATAATAGCAGAGTGATGAATGATTTTCTTGATTTTTGTAATCATGTTTTCTGTTTTTGGGTTAGATGTCAATTTCTGTTTGTTTTAAACATTATTTGAGTTGTAAAATTCGGGTGTACCGTAGTTTCTGTAATCTGTATCACTGTCTCTTAGTACGACGTATTAACAACCCTTTGTAATATTTGTTTAAAGATGTTTAACATCTCCTTAATTTGTAATAATAAGAAAATCAAATATATAATAGCTTAAACTTCACAAACTTGCCTATTTGCTGTTTTTACCTGCTAAAAATAGTTGACGAACGCATTTTAAGTTTTGACAAAATTTTCTGCAATAGTTCTGTTTAAAGGATTTTGGATAGAACCGGGGATTTATATTAGGATCTTTCAATCAAATTTTAAAGATTTGTAGTAACAGAATATTTCGGTCATGACAAAAACAAACGCTGCACGACTGCTCGATGCCCAGGGTATAAAATACGAACTTTACACTTACGAGGTTGACAATACTGATTTGAGCGCTCCTACGGTTGCAGCTAAAATTGGAGCTAATATCGATTATGTCTACAAAACCCTGGTTCTTCGCGGCGACAAAACCGGAGTAATCGTTGCCATTATTCCCGGCAATGAGGAGCTGGACCTTAAAAAAACCGCACGAATTTCGGGCAACAAAAACGTGGAAATGGTCGCCATGAAAGAAATACTTGAACTTACCGGCTACGTCAGGGGTGGTTGTTCTCCTTTAGGAATGAAAAAGAAGTACCCCACCTATATTCATGAGGATTGTCAGATACTGGATTATATTTTTATAAGTGCAGGGATAAGGGGGCTGCAGATGAAACTTGATCCGAATGATCTGATTGAATCTGTATCAGCCGAAGTTGCCGCTCTTGTGTAGAGTTGATGAAATAAATCCGGCTAAATCCGACGCTATAAAGCTTCTGGTAGCGATGCCCGCAATTGGCGGTTATCGATTTTCTGGTCACAGGTACAGGGCGTTTCTTAAGGAATGTTGAACTTTTTCCCGGGAAAACATTGGAGGGCATTTTTGTCAAATCTGTAATGGCTGTGGGCCGTGGACTGTCAACTAAATAACTAAACGCCTTCTTCAATAAATTAATTCATTTTAAGCTTGATTTTTAGATTATTCCGATATTTACCATTTCTATTAACTCATACTTAACCTATGAAAAAAAACACTCATCAGACTGAAAAGCTAAATGCGCCAGTTGACAACCAGGACAACAAACCGGGCATGTACCGCCGCGAATTTATTAAAGGAACGGTAACTACCGCTGTTGGATTAACCATAATACCAAGGTTCGTACTTGGAGGATCCAATTATGTTGCCCCAAGCGATAAAGTAAATGTTGCCTATATTGGTTTAGGGACACAGGGTCTCCGGGAAATGGGAGATTTGATACAATTGCCCGATGTACAGATTACCGCAGTTTGCGATCCGCAAAAAAAAGCAATAGACTATTACGATTGGGATCCCACATCGCTACGGGATAGCATACGCAAATTAACCGGCAACCCAAACTGGGAAACGGGAGGCAACAATACTATTCCCGGCGGTCTCGACAATGGGGTGCAATTGGTTAATGGCTATTATTCCAACCAGCGTAACGAAAAGTATGCCTCATGTAAAGCTTATACCGATTTCAGGGAACTGTTGGCGAAAGAAAAGGTAGATGCGGTGAAAATAATGACACCAGACCATTTGCATGGGGTATTCGCCATGGCCGCCATGAAAAAAGGCATCGCCGTAACGATGCATAAGCCTCTCTCAAACAGGTTGGCAGAAGGGAAAAAAGTAATTGATTTTGCTAAAAGCAATAACGTTGTAACCCACTTAATTCCCTGGGATACCAATGGAAACATGGATCAGATTATGGCCTGGATCAGCGATGGCTCCATAGGAACCCTTAAAGAAGTCCACAATTGGTCATTTCGTCCGGTATGGCCGCAATATGCAAGTATTCCCACTGATAAACAAAAATTGCCACGTGGGTTTGACTGGGATTTGTGGTTAGGCCCTGAAGCCATGCGACCCTACCATCCCCATTATACCAATATGGTTTTCCGCGGCTGGTACGATTTTGGCGGTGGTTCCATGGCCGACATGGGGCACTATAGTCTATGGACGGTGTTTAAAGCGCTGGGTCTGGAGAAACCTTACCTTATTGAGCCAAGTGTTTCGCATGTGTGTGGAATACAGAACAATGAAACAGCCTACCAGGTAAGGAATGATTTTGCTTTTCCTTATGCAAGTTCCGTAAGGTTTAAATATCCTGCATCAGCAAAATTTCCTGCAATTGATTTGTTCTGGTACGATGGAGGAATCCGTCCACAAACCCCGAAAGAATTTTATGATAACAACATTGAATTCCCAAGTGAAGGGATGATGTTTGTGGGCGACAAAGGCATTATTATGTCTTCGGAGTTTTTGGTTCGCAATCCTTACCTGCTTTCCAGCGGAGTGAAAAAAGCCAAAGATGTATCTCCATCGCAGGGTGCGGTTAAAATGCCGGGAATACGCCGTTTTATTGATGGTGTAAAATCGGGTCAGCAGATTGAAGGTAACTTCCGCGAGGCATGGCCAATTACCGAAGCGGTAAACCTTTACGCTGTGGCTTTAAGATCGGGAAGAACTTTGAAATACGATGCACAAACCCTTTCGATTACAAACGTTCCTGAGGCAAATAAATACCTCAGCCGTGAGTACCGGCCGGGATGGGAACTGGATAAAATATAAATGAAAATCAGTCCATAGTCCATGGTCGATAGTAAATACAAAACCAGTCCAATGGCAAATAGCCCTCTATGGACTATGGTCTATCGACTATGGACTAATATAACTAAAACTCATAACCATGATTTCAAGAAGGAATTTTTTGAAGACAAGCGGTGCCTCTTTAGGAGTGGCCGCGCTTGCAGGTGCTTTCCCGGCAGATGTTTTTGGTGCTTCGGGCAAAACACAAAGATCATTTGGCTTTCAGGTTTGGACAATAAAAGATGAACTTTTTAAGGATTTTAAGGGCACCCTGACAAAAATGGCCAAGATGGGCTATAAAGAAGTAGAAATGTGTTCTCCGTTAGGTTATACAGGTACCGGATTCGAAGTTTTCAACAAAATGTCCGGTACTGAAATGCGCAAAATAATTGAAGGAGCTGGTTTAACCTGCCAAAGCTCGCACTATACCATGGGAGAACTGCGCGAGAGCCTCGACAACCGAATTGAATGGTCTAAGCAAATGGGCATTAAACAAATCATCGCATCGAGTTTCTGGCTTCCCGAAAAAGCTTCCATTGACGACTACCGTAAAGCGTGTGACGAATTAAACCTTATCGGAAAAAAAATCAAAGCTGCAGGTATCCAGGTTGGATTTCACAATCATCACATGGAATTTGAAAAACGTGGCAACGACCTCATTTACGATGCCATGATGAACCAACTCGATCCCGAAATTGTAAAAATGCAGTTCCAGGTTGCGGTGATATCGGTTGGCTACAAAGCTGCCGATTATTTCCGGAAATACCCTGGATGGTTTATTTCAGCTCATCTGGCCGATTGGTCTACCGTAAAAAATGAGCAGGTTCCAATTGGACAGGGTGTAGTGGAATGGAAGGATTTCTTTGAAGCTGCTAAAATTGGTGGTGTCAAAAACTTTTTTGTCGAAATGGCACCCGAATCTTTTCCTGAAAGTGCCCGGTTCCTAAATAATAATTTTTAAACAATGAATATTCCATTATCAGTAACCTAAAATATTGAACATGAATAATCTAATTGAATTAGGCTCTTAAGAAAAAGTTTGTCAACAGTCCTCAGACGACAGCTAACAGTCAGTCGATGTATGCCGAAAACCTGATTGATCAGAAAAATTTCACTTCTCTTAATCTCGCTCATCTGTCTGCAACTTCCTGCGTCTAATTTCGTTTTAGGTAAGACAAAACTTATAATAATCGCTATAATTGTGAATTTATCGTTAGGTAAAATTCTCATGTAGCTGTAATAATTGAAACTTCGCGGAAGGTTTAGTGAAAATAAAACTTATCATATCAGCACTTTTGTTGAGTATATCCATAATAACATATGGACAGGTTTCGGTTGCTGGTGTTCCGGAAAGTTTTTTAATTAAAACGAAGCAGGCTTCTATTATTCCGAAAAAGCAGCTCGAATATATTGATACTGCTTTCCTCATCAGGGAGGATATAAAACTTGGAATCGCCAACCGGTATAGTGTTGTTCAGGACTTAGCTGTAAACATCAGGGAAAGTGGTATTAAAACCGAAATAACCGGGAAGGGTTACATCTGGCGATATCAGTTAACTTCTTCCGATACATATTCTCTCGGTTTATTTTTCTCTTCCTTTCATCTTCCCGAAGGAAGCCGGCTTTTTATTTACGACGAAAGTCAAACGCGTATTCTGGGGGCTTTTACTCATCTTAATAATAAAGCATCCAATAAACTGGCAATAGCCGAGTTGAATGCGCAGAATGCCATCATCGAATACTTTGAGCCATATCAACCTCAATTTGGAGGATCGCTGATACTTGGTTCTGTTTCGCAGGCTTATCGCGATATGAGCTCATTTCTGGCCGCAACAACCGCAAGGGTGGGCATCAATTGTCCGGAAGGGGCCGAATGGCAGGACGAAAAACATGCTGTTTGCCGTATGACATATCAGGAAGGGCGTTACGGATATTACTGCACAGGTTTTCTGGTGAATAATGTTCTTCTCGATGGAACGCCTTATTTTATGACTGCCAACCACTGCATTAACAATGGAGCAGTAGCTGCTACCCTTGTAACCTACTTTAATTACGAGAATTCAACTTGTACATCCGGCGATGCAAGTGAATTTCAAACCCTTTCGGGCGCTACGTTAAAATCTACAAGTACCGTCTCCGATTTCTCCCTGCTTCTGCTGAATGAAGTACCTCCGGTTAGTTACAATGGATACCTGGCAGGTTGGGATGCCTCTACCACATCGCCACAGAAAGGCATTTGTATTCACCATCCGTCCGGTACTCCCAAAAGCATCTCTATCGACGATAATAATCCCGAAAGCTATCCTTATAAGATTAACTGGGATAATACAGTCACAACCCTGGAAAATACACACTGGAGCGTAAAATTTGATATTGGCAATACCGAATCCGGCTCTTCCGGCTCACCACTTTTTGATTCGAACTCACGGGTTATCGGTCAACTCCACGGTGGCGATGATGCCGAATCGTTCTATGGAAAATTTTCGGTTTCTTGGGACAGGAATACTTTGGCTTCAGCCCAGCTTAAAGCCTGGCTCGACCCGCAAAATTCGGGTGTTAAGGTTTTAGGTGGCAGTTATCTTAAAGCCAGGCCTAAGTCGGCATTTACATCTTCATACACTAATACCTGTATTCACGAGGTTATAACTTTGACCGATCAATCGGGTAATTTTCCAACATCATGGTTATGGGAAATTGAGCCTGCATCGCACGTTTTCGTAAATGGTACTACCAATACATCCCGGAATCCACAGGTTGTTTTTACCGATGACGGAAATTACACTGCCACTTTAGTAACTTCCAACTTTTACGGCAAAGACACGCTTGTAGTCAAAAATTTTGTTATGGTTACTGAAAGCATTAATGTTTCGTTTTCAGAAATTCCGCAGGACACTGTTTATTGCGGCTATAACCTCCATACAAAACCCATTCTGCTGAAAGGTGCCCATAACTATTCGTACAGCATTGGTAATACGGATAATCTGACTTACACAGCAATGTCCGATACACTGATTTTGACTGTTAAGGAAAGTGCTAAAAAATACGGTTCCTTTAATGCATCCATAAAAGTTAACGGAACTATGGGTACTTGTTACGATACCGACAGCATTAAACTGCACATTGTTATGCCGTCTAACGATTATATTGCAAATGCAGCAAGGCTTTGGCCCGGCAATAACGAGGGGTTTAGCAATTTATGCGGATGCTCCGAAGAAAAAGAACCTATGCCTCCTTTAATATCGTGCATATCGAAAGATAGCTGGTGTCCCGATCTGAATAACCGGAGTATTAACAGTTCGATATGGTTTACTTTTATAGGACCATCCAATGGTAAAGTAACCATCAATACCAGTGGAGGCGACAATCGCATGGCGGTTTACCAGGCCGAAAGTTATGAGGATATTCTTTCGGGAAATTCGGCACTATACACGTTAGTTGCCGCAAACGACAATAGTCCCGATGGTAGTGTGAGTGCTAAAATTGAAAATCTTGCCGTAAATTCTGGAAGAATGTATTGGCTGCAGGTCGATAGCAAGGCAGGAACTGCGGGGAATGTTTCAATTTCTTTGTTAAGTAATAGTCTCGAGGTTTTTCCTAATCCTTCCAATGGCAAGTTTGATGTTATTATTTCGAGTTTCACTGAAGGCATGGCCGAATTAAAGGTATACTCGAGCTTAGGAAAACAAATGCTAAGCAGGGAATTAGATACTTCATTCAGCAATAATCGTTTTAGTTTTGACCTAACTGGATACCCTTCGGGAATTTATTACCTTACTGTTAAAACAGGAAGTTCTGAACTAACCTCCAAGGTGATAATTTTAAGTAAATAAATGCTTTCTTCTCAAAGTGTTTTGTGGTTCAATGCTAACAGGTTATAGCCTTCAAATGCTTTAGTAGTTGTATTCGAGTCCGTTAAATGGAATATCTTTGTCCTAATCACGAGGGCTCATTGAATTATGAAACAAATTTCTTAAAATTACATTGCCTAATTTTGAAATTGTAACCAATCATTAAATGGATCTGCTTTTATTAATTCATTTCTTCCAAAGAACCGTTATCCTTTTTCCCCTTTGCTTTTTAGTTATCTCCATAAACTGTTATTCTGCTGCCTCTCCTGGAGAAGACACAACCATTATAAGACCTTTAAAAAAGGTTGATTTAGGATATTTATCCATACCTGAAGAGTATTATCCGGGAACAGCATCAAGCCTGTCGCGGAAATCAATTCAACCTTATCATAAGTTGAATTTTACAGGGGCTCTGGCCGGACAAATTCCCGGACTTTATGTACTTAACCGTAGCGATGAACCAGGACAAGAAAAATATGATATGCTGGTTCACGGAATAAGCAGCTTGTATAAGATTCCACCTTTGATTATAATCGACGGCATTCCGGGAAGGGATCTTAGTAGTTTAAATGAGAATGATATAGAATCGATTACTGTTTTAAAAGATGCCGCAACCGTTCTTTACGGAACCAAAGCATCAAATGGAATGATTCTGGTAACTACTCGCAAAGGGATTAAGGGTAAGCCTGCTGTTTCCATCAGTTTTAACCAGGGGATTGAAGTACCCACTGTATTACCCGAAATGGCTGATGCACCTACTTACGCAAACATGTTGAATGAAGCCAGGGAATATCATGGAGAACTTCCAATCTATACTGAAAATGAAATTAGAAAGTTTGCAGACGGTTCAGATCCTTGGCGTTACCCTAATACTAACTGGGTTAAAAAGGTGTGCAAAAGTTATGTGTTGAATAATTCCTTTAATACTTCCTTGAGCGGCGGTTCTAACACTATGAAATATTATGCTTCGGCTGGACTCAAGAATCAGGATGGTCTTTTCCGGGGGAATTTATCAAATGCTCATTTAAAATATTTTAGAGTCAATACTGAAGCTAAAATTAGTATAGTTCGCACAGGTCTTAACCTCTATTATTCTCAGTTAACCGGTAATCAGCCAATCTATCAATCTATCCAGATTTTTGAAGATCTCACCAAAGTAAGTCCTTTATTAGTTGCTTCTTGGCCTGGAGGTAAACCAAACGATGAATTTGAATATAATAACAACCTTACTGTGACTACTACCCCCGCTGCTGGTAAAGGGAAGCGGAAGAAAGCAGATACGGAGTTAATATGGTATGCCATTGCCGATATTCCCCAGATCAAAGGTCTCAGCCTAAACTTTCGCTTTGCTTACGATGAGGTAAAGGACTCTACTGTTTATCAGGAAAGACAATATGAACTATATTCCTGGACTGGAGAGATAAACCCACAAACAGGAGAACCTGAATTGATAAGTCGTTTAGCAGGGCAGGCGACCGGACAATACAATTACAACAGAGAAGAAACAGTTAAAAAATTGTACAATGCCTTTATAAATTTTGATAGAGAAATAAACACTGATAACAGTATAAGGATGATGCTGGGCTATGAGCGTGAGGACAAAGAATACGAGTCGGGTTTTAGAGAATATGGAATTAATAACTTTTTGAATTACAATTTATCTGAGAAAAGATATTTTGGCTTACTTCATTATGGTTATCGGTCTAAGTATCTGTTAAACATAATTTTTGGACGTGATTTTTCTATTCATCTGCCACCAAAAAATTCCGACCTGATGTCACGTTCTTTTGCCGCAGCCTGGTTAATTTCCAAAGAACCATTCTGGAAGGAACTATTTCCCCAAAACAATTCCCTGAAATTGAATATGAGCTGGACTAAATCAGGGTCTGACTATTATTTGGAAAGTTCTAATGGTGTAAGCGGTGTTCCCAATCCAAACTTGAACTGGGAAAATGTCAGCATTTATATGCTGGGAATGGAAGCTTCGTTTATTCAGGGTAAATTGGATTTGAAAGCCAATTATTACCGGCATAAACATTCTGATGTTTTATTTAATATCAACATGTTTAATGACCCTCGCATCCTTGTTAATAGCGGGAAAGTAATTAATAAGGTATTTGAAGGGTATATTGGATTTAAAGACCACATTAATGAATTTATTTTCGATTTATCCTTTAATGGAAGTTTCAGCCGGAATAATGTAACAGATTTAGATGAAAACTCTAACGGTATTCCTGATTATCAGCGTATAAATGGTCATTCTGCTACGGGAGAGGAAGCATTTGAGGGTTTATACTATCAAGCTGGGGGTATTTTTAAGGATGATACCCAGGTAAGTTCTTTGCCACATTTTTTTGGAGCCCGACCTGGTGATATAATTTTTAAAGATGTGAACAAAGACGGTAAGATTGATGGTTTGGACAAGGTGAGGGTAAAAAACAGCGTTATCCCAAAGTTTAACGGAGGTTTACGTTGCAATTTTCAATACCGGCAATTCGATTTGGCTTTTTTATTCAACGGAGTTGCTGGTACGAGCTATTATTATCAACCTTTTTCCGGTTTGAAAGCAAACTACTATAAGCTTTACGCAGAAAGTCGTTGGACTAAAGAAAATCAATCCAGTAGCTATCCCAGGTCTGGATATGGGTATAATGAATATTGGTCGGTAAATCCAAGTACTTTTTGGCTGAAGGATGGAGGTTTTATCAGACTTAAGCACATTGAAGCCGGATATACATTTCGTCAGAAATTATCATTAATTAAAGGGAATATAAGAGTATATATCAGCGCCAGCAATCTGTTTAAGATAGATGGCACCCATCTTGTAGATCCTGAAGCAGGAGGGAACTATTATCCTATTATGAGAACATTCAACCTTGGAATTAGGTTTGACTTAGGGAGAACTGAATAATTCGCGCACTGATTTTGGGGAGCATATTTAAAACCTTTAAATTCATTCCTTTATTTGGAAGTTGCCTCTAATTAATATGAAACCGTAAACTTGTCTCATTCCTTTGCACACATATTCTTTTTAGTTATCTTCCACACAATAATTGCTTTTTGACTATAATACAACTATAAAACTTAACCCACAATGGAATGAAACATTTAATTGGGTCCATGCTTATTTTAATTTTTTTCCCTTGCTTTAGCCAGGAAATTAAGTTCGATTACGAACCTATTCCCCGCGAAAGCGGATTTAAAATTGACGGTTATTGGGTTTGGTGCGGATCTATGATTAAGGTTGAATCCATAAATTCAAACTGAATAACTTTTAAATTGCTTAAACGACCTGAAATTATTTATCTTGCTAACAATTAATTACTACTAACTAAAAGAATTGAGATGAAAAAGAACTTTTTGCTAATGGGTATATTGTTGTTTTCGCTTGCAGGTAAGGCCCAAAATAGAAACAGTTTTTCGTTTGTGCTGACAGCAGACATGAGGAACTTTACAGGCGATAATCCCGAATATTTCCGGGGAGCCTGCGAGGCAATTGCCAAACATCAAAATCTTTCGTTCATGATTTCGCCGGGGGATATCGATCCGCCCGATTCGGTATATTATACCATTCAAAAGTATATCAGCAAAGATATGATTTGGTATCCTGTGGTCGGGAATCACGAAGAAGAAACTGTGTCGGACATGACCTGGCTTCGCAATTACAATGCTGGCGGTAAAAAGCTTCCGTACATTATGAACACCGGACCCGAATCGTGCAAGGAAACCAATTACTCGTTCGATTACAAAAACACACATTTTGTAATCCTGAACCAATACGCCACCGAAACTTGCGACACCTGCACCAAAGGCGATGTTCCCGATTTTCTTTACAAGTGGCTTGAAGGCGACCTGAAAGCAACAAAGAAGAAAAACATCCTGGTTATTGGCCATGAACCTGCTTATCCGCTACCCGATATGGAAAACCAGCGGTTCAGGCATACTTCCGATTGTCTGAATGCATATCCTGCCAATCGCGACCGGTTTGTGAAACTACTGCAGGATTATGGTGTGAAGGCCTACATTTTTGGACATACCCACAATTACAGCGTAGTTAAGATAAACCGGCTGTGGCATGTGGATGTTGGGCATGCCCGCGGAACAGGCGATATGGGTGCCAAAAGCACGTATATGCTTGTAAATGTGGATAAAAGTAATGTTTCATTCCTGACATACCGTCTGAACAGTAAAAACGAATATGAATTAACTGATCAGGGGAATTTTAATTAGAAAAGGTCGCAAAGATCGCAAAGGATTATACTTTGCGTCCATAAAGTAAAAGATCCACATTATTACCATAAACCATGAATAAACTACTGATAGCATCATTATTTTGCTTTTTCCCATTCCTGGCTTACCCAGGAATCAATCCCTCCCGGCTAACCTGCGAATATATGCATAACCCTTCGGTGGTAGATGTTTTACAACCCCGGATGGCTTGGATAAACACTGCCGATCCTGGTGAACACGGACAGTTTCAGACTGCCTGGCAAATACGTGTAGCCACAACCGAAGCCGGTATCGAGAATCCAGATCTGTGGGATAGCCAGAAAGTTTCCGGCGACCAGAATAACCGCGTTCTGTACCGCGGAAAGCCATTGACTTCACGCATAGAATGCTGGTGGCAGGTACGTGTTTGGGATAATCGAGGCAAAGTGTCAGCCTGGAGCAAGCCAGTTTTCTGGCGAATGGGTATTCTGAACCCTGAAGAGTGGAAAGCCAGATGGATTGGTGCTCCCTGGGAAGGCGAGGATCATTTTAAACGCCCCGATTATCCGGGCCAGAAATTCGATGATTTTGGTCCGGCTGCACCCATGTTACGCAAAAAATTTAAAGTGCAGAAGCAAATTAAGAAAGCGGTTGCTTTTGTTACCGGACTGGGGTACTTCGAGTTTTATGTGAATGGCAGGAAGGCAGGCGACGATGTGCTTGTACCCAACATCACTAACTACTCCAGAAGGCCAAAGCTTGGCGAAATGTCGATTAATGTCGAAGATAATTTCAAAGGTTACAAGGTGATGTACCTTGCATACGATGTTACTTCAATGCTTTTGGAGGGTGAAAATGCCATAGGCGCCATTCTGGGCAATGGCTTTTATAATCCGCGCATGTTCTGGTGCGAAGGGTATGCAACTACCCGTTTTCTGGGTCAGCTTCACATTACATACGCCGATGGCTCTGAAGAGGTGATTGCTAGCGACGAAAGCTGGAAAGCCGCTAAAAGTCCGCTCCTGAAAAATATGGTTTACTATGGCGAAACTTACGATGCACGTCTGGAACAGCCTGAATGGAGCGAGGCTTCCTTTGACGATACACAGTGGGAAAAAGTAGCCATCCGCAATGCTCCTTTCGGAAGACTGACAGCACAGACATCGCCATCGGACAAAGTGATGGAGCAACTGAAACCCGTAAAAATTGAAAAACGTGATAACGGCAGTTATTTTGTCGATTTTGGAAAAGAAATTTCCGGCTGGGTACGTCTGGTGAATGTTTCGGCTCCTGCCGGACACCAGGTGGATATTGCTTTTAATGCCAACCAGTACTCAGGCGATAACACCTACATTTTCAAGGGCTCAGGCCCCGAGAACTATGCGCCTCGTTTCAACTGGTTTGTGTTCAGTGGCGTGGAAATCAAAAACTGGTACGGAGAGCTGAAGCCTGAAAATATAATTGCTGAATCAGTTTACACCGAAGTTCCGGTTTCATCGGTATTCGAAACTTCCAACTCCATGTTCAACCGCATCAACGAAATATGGCGTACTAGTCAGCAGGATAACATGCATGGCGCAATTGCCAGCGACTGCCCTCACCGTGAGCGCAACGGCTACACAGGCGATGGCCAGGTGAGTTGTGTTGCCGTAATGCACAATTTTGATGCCCGCCCGTTTTATCAAAAATGGATTGCCGATATGCTTGAAAACCAAGATGCAACAACGGGATATGTTCCCAACGGAGCTCCCTGGCAGCCGGGCTGTGGAGGCGGTGTGGCCTGGGGTGCGGCTATCTGTATCATGCCCTGGGAATTTTACCTGCACTACGGTGCGAAAGACATGCTCGTAGATAATTACGAAGGCATGAAAGGTTATATCCGCTACATGCAAACCTGGGTCGACAGCGATGGCATCATGTTCTCGAAACGTACTGGTAACGATGGGCAAGTGCTGAAATGGTATAACCTGGGCGACTGGGTAACTCCCGGCAATCTGCCTCCGGATGAGATGGTGCATACATTCTATTTCTGGCGTTGTGTGGATATTGCAGCCAAAACGGCTAAGATTCTGGGGAGTATGGTTGAAGCTGAGGAATACAGTGCTTTGGCCGAAAAAACCCGGCAGGCTTTTCAAAAAAGATTTTACAACGAAACAACCGGATCGTACGGCAAAGCCGGAGGCAATATCTTTGCATTGCGGATTGGAGTGCCTGCCAGTCAGTACCAGCGGGTAATTGCAGCTTTGAAAAAGGATATCGCCGAAAACAAGGGTCACCTTGATACAGGGATTTTCGGTACCCAGTTCTTTTTCGAGGTTCTTACCGAAAACGGACTGCACGAATTAGCCTACGAAGCGATGAACAAACGCGAAGAGCCCTCTTACGGGCATTGGCTGGAATTGGGATCTACCACCACACGCGAACAGTGGAGCGAAGAAGGATCGCATAATCATCCTATGTTTGGAGGCGGACTGGTCTGGTATTACCGTAAACTGGCCGGCATGAACGTCGATATGGAAAACCCCGGGTATAAACACATTATTTTCCGTCCGCAACCAGTTGGAGATCTTACTTATGTGAAATATTTCAACAATACAGTGAATGGCGAAGCAGGTATTTTCTGGAAAAAAAGTCCTGATCAGTTTTTCATGCAGGTTACTGTTCCGGTTGGTAGTTTAGCAACGGTTAATATACCTGTAAAGAAAGGTCAAAAGGTGACAGAAAGCGGCAAGGCAGTAGGATCTTCGAAGTATATCAAATTCCTTAAAGAAGAGGGAGGTTACAGGATTTACAAATTACAAAGCGGAAACTATAACTTTTTATCAAAATGAGACTTCCACATTTAGCTTGGCTGGTGAAAATTTGATCGGGAAACAGGCACAAAAGTTCACTTCCTTAACGACTTTAATAAGGATACTATAAACAGCTAAATTCCTTTTCCACGAGTGCATGGATAGGGAATTACGTCCATGCTGTTAACATTTTTCATATCTTCGGCATAAACTTTAATTGCTGACTAAATGAAGCGCCTGATATTCCTATTGATACCTTTTGCATTAAATGCCCAATCCCCCGTTCAGTTTGTCGATCCTTTGATTGGCACAGCGCCAGCCACAACCGAAAGTGCCCGTAAACACAGCGAAGCAGGTTCGGAGTTGAAAGGACAAACCTTTCCTGGTGTTGGCCGACCATTTGGGATGACCCAATGGACTCCCGAAACTCGTACCACAGAAGATAAGTGCATTTCCCCATATTATTACAACGATAAGCTTATCACCGGGTTCCGCGGTACTCACTGGATGAGTGGTAGCTGTACCCAGGATTACGGTAGCGTAACCCTGATGCCGTTCACAGCATCAAAACCCGACACAGTAATAAATCCAGTTTCGGAATTCAGCCATGCAAACGAAGTGGCCACTCCGGCATACTACAGTTTATTGCTCGAAAGGTTTAACATTAAAAATGAACTTACTGCTCACGTACGTTCAGGGATGATGAAACTGACTTTTCCGGGAAAAGAAACTTCTTGCATTTACATCCGCGCCAACAGCGACGAAAAACTTGGGAAAATCTGGTTCGATCAAAAGAACAACGAAATTGTGGGTTATAACCCCGTTCACAGAATTTATCAGGGTTGGGGCAAACCGGCAGGCTTCAGCGGATATTTTGTCATCAGGTTCGATAAGCCTTTTAAAACTATACAGGTTGCCGGGAATCCGCAACACATAATTGTAAGCTTTGGAAAGGAAACTTCCGTGCAGGTGAAAACAGGAACCTCGTTCACAAGCATTGAAGCAGCCCGTAAAAATCTTCAGACCGAAATACCGCACTGGAAGTTTGCCCAACTTCGCAAGGAAACAGAAGACTATTGGAACCAGACAATTGGAAAAGTGCAGGTGAAGGGGAATTCGAAAGACGATAAAGTGAAGTTTTATACAGCCCTGTATCATTGCTACCAGCTTCCACGGATTGCTAGTGACGTAGATGGCAGTTATCAGGGATTTGCCCAGGATACGCTTATCCATAAAGCCGTTGGGTTCGATTACTACGACGATTTTTCAATGTGGGACACTTACCGTGCCCTCCATCCCCTGATGACCATCCTGGAACCCGAACGCAGCCTTCATATGGTGAAATCGCTCGTGGCAAAAGCAGAACAAGGTGGCTGGATGCCCATTTTCCCCGCTTGGGGAAGCTACACCGCTGCCATGATTGGCGATCACGTAAGCACCATGATTACCGATGCTTACATGCGGGGAATTAAAGATTTTGATACGGAAAAAGCCTTTCGTTACATGCGGCAGAACGCTTTCGAAACACCAACTCCTGAAGAATACAAAGATGGTAAAGGACGACGTGCGCTTTTGAGCTATTTAAAATATGGTTACATCCCTCTCGAAGACAGTGTTTGGGATGCTTTTCATAAGCGTGAGCAGGTGTCGCGAACGCTCGAATATGCGCTCGACGATTATGCTCTCTCCCAGTTTGCGAAGGGCATTGGGAAATCCGACGATTACAATCAGCTAATAAGACGTTCTCAAAACTACCGCAATGTTTTCGACAAACAAACAGGTTACGTCCGGGGTCGCTATGCCGACGGCCTCTGGATTGAGCCGTTCGACCCCTTTTCGAAAACCAAATTTATTTGCGAAGGAACCCCTTTCCAGTATACCTGGTATGTACCACACGATATCCCTGGTCTGACAAGCCTTTATGGTGGAAAAGAACCTTTTTTGAAACGCCTCAACGAATTTTTCGACAACGGTCATTACTGGCATGGTAACGAAACCGACCACCAGGCTATTTACCTGTTTTCAATGGTGGGCGATTTCGGCAAAACACATGAATGGGTCCGTAGAACTGTTACCGAGGAATATGGCACAGGGCCCGGTGGTTTGAGCGGGAACGAAGATGCCGGACAAATGTCAGCCTGGCTCGTTTGCTCCATGATGGGTTTTTACCCGGTATGTCCCGGGAATCCTGAATATGTGCTGGGAGTTCCGGCATTTGACGAAATCACCATTAAACCTTCCAAGACTGCTAATCCGTTCATAATTAAGTACTCGAAAAATCCGGTTGCGAAACCTACAGAGTTTTACCAGTTAAATGGAGTTCCTGTTGCTGGTTATGCAATTAACCATGCTTCGATAGTTGCAGGAGGCAAGCTGATAGTGAATGAGATTGGGTACGAGTAGTATATTCAAGTACTTTTTATTCCTTTAAGTGAATAGAAAAATAATATAGTCACTCTGAATGTCAATAACCAGCCTACGCTTCGTTAGCTTTCCAAAAGCCGGTTCCCTGTTAAAAGTGACGACTGATGGGGCATGGAATATCGGGATGGTTTAAAGTTTATTGGAGAGATAATCCCCGATAACGAAAGTTGCCGGGGATTTGTAACAATCTCCTACCTTAACTAATAATTTCGCTGATTTTTACGGGTCTGTTTTCCTGGTACGACTTTTTGGCAGCCAGTGCTATAGCTACTGCCATCAGGCCGTCCTCTCCTTTCACTGGCAGAGGTGCATCGTTCAGCACAACATTACAGAATATTTTCATCTCGTTGGCATACGATTCAAGATAACGGTCCATAAAGAAATTCAAAGGTAGAGAACCATGAACT
Organism: Bacteroidota bacterium; assembly: GCA_023429135.1. Taxonomy (GTDB): domain Bacteria; phylum Bacteroidota; class Bacteroidia; order Bacteroidales; family JAAUTT01; genus JAAUTT01. The sequence continues at coordinate 117,932 of JAEYWD010000008.1, read as the reverse complement.
CCTTCAGCATTAAAGAAACGGTGGTTTTCGGGGAAATTGTTTTCAATGTTTACCATACCTTTTGATCCAAAAACTTCAAGCCGTTGGTCGTAGCCATACACTGCTTTCCGGCTGTTATCAATTACTCCGAGTGCTCCATTGGCAAAAGTAAGCGTAACAATAGCTGTATCCACATCGCCAGCTTTTCCGATTTCGGGATCGACAAGAACTGCTGCTCTTGTAAAAACCTCAGTTACTTCACTTCCTGCAATATAACGAGCCATATCAAAATCGTGAATGGTCATATCCATAAAGATACCCCCTGATACGGCGCTGTATTCGGCAGGCGGAGGTGCCGGATCGCGCGATGTGATTTTCAGAACGTGAGGGTCGCCTATTTTACCATCCATTACCATTTCTTTTACCTTTAAAAAATTGGGGTCGAAGCGGCGATTAAAGCCTACCATAAGTTTAACTCCGGCTTTTTTCACTGCATCCAGTGCCTCTTGTATTTTTTTTACCGACAGATCAACTGGTTTTTCACAAAAGATATGCTTACCAGCATTAGCAGCCTCTATAATATACTGAGCATGTGTATCTGTTGGCGAACATATTGCCACGGCTTCAATACCCGGATTGTTTAAAATCTCTTTATAGTTACCGTACACCTTTTCTATCCCAAACTTCTGACCGGTTTCACTGGCACTTGCGTTACTAACATCGGCTATGGCAACAACATTTGCCTGAGGTACACTTTGTACCAGGGTTGCAATGTGAACTTTCCCGATGCGTCCGGTACCAATAACCCCGATATTTACTTTTTTCATATACACTAAATTTTAATTGAAATGTTAATCTGGTAATTATAATCCTAATGTCCGAATATATTCGCGGTTACGCAGAGCACAAGCTTTTGGATCACCCATTCCGGGTAAAACATCCTGTTCAATAACAATCCATTCATTGTAATTTTGTGTCTTAAGTTCTTTCACTATGGCCGGGAAATCCACTATACCTTTTCCCAATTCACAAAAAATGCCGGCGTTAACTGATTGAAAATAATCATATCCTTTAAGTATCGATTTCTCTGTAACTTCAAGGCTGCAATCCTTAAAATGGACATGCCAGATCCGTTCTTTATATTTCGTTAATGCCTCTACAGGGTCGCCTCCGCCAAAAGTATAATGGCCCATATCCAGTACCAGTCCTATTAGGCCCGGATCTGTGAGGGACAGAAAAATCTCAATTTCTTCGGGAGTTTCGATATACCCTGCACAATGGTGGTGGAAAGCTGTACGCAGCCCTGTCTGTTTTTTAACCTCCTGAGCAATGCGATTTGCTCCATCTGCAAATGTCAACCATTCATCACTGGTAAGCCCCATTTCTGGACTAATTCTTCCCGCGTTCTGAGTGCGTTCTTTTACCCTTCCGTTTTCGTCGGCAAGAATGAGGAAGGCATTTTCTGCTCCGGATTTTGCCATTAGTTCGGCAGTGCGCAAAGCCACTTCCATACCGGGATTATGACAGGACCGGTCCTTGAGGAAAACCGGTACAAAAGCTCCGACCAATGCTAGTTCCCGCTTATTTAATTCTTTCGATAAATCAACCGGATTGACAGGCATAAATCCCCAATCGCCTAATTCTGTGCCGGCATAGCCTGTTTCCTGGATTTCATCGAGTACCTGATTATAACCTGCTGTTTTGCCGCTGATATCAAATTCCAGAACACCCCATGAACAAGGGGCATTAGCGATTTTTATCATATTAATTTATTTTAGAATTGAATGGTAAATACTATGCTTTTTTCATTTAGAACTTTCGTGTCCATTCGTCATTCCACCGCTCGATAACTACTTTTGTTTGGGTGTAAAACTCAACCGCGTGACGGGATTGACCGTGTAGGTCGCCAAAGAAGCTGTCCTTCCACCCACTGAAAGGGAAAAACGCCATAGGAGCGGCAATGCCTATATTAACACCAATATTCCCGGCAATAGCATCGTGGCGGAATTTTCGTGCAGCAGCCCCGCTACGGGTAAAAATGCAGGCTGAATTACCGTATTTTCCGGAATTCACTATGGAAATGGCTTCATCGAGTGTTTGCGCCTCCATTAGGCTTAATACCGGACCAAATATTTCCGTTTGATGTATTTCGGAATCCGTTTTCACGTTCCCCAATACCGTAGCATTTATAAAATAACCTTTTTCAAAACCGGGTACGCTAGCTCCACGGCCATCCAGCAATAATTCGGCCCCTTCGTTAGAACCTTTCTCAATCAGGTTTTCAATTCGTTTCTTGCTTTCTGCTGTGATAACCGGCCCTATAGCGGTGTCATTATTCATACCGTAACCGGTTTTTTTTGCTTTTGCTGCATTAACCAACTCATGTGTAAACTTTTCCTTTGCTTCACCAACAGTTATTACCACTGATGCTGCCAGACAACGTTGGCCGGCACAGCCAAAGGCGCTGTCGGCAATAATTCTGACGGTACTTTCAACATCGGCATCGGGCATAATAACCAGGGGATTTTTAGCGCCACCCTGTGCCTGTACCCGCTTTCCGTTTGCAGTTCCTTTTTGATAAACGTACTTTGCAACCGGCGACGATCCTACAAAGCTTATAGCCGAAATGAAAGGATGCTCAAGGATGCCATCCACAGTTTCCTTTCCGCCGTGAACCAAATTCAGAACCCCGTCTGGAAGATTCAATTCACTGAATAATTCAAATATCCGGGTCATGGTCATCGGAACCTTCTCTGACGGTTTTACTATATAGGTGTTACCACAAGCCAAGGCATAAGGCATAAACCAGAACGGGATCATGATAGGGAAATTGAAAGGAGAGATACAAGCGCCGACACCTATTGGTTGCCGTATCATAAACTCGTCTATTCCCAATGCTATATCTTCCGAAAATTCGCTTTGCATCAAGGTTGGAATTCCGCAGGCGACTTCAATATTTTCCAGGGCGCGGACCATTTCGGCTTTCGATTCTGCAAATGTTTTACCACATTCGTCGGTGCATATACGGGCTATTTCGTCGGTATTTTCTTCCAATATCCGCTTCATTTTAAACAAATACTGAATTCGCTGTGTTGCTGGGGTATCACGCCATGATTTCCATGCCTGCCGGGCCGCAGTTGCTGCAAAGTCAACATCGCTTCGGCTACCCGCAGGTACATGGTAAAGGGTTTCCCCGGTTGCAGGATTTTCAACCGGAATATTGGCTGTGCTTCCGCTTCCAACCCATTGCCCGTTTATGTAATTTTTCAGTACATTACTCATACGCTAAAACATTTATAATTAACTATTTTTTACTCTAATCTGGTTAATTCTGAAATACTTCTCCCTAATTCCCAAGGTTATTCAGTTAAGCAAATTTTTGGCTCAAAGTGCTGGTGCGTGTTTGTAACGCGTGCCAGGATATCGCACAGAAACGCGCCAGCCTCTTCATAAACTAATGACATTGCACTATCACACTGTTTACAAATAATGTCTTTGTTTTTTCTTATTTGTTTTATAGTTCTCGTAAGCTTTCCGGACCGATTCAACAGAGGAGACTTCGGCAATGGCCACATCCCACCAGGCATACCCTGCAACACCTTTGTACAGGTCGGTTTCTATGGTAATTACTGTTGTATTGGGATGTTGCTTAGCTTCCCTGAGAGCATCTTTTAATGAATTGATATCCGTAGCTTCAATAACATGGGCACCCAGGCTACGTGCATTTTGTGCTAAATCAACAGGTAAGAAATCGCCTGAGAGCATTCCAGTTGCTTTGTCGCGGTAGCGGTATTTAGTTCCGAATCTTTGGCCACCCACCGATTGTGACAGAGCCCCGATACTTCCGAAGCCTTTATTGTCAAGCAGTATGATATTCATCTTGATACCTTCCTGGATGGCAGTAATAATCTCGTTATTCATCATCAGGTAATTACCATCGCCAACCATAACCCATATTTCCCTGTCGGGACAGGCCATTTTCGCACCTATCCCGGCAGCACATTCATAACCCATTGTTGAATATCCATATTCGAGATGAAACCCTTTGGTGTCTCGGGTTCTCCATAATTTATGCAAATCTCCGGGAAGGCTGCCTGCAGCACAAAGCAATACATCCTGTGCTTCCGAAAAATCATTAACAGCTCCCACCACCTCTGCCTGGCTAACAGGCAACACTCCGCCGGATTTATAAATTTCAGTCACCTTAACATCCCAATCTGCATTTAACTGTGCAATTCTTTGTTTATAGGAAGTATCAACTTTATAGCTCCCTAGCAGAGGGAGAAGCTCTTCCAGGCATACTTTTGCATCGCAGGTAAGTGGTAGTGCCCCATGTTTAAAAGAGTCGAATTCAGCAATATTAATATTGATAAATTTTACCTCCGGATTTTGAAACGCAGTTTTGGAAGCAGTTGTAAAATCGCTGTACCTGGTGCCAATTCCAATAACCAAATTCGCTTCACGGGATATTTCATTGGCCCCGGGAGTACCTGTGACACCAACAGCACCCAGATTCGAAGGGTGATTATAGGGTAGGGTCCCTTTTCCTGCAAAAGTTTCGGCAACCGGTATGCCCGTTGCTTCGATAAGCGTTTTCAGTACATCAGTAGCTTCACTGTAAATTACACCACCACCTGCAATTATCAAAGGGTTTTTCGAAGCCTTAATCATATCGGCAGCCTCTTTAAGAATTGCAGCATCGGGACGTGGTCTGGCGATGCGCCACACCCGTTTTCGGAAAAGTGCGGCAGGGAACTCATAAGCTTCGGCCTGGACATCCTGTGGAATTGCCAAGGTTACCGCGCCGGTTTCGGATGGCGAAGTGAGTACCCTCATAACTTCAGGCAAAGCAGTTATAAGTTGCTCAGGCCGGTTAATCCTGTCCCAGTACCTGGATACAGGCTTAAAGCAATCGTTCACTGATATATCCTGGGTATACGACCATTCCAGTTGCTGCAGCACCGGAGCAACATTTCGCTGTGCAAAAATATCACCTGGCAAAATGAGTACCGGTAACCTGTTTATAGTAGCACAAGCTGCACCTGTAATCATATTGGTAGCTCCAGGACCGATGGAGGAAGTACAGGCGAAGGTACCCAACCGGTTTTTCATTTTAGCATAAGCAATGGCTACATGAACCGAAGCCTGTTCATTGCGGGTCATGATGTATTTAAAATCAGGATTTTCCATGAGACCCTCTCCTATCCCGGCTACATTACCATGACCAAATATTCCCAAACAGCCTGCAAAGAAAGGGTATTCTTCCCCATCGCGCTCTACGTACTGATTTTTAAGATATAGTATAAGAGCCTGGGCGGTTGTTTTAAAAACTGTTTTCTGTTGTAACATTTAATTTCGGTTTTTAATTGTAATTGACTTTTCTTTGAGTGCTTGCGCGCGTTTGCGGTATCGAAAGGCACGCGTTACAAACCCGCACCAGCTTTCGCCTTACCGGGGATTTTACACCAGTATAGCTTCTCTGATAAGTGTCTGGAGATTCTGATAGCCGGTTATAAATTGATTCAATGTATGTATCGAGGCTCCAAAATGTATAAAGTCGCTTTCTTTCATGCCATCCTCATCATAAGCAGTGCGAAAGTCTTTGAAAGTTCCGTATAATGTATCAACAATTTCTTCTCTTACAGGTATATGTATGCGGGGAATAACTTCTACTTCCGAATTATTGAACCTGTTCCACCATTCGTAAGGCATTGATACAACTACATCGCCTCCAATAAATTCGGACCAATGCATATGGTTCCGGTATGCGGCCGATAGCAGTTTACTCCGGTATCCTTTCTGTTGAAAAATTTGATATGCTTTTTTAAAAGCAGCTACTCCCGCCCATTCCAGATATCCTGGATCAATGGAGATTTTCTCGCTGTTCATTACCCTTTTTAATTGATCATCCAACCTGCCAACCATAATGGTAACATAAGGGGTAAAGGTATTGATGTCAATTCCGTTGGCTTTGGCACGGTTCAGGCCCCGTTCGATTCTCTCGGCTGCTGCAAGAGCTTGTGCAACAGTAAAAGAAACGGTTACATTTACACAAATTCCTGCAGCAGTTAATTCTTCAATAGCATCCATGCCAGCACCAACACAGGGCACTTTTATTGCCATGTTTGGAGCAAGTGCAGCAAGGTATTTAGCATGTGCTGTCATTTTACCTGTACTGCGAAAATGCATTGGGTTAACCTGAAGGGACAATCGGCCCTTTGTTCCTTTATAGGTCCGGTAAACATTATCCAATACATTGGCAGCTTTCATTCCAATGGTTTCGATAAGCCTCCAGGTGATTTCGTCTTCCGAATCGTCAGGATAATTTTTAATAATAGCTTGCAGGGTATCTTTCCAGATCTCTCTTTCGTTCGAAATAACGTTGTAAACAATCATTGGGTTGGAAGTAGCTCCCACAGCACCTTGTGCAACAGCTTCGGTCAACTCTCTGATGGAGCATGAGTCGTTCCAGAACTCAGTTCTGGTTTCGCTTGTTTGTTGCATTTTTGTTTTAATAGTCATGACTTTATCTTATAATTTACAGATTGATACTGTTACACTCTATTCTACAATTGGAAGGCGTGGATCCAAACCAGGCCAGGATTTTTTTATCCATGCGAGATCAGGGTCGTCACTTGCCGCAAGCGACTGTGCACTACCAGCCAGGAAGTTCAGATAATAACCGTTGAACCCGGGTGCAACCGTTACAGGATGGTAACCTTCCGGGATCAGGACTACCTCGTTGTTTTGCACACTCATAGTTTCGTCGAGACTCCTCATGTCGTTATAAACTCTTTGAAATGCAAATCCTTCGGGTTTATCTATTTTGTAGAAGTATATTTCTTCGAGATCCGCTTCGAGGATTTTGCCTGAGGGATCAGTTTTGTGAACATCATGTTTGTGGGGCGGATATGAACTCCAGTTACCCGATGGAGTATAAACTTCAACACTCACTAAACGGTGGCAGGAGGAACCCGGGGGAAGAATACTGTTTATCTGGCGACTGGCATTACCACCTCCACGAAATTCGACGCCCATATTTTTAACAGCGTCGGGAGTTACAAATATTGGAGAATATACCTGGTCGGTAGGGCTCCAGCAGCCTGCGATATCAAGAACTTCGCTTGTGGCAGTTATATTATACTCCGTTTGGGGCGGAAGATACAGGGCAAATGGCAAACCGCTGAATACATTTTTCCGGCCATTATTCGTTTTCCAGTTACCTTTGGAGGTGACGGCCTTAAAATCTCCTCCCAATAGTACGAACATGTACTCGTTATCTTCCGTATTTCCTGTCCACGAGTTACCTTTTTCAATCAACCGTGCTTCAAAGTTCAGATAATCCCAACCGGCTTCCCGACTGGTAAATGATTGATAAATTTTATTCTCCTCATCGGGCTTCAATAATAGCGGATGACTTTTATCCCGTTTTATCATATAATCGTACAGTTAATGTTTAACTACCAGAAGAAATAGTAAATGGTTGCCAGAATACCGCATATTCCAATCGATGCTATATTAAATGGCATACTTGTTTTAAAAAGACCTTTTTCATTAATAATACTTTTAATATTCAGGGTTTTCCCCGAATAGTTAAATATCAAGATCAACCCGGTAAGTACAAAGCCGGTCACTAAAACATAAATTGAATCGAAAGCAAGATCGCGGAGCGGGTATACAAAAAACGCTGCGACAACTCCTATTATAAGAGCAATGCTTAAGATCAGAATTCCAGTGGTAAGCATCTTTTTTCTCACCATCTCACTGGAGAAAGAGTTTTCTATTTTGTGCGATTTGTCCAGTAAGCTGAGCCCAACCATAACTACCGATAGAATCATAAAAACATATCCGATTCTTAAAATGAAAGGCATCTCAGGGCAAACCACCTTAAACGCAATACCAATCGGGATGGTGAGAATAGCAGTCCAAAAGGCGGCATTTGCTGTAGCCTGTCTCCAAAAGAGTCCGCAGAAGAAAATCAGGAAGGATCCGGGATATATGTATCCTGTGTATTCCTGTATGTATTGGTAAGCCTGATCTAGTGTCCGGAGCTGGGGCGCCACCAGGGTGGAGATAAGTAGGGCAATAAACACTACAATTCTTCCAACCCTTACCATTTGCTTGTCGTTTGCCTCCTTGTTGAGGTAGCCTTTGTAAATATCGATAGTAAAAATTGTAGAAACACTGTTTACAAGAGAGCTTAAAGAAGAAACAGCGGCAGCAGCTATTGCCGAAAACGACAATCCGGTTATTCCGACAGGAATTATGGTTTTAAGTAACCATGGATATGCTTCATCAGAACGGACAAGTTTGGCACCGAGAACGAATGCTGCAATACCCGGTATAACAACCAGAATAGGCATTAATAACTTAAGATAACCTGCAAAGACAATTCCGTGCTGAGCTTCTTTAAGGCTTTTACCTGCAAGGCCGCGTTGAATAATAAACTGGTTGAAGCCCCAGAATCCTATATTGGTAAGCCACATCGAGCCCAAAATAACTCCAAGACCTGGAAGATCCATAAAAGCATCTTTCGTGCCTCCTTTACCATCGGGAATGAATATTGTTCCTTTTTCAATAATCATATGGAATTTTTGAGGGGCTTGGTGCAGAACTTCTTTCATTCCTGCAAATGCTCCGTGACCGGCACTCACAGCATCTAACGACAGATAAGTGGTAACGAGTCCTCCGAAAACCAATACTAAAACGGTTATCACATCAGTCCATGCTACAGCTTTCATGCCGCCCCACAACGAATACAAAGCTGAAAACGAGGCAAATCCAATAACACCATAAACTAATGGCACGCCTAATATCTTCTCCATTGCAAGCGCCCCCAGGTAACTTACTGCAGTCATATTTACAAAAACATACACCAGTAACCAGAATATAGCAAGACTTGTGCTCACCCTTCTGTCATAGCGCTGGGTAAGAAACTGAGGCATAGTATAAATACCCTTTTCGATGAATACAGGAAGAAAAAACTTGGCTACAATAATTAATACAACCGCTGCAACCCACTCGTAAGCTGCAATTGCGAGTCCAATAGCATAACCCGATCCTGACATGGCTATAAAATGTTCGGCTGAAATATTAGCCGAAAGTAACGTAGCACCAATTGCCCACCAGGGTAAAGCTTTATTTGCTAAAAAATAATCCTGTGCAGTCTTTTGTTGCCCTTTCCGGGTGCGGGAAACCCATAACCCTACAAAAACTATAATGGAAATATAACCTATGAAAACAACCCAGTCCAGTGTTGAAAATTCTTTCATGCCAAAGTAGTTTAGTTATGTAAATCAGAGGCCCCTAAAAAAAATAATGCTGCTGTAATAGCCTGTATGTAAGTGTAAATGTTAGGATAAAGGTATGATTGAATTTTATAGAAAAATTTAGCGTATTTATCCTTATATAATGCTATTTTAGCACTTTTAAATGTTAATTAATTCACAGTTGCTAAATATGGAAATATTTCACACTAAACGATGTTGAGTGAAAAGGTCTTAAAATGGAGCTGAATAATTGTATGCCATTTGATCTGACATAAAAACCTGAGTATGAAACCATTTTTTCAGAAGCTTGTTCCTTTGCCTGAGCAATCGGTTATTTTCCTGGATGAGGAAAAGCCACATTTTACCGTACCCTGGCATTTTCATCCGGAGATTGAAATTTTGCTAGTAGTTAAAAGTACCGGTACCAGCTTTATTGGAGATAGCATTACACGTTTTGACGAAGGCGAAGTATGTATTATAGGTGAAAATGTTCCGCACTGGTGGAAAAGCGACGAAAGTTATGTAATAAACAAGAACACAGAAGGAATAAAAGCTTTGGTGATTCAATTCCGAAAAGAGGTGTTTGATTCAATGTTTGTTAATATCCCTGAAATGAATGCCATTAAAGAGTTTCTCGGTAAATCGCAAAGAGGAATTCAGTTTTTGGGAGACGCACGGGATTATATTGGTAATCGGATAAAAAGTATATTTCAAAAAACAGGAATTCAAAGGATTACCGAGTTAATTCTGCTATTGGATTTTATGGCAAACACCAAAGAAAGTTGCTTTCTTTCCAGCATTGGATATTCCCGCACTATCAACACTTACGATTTTTACAGGTTTAATAAAATCCATGAATATATTATCAGAAACTTCACCAGAAACATAGCATTAAAGGATGTGTCGGGCACAGTAAATATGTGCGAAACTGCCTTTTGCCGTTATTTTAAAAAACATACGGGAAAGACTTTTACTTCTTTTTTGAATGAGTTTAGAATCGGGAATGCCTGTAAGCTCCTCCTCGAAGATAACACCACCATTTCCAGTGCATGTTTTCAGAGTGGTTTCAATAATTTGTCCCATTTCAACGAACAGTTTAAGAGATTAACCGGACGCACACCTTCTGTTTATATAGATGAGTATAAAAAATAAGTAAATAATTGCGAATTTGTAATGAGTGATGGCCCCATACATACATGAATTTGTGAAATAATAGGCTAAAAACAGTCTCTTCAAACCCTTAACATTCCTGTTCGCTACACGATTGGTTACGAATAGGATATTCAGATATTTTTTATTCTTTCTCCACCTTTCCTTTTGATAAAAGACTAATTTACCTTACTTTTAATCAACAATTACTAACGGCCTTTATATCACCTAACTGGCTTACTATGCACTTTAAACTTTTACACCTCAGGAATGTGAGAAAAGTCCTCACAGCTCCCAACCCCAATATTCCATCAGGTAGCAACAGGCGTAACTTTTTGCGAACAGTTGGCTTAGGCGTTTTAGCCATAAATCCTGTTGCTGAAACGGTGAAAGCAATGAGTTTTAAACCGTTTACTGTGTGGCATACGAAAAACAGATTTGTGGTGGAACGGGAGGGAAAAATAGCTTGGGCTGTTTCGCACGGTTTTTTTGCCCGAAACCCCCAAGTAACAGTTGAGGAGGGGAAAGACAGGTATACCTTTAAAATTCAGGGTCTGACGATCAATCAATCCAACTTCCATTTTTCAATGCAAGGTGATATTTTTTACAACGGTGATAAATGGATGATGAATATTGCTGTTCCAGAACTGAATATCAAAAAGCAGCTCCATTTTATCGATTGGCTTGATGGAAGAATTGCCCTCGATTTTATTTCGGTTTTTGATAATTCATTTTTGGGAGAAAGAAACGACCTGGCTTTAACTTTAACCGGTGAGTGTTCGGGGAAACTCAGCCATGACTGGTGCTTTAATTTTCATGGGAAACAGGCGGTTAAGTCGGTGATTCATTCCTATGAATCTTTCAATGACAATTTAATGCTCCGTCCTTTCGAAGGGGAAACTCCTGTATTGAAACATGTACCTGGGAATGCGGTTCATTATATTCTTCCACAGTTTGAAGGCTGGAAGGAAGTAGTTGCGAAAATTTCCTTCCATGGAACGGATAAGCTGGTTACCAAGGCACAGCCCGACTTGAATATACTTGCAGCACATTCGGGTGGAGATACCCCATATAAAGCTGTTTGGGTTTCCGATGAACAACCCGTGCAATACTGGCCAGACCAAAAGCTTGCAAGCCGGTTCGATTTCGAAAAGTTTTTATATTATTCTGAATTTAAGGACAACGAGCCTTCCGAATTTTATTTGGGAGCTTCCCTGGTTTCGGGTGGGCAATGGGTACCAAATCCGCTGGGTTCGTTTCAATTTAAAAACGGAGAAGCAAAACCTGCTTTTGAAGCATTTGGGAAGGAATTAAAAGTCTTTGGTCACGTTTTTGAACCTAAACTAACAGCTTTTCAGCCAGTAGTGGGGAATGCCATCACATTGCCATCGTATTTTGAGAATTCTCCTGCCATCCGAATTCAGAGCAAACGTGAAAGCAAGCTTCGGGAAGAAGGCGAAATTAATTTCATCACTCCCCCACAGGATCCTCCGGCAAAACGTCAGGAAAATAAAGCTGCCGCAACTCAGGTGAACCGTAATACTCCACAGCTTAACCTCAATTACGAAGATGTTAAGTTTCTTCCGAAGAAAGCATTGAAAATTAAGGTACTTCGACCCGAAGACCTGATGGTGCTTGAGTTTGAGTTTCACAATTTCAAATTCTCGAACAAGGGGCAGGCTCCGTTTATGGAGCTGGACGACCCGGCAAACAAAGGATTAGTAATTATTTATTTCCAAACGCAGCATACGTTGGAACAAGCCTGGTTTGAGGCTACCAAAGTTCCGAATTACGATAGGTCATCCGAAACCGAAATTAAACTGCCGGCAATGCAAATCAGGGCAAAGAAAAGTCGCCTGGCTTACGAGCTTGCTGCCGGTCACCTGGGTTTTCCGCTGATTATGGAGGAATTGCTCGACTGGTCCAAATTCGATCTGCGTGTTCATCCGCGTGCCTGGGTAAAATTGGAAAATATTCTGTCGAAGAGTTCTTTTGATGTTAAATTGCCCGCTTCTGTTAATCAGTCCCGTATTCCCAATCTAAAGAATAAACCGGCAACGCTGGAGTATAATATGAAACTGGAACAGCAGTCGCCCATTTTACGCAGCAACCAGGCTGTTTATAGACCCGAGCTGATCGATAATTTTGTTCGTGCTGATAAATCGACAACGCTGAAACCGACCTTCAGTGTTGCTGCCATGAAACTGGTGGATCTGCGGGTAGCACCTATTCCTCCTACCAGCACATCCATTGAGGCGCCAACGCTGATGTATATTTCGCCTAACCAGTTAAACGATTTCACCCACAAAACAAAACTCGACCTCAGGGATGTTGAGGTTCCTGAATTTAAACGCAATGTGGTAATCAGCAGTCAGACCAGGGTAATTGACCCGCTTGAAGCTTCGAAGGGCGAAATTGCCGAGTTATGGCATACGCGTATGGGAGTGAAGCTAAAAGATGGTAAAACAAGCCTTGCAACTTTCAAGAATCTCCAAACCATCAGGGTGTTGTGGGCCGACGATGCTACTGCCAATTATCAGGATGCAGTAGTACGGAACGTCCCGTTTATGGCTTCGCTCGATGCCAATAACCGGCACAAGCTGGTGCACACCACCTCGAACTACACCATTCCGGGATTTAAACCGTTTGCTGTTCCTGTTAAAAAGCTGATGCTTACATCGCTCGGTGCTTACCTCGACTGGCATGCATTTTTTGATGTACCTGCCCCGGCCGATACTTATCTGAACATCATTGAATGGGAACACCTGGCAACGCTTGGCCGAGACCATTATGTAAAAATTGTAGAAGAGGGTTATCTTTTCCCCTTCGGCCACCGTGCGGCAGTTGTAAAGGTTACCGAGCGCAAGTTTCACAAGGAAACCCGTGCAGCGCTTAACCGGCAACGTATGTTCATTGTGGTACTGGAGAAAGAAGTTTTTTACAACCGAACCGATCCCGAAGGTAAATTCATCGAGTTTCCGTTCCAGGCGATACGCATCGAAACACTCTCAACCCCAGACATTGATAATCCCGAAGAAAAAACGCTTATTAAAGTGCCACCAGCTTCATCGGGAAATTCGAAATATAAGTTAGTCAGTATACGGAAAAATACAAATTACAATTTTTACATCAATGTAGGGGGAGAAGGATTTAAGTTCAGTATTGTTGCAACCGATAAAGAGAATAAAGAGCATCAGATCAGGATGCCGCTTGTTTTCCTCGAAAACCGTATAGCCCGCGACACCACTCTTATGCAGCAGGTGATTGATGTGTACAATCCAAACACCACTTATGCGCTTACCGGATTTAACGGCCAGAAGGTTGCCTATTCCGAAAGTTTTGTGGATAACGATACAGCTTTCGAAACCGACACCATGCTGTTTGGCGGCAAGGTATACCCGGCAAAAGGTCTGGCCGACATCAAATTTCACCCCGTGATGCAGTTAGCCGATGTTTATATCAAAGCCATTGAGGAGCTTACGGGTTTGCGGAAGGCTGCCAATATCACTCTCGAGGATGATAACAACCCGGGTAAAGTATTTGCCCGCGTAAAAGGAGCTGTGGTCGATTTTAGCGGAGGAAGTGATAAAGCCGGAGGGTTTCTCTCACCCAATATGGCTGTAAATGGGTTAAGCAAGTTACAGGGTCCTGTTGGTGGCAACCTGGAAGATTCTAAAAACTTGATGTTCAGAGCCAAAGAGTTCTTCGATGCAATTGGTGATTTCCCTTCAGCTAAAATTTTTGGTGTTATCGATATTTTCAGTCTTTTGAAAGTAGTGGACCTGAAAGGCGATTTTGATGCGATGATTGCCAAGGTGAACCAGTTGAAAAAAGAACTGGAAGACATCCGCAACGAAATGCTTGCTCTGGAAAACCAGGCCAAAACATTGGCGACGGATGTAAGTGCAAAATTAGCCGGATTAAAGCAGAATTTAAAAGATAAGGTGGCCGAACTCCTAAAATCACTCAACGGCAATATGCCTAAGATGCCGAATTTAAAAGTATATACTACCGATTTGTCGTTCTTTGCCGAATACAAATGGCAACCCGAGTTTAAGGGAACAGATATTACTGTTATTCCTTCGTTAAAGGTAAAAGTGGCCAATCCTCTTACAGCCCTTACAATTACCTCGCTCCTGGAACGGCCTTTCGATACTTCTCAGCCCGCTAAGTTCAGCAGTATCGCACGCTTCGAAAAATTCGGGGTGGATATCGTACCCCTGATGGTGGTGAACTTCAACTACCTCGAATTCCGTTCCGGCACCTCGGCCAAAACCGATGTGAAAGTGGATATCGACAAGGACAATCCCATCAAATTCCAGGGCGTACTCACATTTGTAAACAACCTGCAAAGCATTATTCCAAGCACCGGCTTTTCTGACGACGGGCCGTATATCGACCTCAAACCTACCGGGGTCACCGCCGGGTTTAACATCAGTATCCCCGATGTTACCCTGGGCATGTGCATGATCACCAATATCAGCCTGGGTGCCGCGGTTACGCTTCCTTTCACAGGGGCTCCGCTTACTATAGCATTTAACTTCTGTAGGCGCGAAAACCCGTTCCTGCTCACCATTTCCATTTATGGCGGCGGCGGATTCTTTAGACTGGTATCCACCCTCGAGGGGGTTCAGTCTATCGAAGCTGCTTTCGAATTTGGAGCTGCGGTGTCGCTGAATGTGGGTGTTGCTTCGGGAGCAGTTTCGGTCATGGGCGGGTTTTACTTCAAGGTCGAAATTGTTTCTGGAAAAACTAAAACCACCCTCACCGGTTACATCCGCATCAACGGACATCTCTCTATTTTGGGATTGATTACGGTTTCGATGGAATTCTACCTGGCACTTACTGCAATTATTGAAAATGTTGGCGGCAAGGACAAAGTGACCCGCATGGAAGGTGAAGCAACCCTGAAGGTGAAAGTAGAGGTACTCTTCTTCAGCAAAACAGTGTCAGTAACTGTACGCAAAGAAATTATGGGCGCCGATGCCGATCCGAAATTCGTAGATATGGTGATGGAAGACGACTGGAACGAATACTGCCTTGCTTTTGCAAGTTAGAGAGAGAGCCTTTAATTAAAATATTTGAAAATAAAATAGAAATTGCCTTTCCTCCCCTCTCCCTTGGGAGAGGGGCCGGAGGTGAGGCCTAATCTTAAATATATGCCACAGGAACTAATTTTTACAAGCTTACCGCATTACCGCACCGAATCGGGCGGTAAACAGTACCTGAAACTCTCGGTCTTTGTTTCGGTCAGGTTGAAGACAGCAAAGGATTCGAATTTGGGAGCCTTTCCCGACATTATGAACTGGGCGGAGAAAATTCTTGCATCCACTTACCAGTTCCGCTTTAACAACGGGGTGACTGTTAATGCCGAGCTTATCAAAAAGCCCGATGCTGCCTTGTTTAAAGATATTTTTCACAGCGATATCCGCGTGAAAGGCTTCATGCAGGAAAATCTGTCGGTGAAACGCATCAATTCCTTCCCCCTGAAGCATGTAAACGATTTCCTTTTTAAGAACTACATTAAAACAGCGGTGGAGAGTCCGACACGACTGCTGACCGCCGATAAGTTTATCGACGATACCAGCTTTGGGGTTATTTCAAGGTTGCGACTCAACGAAGCCGAAATCAACCGGGTGGGAACGCCACGACAAAATATGCGTCTGAAATCTACCGACCTTCTGATTCATCGAAAAGACGAAGAAGATGCCTTACGGCAGACCTTGATGGTGAACAGGGTAAGGCCTGTCTCCCGGGAAATGAATCCTGCAACCGATTTTGCGCAGTTCAGGACTTTTCACCGGGTAGGTAAAGAAGCCAGGCGAAGGGTAGTAAAACCGGTGAAGAAACCTGAATTTGAGTTTCACGATATATTGTCCGTTATCAATAGTTATCCGCAGTTTATGAGGAAACTCGGTTTTGTGCTCGATTTTCACCTTCCATATCAGAGCGATATTCCTGCCAACGGGAACGTCCATTTCATCCCGGCCAACCTCCTGGTGGATGAGGGTAGCTCAATGCTTTCGGCACCTCCTACGGCATATGTGATTACGTCAAATGGTTTTTATGTGGCCGATAAACCGGATAACATTTTCAGCAAAGGGTTTGTAAAAATCAACACCGATGATTTTTCGGTAATACAGGTCGATGCCGATGGCGCGGCCATTAAAGCCAACAACATGACCGAAACCAAGGTGCATCAGATTGCCAAATTCTATGAGGCAAAATCGGAAGTAGCCCTGAGCCGTAAAATAGACCTCAATAAGGTTACTCCTGTGGAAGTTCCCGAAGATGAAGGCTTGCCCTATATGCGCTCGGCGGGTATTGCCATCACCAAAAACGATATGGCCGGGCATATTCTCTCCCGCTTTAAAAGCAATTTGGAGCTTCAGGCGTCGGTGATTGAAAAGGCTCCCTTCCGGGCCGAATTAAAGATAAAAGTCCCGGATAATGCTTTGTATTCATCCAACCTGGTGCAGGGTTACCGCATGGACATTGCCTACGAAGAGAACCCCGACAAATGGTTTTCGCTGCATAAACGGCAAGACGAATATACCTGGTTCGACGAAACCGGCAAAGCCACACCTGTGGATGGCATTGAACCCGATGAGGGCTCCATAGAACTTGGTATTGCCGAAGATCCGGACGATCCCGATGATGTATTTATTTCGGAAACGCTGGCCCGATGGGAGGGGTGGAGCCTCTCGGTTAGAAAGCCGGGATATGCCATCAATGAAGGGGAGGATTACAAGCCAAAATCTTCTTCAGATGTGAAGCGCGATTTTGTGCATACAAACAAAACCGAAGAAATGAAGAAATATGCCTTCAATCCCGATCTTTCCTTTCGGGTGAATGCTGTTTCGAAGTTGGTTCCGGGAACATTACCAAAGCTCAGGTTTGGTAGGGATTACAGCATTCGTATCCGCACCGTTGACCTGGCTGGGAACAGCGTTCCTCTGGAGCAGCAAACGGAAGATCCGGGTTTGAATATCCGGAAGAATATCCGGTACATGCGTTATGAGCCGCAGGCCAGTCCCATTATCCTTGTTGGAAATGAACTTCGCGATGGTGAATTCCTCGAGACCATGGTGATCCGCAGTAATTACGATATTGCTTCGAAAGATTACGAAAACGCCCATCCTGTTGGAGGAAAAACGTATCCAGATTATTCGCAACGTTACCTGCTTCCACCTAAAAACAGCCAGCAGATAGCCGAAAACCATGGCAAATTTGAGAAGGCATTTACAAGTAACCCATCCGCCGCCCAGGAGATCTATAAGATAATTGCCGCCCACGAGGGATTGTACGAACGCGAAGATAAAACCACTGAAAAAGTTTATCAGCCTTCGGAAGTTGAAATCATCTATCTTCCCGATCCCATGGCGGCAGGTGTTGCTTTATTCCTCGACGAAGGGAACGAAGACACCCACAGCCAGGAATTCAAGCCACGAATGTTTGGTTTCTTCACCAACAGTGAGTTGTCGCCCGACGACACCAACGGGACAATTCCCGACGACTGGTACAATGCCGGCATTGTCCGCATCCGGCTGGAAGAAGGCGAAATAGATGCCAAATGGAACAGCAGCGACCGTATTTTTACCGTTTATCTGCCGAAGGGTTATCGCATGCGGATCCGCTACAGCACTTTCTGGCGCGAGAAGGATATGAAGCAGCTTTCGGCCATCTGGAAAATGGTTGCCGATGAAAAACCTTCGAACCTCCCGGAACTTGAACAACTGGCCAAGGCTGGACGACACTGGATGATTAGTCCGGCGAGGGAAATGGAGCTGGTTCATGCGGTGCAGCAACCTGTCACCGAACCTGAGATCCAGGCTTTGATCCCCGACAGGGATTTCTCCGATACTTCCGTGAAAATTAACACCAGGTTTGCCATTCATGGTGAAAGCACCGAAAAAGTAGAGTTCCAGACCAAATGGGTCGACCCGCTCGATGATAATATTTCCATGACCATCAAGGAAAAGCAGGGGCGGAATTCCATCCCCGATGTTACGGTGCATTACAACGATGATGTGATTACCAAAGGGTACATTCCCTCCATTCCCAAAGTGGAACTGAAGGAAAAGCCCATCCTGGCATTTCAGCCTTACCGGGATCTTCCCAAACGCAACATAACCGAATTCAGGGCCGACCCACAACCGGAATCGAAGCGGGTAAACACCTTGTTCCAAAAGCAGAGCGTTAAACTCGAGGCCATCCAGCAGCGAAAGCTTCAGGCACCTAAAAACATGGTGAACAACCTCAAATTCGAAATTGCCGAATCGAAGTTCAGCTTTTTGAAACAGGTTCAGCTCCGGATCGATCCGCTGGTGCAGGACTTTGGCGATACCAGACACCGGTGGGTGGATTACAGCCTGGTGGCTGCATCGCGGTACAGGGAATATTTCGATAAAATCCTGAAAAATAATCCTTCGCTGACAACCCTGAGGGAAAGCAAGTGGGTAGAGAAGATCAACATTTTGAGCACGGCACGGCCTGCCGTTCCAGAGATTGATTATATCATCCCCACGTTCGAATGGCGGAAAGCGCAGAACGAAACTACCATCCGTCACCAGCGCCTGGGGGGAGGGTTGAGGATTTATCTGAAGCGCCCCTGGTATTCGTCGGGAGCCGATGAAATGCTGGGCATTATTTTGCCTCCCGCTAAAAAAGCAGGAGCAGTGAACACTATGGCAATGGTCACCCCGGGTTATACAACCCGATATACGCATTGGGGAATTGATCCGCTGCATAATTCCACGCCTCCGGAAACGTTGTCTCCACAGCCTGGGGATTTCAGAATGACCCCGGTGATTGACGACGATGTGCAGTATCCCGAAAGCGGTGGAGCCCGGGCCGATGTGGTTGGTTATCCCGTTCACTTTGATGAGGAACGGCAGATGTGGTTCTGCGACCTGGCCATCAACCCCAAAAACATGTATTTCCCATTCATAAAGCTCGCTTTGGCAAGATACCAGCAGCACTCTGTTCGCAAAGGCACTGATGATGTTTGCCTCTCGCAGGTGGTGATGGCCGATTTTATCCAGTTAATGCCCGACCGTACCTCCATTCTTCAGTTTAAAAAAGACGATGTAAATTCGAAATTCACACTCACAGTCGAAGGGACTATCTACAACGATATGCCTAACCGCCAGGATGTTTCCAACTACATCAAAGTGACCATTCTCGACAGCCGCGTTGCCCAGCCGCTTTACGGAGTTATTGACGATGGTGTGAACAAAATACGACTGGACGAAGAAGGCCTGACCTTCGAAATCACACGGAAAGACCTTGAAGGTAATAGATTTAAGGTAAGCCGCGATTTCAGGTTGCCAAACGATTACAAAAACAGTCCGTTCCAGGTGATTGTGGAAGAATACGAACGCGGCCCTGGCCGACTGGATGTTGGTAATTACAAAGATCGTGTTGTTCAGTCGCCCGAAACGGATAAACTCATTTATGCCGATGTATTTAAAGTAAATGAAGCCAAGAAAGGATGAGGGATGAAATAATGCCTTTATTGACTGAAACAGAGGAAATTCTTAAAATTTTGGGCTCAATCAAAAACAAAACAAAAAACAAATTGTAAGATGTTCAAAAGCAATTTTCTTATTCTTAATTTCATACTTTTTTGAATGGAAACAGTTGATTCTTATATAGCTTCCTTTCCTGACAAAGTGCAGGAGATTTTAACAAAAATCCGTACTGTCATTAAAGAAAATGCTCCCGGAGCTGAGGAGGGGTTTGCCTATCAAATGCCATCGTACAAGCTGAATAAAAAACCGCTTGTTTATTTTGCGGCATTCGACAACCATATTGGTTTTTATGCAACACCAAGCGGACACAGTGAATTTGCCGAAGAACTCTCAAAATACAAACAGGGCAAAGGCTCTGTTCAGTTTCCTTTGAATCAGCCTGTGCCTTACGATTTGATTGCGAAGATTGTGAAATTCAGGGTGGATGAGAATTTGTCGATAAAGTAGGTTACTTTTCAATATAAAAACTTTGAACTACTGATTCGGCGGTTTTAACCTTGGGCTGGACAGGGCTGCCATATTGCCAGGCAACTACGGTAATTCGGATCGGGAATTTAGCACGTGGAGGTATTGCTGAGATTATCAACCTTCCATCTTTTATTTCAGCGGGTCCTTCCTGCACATAATAATTTACGGGTAAGCCTTCACTGGAAACTGCCTTGAGCGAAATTGAAGAAACCGGTTTTTTTATATTGGGTAATGGTTCAAAAATTATACTTTGAGGCTTCCCTTCATCATTTGGATAAGGAATTTTAATGTTTAACTGTTGAACAGTACTTTTATAGTTTTTATCGCCATTGCTTGTAGCAATGAGCCAGATATCGCCTGTACGTTTGCTGTTATTAAGCCCCATTCGGTAAAAGCTGAGGGTAAAAGTTGTATCGTTCAACTTTTCAACTGGACCACAAATTCGGGTGACAGCTATTGGGGTAACGGCATGATCGTTTATTAAACATTTTCGGAATGTATCAGTATATGCCGCTGAAATATGAAAAGTAATTCCGTCCTTTTCAGGCGCAAACACCCCTAACACCCGGGCATGCAATTTAGGGTTGAAATCCAGCAATTTTCCATTCTGGACAAATCCGATATATTGTTCCTTTTTACCACGTTGAAGGGTATAAATCCTTTCTGTTTCGCGGGCTATCTCTTTATCGAAGTACCAGAATGCGTTTTCGCGTGTTCCTTTGTAATTAGCGAATGGAGCTGCAGGGAATTCAGGCTGAGTATCTTTGATCCAGCGACTGGCAAGCCATCCCTTTTGAGGATCAACAGGAATGAGTTTTGCGGGTTTATCCACAGGCAAAAATTCAGGCAACCTGTACTTTACAACTTTTTCAATAAAAAGGCACAGATATTTTACAAGTTGTTCTGAATAGTCGAAATGCCCACGACCAGCATCGCACAAAAAGGAAACGCAACTTTTCGGGTGTGAATTTTTATAATCCAACCCAGGTTGAACCCGGGCTTCCCACCATTCGTATTCCCCCTCGACCATTAAACCGGGAATTCCGTCGATGGATAATTTGGACCAGTCGAGGTTTGGTCGCCCAAAACCGGTTAAGTTGGTAGATGGTGCATCTCCATGTATGGATAGAACTGCCAATGTTCTCTCAGAATTCTGAGCAGCGAAATTCCACGGGTAAGTAGCCATAGCCGAATGTCCTATAGGAATCACAGGAGTATGTCTCAATTCGGTATATCCCGAAACCTCAGCAAGGGTATCCAACATAGCATTAAAAATTTGCTGTGCGTTGCCCTTCGGGTCCCATAACTGGTCAATACCCGGGGTGAGCCATATTTCGGCTATTCCTAGTTCTGTCATCTTCGAACGAAACGATGAGTTTTCGAGGATTCCCTCTTCCAACATGTTGTGCTGCCCTATGATCACGGCTTTAACCTGCATACAATTAGAGGGAATCCATAAAAATGCACGTGGATGGTCGTTTGTTTCGTCCGAAACCACGCTTTTAATCTGAACCGACCATTGCCATTCGGCGGCGTGAATGGGAGAGAACAGGACATTATAAACCAGCAGGATAAAAAGAATGGATGAGGATGATCTTTTCATAACTTTTATTTTAGGCTCGTTTTTTCGTCGGTAGTAATAAATTCAAAATTCTCAACATGAGTCCCCACAAAGAAATTGGCAATATCAGAAAGCTTGAAGTATCCCGGTTTAGGTGTTTTCTTTGAAATAAGTTTTCCGTTAATTAAAAGATTCTCAAAAGTTACATCCTTTATCATCCTTGTATCGTCGTATCCCTGAATAATGGAAATGTTGGCATTGTTCCCGGCGTATGTAATGTCTTTGAAATAAACATTTTCAATACCTCTACCAGGCGCTTTAGCGTATTTTTTGTTATAGGCAACCCTCATATTTACAAGCTGCCCCTGCTCAAAATCCTCTACACGTATATTTTCAAAGCGAATGTTCTTTGCCAGGTTCCCATCGGAAACATTGATGCTCATACATCCCTGGTAATCGAGCTGAGGTTCGTCGTGATTTAAAATATCGATATTATTAAAACTGATGTTCTCAATTGTTTCCTCCTTACCAGGCTCCGGGTTTCCATGTGTACCTATTAAAATCGGATGCGCCACATCGGCCCACAGGGTCGAATTACGAACGGTAACATTGATGCAGTTGCCATAAAAATCCCAGCGGTGAGCATAAATAGCAATACAATCGTCGGAATTCCGCATGAAAACCCCTTCTATCATTACATTATCATTGCTGAATAAATCTATACCGTCGCTCCATCCGCGACAACTGAAAGAACGGATATTGCGGACAGTAACATTTTTTGATTGACCGCTTGAAACTGTATAGTGTTGAGGATTGATAAAAATGAGGTTTTCAATCTGTACGTTATCCGAGTAGTTTACCGTCACACCGTCCACTGGTTTGTACACAACACCTCGTCCGCATATACGTGCATTTTTGACATTAATACATTTAATGCTGGCTTTCAAAACAGCACCACCGGCTAAGTAGAGTGTTTTTCCGTCCGTAAGGTTCAAAACATCATCTTTGACCTTATGAAAGCCCGGAGCAAGGTACATCACCGAGGTATCTTTCGGATCGGGTTTGTAGATTTCAGGTTCGTTGGTAAAGATATGCAGGTTATGGAAAATGTCACCATTTACCTCAACCGAGACATTGCAGGGTTTCTCCAGTGAAAACGTAAGAGTATTGCCATTCACAACTGGTTTTAGTTGATACGAAAGCGGTCTTATTCTGGCAGTCTGGACTTTTCCCTGGTTAAAGGTAACCGAAATGTCAACCTTTCCTTTAAAATCGAAATATACCATAGAAGTTTTACGAACATTGTGCATGTCGACCTGGGCTTCGTATTCGTATAGGTCTTTCCATTGTCCGCCTGGAGTTTTTACTTTTACGGTGAAATCATTGTTATGAGGTATACTGTCAGGTTCCGGAAAGATTACGAGCTCTTGAGACTTCAGGATACCAACATTCAAAAGAAGCAACAAAAAAAGGGTCAGATTTTTTTTCATAAATAAATCAATTGTTTTAAACATAAGAAGTTAGTTGTAAGACACAGGTAAATAGTTTGCACTCATTTATCTATCAACTCTGAACCAGTCCAGGTCTACCCAGGAACGATCGGTGCCTGCAGTTTTATTTAGAATAAACATTCCCATTTTTGCGCCTATCCATTTACCCTGCCGGGCTTTGAAGGCTTCACCTGCCTGATGAAATTCTTTTCCATCCAGACTATAACTGAAAATACAGTTTCCACCCTCTTTAATTTGAAGGCGCAGATAAAGATGCACATTGTCAATAGGTGACTGATAATTTAGGCGCTTATCAATCTTTAGGTTTTCTAAAGGAATTTCGGCTTTTGTTTTTTCCTCGGATTTTTGTTCGGCATTTGTACAGCATATTTGTTCCAATAAGTACCCATCGCCTTTTTTTACCAGGGCTATGTAAGAATAATCCATCCCCATCATAATCAAACCGGCTTTGTCACCTTCATTTCGCAATATTGTTGTTATTTTTACTGTTGATGTGAATTCCGGGGCTGGTATCTTTTGCAGCAACAAATTCGCGATGTCCCACATGTTCTTATAATCTGCGGGATAATATTGACCGTATAAACGTAAATATCCGTTTGCTGAAGGGAAACACCATGCCTGACCAGGGTTTGCATGCCATTGCCATTGTAAACCCAATTTATTTGAATTAAACTCATCACTTTCCTGCGGACCGGAAACCGGCCAGGTACTGTTTACATTCGGCTTTTTGTAAGTAATCACCGGCTCTCCGCAATAGTCTTTATCATTGATTCCAATCACCGGCCATTCGTCTTTCCATCTTACTGGCTGTAAATGGATAATGCGGCCATAAGCACCTTTGTCCTGGAAGTGTATAAACCACCATTCTCCTGTTTGTGTATCGACCAGGCCGCCCTGATGAGGCCCGTTTATATTTGTTGAGCCTTGAGACAATACCTTTTTAACTTCATATGGGCCATATACGTTTTTGGAACGAAGTGCTAACTGCCAGCCATTTTCAACGCCTCCTGCAGGGGCCAGGATATAGTAATAATCGTCTTTTTTGTACAACTTGCTTCCTTCCAGCGTAAAGTTCACTCCATCATTCCCGTCGAAAACAAGACTCTCTTTTCCTGTGGACTTTGTACCGTCCTGGTTCAGCTCGCAAACAGTAAGAATGCTGTTTAACTTGGCTCTGCTACCCGCCCATGCATGAACCAGGTAAATTTTTCCATCGGTATCGAATAAAGGGCTGGGGTCTATTCTCCCTTTGCCTGATAAAACCAAAACCGGCTCTCCCCATTGTCCGAGTATGTCTTTTGTTTTAACCACATAAATCCCGAAATCCGGATCGCCCCAGTAAATCATAAATTCTCCTTTATGATAACGTATACATGGTGCCCAGACACCCTTTCCATGCTGAGTCTTGTCAAAGAAACTCTGTGGTTCCGCGCCTTCCATCCTTAATTCGGGCAAAGCATAATTTACAATTTGCCAATTAACCAAATCCTTCGAATGAAGAATGGGAAGTCCGGGGACACAATTAAAGCTCGATGCCGTCATGTAATAATCATCGCCGACGCGAATTAAGTCAGGATCGGAATAATCCGCGTTTAATACGGGATTTTTATATGTTCCATCACCATTGTCGGATATCCAGACCTGAGCATATAAAGTATTGGCAAGGGTTAGAACAGAAAAAAGCAATACTATTGTTTTCATTTTTTAATCGTTAAATAATAAAGAACCGAAAGCGGGTTCGTCGCGTTCGAAACCTTCAGGACGGATTTTTTTCAATACTTCCAACGTATATGGCATTGGAAAACCTTTGCGCCTGAAAAAATGGTTGTATGCAATTTCATAAATCGGGCGGAATGAGCCGCGACTTTTTTCGGAAATAGTAGTCCAGTTACAGTATTTACCAGTGATATCGGTCCATTGTTTGTAAGGCACTTCATATCCGAGGTTGTACTTCGCTACATATTCATAGCCCTTTAACAGACGGTTACCCAATGCTGAGTAGAGATCATCGCCTTGTTGCCATGCCAGTTCACATATAGTTGCCATAGCGCCCAGGCCTAATTGCGGATGTCCCTGATCGCGTCCTGACTCCTGAATTTGTCCGGTTTCGCCGTCGATATAGTTTTCAATCGTACCGTTATCGTGTGCATGCAGGTAGAAATCTTTTGCTTTATTGTACATGTTCCGGTCGTTAAAACATATTCCTGCAGCCATGTAGGTTTTCGTTACTACTGGTCCCCAGTTTCCATTGGTATAAGGCGGTGCCGTGTAAAATCTTTCCAATACCGGGATGAACAGATTTTTAAACATGAGTTCAATTTTCCTGATTTTCTTTTTAGGGATGTTGTGATATGTATACTTTAATATTTCAAGCGAATAAATAATTTTGAAGCCTTCCAAACCTGCCAGTAGCGGAGCATCGTTGGTTTTAGGGATCATTTGCAGCGAATCGGCATAAAGCGTCAGGATCTCAAGCGATTTTTCAGCATGGAACTTATCATTGGTTAAAAACCACATAACCGAATTGAGGTAAGCCGCACTGAAGTCGGCCTCCATTTTACCTTTCGTATAGGCAAAAGCACCATCGCGTGAGATAACACTGAAGGGCCCCTGCATTTTATAGTTGGATTTTGCATATGGATGTTCTTTCAGCAACAAAAACGAACCGTAAGCCGGTTCCAGCTTTTGCTGCAACATAATTCGCATATAACTGATCCTCTCGTTTGTGTGCAGCACCCCGGGATGAATGAATTTCTGGGCTTGTAACCCGAAGCAAACCCACAATAAGCCAATTATTAATTTTTTTTTCATACTTTTAAATGTCGATAAAAATAAGCTCTTACCCTAAACCACCTGGTCCGGTTCCAATATTGTCTTTCTGTTTACGTTCATTACCTTTAAGCAACCATTAGTAATATGCTTACCCGAAGGTTTGTGTTGTTACCCACTTGCTGATCAACTTATTGCTGTTCAAATAGCATTAACATCAGAACAATCAACATGCAGCATAAAACTGTGATAATAAGCGATAATATTACTGAGGCACGACACTTTGAAAATATAGTTCTATCCATAAGCATTTATATATACTTACAATTTGAATATCAGTCCTAGTTAATAATCCGTATAACACAATCCTGAAAAGTTAAAAATTCTTGCTAAAACCCTATTGTTTTTAGATCAGTTATAAAGAAGTCATTAGTGTATTAAAGCCACCTTCCATCACGGAAGGATGGCTTAATAACTAACTACTACATATTACTGTCATAAACATTTAAATTCAAATCATTGAATAAAGTCCCTGATAATGCTTCCAAAAAACCACGAAGAGTTAATATGTTTATAGCTAATTTAAAAGAGAAATGATTATCGGCCGGGTAATAGAAGATCCATCTTCAAATTCCTAAAAACATTTGATAACTCGGGTATCATCAAAATTAATTAAATACCTAATTCTCTTTAAATTATTTCGTAAATAACAACGTTCCAAAACCTAACTGATCAAAACCACCGCTATTTGGGCCGTAATCGCCTCCGCCCCCTTCAGGTTCGG
The DNA here is from genome assembly GCA_023429135.1 of Bacteroidota bacterium. Classification (GTDB taxonomy): domain Bacteria; phylum Bacteroidota; class Bacteroidia; order Bacteroidales; family JAAUTT01; genus JAAUTT01. The sequence continues at coordinate 90,909 of JAEYWD010000008.1, read as the reverse complement.
TCCGCTGAACTCCCATGGCTGTATAGGTGGTATTCGACAGATGCTTAATTTTTGCATAATGATTGTAAATCAATGTCCACATAGGCCTTAAGGATCCTCTGCCACTCGAACCTATTTCGGGCAACAAGGTGGTTTTAACGCCGCACCCGGTCCATGGGTCTCCTTCGTTCCAGCTATATTCTTTATAAGGCACATTCATCATGGCTATATTGTATTTAGCCACATATTCACTCGCTTTCAAAACAATATTGTTTCTAAACCCCCAAAGGTCGTCTCCCTGGTTCCATGCCAATTGGCAAATGGTAGTTAATAAAGCCAATGAAAGTGTACAGTGTCCCTGATCTCTTCCGCTTTCCTGCATTTCGGCCATTGTGGAATCAGCGCCTGAAAATACATGGAAAATGGTATTAAAATTATTTCCATTTCCACTTCCTTTCTGGTAATAGTTGATCACGTAATTATAAATGCTTCGTTTATCGGCCAAAATACCGATTGCCATTGCCGAAGCCATGTTACATAAATCCCAGTTCGACCATGCGTGTTTTGGATGACATCCTTGATGAAATGCCAGGAAAGAATAGTTTTGCGGATAAAAAACATCCAGCATCCATTGCTGGTATTTGGCAAAATCAGTTGTTTTCCATCCTGTATAATCTCTTAGCTGCTCACCGGCAATTGCAAATTGATATCCATAAATGCCTGCTGCAAGCGCCGCATTTGGATCACCGCTAATGCTAGTGCAAGAATTAGACCATGCATTTAAAATATTTACAGCAGATTGAGCGTAATTTGCTTCACCTGTAATTTTCCAGCGGAGCCCAAGTTGAAAAGCTGCGGCTGCATCATTCATGGCATTTGAATAGTTGTCCGGGTCGGGTTCTTCAGGACTTTTTCCGCCTCTTATAATTTTAGCTGTCGGATGTGCAGTATAATTTGTTTGGGCATGAGGGTTATTTATTAATTTGGTCCAACCACTGGCCCATGGTTCACTAGTCAGGTTTGTTTTAGCCCTGTCTATATCATTCTGCGAATAATAGGCTCCACTATGTTTCATTGCAATATTAGTTGCTAATGTATCAATACGATAAATTACTGATACAGTATCAGCGGGTTTTACATCCGCATCTGCCCCTGTCTTACAGGTTATCAAAAAAGAACCTGACATTACTAAAAACATGAAGTAAACTATGCGTGTCATTTCTTGAGTATTTCGTTTTTCTAATTATTAGATAATTAGACGAATATTGTTATTTGGTTAATCAAGAGAAAACATCAGGGTTCCAAAGCCTAGGGTATCAAAGCCTCCGCTGGTTCCTCCGTAATCGCCGCCCCCGCCTTCGGGACGGTGTACCTTGATAGCTAAGGTAATATTTGGTGCATTAAGGCCCTGCCGCTTAACGTAGTGATTGTATAAACTTTCCCATATGGGGCGTTTGCCACCTTTTCCATTGTCACTTATCACCGTATGGTTCACATTATCGCAGTTGTTATATGGTTCAAAATATACTTTTCCCAGGTCAAAATTATAGCGGGCTGCATATTCTGCGCCTCTCAATACCCGGTTATCATCGTACCCGTAAAGGTTATCTCCCTGATTCCATGCCATCTCGCAAATTGTACCCAACAAACCGACACAAAGGAGTGAATGGCCCTGGTCTCTTCCGCTTTCCTGCAATTGTCCAAGTCCGTCGGGATGGATGAAATAAATTGCTTTCTTCAATTGTCCGTTTCCTTGTCCTTTTATTAAATATTCAATCGCTTCGTTGTAAATATCAGCACTGTCTGCTAAAACACCAATAGCCATAACATTTGCAAGATTAGCCAGATCCCAGTTTGCCCAGTAGTGACTGATACAGGTACCCCAGTGTGTTTGCAGAAATGCATGGCTGACCGAATAAAACACGTCGAGCATCCATTGCTTATATGCTGCAAAATCCTTAGTTGACCAACCCTCATAGCTGCGCAAAATTTCTGCAGCATTGGCAAATTGGTAACCATAAATACCAGCAGCGAGAGCTACATTTGAGTTTCCACTTAGTTTTTTACAGGTTGAGGCCCATGCATTCAGTATTTGAACTGCTTTATCAGCATATGCCGCATCGCCGCTAATTTTCCACCGGATAGCGCACTGGTAAGCAGCAGCAACATCATTCATAGCACGACTGTAATTATCCGGTTCCGGCTCTTCGGCCGAGCTTCCTCCTCTGATCAGTTTTTCAACCGGATTTGGTGAATAAGAAAGGCTGGCATGAGAGTTAGCTTTTAAAACATTCCATCCTGAAATCCATGGCTCAGAGCCTTCATTTACTTTAACCTTTATCCGGGTAAAATCCGATTCTTTATGCAGTAGTCCGGGATGTACAAACGTTTTTGCATCGTCAATAGGGAATTCTTCTTTAAGTGGTGGGTTCTCTTCTTCTTCAGGAGTTTTTCCTTCATCTTTTCCACAATTCAAAAGGAATGTTGTGATTGGTAATAAAAGAATAATAATTAATTTTCTCATGGTAAACGAGTCAGTTTTGATTTAAGAAAGAGGCTGTGTGAGTCAAATTGTTTACACAGCCTCTTTGTGCTATTGAATATTACAAACCAAGAAAAGTCTGTAATTCTGCTTGTGTTTTAAAAGTTCTTACCCAATCCACCTCGTAACCAGTTTCTGCTGAGGTAATATCAGGGATTTTAAACTGGAAGATACCACATTCAACCCTGTCGCTGGTTGTCTTTTCTGACAAATCCCAATAATATACGTTCTTTGATTCAAAATCCTTCTTGTAGTCATTATTGGTAAAACCAGAGCTAAGGCCTGTTATATCCGGTCTGAAGTTTACAACGGCAGGTTTGGTAAATTTAATGGCCATTATCGGGTAATCTTTGGTGTAAATCCAGGGGGTGTTCATGAATTTCAGATCGGCCCGCCGTTTACTGGTACCTGTAAACTGAACCGGATCAAAAGTCACCTTCAACTTATTGTTTTCGATTACATAGGTTGAATTTTGTTGAGGTATCCAGGCTGTACCGGAGGGGTCGTCGAATTCAAAAATGTATTTACCAGCAGGAACCGGAATATCGAGAACATTTCCATAGAATTCTATTTCTGAAAGGTTGCAATATCCGTTAGGCGAATAGTAGTAAATATACCGGTAGTTTTTGCTTGTGCTGATAATTGCATCTGTAAATACACCAGTAGGTGGTTGTTGTGTAATAGTATATAAAACTTCATAATCGTAGAGCGTTGGATCGTTTGCCCCTCTGATTTCACCGCCAACCATTCGTTGAGGATGGGACGTTCTGGGAGCATAACGTACAAGTGTAAGATGCGCACCTTTACCTGAACCAAAATCGTAACCTACATAACCGGTTGCAGTTGCTCCATCGACAAAAGTAGTGAGGTTACCATCAACGGCTGCGGTAATCATGGTAGCAGTGTTATTACCCCAGGAACCTGAATGACCAATCAGATTACCGCTGATTTTTTCATCACCAATAAAAAAGTAAGGTCCTTTAACTGTAAACGAGCCAAATTTTAAAACAAGAGCACCAGATGGAGCATCAGGGACTTTAAATTGAATTTTTGTGTTGGAAACCGAAACAATTTCAGCTTCATTACTGCCGATGTATACTTTTACACCTGCTATGTCAGTGCCAAAATTTTCGCCGGAAATAGTAACCGTTTCATTCGCTTTTGCTCTATCGGCGCTGATACTGCTATAGTTAGGAGTCGGAATTACAGTAAAAATGCCAATTGAATCACTTTTGGTTGTCCAGACCTGCAGACCCACTCTGCCTGAAACAGCTCCTGCGGGAACTTTAACTACAATCTGGTCACCTTGGCAGCTTATTACACTATCGGCTAAAATACCGCCAAACCAGACTTTTACAGCTCTTTTAAGGGTATCGAAATTTGTTCCCGTAATAGTTACATAGGTTCCGGCATAACCACTCGCAGGGTTAATTCCTGAAGATTGCTGAGCCGGATATGTGTACTCTTTAAAATCCGGGCCTTTTTCACAACGCCAAAACAGAGTTATGAGGATAATTAATAAGCTTATGTATTTAAACATTTGTTTCATGTGTTCAATATTTTAATTTATGGTCACATAGGGTGTCTATGATAGTTGATCGGCTTAGGTTATCTATTATCATTGGACATTTTATAAGTTATTTTATATGAGGACGAATGCCTTTTTTATTCTGTCATTTTAATAACCCGGATTTTGCAAAAGGTTTTTATTCAGGTTGAGCTGATCAGAGGTGATAGGCCATAAGTAGTGCTTTTTCGCTACCGAATGATTCGTCTTACTGTCGATCACAACGCAGTTTAGTGTCCCTGCAGGAGTTTCTACAGCCTCTTCGCCAAAAACAAAACTGGATGCTTTATATAAGGTAGTCGGGTTTCCGGATGCATCTTTAAAAGAAGTTGAATAAGTAGTACCGTCTCCTACAACCATTCCCAAACGGGAAGGATTGAGCGTCTCTTCCAGAATGCCCCAACGTTTCAGATCATCGAAACGCTTGCCTTCCCGGTATAATTCTATAGATCTTTCCCTGCGGATTTCAGTTTTCATATCCAACCCGTTTGCCGTAACCAATGCATTGGTCAGGGGAGCCACTCCTGCCCGGTCTCTCAATTTATTGACAGAGGCATCCAATTGAGCATCTGTAATAGTACCATTCAGTTCAACCAAGGCTTCTGCATACATCAGATATACTTCTGCCAAACGGATAATGGGCAGATTAGCAGATTCGGTTCCGTCGGTCCTGCGTCCATTAGGAGCGGGGCCAGGCTTATACACGCAATACTTGCTGTTTTGATACCCGCTTGAACCCAAACTTCCATAATCCAAAGTGACAGATGTTGGAATCAGGTTATTTACTCCGTTTGCATAATTTTCACCATATAAATAACTAATTAATCTTCTGTCTCTGTTTTTAAATTCATCGCCTGTTTTATGATAACCCTGGAACAAAGGAGATTTTTCGGCGGGCAGTCCGTCGGTACAAACCGCCATATCGACAAATTTACGACTTGGGTATAACTGTCTGGAGGTCCAGGTTACATTTGTTCCGCTTTGCTTAAAAGTGTAATCGTAAACGGTATAAAGAATAAATTCATTATTGGTTGTTTTATCGTAACCGCCAGGATTGCTGCCAGCATCTTCCAGATTGAAGAGATACCAGGAGCTTATATTAGTCATTTTGGAATCACTGTTTTTGTTCCATAAAGAATACCCTCCGTTTTCAATCACATCCTTGGTTAATGCAATAACATCGGCGAGATATTTATTTGTATTACCTGCATCATAGCCTTTACTACCAGCACCGCTTGAGGATCCGTCCCCATCGGTAGTGGTTCCTACATATTTTTCCCATGTTGCTTCGTACAATTCAACCTGCGCTTTAAATGCTCTGGCAGCCCATTTGCTTACCCTACCTTTATCAGCGGCAGGAATGTTTTGTTCAGCCGGCAATCTTAAAATAGCTTCATCCATGTCGGCCAGGATTTGTACCACCACCTCGTAACGACTGTTACGTGGAGCCTGTAATTCGGGAGAATTAACATCCAGTACTGAAGTTACAATAGGTACACCACCATAGGTTTTCAATAGCCCAAAATAGGTAAATGCACGGAAAAAGTAAGCCTCACCAACATATTGGCTTATATCTCCTGTACCTGAATATGAAGTTGCTTTTGACAATAAAATATTACAGTTACGGATACCTGAATAGTCCCAACCACCAGTGGTCCCAACAGCAATCGTACCATGTCCCAAATCATAACCGGAACCGTTTGCGTTTGCCGATAAGTCAGTGTTATTATCCATATTACCAAAATCCCATTTAGGTAACTTACTATATAAACCCGCACTAAATGCTTTAAAATCGCTTGCTTGCTTAAAATAAGCGGCATCTGTAAATTGAGCAGTGGGGTTTAAGTCTATATAGTCATCCTGGCATGAGACAATGCTTAAGCAAAGCCCCGCTATAATAAAGTAATTTAATATTCTTTTCATATGTAAATATTTATTTGAAATTTCGTAAAACATGCATAGCAACCCATCGGGAGTAAAGTCCACATGCTTGTTTTAGTGCATTAATAATCATATGTGTTAAAATCCGATGTTTAAACCGAAGGACCATGTTCTTGCATAAGGATAGCCATTATTATCCACAGAGGCTTCCCCCATTTCAGGATCAAATCCATCTTTTATATGCGCCATTTCCCACAAATCGTTTCCTGAGAAGTAAATCCTTACCTTTTCCAGTTTCACCTTACTGGTTAACCTTTGTGGTAGAGTGTACCCGAGTACTAACGATTTCAAACGAACATAGCGGTTGTTTTGCAGCATGAAATCGTTATTTGCGTAATTCCATTTTGCACGGGTAGGGTTAACTGTTAAGCGAGGAAATGCAGCATCGGTATGGTCGCTTGTCCAGGTATTACCAATGAAACTGGGGTTTTGGTTGGTCCAAACTGCTGAAAAAGGATAAGCCATCCAACCACTACGCATTATTAACTGCTTAAATTGTCCCTGGAAAAATGAGCTAAAATCAATTCCTTTCCAGGATGCTCCCATATTTAAGCCAAAAGTAAAATGCGGCGTGCCATCCCCTTTATAAACCAAAGAACTCTTATCGTTGCCATTGGCAGTAATATTTCCCGTTCCAGCTACATCTACTTTCTTTATATCACCGGGACGAAGTGCTACCTGTGCATTGTTGGCAGGTAAACTTGCCAGATCGGTGCTGCTTCCGTATCTGGCATAATAGGCATCTACCTCTGTCTGATCTGTAAAGTAGCCATCGGTTTTATAAACAAACCAGGGTTTATAAGGATACCCGTTGACTATATTATTTTTCCCTGCCCCAAAATTATCGGCGCCTTGTACGTTTGTAATTTTGGTATTGGTATTACTTATATTAAAAGCGATATTGTACGAAAAGTCATTTTTGTTTTCTTTCCAGCCAATTACGGCCTCCCATCCTTCCGTATTAAAATGGCCATTATTTGTATTAGGGGCGGTACCTCCCAAAACTGAGGGATAAGCCACACTTGTCAGCATCCCGATGTTATTTTTAATAAAGTAATCGATACTTGCGGTTAAACGGCTGTTTAGAAAACTTAAATCAATCCCGATGTTTTTTTGCTCCACTCTTTCCCAGGTTCTGGTATAGCTAACCAGCCCGTTATTGTTTAATGTGGTAGATTGTTGTTGCGCAGGAGTTAATCCTAAAACAGCAGTACCCACATTTATAGTGGAAAGATAATCAAACTCGCCCAGTCCCGAAGCTTCGTTTCCCGAACTACCATAAGACACCCTGATTTTACCAAAATTCAATATCGGGGTAATACCTTCCAAAAAGCCTTCTTTTGTAAACACCCAACCTATCTGAGCCGAGCCAAAGTTCTTAAACTTATATCCTTTGGCAAACCTGGAGTTACCGTCGCGTCTTCCTATAAGCTCAACCAGGTACTTTTCTGCAAAATTATAGTTCACTCTAGCCAGGTAAGAGTACCTTCCCATTTGGGATTTGAAGCCATTGTTTGTTTGTGTTGCTGTTGAAGCCAGACTTATATCCTGAACACCTAAATCATCGAATCCAATGCGGGTAGCATCCACCCATTGATAGTTGCTTTTTTCGGCATTTAACCCAGCCACTACACCAATATTATGGATATTATTGAATGTTTTATTGTACCTTAGCAGGGCAGAGTAATACTGATAAAAACTTGTCCAGGCTTTTGTGTAATATTTATTATTGGTTCCACCTGTGCCATTACCAATTCCGGTTTGTACGCCATACCAGTTATACACAGGTACCTGTAATACATATTTTTCTTCGTTATACCTTTCATTCTGGACTGAAGCAAGCGCTTCAAAAGCTAAATCTTTAAAGATCTGATAAGTTGCTTTCAGGTCGACTCTTCCTGTGAGAGAATTTTTATTCCATCTGCCACCATCAGACGTCATTGCTGCGGCGTTTCTGTTTGCTCCGGCATCAATTCCGTTAAAACAGGCAAACCATTGGCCATAGGGATTTTTAGCCGGGAAAAATGGCATGTCGTATCCGTACAAGGTATTATCAAGCCCAACGGATGGTGAACTTGTTAAAGCATTAGTCAAACTGATGCTGGACTCCATTTTCAGTTTTTCAGAGATCTTATAATCATAATTAAAGCGGGCATTGTATTGCTTTTGTCCGTCGTAGGCAGTTGCCAGGTTTCCCTTATTATCGGCAAAACCGAAAGACATACGATACCCTGATTTTTCAGTACTGTTTGAAACACTTAAATTATGTTGGTACGAATAGCGGGTTGCAAACATTTCATCAAGCCTGTTTGCGTTGAAAATAAAATAATCAGTGCCAAAAAGAGGATATGCACCTTCAACACCCTGTTGCATTTTGAGCATGTTGGCTTCATTTTGCCATACCCACCAGTTCGGTTGGGTTTCTTCCTTGTTCGCTTCGATCCACATGGTGGCATATTGCTGCATGTTGGGCGAATAACCGATGATGCCATTAGTAGTAAAACGCATGGTACCAGTATAGTCAACTTTAACTTTTCCGCTTCCCCTTTTGGTTGTTACCAGAATAACGCCATTGGAAGCACGGGAACCATATATTGCAGAAGCTCCATCTTTAAGCACGGATACAGACTCGATATCGTCGGTGTTCATGTTTAAAAATGATTGGTCGTTAAGGGTAGGAACTCCGTCGATAATGATTAAGGGTTTACTACCATTAACAGAAGATTGGCCGCGGATAACAAAATTAAGCCCTTCATTACCTGGTCTTGGAGAAATTCTTGTGACAGTTAAACCAGGGGTCTGCCCCTGCAAAGCAAGTCCAACATTGGTGATTGCCCTGTCCTGGAACGACTTGCCGCTTACTTGTTCCACGGCCCCTGTTGCTGTTGCTTTCTTTTGTACGCCATACCCAACAACTATAACTTCTTCAAGGGATTTGATGTCGGGGATAAGTTTTACATCAATTGTAGTCTTTCCCTGAACAGATACTTTCTCTGTATTGTATCCGATAAATGAGAATTCCAGAACCGCATCATTGCCGGGAACATTCAAACTGTATCTCCCGTCAACATCAGTAATAACCCCAATTGTTGTCCCCGAGACCAGAACATTCACACCAACCAGAGGTTCGCCGGTTGTCCCGTCTGTTATTGTCCCTTTAACCACAATCTGTTGTAACTCTGTAGACGGAGCAATTACAACCAGGTTGTCTTCCAGCAGTTTGTACGACACCCTTGAAGAGCTGAGTAATTCGTCCAAAACCTGCTGAATAGTTTTGTTGTTAATTTCAAGAGATACCACTTTATTCAAATCGGTAAAGACTTCATTGAAAAAGAACCTGTAACCCGTCTGTTTTTCAATAGTCTTAAATACCTCCTTGATAGTCTGATCTTTCACTTGCAGATTAAAGCTCTGCCCATTACTTGTAATGGAAGCTGAAACCTGAATAACACATATGCCTAATATTAAAGTAATCAGTTTCATACGTAGTAGAAGCTTTTTGTGAAAAATAAAATTGTCTGCTTTTTTTTTCATACTTTTGTTTTGTTAATTTGATATGATTGTACACTTTCCACTTCCCCAAGTGGATACAGTACAGTTAATTAGTTAGATTAACTCAGTAAAAGACCGGGTAAAGTTGTAGGAGACCTGCCCGGTTTTTGTTTTCTCTTTTTTTATGTCATAGTGTGCTTGATTAATAGTTATACATTGTAGTTATAATTATTTAGCAAAATCGTTATAGATGACTTTACGCTTGTTCTCCACAGTAATCTGTACTTCTCCCTTGTTAATCCTGTAATCCATAGGAGCTGTCAGCTTTAACACGTTTAAAATCTGCTCAAGGGTTTCTTTGTTAAAGGTTCCGGTAAAGTTGAACTGATAAAGTTCCGGAGACTCTATACTTATGTTTACATTGAATTTTCTTTCCAGTACTTTGGCAATTTCTTTTAAAGAAGCTGATTCAATTATCCACAGGTTATCCTTCCAGGAGGTATATATTTCGGTATTTACCTGATTGTTAAGGTGAATTTTGTCTTCAAAAGTTATGGGTTGTTCTTTTAAGGTCTGAGTCCTGGGAGCTTCAGGTTTTGTTTCGTCTGTTGTAAAGTTTTTGCTGACAGTGGTCTTTTTCTCTATTATAACCGCCTGTTTGGGTTTCATAGAAATATTCACTCCCAGGCCTTCTATTTTAACAATTCCCTCGACCAGCGTTGTTGTGATTTCTTTTTCTTCAGGATAAGCTTTTACATTAAAGGATGTCCCGTAAGCCTTGATTTTTAAACCTGAAGTTTCGACAACAAATGGGGTTTTCGGGTTTTTGATTACAGAAAAGTAGGCCTCGCCTACCAGTTTCACATTCCTGTTGTTAAAGCCATAATCGCCCTTATAGCTGAAACGTGACCCGGCATTCAGCCATACTTTTGTACCATCTGGTAAAACGAGTTCACTCTTGCCTCCTAATGGTACAATTATTTCATGGTTAACATTTCCCAGTACAGGAGCTGGGCCTTTTTTTGAAAACCAAAAAGAAGCGAGGGCTCCAATGGAGAATATTATAATAATAGAAGCAACACGTCTGAAGTAAAAATTAAGAATTCTTGATTTGTGATTGTTTTCTTCTGTATTTTCCGAAGCTTCAATTTTCTCGTTCAAAATGTGCCAGGCTTGTTGTTTTTTATCCGAAAATCTATTTTTGCCACTTAACCCGGAAGACAATTCATAAATCTTATGTAATTCTGAGAACAGTTTTTTATGCTCATCCGATTCTTTAAGCCAGCTTAATAGAATTGCTTTTTCTTCATCCTTCAACTGCCCGGACAAATAGCTGTAAATCAAAAATCGGTATCGATCTTCTATGTGATCCTTCTTGTTCATAAAAGTATTTTCTATTTATAAGACGGTTTTTTTAAGATGGTAGGGTGACAAGAATTTTGTTTTTTTTAAAGGAACTTAGCCAGTCGGGTCTTGATTAATAGAAAGTATGGTTGGTTGTCGTTTACACTTTTATTTATGTTCATTTACAGTAACATACAACAAAAGATGCTTAGTCAAATGACCTAATGACAACAAATGACGTGTTACAAATGCCTCCCAATGACAACTAATCAGAGCTTCACCCTATACCAGATATTTTTCAAGCTGAATTCTTAATGAATAAAGGGCACGACAAATTTGAGTTTTCACCGTGTTTACGGAGATATTGAGCTTTTCCGAAATTTCGTTATAAGTCAGTAAATCGAAACGGCTTAAACAGAAAATTTCCCGGCATTGCTTTGGCAGAGAATTGATGGCCCTCATTACATCTCTTTCAACTTCTTCACCCTCAAGGTATTCAAAAATATAGTTTTCATCTGGCCCAACTATATCCATTATTTGATCGTCTATTTCCACAAATTTATGATGATTTAAAAATTTATTTTGTTCAAGATAATCGGCGCATGCGTTAAATACACATCGAAATAGATAGGACCTGACAGCATAATTTATCTGAATATTATGTCGGTTTTGCCATATTTTAAAAAACACTTGAATAGTTATCTCTTCGGCGTTGCTTTGGTTTTTCAAAATACCGTTTGCGTAATGGCATAACGAGTCATAAAAACAATTGAACAATGTTTCGAACGATTTTTTATTGTCTGCTTTTATGCTTTCCCATATTTCATTATTCGGCCCAACCATCAGATAAACTGTTTAATAATGGCTTTTTCTCTATTTAATAAGTAGTGCGATATCGATGGGTAAAGCTAGAATTTAAAGAGTTCACAGGAATATTGAACTCCGTCAAAAAAGGTTTCATTTTATAATTTGAAACTGAATTAACAGTCATGCATTATCAATCAAATTATGCACATGTATCCTTATTGATTCTTATTAAGAATTTAATCCTCGCTACATGCTTTTTTTGAGGTTAAAAAAAGAGGCTTTGTTCATAACCGGATTGAGCCTGTCGAAACCTAATTGTAAATTAGTATGATTACACTTAGGCAGGCTCAGTATCCGGCATTTTTCACGGCCTTTTCAGTATTAAATAAGAATTCGGATTTCTATATATTTAAAAGGGCTTATAATTCAGGCATGACGTTCTGGTTAAGCTCCACTGCCAGAATTGTCACTGATGGATCCCTATACCTGAAGCCCGATAATACTGTTTCTTTGTTACGGTTCTGTTTAAAGTTGATTTTTTCTCCATCCGACACAGAAAACGCACGAACAACTTTCTGCCCGTTATTTAAAGCCGGAAGTATAAATTCTTTATTCCGGAAGCCATTCAGTAAATAGATGTAAATGGTGTTGCCCTTGCAGGTATATCCGTACTCCCCGTCTTTTGGGTTCCAGGGACCACCACGTGTTCCGTAAACAGCTTCGCCAACCTGTTCAAGCCATTGCCCGGTCTGTCTCAAAACATCCTGCTCAGCTTTTGAGATCTTCCCATACCGGTCGGGACCGACATTGAGCAATAATGAAATATTCCGGATAACACAATCTGCCAGCATCCGTTTAACACCATCCAAACTGATAACTTTGGATGGATTGTTATGTGCGGGTGTATATCCCCAACCGGGAGCCATGGTCATGCATTTTTCCCAAACATCTTCGGAACGTATTGGTCCATTGACGGGATGTCCACCCTCTTCTGATTTTATATCGCCCAACCAGCCGGAACGTGAGTTAACTATTATATCTGGCTGGTATTTCCTGACCATTCCCATCAACCCCAACGGTTTTCCTGTAGCAGCATCTACATCCTGAAAATAAGGATCAACAGGCCATTCATTCTCCGGATTGAGGAAGTTGCCCGATTCCCAGAAATATGCCCCGTCAGCATCGCTTCCCTGTTGTCCTAACCAGCCGCCATCCCAAAAAGTAATGTCTATTTTGCCATAGTTAGTCATTAGCTCCTTCACCTGGCAATAGAGTTCATTTTTCATCAGGCGTGCATTTTCTTTGTGTGCTGGGTCGGTGGTATATCCAAATTTATTAGGTTTACAGTCGATGCCGGTTACATCGTAATACCCCGGGTAACGCCAATTGATAAGTGTTTTATATAATCCAACCTTTAAACCTGTATTACGGCATGCATCAACAAATTCATTCACAAAATCACGGTTATGGGTCTGCTTACTGGTAAAGGAATCCATGGCTTTGCTCTCAAACAATGCATATCCATCGTGATGCATTGTAACCATGCACATATATTTCATACCCGCCTCTTTGGCAAGAGCCGCCCATTCATTTGCATTAAAACCGCCGGTATCGAAGTAAAGGCTATCGTTTTCAGGATATGCCAGCTTCCTGTATTCCTCGGGTAATACACCTTTATTTTCCATGTACCATTCGCCTTTACCTGGTCCGGCGTAAAGTCCCCAATGCACAAACATACCGAATTTTGCATCCAGCAGCCACTCTATTTTTGAATTGGGTTGTTGCGGTATACCTAAATCGGTTTTCGTGATCCGTGGCGCCAAAGGTTTAATGCCTGCAACTTTTTCGGGAGTATATGATTCTATGTACTCTATCAGCAAATCGTCAGCCCAGGCCTTATTACCTGCCATATTAACAGGAGTACTTATTTCAATCACGGCTTTTGATTGTCCCACCCCTGTAACAAATTCCAGTTCAACTTTTTTCCAGTCGGCTAATTCACTGGCAACACCAACATTGTGTTCGCCCAAACCGGTTACATTTAGTCTGATTTCGTCCGAACCACTTCCGGTTTTCAACCAACCGGTAAGCTTGTATTTTGACAAAGACTGCAATTGTATCTCTGTCTCCACGCTGCTACCGGAGTTTAACTCCAATGCTTGTTTCCCGGAATGGACAACGAAGATTGATAGTCCTGCTGCATTACCAATCGTTACCCATGGTTTGAGAGATAAATCTTCAAAACCGGGATTGACAAATGTGATGCTCACCTCCTGGCCTTTACTTATTGAAGAAAACAAAATAAAGACAATAATCAGTTTAATCTTTTTAAGCAATGGAATTCTCATGATTTGATAATTTACGTTAGAATTATTAATATATGTGAATCACTATTGTATGGCAATATTGTTCCTACGGAGTTTTGTTTGTCACCTGTTGTCAACCAATTTAAGAATGAAATATAACAAAATCTTGAGTAACGTGCCTTGTCATAATTCTTTCATGTATTAAAAAAGCACATCTATAATAAACACTTGCTGGGTTAATATCACCAGGTTATCAAGGGCTTAATTTATTATTTAACAGCGTAATACTTAAAATTCCTTATCATGGCATTGAACTTTGAAATTATTGATGTTCTGTCGACATACAATTGAAAGAAAATGGAAAAAAAAAGATCCTGGTAGTGTAATCAAGAGTTTTTCTATTTCTATTCATTCTCCCATTCTTTTGATAAAATCAATTACAGTCTTACTATATTCCGCTGGTTTTCCATATTCTGCATATGTCCGGCCTCGGGAATACTTATTGTTTTTGTTTGCGGGAGAGAATTTATGACTTCAGAGCTCAGCTTTTGTCTCATGGGGTATCAGAATCGACGGTTCACTTTTACCGGCTATTTCATAGTAAAGCTTTGTTCCCTCCAGGTGGGTGATACCTTGTGACTTTTTTGTCACAATCAAATTTATCAATTGCATCTCTGACCATGGAAACGATTGTGGGACTTGTATAAAATGCTGAAAATTCATCTTTCGTGGCGCCTTTCACATCCACATGGGTAAGAAAAAATCCATAGACATTGCGGGTCCTATCGATCCAAGGGTATGCTCCTGCCCAGCCTGGACTGCTGATTAACACAGCATCTCCATTTTCATCAAGCTGTTCGCGCCATTCACCAAGGCCATAAATGCCGGAGTGTTTTAATCCCCGCATTCTTTCAACAAATTCAAAAGAATCAGTTTGTGCGTTTTCAATCTGGTCAGCCTGCATTTCTTTGATGACTGCTGCAGAAAGTATCTTTTTCCCCTCAAATATTCCGTTATTGCTGATCATCGAAAGGAAATTAATATAATCTCCGATGATACACCGGGCTCCGCCTCCCAACATAGGACTATGTCCGGGTGTAGTATCCACAGGAGTAAAATGGGTATTTTTCATATGTAAAGGGTCAGCAATTTTTTCCCGGAAAAGAGTTCCCCAATCCTTACCTGTTGCTATTTCTGCCATTCTTCCGGCAACCTGCATGGCTAGTCCTCCGTAATGAAATCGTTCACCGGGAGTAAAAGGGGCCGGCAGATCGACAATTTGTTCTACCGCTTCCTTCAAGGTTTGGTAATCGTCGCGGTGTTTCGTAACCGGCTGATAGTCGGGAAAGCCTGAAGTATGCGAAAGCAACTGGCGTAAAGTAGCTTTGCCTTTAACATCTTTAAACTCCGGAAGCCATTTAGATACAGGGTCACTCCAGGATAATCTGCCTTCGTCCACAACGCAGGCAATGGTTGCCGCTGCCAGCCATTTCCCGGCCGATGCAATATAAACTTCGGTATCAGGAGTGTAGTTTCCAAATATTTTTTTATCGATAATCACGTTATTACGTACAATCATCAAAGCGACTCCCGGATAATATCCTTTATCCACCCAATTCTGAATTTTAGAATGGAGAGCAGAAAAGTCGTATTTGCTTTGGCTTTCAGCAGGATAAATAACAAAAAGCGTTAAAGAAAACAAGAAGTATTTAAGGTTATTATACATGTTTCAACTTGTTTACTATTTACAACTGCTGCAGCCAGATAGCCTGTCCTCCGGAAGGCAATAATTTTACTTTCATTACTTCTGAAGCATCCACTTTTAATTGTTCAATCCGGACATTGGTGCGGGTATTAAGCGATGGATCATCAGAGTAAATATGAGCCATGTACTTTTTACCCTTGGGTAGAAAATCAAGTGAAATGGCTATTTCCCGGGTATCGTTGTTTGTGATGGTACCCACAAACCAGTCGTTGTTAGTGCGGCGGGCTATTGAAATAAACTCTCCTGGCTCTCCCATCAGAACCTTTGTTTCGTCCCAAACCGCCGGAACCTTTTCGAAAAATTCAATTTCGGGTTCCCCATTATAGTCGGCGGGCTTATCATACCAGAAAAGGGTTTGAAGCGGGCTATAGAAAATTACAGGTAAGGCCAGTTGATGGCCATGTGTTGTTTTGATGCGGTTTGTGTAATAGCAAACGGTATAATCGGCTGCTCCCGCTATCATCCGGGTAAAGGGAAGAATAGTGTTGTGAGTGGCCTCAGGCATTTCCTCGTTCCCTCTGATCCCTTCCTGAGTGAGTACATTAGGCCATGTACGGCTGGTTCCTGTGGGCCGGTACTCGTCGTGAATATTAACCATCAGTTGATTTTCTGCTGCCTTTTTGATAAGTTCTTCCAACCAAGCCGTCCATCGTTGAGAGCCCAGCTCAACAAATCCAAATTTAACACCTTTGATTCCCCAGCTCCTGTAGATTGGAAAGATTCTGTCGGCCTGCTTTTGTAAGGCCTGTTGGTTCACATACAGCCATACCCCTACGTTTTTTTCATTACCGTAATCTACAACTTTTTTCATGTCTATTGGAGCTACTACTTTTCCGGCATTGGAGTCGAACGTCATTGCCGGCCCATACCATTTCCAGTCGAATAGTATATATTGAAGGTTATGTTTTGCAGCAAAATCGATGCAGGCAATTGCTCCTTCTGTTGTAAGCGTGAGTTCACGGATAATTTTTCCGGGTTTAATCCAAGTATTGTCGACCAATTGTGAAGGGTCGCACAGGTTTTGGATAAAATCGTTATTCTGAACCAGGTTCTTCCATTCTTCTGCAACCATAATTCCACGCCAGGGAGTATAAAATGGTGAAACCAGATCGGCGCCTCCGTACATGGAGGTAATTATTGTATTTGACTTCTCAGGGCTTAATTTGAATTTTGTTCTTGGAAAATCCGAAAGATTAGCTTCCAGCAGGCTAACTTTGATTCCATTTTCAAGTTCTAAAGAAAGAGGGCGTTCACTTTCATCGGGCCAATTTTTTAATGTTAAAAACTCATAGGACCCCTGAGCCCAGGAAGTGAACCAAGCCTTAGTATTTTCGGGCATTGTGAACTCCGAATCGTCTGATAATATTTGATAATAAACTCCCGTTGGATTTTCAGGGAAAAAACAGCGAAAAGCAGCACCTTGATTGTAAACTCTTACTTCAAGATTCATTTTGTAATTCGGGTAATCGCTCTTCTCAAAACAAATTGTCTTCTGATTATAACGGTCAGGTATTTTCTTGTTTTCTCCATATAATGGAATCCAGAAAGTATCTTTTGTAGAAGTCTTAACCTTTGTAATTTCAAGATTTTCGAACCAGTAGTTACGCTTAGGGACATTAAGCGCCAAAGCCTGTTCTGAGAGGTGATTGTCAATTTTTAAATTGAGCCGGGACTCAAGTATAACTTGTTTGTTTTTATAAAGCAGGCTGTAATACATTGTTTTTCCTTCAACCTGTCCTGCTTTTTGGTAAAAACTAAAAACAATGTTTCCATCAGGAGAAATTACTTCCACCTTCGGAATGTCTTTATCATTTTCCTGGGAATGGGCGGCAAAGGAATAAATTGTCAGGAGAAATAATAGCGGGATGAGATATCTGCAAATTTTCATGGGGTAAATAATTAAATTTTGTGTTACAAAATCTCGTAAATACTCTTGCCTTTCTTAATCTTTTTTAAGCGGACCAACGCCTCAACATAATAATAATCGGCATAAATAATGGATGCATCTATCTCCGAATTATTAGGTTTATGGCCAGTCGAATGCAGAAGAAAAGCGAGATTGGAGTCTCCACTGAGGTACTTTTCTGTAGATAAACTCGCTAATATATCTTTGGCTACTTCGAAATAATTTGTTACACTTCTTTCTTTTCCCAAAAAAGTAGATAGTTCGAGGAGTGCAGATGCTGTAATGGCCGCTGCAGAGGCATCACGGGGAGCGTTAGGAATTTCCGGGTCGTCAAAATCCCAGAAGGGAATATAATCGGATGGTAACCTTTTCAGATAAAGATCGGCAGCTTTAAGGGCCAGGTTCAGATATTCAGGTTTGCGGGTCTGGCGGTAACTCATGGTAAATCCATAAATTGCCCATGCCTGCCCCCGGGCCCAAGTTGAGCTGTCGGAGTATCCCTGGTGAGTTAATCCTTTTATTTTGGTTCCTGTAACAGTATCGTAAACTACAACATGGTAACACGAAAAATCCGGGCGAAATTGGTTTTTCATTGTTGTTTGGGCATGGGTATCCGCAATTTGGTATAAGGATTTGTTTTCGCTGTTTTCGGCGGTCCAGAAGAGCATTTCCAGATTCATCATGTTGTCGATGATGGTGTTGTGAGGCCAATTCATTTTACTAACCATGGTGGGCCAGGATAGAATAGTCCCGACTTTGGGATTGTATAATCTGGTGAGGGTATCGGACGATTGCAGCACACATTTTTTATAGAATTCGTTTTTTGTTAGCCGGTACCCGTTACCAAAGCTGGAGAAAATCATAAATCCCAGGTCATGATTTTCGGCCTTATGATTTAGAACAGGACTAAGCGCCATCGTAAAACTATCGGCAGCAGCCTTTACTTTTTCATCGTGCGAATATTCGTATAAATACCAGAGTGTACCGGGCCAAAATCCGCTGGTCCAGTCTTCAACTCCGGTACATTTCCAGGTTCTATTACCATTTGCGATATTCCGGGGCATCAGAGAATAATTCCCAGATAAACTGTTCATTGTTTGTTTGGCTTTGGAAACACAATAATCCAATTGCTTGTCAACATCGAATTCCTTTTTACTGCAGGCAGCCAACCCAATCGTTAATAACAGTACAAAGCTTACTTTTTTCATGTTACCTGAATCATTTATAGTTTGATGTAAAAATGGAACTTAAAATGGATGAAAGCACTGTAATCAATGATCTGAATAGTTTCATTTTATAAAATGAAACTTCTTTAAAATTTGTTGGCAGGAGAATTAGCGGTTTTTATAATCTTTAAAATATTCTGCTGGAGTAGTATTGGTTACTTTTTTAAATGCCCGGTAAAAAGAGGCTTTTGAATTAAAACCACACTGTTCGGCAATAGCAGTGAGTGTAAATTTTGCATATTTCTCATCCAGCATGCGGGCTTTACATTCCGAAACGCGGTAATTATTTACAAAATCTGAAAAACTGGTTTGCATCATTTGGTTAAGCACATGAGATATTTCATGAACTGAATAGCCCGTCTCCTTTGAAACATCTGTTAATTTAAGGTTGATATTCAAAAATGGTTTTTGCTTTTCCATGTAATGTAAAAGGGTTCTTTTAACTTCATTTCCTTCATTATCACTCATTCTTAACGCTTTACTTTTTTCCTGAATCTTTTTTTCTGACGTTAGAGTCAATAATCTGAGTTTGTTTTTAATGAATCGGAAGCGATTATAAATTAAAAATCCGGAAAAACCGATGGCTAGCAAAACCAATACATAAAAAATAGGAGTTTTGAAAAAAGAGCGTTTGACGATTATGGTTATTTGTCCGTTGACTTTAGGATCTTCCCCTCCCAACAGCTTAGCTTTGAAAACATATTTACCTGGGTTCAAATCATTATAAAAAGCTGTATTTCGGTTGCCTGCCGATTGCCAGTCATTTTCAAGTCCTTCGAGCTTGTATACATAACGATTGTCCTTTTCATTTAAATAGTTAAGCGCAATAAACCTGAAGCCAATACTGTTCTGATTGTGCGAAAGTTCTATTTCTCGTGTTGTCTCAATTGAATTTTTCAGAGGAGAGTGGTTTCCTGCTTTTACTTCCTTCCCTCCCAGATAGAAAGTGGTAAACCGAACCGGAGCATTTGACAACATCTTTTTTGCGCTATCAGGGAAAAAACTAACCATCCCTTTTTCGTTTCCCCAAACAAGCATACCATTCTGCAGTAGGCTTACAGCAGAAGGATTAAATACTTTACCTGGTAAGCCGTCCGATATTTCATAAGACGTAATTAGCGAAGATGAAGCATCGATTTTGCAAAATCCGTTTAAAGTACTTATCCAGATATTTCCATGTTTGTCCTGAATTGTGGCGCAAATAGCATTATCGGGAAGTCCTTCGTGTACTGAAAAATTAACTACCTTTTTCAGGTCGGATGAAATTTTGAAGAGTCCTCCCTTTTCGGTGCTGACCCACATATTACCGTTGTAATCTTCGGAAAAATTAGTGATCCTGAACTTGTTGTTAAAATCTGACGGAAAAAGATCCGTACGGAATGTTTTCCCGCCAGGTATGAGTATACATGCGCCCTTCATTGTTCCTACCCAGATTCTTTTTCTGGAATCAATTTTTATCGAATAAGTTTCGTCCGAAAATATACCAGAGTTTTCCGATGTATAATGATCTATCTTATTGGAATGAATATTATAACAGTAAACGCCGTTCAAAGTAGCTATCCAAAGATTCCCCGAACTATCAGGAGCAAACTGATAAACCGACCCCGACTTAAATTCTTCCCGAGCAAGAAAGTCGTAAAACTGTCTCTTTTTGCTGTTAAACACGCTTACTCCTCCGCCGTAAGTGCCTAAGAGGTAGTTGTTTTCAAACGGGAATATTGTTAATATAATATTGGAACGCAGGTTTGAGGTTCCTGAGCCCGAATACTCCACTACATTATTTGTAATGTGATCGTAAAAATAGAAACCATTTCGTCCTCCTATCAACACATCTCCATTGGCAGCAAAATAGAACGAGCGTATACTTTTATTATAAGTGAGGAAATTTGTACCAAAGGTTTTTACATCAAATAATTTTTTGCTGCTTATACTATAGTTTAAACCGCCGGAATAGGTACCAATCCAGTAAATGTCGTTACTGAAAAGAAATGAATACACAGAACTCGAGCTTAAAGAAAACGGGCTGTTTTCATTTCCCTGAATTGATTCGATTTTGGCCGTGACAGGATCAAAAATTTTAAGGCCATTTCCATCGGTGCCAGCAAATATGCATTTGTTTCCGCTATTAAGGGTTAGTACAATATCGTCGTTAAAAGCAGGAATGGATGAAAATATGCCACTATGAATATCGAAGCTCCATAAACCTTTATTTTTCGATCCCAGGTATAACTTGTTTTTTAAAGATGTAATACAGTAAAATCCTCTGAAATCATCGTGTATTTCATACGATCTATTTTTTTTATCAACCCTCACCAATCCCCCCAATGTTGAGATCCAGAAGTCTTCTTTATCCGCAATTATTCCTGTAACCGAATTGAACAATGACTGGGGATCTTGTCTGAAAATAACCTGAAATTTCCCCTGTTTATACCGGTAAAGTCCTTTATCAGATCCAATTAATACCGATTCAGAGTCCTCTTGCACCAACACTGTAATTTTTAAAGCGAGACTTTCTATAGTTAGCTTTGTGAAAATCTCTGTTAGCAGATTTAATTCAAATAGTCCGGCATCAGTTCCTATAAGCAATCTACTGCTGTTTGATTGAAGAATTGCATTCACGCTCTCTGGAATTCCTCCGGGTTCAATGGAGTATGATTTAATTTCGGTTCCGTCGAAGCGATTAAGGCCTTCAAGCGTGCCTATCCAGATAAAGCCACTCCGATCCTTATAAATACATTTGATAAAGTTACTGGTCAGCCCATCGTTCACAGTTAAGTTCCTGAATACAGGTTTTTGGGCAGAAAGCTCAAAAATACTGCCTATTGACAAAAAAACATATAAATACCATATAAACTTATGCATGGGCTTTTGCAAATTTCATGTTTGAGGTTATAAAATTAAAAAAACTTATAACCTAATGGCACAATTGCTAATGCGCAGTAATTATTTATGGATTCTAATAGTTCTGGATCGATTTTTCATTCCAGCAGTTGGAGTGTTCTACTTCTTTGTTTTTATGGACCTTATGCAAAGCTTTAAATTTTTGATTCAGGAACTAAATTCCACCCCTCCAAACCCTTAAAATTCCTGTTCATTTATATATCTTTAGCCCTTTAGTTTTAAGTTCGTTCCACATCATCTAACTTATTCAGATAGGGTTAAATGCATACATCTGAAAACATCATTTCCATTGAGCGCGTTTCGCATGCTTTTGGCGATAAAACGGTACTCGACAATATCAATCTGCTTGTTGGCAAAGGAGAGTTCGTTACCATTCTTGGGCCGTCTGGTTGCGGAAAAACAACCCTGATGCGGCTTATCGGTGGTTTTTTAAAAGTCTCCGGAGGTAAAATTTCAATCGGGGGCCAGGATGTAACCGACACTCCTCCACACCGGCGGCCTGTTAATACAGTATTTCAGAAATATGCCCTCTTTCCGCATCTGAATGTATTTCAGAATGTGGCTTTCGGTTTAAACCTCAAGAAACTTCCGCCGGACGAGATAAAAAAGCGTGTTATGCAGGTGCTTAAAATGGTAAGCATGACCGATTACGAAGAGCGCGATGTCGACTCACTTTCAGGCGGCCAGCAGCAGCGGGTAGCCATTGCCCGTGCTATTGTAAACGAACCCGATGTACTATTGCTTGACGAACCGCTTGCCGCACTCGACCTTAAAATGCGCAAGGACATGCAGATGGAAATAAAGGCTATGCACAAAAAGCTGGGTATCACTTTTGTTTACATTACCCACGATCAGGAAGAGGCCCTTACCCTGAGCGATACCATTGTGGTGATGAGCGACGGGAAAATTCAGCAGATAGGGACTCCTACCGAAATATACAACGAACCTGCCAATGCATTTGTGGCCGACTTTATTGGTGAAAGTAACATTCTTAACGGGGCCATGATCCGCGATAATCTTGTACAATTTGCCGGTTATGAGTTCGAATGTGTAGATACAGGCTTTGCCCTGAACGAGCCGGTAGATGTGGTAATCCGTCCGGAGGATATTTATATTTTTGAGATGTCGGACAAAGCCCAGTTTTCGGGTGTGGTTACCTCGTGCATCTTTAAAGGTGTACATTACGAAATGATGGTTACCACGCCTGAAGGTTTCGAATTCCAGATCCAGGATTACCATAGCTTTGCTCCAGGTAAAACAGTGGGGCTACGCATTAAACCGAACGATATCCAGGTGATGAAAAAGGAACGGCTGAGCAATACTTTTGAAGGAACCGTGGTCGATAAAAACCAAGTCCGCTTTCTGGATACCAATTTTCAATGTTCTGAAGCAGCCGGGTTTCCTGCCGGAACCAAGGTTGCTGTTAGTGTTGAGTTTTGCGATATTGTTTTACACGATAACGAAGAAGATGGCATGCTCCAGGGTGATGTCGACTTTATCCTTTATAAAGGAAATCATTACCATCTCACGATAGTAACGGACGACAACGAGCATATTTTTGCCGATACCACCGATGTATGGGACGACGACGACCGGGTTGGTATCACCATAGCTCCCGGAGCTATTCATCTCTCTCATTTTTAATTCTGCTGCGAAATGCCAAAGAAACTCAAATCATTTTTAGGCAGAAGAAGAAACTGGTCCATCCCATATGCCCTGTTTCTGGTCTTTTTTGTGGTTATTCCGTTGGGGCTAATTGTGTTTTATGCTTTTACCAATAACGAAGGGCAGTTTTCGTTAAGCAATTTCCGTAAGTTCTGGATGCAGCCCGAGGCAATGAATACTTTCATTTTTTCGGTTGGTATTGCGCTTATTACAACTTTTGTGTGTTTGTTGCTCGGTTATCCGGCGGCTTATATCCTGAGCCGTATGGAAACCCGGAGTACCCGACTATTGATCCTTCTTTTTATCCTTCCCATGTGGGTCAACTTTCTGATCCGCACCCTCGCAACCGTGGCCTTGTTCGACTTTCTTAGTCTGCCTCTGGGCGAAGGATCGCTCCTTTTCGGGATGGTTTACAATTTCCTGCCTTTTATGATTTATCCTATATACAACAGCCTGCTTAAGACCGATCGCAGTCTGATTGAAGCTGCCCAGGATCTTGGGGCCACACCCCGCCAGGTATTCTTCAAAACCATTCTACCACTTTCCACTCCGGGGATTACAAGTGGCATCATGATGGTGTTTATGCCGGTAATCTCCACCTTTGCGATAGCTGAGCTTCTTACAATTAACAATATCAAGCTGTTTGGAACAACCCTTCAGGAAAATATCTACAATGGTATGTGGAATTATGGCGCTGCTTTATCGCTTGTAATGCTGCTGCTTATCGGGATAACATCGCTCCTGAATAACGAAGGAAACACAAAAACCGCCGAGGAAGGAGGGTTGATATGAAAAAAGTACTTTCACGTTCGTACCTGTTATTTTTGCTGGTGTTACTTTATTCGCCTATTTTCATCATCATCGTGTTCTCGTTTACCGAGGCAAAAGTGTTGGGAAACTGGACCGGTTTTTCGTTCAAACTTTACGCAAATCTTTTTCAATCGGGAGTTCACCATACCCTTTCAAGCGCTCTGTGGAATACTTTGATTATTGGTCTCAGCGCTGCTTTTGCGTCCACCATTCTGGGAACCATGGCTGCCATCGGGATTTATAATTTGCAACCCCGCCCGCGTAAGGCAATTCAGATGATAAATACGCTACCCATACTGAACCCCGATATCATCACAGCCATATCGCTGTTCCTCCTATTTGTAAGTCTGGGTATTTCGCAGGGCTATGCCACTGTAATTCTGGCACATATCACCTTTTGTACACCATATGTGGTTTTGAGTGTGCTTCCATGCCTCAAACGAATGAATGAAAACCTTTATGAGGCGGCCCTCGATCTGGGCGCCACTCCATTCTTTGCGCTGCGTAAGATATTGCTTCCCGAACTGCGACCCGGTATGATCAGCGGGTTTATCCTGGCCTTTACTCTTTCTATCGACGACTTTGTGGTCACCCTTTTTACAATCGGCAACGAAGGACTTGAGACCCTTTCGACCTATATCTATGCCGATGCTCGCAAAGGAGGATTAACTCCTGAACTGAGACCGCTTTCGGCCATTATTTTTATAACCGTGCTGGTATTACTGCTGGTGATTAACCAACGCACTACCAACAGAAAATCAGTAGGATGATGAAACCGGAAAAACTTTTAGCGATTATTGCCTTGCTTTTAATAGCCCTGCCTTTTCTGAACGGTTGTAAGGAAAGTGAAACTCACCGGAGCAAAATCCTGAAGATATACAATTGGGCCGATTATATCGACGAGGATCTGCTCAATGAATTTCCAGCCTGGTACAAGGGACAAACCGGCGAGGATGTTGAAATAGTGTACCAGGTTTTTGATATGGCCGAAGTAATGTATACCAAAATAGTGTTGGGGAAGGAAGATTTCGACCTGGTTTGTCCCACACAGGCCATTATGGAACGCATGTTAAAATACGATATGCTGTTGCCTTTTAACAGGAACCTGGGAAATACTCCCAACTACATTCAAAATGTTTCGCCTTTTATTAATCGTTGGCTTGAATCTTTCAATGCGGATGGGAAAAAAGCTGCCGATTACGTTGTTCCCTATATGTGGGGTACTTCGGGAGTTCTGTACAATACCAAACTGGTATCCGCCAAAGAGGTAAATTCGTGGAATTGCATGTGGAACCCGAAGAACAAAGGCAAAATTCTGATGAAGGACAGTTATTGGGATGCCTATAACATTGCGGCTGTTTATAATTATTCTAATGAAATTTCGTCGGGCAAGCGCTCGCTTTATGGTGTAGCCAACGATCATACCGATGAAGATATATCTGCGGTTGAAAAGCAGTTAAAAAAGATGAAGTCGAACCTTGCAGGCTGGGAAGCTGATTTTGGCAAGGAAATGATGACCCGCGGCGAAATATGGCTGAGCTATGCCTGGAGCGGCGATGCAGTGTGGTCCATCGAAGAAGCGGCCTCAGTAGGGGTGGAGCTCGATTATGTGGTGCCCCGCGAAGGAAGCAATATCTGGTTCGATGCCTGGGTGATCCCGAAATATGCCAAAAACACCAAGGCTGCCAGCTATTTTTTGAATTACCTGTGCCAACCCGAAGTTGCCTTGCGAAATATGGATATCAGCGGTTATACGAGTGTGGTCGGATCGCCCGAAATTGTCGAAGCACATGCCGATTCAACCCTTACCGAAACGGTAAACATGAGCTACTTCTATGGTCCGGGGAACGACCAGCTTCAGTTGAACCCGGTTCAGTTCCCCGATAGCAGTGTTGTAGCCCGTTGTGCCATTATTCACGACTTCCTCGACAGGAACGATACCGTGCTCGAAATGTGGAGCCGTGCCAAGGGCGACAGCCTGAACGAGGGGATGGCGATTATGATATTTGCGATTTTCTTTTTCCTGGGAACATGGCTCATTTACAGAAGAATAAGGAAATATCAGAATAAAAAACGCAGATTGGCCCGGGGAAGGGTGAGAGTTTGAAATAAACAAAATGGAGTCTCAGGAAATAAAATATAAAACCAATTTCTTCAGTCCTGAAAATGTGCTTTCGTTTTCAGATGATAAACTTGAATTGTTTTCTGATGGCAAGCTGGTTAATTCTATTTATAAAGAGGAAATTAAAGATATTCGCTATGGCATAAGCTGGATTCAGGGAATTGACTTTACAATAGGCCGGATTTACAGCATCGACGTTGGGAACAAAGATCGCGATTTCGTAAAAATAAGGTTACGCTCGCTTTACGGAGTTAATAGAAATAAGCTGGGAGACAAGTATCATGACATACTTGATCTATTATACATTTTTTATTACAGCGATCTGGTCGAAAGGTATTTAAGCCAGATTGAAACAGGAATTCAGTTGGAATTGGCCGGAACCCAATTTACGAAGGAGGGAGTAAACCTTATACCGCAAAAATCCGATGGCTTTATTCCATGGGAGGACCTTAACACAAGAACATATTCATATTATTATACTTTAGCTTCACGGGAGCGGCCAGATTTTTATAAAACCTTTACTTATTTAACTGATTGGAATGCAGTTATAATTCATCATATTTCGCAGCAAATATTAGAAAGGAAAGGATTGAAACAATCACATGAATCTTAAAAATCTACATACAATGAAACAACTAATCTTATTATCTCATCTTTTTATCAGTGTAATGGCCCTGGGTCAGCCACTGAAATCCTTCAAAACTGCCGAACTCTGGCCTGACAATAATGGTAACCACATCAATGCCCATGGGGGTGGTATTTTGTACCAGGACAAAACCTATTACTGGTTTGGTGAGTTTAAATCGGATGGCACCAGTACTGCCCTTACTGGAGTGAGCTGCTACTCTTCCAAAGATTTATATAATTGGAAATACGAAGGCATTGCTTTGCCTGTAGATACTGCCGCAGGTTCGGATATTACCAGAGGCTGTGTGCTGGAGCGTCCTAAAGTTGTATACAATAAAAAGACAAAAACCTTTGTGATGTGGTTTCACCTCGAGTTGAAAGGGAAAGGATACAGTGCCGCCCGTTGCGCTGTGGCAACCAGTAAAAATGTTACCGGTCCTTATAAATTTATCCGCTCTTTCAGGCCTAATTCAGGCATTTACCCGTTGAATATGAAGGAAGAAGAAAGAAATATAAAACATTCCGATACCTTAAAATGGTGGACTCCTGCCTGGCACACCGCTGTTACCCAGGGATACATTGCACTTCGCGACCTGGCGGACGGGCAGATGTCGCGGGATATGACCATTTATGTAGACGACGACGGCAAGGCCTATCATATCTATGCTTCCGAAGAGAACCTTACGTTGCAGATTGCCGAACTGAGCGACGATTACCAGGGACATTCCGGTAAATACATCCGCATCGACCCGGCCGGTCATAACGAAGCGCCAGCGATATTCAAAAAAGACGGCAAATACTTTATGATCACCTCGGGTTGCACTGGCTGGGATCCCAACGAAGCCCGGTTGCTTACCGCCGATAATATCATGGGAACATGGACACGCCATCCCAATCCTTGTATCGGGAAGGATGCAAATAAAACCTTCTTCTCGCAAAGTACCTATATTTTGCAGGTTCAGGGCAAAAAAGATGCATTCATCTTTATAGCCGATCGCTGGAAACCAAAACAACATACAGATGGAAGGTACATCTGGTTGCCCATTCAGTTCAAAAATGGAATGCCTTTTATTGAGTGGAAAGATGAATGGGATCTGGGTGTGTTTAAATAGAAATATATTTTTACCCGGAGCCAAGGAGGTTTTGATTCAAATTATTTGTTTGAATTTAATGATTGATGGTTGTAATGTCGTCCCTCTAGGGACTTTAAATTAATAACCCAGGTATATTTCTAACATAATGTCTTCCTTTGGGACTGAGCTCCGAAGGATAAGAATTATGGTAGAATAAATTGAAGCTCCTTTTCAACAAGCTCCGTAGGAGCGACAGTATGGTAGCAAAATAAATGGCTGTATTATCTCTACAAGTTCCGTAGGAACGGCATTATGTCTTTTTTAACCTACGAACCGACTTGTGAGAAAACTACTTCAATATCACCTCAATCACCGGAATCTCGGTATTCGGTTTTAATATCGGTAAACTCAGGTTAAGAGAGTTCGCGTCGTTTTTAACAGGCGAATATTTTATCTCTGAGGCGTCGTGCAGAAACTGGATATATTTTACCTTGTCGGCCATATTTTTCAGAACCAGGTTACCCATGGGGTATGCCAACAAATGCACGTACAACCTTTTTGTTACCGGATTATAAGTAAGCAGCGTATTTGCCGGTGCGGTAAACTCTGCCGGAGCTTCAGTACAGTTGTAAATGGAGCGGCTGTTATATTTCATCCATTCGCTCATTGACGAAAGGCGACTTTGGGCCCTTTCGTCGAAAACGCCGCGGGCAGTGGGACCTACGTTCAACAGCAGGTTGCCGCCTTTGCTAACGGTTTCGATCAGCAATTCGAGCAATTGCGCCGGGCTTTTCCAGGTGGTTTCGTCGCGGTAATAGCCCCACGAACCGGAGAATGTCTGACAGGTTTCCCAAGCTACTTTTTTGCCGTTGTGCTCAGGCCATTTTTCAACTTTATATTGCTCAGGCGATACAAAATCGAAACCACCTTCCACATCCGAAAGATCCAGACGGTCGTCCACAATAATTTTGGGTTGCAACTGTCGCGCAAGTTTCAGCAGGTTTTCCGAATCCCAGTCGGCACGACCTTTTCCATTCTGTCCCGGAAAGGAGAAGTCGAACCAGATAATGCTTATCTCTCCATAATTGGTCAAAAGCTCACGCACCTGATTTTTCATATACTCCTGGTACTTTTTCATGTCCTTGCCTTTATTCAGTCTGGCATAAGCGGTATCTGACTCCTGGCGTTGCGGATGTACACGGTCAATCGTGTAATCGGGATGGTGCCAGTCGATAAGTGAGTAATAAAAGCCAACCTTCAGACCTTCGGCACGGAATGCTTCTACATATTCTTTTATAAGATCCTTACCAATAGGGGTGTTGGTAGCTTTATAATCGGTATACTTCGAGTCGAACAGACAAAAACCCTCGTGGTGTTTGGCGGTAAGTACCACATATTTCATTCCTGCGGCTTTGGCCATTCTGGCCCATTCCTTTGGATTATAAAGATCGGGATTGAAATTGTCGAAATATTTCTGGTATTGATCGTTTGTAAGACGCTCGCGGTTTTTGACCCACTCATGACGAGCGGGTAATGCGTACAATCCCCAATGTATAAACATTCCAAAGCGATCGTTTGTCCACCATTGCATGCGTTGGGCTTTTTGTTCGGGAGTTTCTTTGGGTAGTTGTGCTTTTAATGGAGTTACTTTACCTACGAACAGCAAAAGGGCAAAAAAGCCTAAAATCAGCTTTATTTTCATAAGAGTTAAGTTTAATAGTTATCGTGAAAATAAAGGTAAAGGAAAATGGTGGAAAAGAACAGGCTTTAAAAGATTATTTGGTCATTAAAAAGAAAAAGCCCCGTTTAGGGACTTTCTCTTTACTATTCAGAACTTTATTTAGGGACTAGTTGGAGGTTTTATCCTGGTCTGCAACAGCATCTTCCCATTTATCCCAAACTGGCACACTGGCATCATAGCCATCGTACCCAAAGTTTTGGATAAGTTTGCCTTCCCGGTTGGCATCAATAGCATATTGAGGGATTGGCCAATAAATATTTTTGGCAGCAAGCGTGTAAGGACGGTTGCCCAATTGCCATACAACAGCGCCTTTATTGTAGAAGTCGTTGTGTTTCGAAACACGTTTCCACCAGTAGCTGTTTTCCGATAGATTATTTACCGAATATGTATTACCATTTTCATCAGTTTTTCCGCTGACAGCAAGACAATACGAAACACGGCTTAATTCCATATGACGCCATTCTTCCAGGTATAATTCACGGGCTCGCTCGTCCATAATATCGCCTATAGTTACGGCTGAGTAAGTTTGAGCGCATTTTGCGCGATTTCGTACTACATTTACGTCTGCTGTTGCTTTTTCAATATCTCCTTTGTAAAAATAAGCTTCTGCACGAAGCAGGTAAGTTTCGGCAAGACGATAACAATACCAATCACCTGCACCACCACGATGGTTAGCATTGGAAGCGACCAGCTCATCAGGGTCCGGGATATAGATTTTATAATGAGGCCAGTCGAACCACATACGGATAGTATCGGTGCATAAAAGTTTACCATTAGCGTCCCTCAAGCGGAGATTTTTACCATACCATGTGGCATCTGCTTTATTGTTATATTTTAACGAGTCCATTCTCATCCAGTTGCCAACAGAACTATTATGGCGTAAGTCGCCGTTATCATTCACTCCGTTTACATACCAAACAGCCCTTTGGTAATACGAAGTAGGGCGCATGTGAGCTACACCACGGCCGTATGCTGTTCCGTAATCCAGATTTTTATCATAGTTACTGTTGTTAGGAGCATAGTAAATCACGGCATTAATATTGGCAGGCGATTTAACCTCACTTCTATTGTCAAGCAAAGGTACCCAGTTGCGCATTGAGCGAAGCTTAATGGCAGCGCTGGTTGATGGACGGTTTGGCATACCAAGTATCACTTCTTTATTTGCTGCTATGCATTTGTTTTCCGGACGGTGTAAATCCCAGATTACATTACGGGTAACCTTATGAGTCGATTCCAGAGGACTTACAAAATTTCCGAAAGGAGCAGTCATCAAAGAATAACCAGAACTGTTTATCAGGGTGTCGGCATGTGCAATTGCTTTGTCCCACTGGCCGGTAGCAAGGTAGCATTTAATTAGTAACTGGCGGCATGCACCTTTGCTTACCATCCCGGTTAATGTCATTTGCGATTGTTGTGGTACCCATTGCACTGCTTTTTCCATATCCTTGGTAATCATATCCAGGATTACTTCTCGCTTAGTGCTTTTATAATTCAGCTTAGGTGTTGTAATAATTTTTGTTACCAAAGGCACATCTTTGAACTGAAAAACCAAGGCCAGGTAACGGAAGGACCGGTGAAAATAAGCTCTTCCCAAAAACTCATTCTTGGTGGCTTCGCTCAGGCCCTGGACTTTATCAATAAAGCTTATGATCGTGTTGGCATATTTAATACCATTGTACGATTCGTCCCAGAAGTATTTCATTCGGTTGTCATCACCATCTCCAATCCTGTTTGTAGGAGTTAAAGTATTGGCAATGTCAGTGAATATATTTGAGTTATCTGTCATACTGTAAACTGCTTCTTCCGAAAATACAGTTTCAGTGCTTATTGGGAGAGACCTGTCCTGATCGTTGTAATAACTCCAATAAGTTCTTAAGTGTCTGTCGGCCATTCCGAGGGTTGATTCCAAACCAGCTTTTGTGGAAAAGGTTAGTTCAGGCTCGAACATCGAAAGGGGGTCGGGTTTCAAAAATTCTTCACTACAGCCGGAAGCCAAAGCCAAGGCTGTGATAATTAAAATTTTTCCCTTCAATAAATATATATTTTTACACATATCTTTCATTGTTTTATAAAGTTACATTTAATCCGATATTAAATATTCTGGGGGCAAGACCAGATCTTTCATTGCCGTCGCCAGTGTTTCTGTAGGTTTCCGGATCCCAATATTTCCAATCTTTAGACCAAACTGCAACGTTACGGACAGAGCCGTAAACCTTAACTTTTTCAATACCCAGTTTTGAGGTGTATTTTTCTGGAACGTTATAGCCTATGGAAATACTCTCCAATCGGACGAAGGAACGATCGTAGACTCTTGAGGGAACATCCAATCCTGATGGGCCTTTTGCATTCAGGCGGCCATATTCATTTGTAGGATTATCCAGTGTCCAGTATTCTTTTGCATAGACATTAAAGTTGTTGTCAACTTCAGAAGCGTTGTTGTTTCTGTTCAGGTAATTGCTATCCATATACTTCTGCCCCCAGAAGGAATAAATATTGAACGAGAATGTAAGGTTTTTGAAAAAAGTGAAATCATTACGTAGCGACCAGTTGATAGGAGCAGCAGTCTGGCCTAAAAACTCCTTGTCTTTATCGTTGTATACAGGAGATGTGCTACCGTCGGTATTTACTTTGTCATCAGCAGTATAGTTATTGGCAACTTTTGGATCACCTGGACGCTGGCCGTATTTGGCAGCTTCAGCAGCTTCGTCAGACTGCCAGATACCAGTTACGTTATAATCCCAGATTGCACTGATGGGGTGACCAATAAACCATTTGTTTGTAACATCGTCTGCCTCTTTGGTGCTTATAACATTGCCGTTGGCATCTAGTACAGTTTCATACCGGTAGTATAGGTGCTTAATCTCATTTTTATACTTTGTAAAATTTAATGTGGTATTCCATTCGAAATTGGTATTTCTAATATTTTGAGTGTTCAGCGAAAGTTCAAACCCTCTGTTTTCAACTTCTCCAAGATTACAGGTGATACTGCTGAAGCCTGCAAAACCCGGTAAGGACTGGTTCATAATCATATCGGTGGTAGGCATAACATAATAGTCCATGTTACCGGAAATACGATTGTTGAGAAAACCAAAATCTAACCCTATATTTTTAGCGGTTGTTTTTTCCCATTGGAGATTTGGGTTTTTTAAGCGGTCTACTCTCAGGATTTGGTATAAAACATAATTTCCATTGGCATCAACATATCCTTGGGTATTTGCCACATCGCCATTTTTACTGATTATTAGGTTTGCTAAAGCAACATATGGGTCCTTCAAAGACCGGTTACCGTTTTGCCCCCAGGATACACGCAACTTACCCATGCTCATAGGAGCCCAGTTAAAGAATTTTTCATTAGTAAATGTCCAGGCAAGCGAAACTGAGCCAAATGTTGCACGGGGATTGGAAGAACCGAATGCAGAATAACCATCGCGGCGAACCGACGCGGTAATCATATACTTGTCGCTGAATGAATAGAACAGACGGGCAAGCTTACCGTCGGCAGTTTCGTGTGTATCTTCTGAGAGAAAGCTACTCTTGTTTTTATCTGCATTATCTGTTTCATGATAACCTAA
Organism: Bacteroidota bacterium; assembly: GCA_023429135.1. Lineage (GTDB taxonomy): Bacteria > Bacteroidota > Bacteroidia > Bacteroidales > JAAUTT01 > JAAUTT01. The sequence continues at coordinate 57,523 of JAEYWD010000008.1, read as the reverse complement.
AGCATCGGTTGGCAAAATATTGCGGGCCAGAACCCTGTCCTGCCAGTATCGGCGCTCTTCAGCTTCCTGCACTAAAGTGACATTAAAATGGTGTTTCTGTTTGAAGGTATAGTCCCAGTTTAAAGTATTGTTGAGTGACCAGTCGAAGCGTTTTGCCTGTTCGCGGTTAATTAAACCATTGGTGCCTGCCCAGTCAGGGTGCAGTGCCGACTCGAAGTAACGGTCGCTAAAATACTGGTAACGTGGTGATGCATTAAAAGAGTAAGTGATATTAAAAGGAAGAGTTACTTTAGCTGTAAATATTGAATTCAGCACTGTATAGCCTTTGTCCAGCTTTTTATACTGACGGTCGAAATCATAGTTATAACCTTGTGCATAACCGCCATCACGCATGGGGTGAGCCACTGGTTTACCGTCGACTGAATAAGTTGAAAAAGGGCTGTTTTCAAGTATTTGCTTGTTCCATTCTACAGCCAGGTCCCCATCCGAACGATCCTGAAAGTTCACATTACCGCCAATGGTAAGCCATTTATTCACCTTTCCTTCTAATTTCATATTGGAGCGAATTGCACTATACTCATTACCCACGGCTACTCCTTCATTTGAGAGATAACCCATAGATAAGTAGTAATTCATTCCTTCGTTTCCTCCTGATACGCTCAGATTGTAGTCCTGATTTTTCCCTGTACGGAAACTATGATCATACCAGTCGAATGTATTTCCGTCCATATAATTTTTTAGGGTCTTGTCTCTAAAGCCAAGGCGCTTTCCGTAAGTTTCCTTATCAGTAACACCAGTATTACCATAACTGCGCCATTGTTCAATAGTTATTCCATATTTGGAAAGGTTTTCAGCAGTAGGATTAGCATAGTAACCCGGTTGATCTTTTTTTGTATTCTGATATGCTTCATACTTTCCGGTAACTGAATTTAAACCATATGTAGGAGCTGTAAACCAATCTTCATAAAATTGCTGGTATCCGTCGGGGCCATACACTTCACGGTTTGAACCCATAGTTACAAAGCCAACACTTGATGTAAGGTTAATTTTAGGTTTGCCAAGCTTTCCTTTTTTGGTAGAAATTATAATTACACCATTGGCAGCTTTAGCTCCATAAACAGCCGCTGCCGAAGCATCTTTAAGAACATCGATCTGACTTACGTCATTTGGATTTATTTCTGATAACTCTCCGTAAAACATCATTCCATCGACAATTACCAATGGGTCATTATGTCCACCATCAGTATAAATAGATCTTTGTCCGCGAATCTGCATAGAGCCGCCACCCTTTGCTGAAGGATCAAGACTTACACTTAACCCGGGAGTGCCACGTAGCACATCTTGCAAAGTTTTTGGACTTTCATTAGCTATTTTGTCGGGCTGTATTTGTGTAATGGATCCGGTAAGATCTTTTTTCTTCATAGTTCCGTAACCAACAACCACTACTTCGTCAAGCTTTTTTATGTCGGCAACAAGGTTAATGTCGATAGATGAGCGATTCGAAACAGGTACTTTCTCTGAAACATACCCTATAAAAGAGAAAACAAGAACCGACGATTCTGTTGGAACATCAATTGAGTATTTTCCATCTACGTCGGATATTACTCCAAGCGTGGTACCCTCAACTGTGATGTTTACACCAACCAGCGGTTCACCGGTTTGTGCATCGGCTACTTTTCCGGCAACTTTTATAGCCTGGCGCGATACAAAGTTTTTAGGCGCAATTACAACAAGGTTATTATCGAGAACCTTATAAGAATAATCAGATGAAGCCAGAAGTTTATCAAGCACTTGTTCAACATTTGAGTTTTCGACTTTGAGCTGAACAATCTGATCCAAAAACAATAAGTTATCGCTATAAAAGAAACGGAACTCGCTTTTGTTTTCAATTTCTTTTAATACTTCTCTTACGGGCTGATCTTTTATATTCAGGTTAAACCTGACATTTTGTGAATACAGGCTTGCATTTACCTGCAAAACTCCTATAGTCAAAAGCAATAGTGAGATTTTCATAATAAGTAGAAGTTTTTTCCACCCTGAATGAAGACAACAGGGTGTCGAATGAAAATTTTTCATAGTTTTGTTTGTGTTAAAATTCAACATGATATGAACCCTTCCAGGGGTTTGTAACATTAGAAAAACGTAGGGTGTTCCAGCATCCTGCGTTTTTTGATTTTTAGATAGTTTATGTTTTCATTTAGTTAGGTTTAAGTGTTATTATTCAGGATCACTGTAATATTGTTCGTATTGTTCCATTAAGGCCCTGTTTTCTTTTAATTCAACCAGCTTCCCTTTTATTTTGTATTCTATTGGAGCAGCAATTCTCATGGCTGATAAAACTTGTTCCAGCGATTCGTCCTTTAAAGTTCCTGTAAATTTGATAGTTTTAAGGGCTTCGCTTTCAAAACGGATAGTTACATCATATTTTCTTTCGAGTTCTATAGCTAAATCAGAGAGGTTTTTACGGTAAATATTCCATTGTACTTCTTTCCATGTCGTATAAATCACAGGATCGATATCTGTTTTTGCATAGGCAATTTTTGGCGCAGGAGATTCCGGTAAATCTACTTCTTCTGCTGAAGTGGCCTTATTTACAGTTATGCTTACCCGGATATCGTCCGACTCCTTGTTGTATACAAGCGTTTGTTTAGGCTTCAGTAACAGGGATTTTGATGCAGTGCCATTATTTGTTTTCTTATTGACTTCAACTGAACCTTCAATTAGGATAGTTTCAATCACTTTATCTTCTGGGTAGGCTTTAACGTTAAATTCGGTACCAAGGGCTTTCACATCTATTTTACCGGCATGCACCAGGAAGGGAAGCGCTTTGTTTGGACTAACCTTGAAATAACCTTCGCCCACAAGGTTAAGGTTGCGGTGAGTTTTTCCAAATCCCTCGCTGATGGTTAATTTGCTGCCCGCATTTAATATTACCTGAGAGCCATCGGGTAACCGGAGATTTAATTTGGAACCGTAAGGTACTTCGAATAGATATGGGTTAGTGGCGTATTTGGCAGTATCTTTAAACAAAAGGCTCGATGCTAAAACACTCGAGAGTATTACAACTACAAGAATTGCTGCCGCCCAGTACCAGGGTAGCTGAATGGTGCGATGCTTTGCTTCACCTGCGAACAGGTTAGCATCGCTGATTTTTGATTTAACACGTTCAAAAGCTAAGTTGGAGTTAAAGTTCTGGCTATCCTGGAAAACAGAAGAACTTAGCCAGATGTCGGCCATATGGTTGAAATAAGTTAGGTTCGTGGAATCCTGAACCAACCACCGGAAAAGCTCATCCTTTTCCTTATCCGAAATGTTACCGGTGAGGTAGGAGTGAACCAGATTTTCAATATTGTTACTCTCGTTGTTCATGATATAGCTCTGATTAAATGACACAGATTATTACTGGGAGGGTGAAGAAGAATTGAAAAAAATAATTAATTAAATATAAGGAACAGTAAAATAGGCAGATAGTCTTTTAAATCGTCTCTTAAGCGACTTAAAGCAATTTTCATTTGCGTTTTTACAGTATTTACTGAAATATTCAATTTAGAGGCAATTTCATCATAGCTCAAATCCTTGGTACGACTGAGAAGAAAGATTTTCCTGCAGCTTTGTGGCAGATTATCTATGGCTTTCGACAATATTCCTTCCAGTTCATTGGTAAGCAAAGAAGGGGACTGGAGAGAAATTAATTTATCTCCTAAGGTATCTTCATTATCAATAAGATTGGAGATATCGTGAGCTGAGACAAATTTGGATTTTTCGCGTTGAAGATAGTTCAAACACCTGTTATGGATTGATGTTATGAAATATGACCGTACCGATGAGGTAATACTTAGCTTTTGCCTGTTGTTCCAGAAATCAACAAAAAAATCTTCAACAATCTCCTCGGCAGTATGTCGCTCTTTTACATGACCATAGGCAAATGAGCATAAAAAATGATAATACTCTTTAAAAAGCATTTCATAGGCTTGTGTGTCGTTTTCGGCAACCCTTTTAAATACTTGAAGATGTAAATCCATTTGCAATCATGCTCACATAAAAGTAATCCTTCCCGGCTTATTCTTATACAAACATGAGAAAATTTTAAATCAAAAGGAAATAAGCGATGCCTTATTCTTTAAACCAATAAAGCAATCCCGCTAGACTCATCTATTTTTGAACCGAGATTCAAGGGAGGAATAGTGACTATTCTTGTTAACTAATATGTATTTCTAATATAAGAAAACCTATTCTCATTTCTCAATATAGAACCTCTTGTTAGTTTCAATATATTAAACCTTATATAAACTATAGATAAGCTATTGTTAAGCTATACATAAACCTTTATTATATATTAATATTTTATAATTTAATTATTTATTTTTTAAATTATTATTATAATTTTATGATTAAACTAATGACAAGCATGAGCTTATGAAATACAAGAAGGAGGGATTGGAGGATAAGATCCGATTCTTAGATATCTCTTATAATTCTGAGATCACTCCAGAACTCAATAAATACTCTCTTACTTTTCAGGACACATTCATTCTTTTATTGATTAATAATTTGTTATGGCAGATTAAAAGGAACTATGGAATTTACAGGAAGTCTGGGCAATGTATCTGCTTACACTATGAGAGGATCGGATAAGATAATTTGCCAAAGGTAGTTACCCGGACGGACAATGGTGTGTTGACAACATATTCAAAGGGGTGTTGACTGGTTTACCTTTCCAGATTAATTTCAACTTTGCCCTTCCCGTCCCATGTTTTAGTGATCACCTTGTTGTCCGAACCTTCGATTCTGATTTCTATATTTTTCCCTTTTCTTTTGGCTTCAATGGAAAAATTGTGGTTAAAAGCATGAATATTTTTGAGCCGCATAAAATTCCAATCTTTTGGAATCCATGGTGTCATGGTAAATTTGTTAAATCCTGCAGGCTCTATTCCAAATAAACCTTCTGTAATTACTCTGCAATACAAGGCGCTTTCGGCAGCAAGGTGGCGCTGACCACCTTCCGGCCAGGCTTCAACTGGATAAGGTACATGTTCGCCCAACAATCGGGTGGTTGAATAGTAATTTAAATATTTCATGCATTCATCGGTGGCCCCGCTCGAAAGCAAACCACGGAATGCATACAAGGTTGACCGGTCCCAGAATGTTGTGCTGCCTGATTCGGTTAATATTCCGTTTGTAGTCCATAAGTGGTCAGAAAACAGCGCTTTAATGGTTTGTTCCTTACGTTCGGTGATACCCATCACCAAAGGGATGCAAATCCAGGCTCGCAGTTTATCATTGTCCTTATGATATTTATAAGTATCGAAACCCTGAACATTTGCCCCGAAGTATTTCTCGATTGCAATGCGGAGTTCGGCAGCTTTTTTCCTGTAAGAATCGGCCGTTTCTTTTTCTCCCAGTTCAATGGCCAGGTTGGCCGAACTGAGATAAGCGCTGTAAGCAAGCGCATTGGTGGATAGATTAACTTTGCCTGCATAAAAACGACCTTCGAGCTCGTCGTTATCTGAAGCAATGACACCTTCGGGAGTTTTTTTGCGTTCCAGGTATTCCAGGCACCAGGTAATCAGTTTCCATAGTTCATCCGCAATTTCTTTGTTGCCATTTGCAAGCGAAAACCTGGATGCACCATAGGCTATCATTGCCATATCGCCGCGGTCACCAGCTCCGTTCCAGATATCAGTCCCTTCGGCAATAATGGAACTTGGAATTTGTCGGTACTCCGGGTTCATAAACCGCGCAAAATGCCGGTAGGCGTTTATGGCTGATTCATTTCCATTTATATTTCCCAAAAATGGAAAGAAAGGGTTGGCATATTCGGCCTGGTCGTTTGCCCAGATAGCCGCGTAATAAGCTTCCCCGCCGGGACCATGCATCAGACCTCCTTTGGTATCGTAAATGCTTTCGGTACAGCGGATTTTTGCAAAAGCAAATTCACGGTTGAGGGTATCGTTGGGTGTTTCGAGTACGAGGTTATGGAACATTTCATTAACAAAGGCCTCACGTTTTGCCAGTTCATATTCCGCGGAATAAGAATAAGGTTCTTCGCATTGCTTTCGACCTGAATAAACCACTGAAAATGAAAATTCTTTTCCGGACTCGATTGTAAACTTTCCGGTTTTACTGGTTTCCATGGAGATTATATATTTTCCGTAAACACCTTTTGCAGGATCCGTCTCAATAGCTGTGTTGTTGTTTTTTATTTCTATATCGACAGGTTTCTGACCTTTGTTGCTTAAGGTTATAATTTCCAGAGCAGCAGCTTTGTTCACCGAAGGAAATATGACCCGCGATTGCTGAAGATCCGTATTGGTTTTACTTTCGATGGTAAGTTTGCCTTTAAGCCTGAAACTGAATGGGAATTCTTTCAGAACCGTATTGCCGGCTAATATCTGCAGTGCATTTTTATCTTTAAAATTAATCATCAGGCTTGCGTGTGTATTGTTGGGAATAGTCCTTAGCATTGGGAAAACCACCTTTCTTGTAAGATTAAGTTCTCCCGTACTGTCCACACCGTACCGGACAATGGTGGAAACCTGCAATCCGCTCATTTCAATATGGTCGCTGTGTGCTTTGCTCCGTTGTACAGGCCATTGAATGGAGTTATCGGATGAAAGGGTCCAACGTTTTGAATTCTGGCTGAAGAGTGCAGCAGAGAAGATAAAGAGCCAGATAGTTAAGAGTAAATGTTTCATTTTGAGATATGTTATGCCACCATTAAGATGTTATATGATTTCCTGCTTTTTGATTCCGCAAATTAGGAAAATAACATTTATTAAGCATCATTAGGTTAGCGATATCAGAGTAAGACTTTTTGAAAGTGAATTAATACCTAAAGAAATTTCAGCACTTCCCGCCGGGATGTTTTTCCGGCTTCAAATGGTAAAGACTTGCCGGACAGTTTAGCCCAGAATTCTAGCGTTTGCTTGTCTGCCGGTTGATCTAAATTTGCAGACCATTCCGGCAGATAGCCTTTTAATCCCATAATCTGAACCATGACAAAGTCGGAGTCCGAAGGTTTTACATCTTTAAAGTATATAAGTGTTGCTTTCTGCTCCAGCAGCACCTTTTGCATTTCCTGCACCGGAACGTTGCGCAATTTTACCTGATTGTCAATTGCAAGCGACGAAGCCACTCCGGCAGCCTGTCCCATTGCCATCCAGCATGGTTCCATACGAAGGGTTGAAAAGCCAATATGGCTGCCTGAAACGGGTACCGGGAATAACAGATTATCTATTTGTTTAGGGACCATCACACCGAACGGAACTGTATAAACTGCTGATGGGTAGCTCAAAAAACCGTCGAGATGTACACGGCCTTCCTCGCGTTTACGCACAGCATGCGAGTCGAGCGCATAATGGCTGGCGGTAATGCTATTGCTGTGCAGCGGCGGACGACTACCTGGTGTGACCGGAACAGCATCCTTGGCGGTGAAGAAGTACTGTCCGTCGAACCGGCGGCCCTCTCTGACATACACCTGACGCGGGAAGTTGTCGTTATCAGTATATTCATCTTTTGCAAAACCCCATTCCTGGGCAGCTTTGCGGAATTGCTCCGGCAGTTCCTTATCATTCTGGGCAAACCAGATTAATCCTAAAGTATAATCTTTCAGCCGCTGGGCATATTTATCTCGCCAATCCCAACCGGATGTTGGCCAGGGCCAGTTTTCCTCAGGCAAATCGGTGGAGAGAAACGACTGATGCTGGTTGTTAGCATCGGTTTTAGCGTTTGGCAGGGTTACCATGTTGGTAATTTTGGCAATACCCCATTTATCTCCCGGAATTATAGAAGTACCGCCTTTTTGTAAAGTTCTGCGGTTTTCTTCCATCATGGCAGTAGTTACTTTCAACATTTCGACACCGGTATGATTACCCGTCCATACATCATTAATCATCGAAACATAATCGTTCCGGTTGAATGTTGCCGGCTTTTTTACCGGTACCCGGTTCGCAGGATTATTTGTGAGGCACAACCGGTAATTATAAGCCTGCACGGCATTGTCGCCCTGGAATGTAGAACCCGCACCCTCGGCACCTCCCCAGTATTTGTACATTCGGCCTGCACCTGGTTCGTTAAACACTTCCTTACCTTCGCGACCGGTAAAGAAAGGGATACCTGCGGCGGCAGCGAGATCTCCCTCATAGGTGGCATCGACAAAAATTTTACCTGTATAGGTTTCTGTTTTGGAGTCCTGCTGGTTGAGAATTTTAATCGATACAATCTTGTCATCCGACATTTCTATATTGCCCGGCTCCGCATCGAACTGGCGCATTTTCAACACCGTGATTTTATCCTTATGTTCTCCAAGCATTTGTTCGAAATTCATTTCGGCAACAGAAGCTTCAAAGTGGTAACCATCGCTGCAATCTTTGACCTGTTGCGAGTTGTCGCCGTATTTGGAGATGTAGTACTTTTTGTTCTTTTCGATAAACTCCAGGAACAATCCGGTAGTGGCTCCACGCGTGGCAATGTCGGTCGCTCCCAAGCCATTTGCCGGAAGTCCCCCGATATGACTGGTGCGTTCCAGGATTACCGATGTTTTCCCTAGCCGGGCGGCGGAGATAGCCGTCATAATACCGCCGGGAGTGCCGCCTACGATGACGATGTCGTATTGAGCCTGCATCCAGTTGCATGTTAAAAGGAGCAGTGCAATGAAAAAAAATCTTTTGATCATAAGTTAATGGTTTATAAATTTTATTGATTTTCAGTTTGAACCTCACCCTGAACCTCCTGAAAGCAGAGGGAACAGATTAGCGATAAATTAAAGTCAGAAAGGTTCATAAACTTTAAAAGTAGCACTTACATGGTTCGAAGCACCTCCCCTCTCCCGTGGGAGAAGGGCCGGGGGTGAGGCCTATTTCGCCCTTACCAGTAAAGCATCCGCCACCAAAGGTCCGCTTTTATCTGCTGACGAAATTGTAATTTTTACTTTTCCTGGTTTAAAGTTATAGCTCCCCACCAAAGCAAATTCGCCATGAAACTGCATCGGATCGATTTGAGCGCTATAGCTTTTTGCTCCATCACCGACTTCAATTTTCACCTTTCCGCCTTTGGTATTACCCGGACAATAGATGTAAACCTCGTACGACGAAGCTTTTTTAATAGCAGGGTTGTAAGTGAGCTTTGTATTTTCGTCGGCATTTTCTGCCACAAGGTAAGTAGCGCCATACTGTCCCATCCATGAGCTTTTTTTAACAAAGTTTCCAACTTTTGTTATCATTGTGGAATCAGCATCGTCAATAATGATATCGGCAATGGAACCATTGAGCAGGGGATCTTCGGTAAGTTTAATCTGAATCTTTTTTATATCCACATCCTGAACGGCTTTGTTCGTATTTATGGCCTCCGCTGCCGCAACAGCCGAAGTTTGTGCCAAAACCATAAAAACCGGTTCCATACGAATGGAGCCATATGCAATATGCGTAGCCGAGAGACAAACAGGAACAAACAGATTCTGACATTCAGCTTTCTTAGGGACAATAGAGCGATAAGATACAGGATAAGGAGGGAAGCCACCAATTTCGACATTACCTTCGTTTTTCACCATACCGTTAACCACAATGCGTTGGATATTATGCGAATCCATTGTGTAAGCAGCCATACCAGCCGCATCGGTAATTACTTCTTTCCCGGTGCAGTTATGCTCGGTCATTACATATTCGCCAATCATGCGACGGGCTTCGCGAATATAGAGCTGTGGCGAGAAATTACCCATTTTGGTATATTCATCTTTCGGGTAGCCCCATTTCAGCATTTCGTTGCGCAAAGCTTCGGGTACGCGGGGGTCGTGGCCCACAAAATAGAGCATGCCTTTAGTATAGTCGGTGTGAGCATTGATAATCTTTTTACGCTGATCGTACGAAGCTTCTGGATAATCCCAGTTAGCACCGATCATATCAGTCGAAAAGCCGTTCCGGTTGTTGATGTCAGTTTTATGATTAGGCATCAGGCTCCAGATAAAATAGTCGTTCAGAGTTGTTTTGCCTGTATGCTTCATCAGGCGCAGCATAAGTTCGTAATGCGTGGAGTCGTAATTTTCAGGACGAGTAATGGGAACAATGTTTGCCGGATCGTTGGTGAGGCAAATACGATAGTTATAAGCCTGAACTTTTTTATCACCGCTGCCCTGGGGAGCAAGAGTTTCGTTAGAGATACCCCAGAGTAAACCGCTGGTAGGATCTCCGGGCGTAATATAAGGATCAATGCCATCGGGGAACTGGTGTCCTTTCATCAATTGAACCCCGTTATACGTTTCGCCATAGAGAGAATTGGCTTCGCGACCTATTGTGTACGATACTTTGACTTGTGCCATCAGGTCGCCTTCGTAGGTGCAGTCCATAAACATTTTAGCCGAAATGGTTTGAGTTTTGCCTGTTGGATTTAATGCATCCTCCAGTGTAATGTTTTTAATAAGGGCACCTTCTTTTGAAACACTTTTGAGGCGTTGATTTAATATGATGGGGAATTTAGCTTCATTGATATAATCGTTAAAAACCTTGGAAGCTGCTTTAGGTTCGAACTGCCAGGCTTCGAGGTGACCGTAATAAGTACCGAGGCGGCGGTAGAAATCGTGTGCCAGACCGGTGATAGCATTTTTATTGCCTATGTCGGTTTGACCCAGTCCACCGGTTGATAATCCTCCGATATGACCATCGGGAACCACCAGAATTACGGTTTTACCAAGTTTCACGGCTGAATAGGCTGCGATAACACCGGCAGAGGTGCCGCCGTAGATGCAGATGTCGTATTGTTGCTTCTTTTCCGGGACTATCCAGAATATGCTGATGCTGGCAACAAGCAGAGCAGTTAAGATTTTCTTCATAATAGTTAGCACTAAGGTTTTATATGATCAAATATCGGAGGAAACATGCAGAAATAATAATTATTAAGCAGTCATTTACCTCACCGAGGCAGTGAAAAGCTATCTTTTATTCGATGCTAAACCTTTCAGGTTATTAAAACCTGAAAGGTTTAAACTTATACAATACTAAGGTTATGTTAATACTTCGGATTTTGTTCCAATGCTTTATTTACTTCAGTTTCCAATCGTGGGATTGGCCACAGATAATCTTTATCCTTATCGAATAACCGCACTTCAATAACTCTCATTTTACTTTTGTTAGTAACATTCGAGTAGGTGGGTGTTCCGTTTGAGTCGATAGCTGGAGCATTTGATAGATAACCGTTGGGAACTCTTCCCAAAAGGTCACCTGCCATTACCTGATCGGCAATTTTCCAGCGACGGATGTCAAAAAGACGAAATCCTTCGCCAGATAATTCATATTTGCGTTCCTTGCGGATGATAGAACGCATTTCGGCCTGAGTTTTACCGGTGGTGATGGGAGGCATATTTACCGAAGGACGGGTACGAACCGCATTGATGGCATCGTAAACCGACTGATCGATCTGGTTGGCTTCGATTTTTGCTTCAGCATAGTTCAGCAATACTTCAGCATAGCGGAAAAGGATAAAGTCTATTTCGCAGTTATCACGATCATCTTTATCGGCTATATCGGCATATTTTCTCCAGAGATAACCTGAGAAGGTTGCATAGGCGTGGGTTGCTTCGGTATTGGTAATGCGTTTAGGCGGATTGGTGCTGTAGTCCCAGGTTTTTAAACTGTCCTTGTTAGTGTCGAAAATATAATTGATAAACAGCGACTGAGGTAATACAACTGTAAACCCGAGACGAGGGTCACGATTGGCAAATGGTTTTGCCGGATCGAAGAGCGGAGACTTGTCGATGGCCATACCGTCGGTAACTTCGTAAGAATCGACCAGCGATTGAACGGGAATCTTATTAGAATGACCCAGTGCCATGCGCGAATAAAAACAGCGGGTCATACTGTTGGTGGCGGTTCCTTTCTGGTATTGGACAGTCCAGATGATTTCGGCAGCGTTCTGACCTTTGTAAAGGAAAAGATCGCCATAATTGTTATATAACGAATACAGTTTCAGATCCATCACATCCTGAGCAGCTTTCGCAGCAACATCCCAGCGACCGTTGTAAAGCGCAATTCTCGATTTCAGTGCCAGAGCCGTTCCTTTTGTTACTTTCCCCTTTGTTTTAGCGTCTGTTTTATCAAGCAGATATTTTGCAGCCTCGTCAAGTTCCGATAATATAAAGTCCATAACCTGTTCTTTGGTAGAGCGGGGTATCTGCGATTCTGAAATTTGTATAGGTTTGGTTACGAGCGGAACACCACCAAAGAGTTCATTAATAATGGAATAATAATATGCCCTTAGAAATCTTGCTTCTGCCATTAAACGGTTAAATTTTGCCTGATCCATTTTATTGGCAAGCGGAGCCCCTTTCTCAATAACATAGTTGCAACGACCAATCCCTCTGTAGAAACTTGACCAGAAACCGCCTGTATAGCTGTTGTCTGAGTTTGTCACTCCCTTTCCGAGCGATTGCAGCGCGCTTCCGTTACGGTCCCAGCCAATATCCGAGGCACTTTCGAGGGTTACCATAAACGGCAGGTTATCCACAGGATGATGCCAAAGAGAATTATAACAGCCGGTTATGGCCATCTCGAATTCCGATTCGTTCTGAAGAAATGTTTCATCCGACGGACTGTCCAGAGGATCTCTGTCCAGATATTTCTCGCACGATGAAAACGTTGCTACGATGATTGTAAGTAAAATATATAGTTTTTTCATTTTTACGGATTTTTAAAATTTAACATCCAATCCCACACTGTAAATTTTAAGTTGCGGATACCAGCCACCATCGCTTACCGGGGCTTCCACATCGTAGCCGTCCCAGAATTTATCGAAAGTGAAGAGGTTCTGGCCACTTACATATACTCTGAGGTTCTGAATGGAGACCTTTTGCAAAACACTCTTTGGTAAGGAATACCCAAGCTGAATATTTTTCAGTCGCAGGTAAGAAGCGTCTTTCATCCAGAAACTTGAATTTTGTTCGTTATTAATTTCGTTGAAAGCAAAGCGGGGAAATTTGGCATCGGTATTATCGGGCGTCCAGTGGTCCTTATGCTGCTCCTGAACGGTACCACCCATATTGAATGGCATAATTCCCTGTCCGTACAGATAACCATTTGCTTTACCCACACCCTGGATAAACATCGAAAAATCGAAACCTTTATAACCAAGATTAATGTTCAAACTATAAGTATACCGGGGAATAACTGAGCCCAATACCTTTTGGTCAAGGTTGTTGATAATCGTATCGCCGTTCATATCCTGGTATTTGATGTCGCCCGGAGCTACTGTTCCAAACTGTTTGGCACTGTTGGCAACATCATCAGCATCCTTAAAGAAGCCTATGGCCTGGTATCCATAGATAGAGTTGATTGAGTAACCTTCCATGGTTACCTGCAATTGTGTTTTGTTGATACCTTTCATGTCCAGGATTTTGTTTTTCACGTCCGAAAGGTTGGCAGTTACATCGTAGGTGAAATCACCAATGTTGTTATGATAGTTTACCGAGATCTCCCAGCCTTTATTCTCCATTACCCCAGCATTCTGGTACGGAGCTGTTAACCCTATCATTTGCGGAACATCCAGTCGCAGCAGAATATCGTTGGTTTTGCGATAATAATAATCAGCGGTAACTGAGAGTTTCGACCACAGACTTAAATCAATTCCAAGGTCACTTGCTTCGGTAGTTTCCCACTTAATTTGTGAATTGGCCATGTCGTTCAGAGAGGCTCCTGTTGTTACCAGGTCGCCAAACAGGTAATTACTACCACCAATATTTACAAACGAAGCATAAGGATACAGACCGATGTTCTGGTTACCAAGTTGTCCCCAAGATGCACGGAGTTTGAGATTAGTAACGGTATTGGAATAAGGCTTCATAAACTCTTCTTCCGAAATTCTCCAACCAGCCGAAACCGAAGGGAAGAAAGAGTACCTGTTACCTTTGGCAAAACGTGAAGATCCGTCGTAGCGAGCGTTAGCTTCGAATAAATATCGCTGTTTAAAGTTATAGGTGAGTCGCCCGAAAACCGATCTCAGCGCCCAGTGTGATCCCGAGCCGCCGGTTTTTTCGTTTAAACGGTTCCCGGAGTTGATCATCTGGTATTCGGGCAGAAGAAATACTTCGCGGTAAGCCGAAATATTGCTGGTTGCAAAATCCTCCTGCTGAAAACCTGCCAGCAACGAAAACTGGTGAATTTCGGTAAAGGTTTTATCGGCAGTAATGGTAGCACTCAGGTTGTTGTACCATTCCCTGGTAAACGATTCGTTTAACGAGCTTTTGGAAGGCACCATGTAGCTTGGCGAAAAATCGCCTTTGTATGTTTGAATAGTATTGCTGAATCTTTTGTAATGGGGTTCATTATATTTTGGAGCATAATTTACCTGAGCCGTCAGCCAACTGGTTGGTTTATACTTCAAAGTGAAGTTCATAATGGCGCTCATGGCTTCCTCGGTGTTTAATCCTCCATCTTTTGCGCGGGCCAGCGGATGATCACCGTTCCAACCTTCGCCATATTTACCATTCGAAAGAACGCCACCCTGATTTGCAGGGATACGGCGCATCCAGTGGAAAATATATTCGGTACCCGATGAAGGTTCCTTGAGGTTGATGCGACGCAGAGCCAAATCGAATGAGCTGCTGAATTTTTTATTGAGCTGAATGTCGGAATTCAGTCGGAAGTTATAGCGTTTGTAATTGGTGTTGGCAATAATACCATTCTGATCGATATAGTTGAACGATCCTAGTACACGAACCTTATCGCCTCCTGCATTCAGTCCCAGGTAATGGTTTTGGGTAAACCCGTTTTCGGTAATGGTAAGCTTTTGCCAGTCGGTATCCGGATATTTGTCTCTGTTGGAGGGACCGAGTGTTTTATATTCGTTTATATATTCCTGCGAATATAAGGGAGTGCGACCCACGTTAACATAAGCCTCGTTAATCATTTCCATGTGGTCGATGGCGTTTACGATTTTGGGTAAATCGGTAGGTTGTTGCCAGCCTATGTAAGTATTATAGTTAATACTGAAAGTATTTGCCTTGGCACGTTTAGTAGTGATCAGAATAACCCCGTTTGCAGCGCGCGATCCGTAAATAGCGGCCGAAGCGGCGTCTTTCAGAACCGACATGGTTTCAATTTCGTTAGGGTCGATATTGTTGATGCTCGTTTCAACACCATCCATCAGCACTAAAGGATCGGATTTTCCGGCTTCTCCTATTGTCCCGATACCACGAATTCGGATTCTTCCTCCATCTCGTCCAGGTTGACCACTCGATTGCGTAACTGTAACCCCAGGCACAATACCCTGCAAAGCCATGGATGTTTGTCCCACCTGTTTTTTTGCAAGATCGTCGCTGTTTACGGTAGCTACCGAACCGGTAAGGTTTACCTTTTTCTGGGTACCGTAGCCTACTACCACCACTTCTTCGAGGCTTTTGATATCGGGAATAAGCTGAACAGTTATATTGGTTTGTCCTGCGAACGTAATCCTTTCGGTATTATAACCCAGGAACGAAATAATTAGTACGGCATCGTCCTTGTTAATGTCGATTGTGAATTTACCATCGATATCAGTAGTGGTTCCAATGGTTGTTCCCTCGATGATGATATTTGCTCCAATAATTGGTTCTCCGGTGCTTCCGTCGGTGATGGTGCCGGTAATCTTTTTTTGTTGCAGGACATCTTTCGACGAAATAACAATAAGCTTATTGTCGAGGATTAGATAGGAATTTGAAGAGCGCTCAAGAGCCTTGTTAAGTATTTCGTTTAAGGAGATGTCTCTTGCCTGAATATTTACCTCGATATTTTCGAGCACATCGTCGCGGTAAAGAAATTTATATCCTGTCTGCTTCTCGATTTCGGCAAACATCTCTTTTAAGGAAGCATTCTTAAGTTGAACATTGAGCTTTTCCCCCTGGGAATAACCTATTGCGCTTATATGTAACAGGTTAACTATAAGTAAAAGCGTTGAGATTTTCATAGTGAGTAGTATTTTTTTCAGGTAATAGTTGTGCGCACCTGACAACGAATTATGAACTTTTTTCATAAATTTGACATGTTAATGATTTGTTTAATTTCCGTTAGACATTCATTTTAATTGGCGGGAAATGCTGGTACCATTTTCCGCTTTTTAATTTTTTGTAGTAGCTCATTTCTGTTATTTCATAGGCATTTTTGTTTAAATTTAGTTAAAGTAGCAGGTCCACAGTCCACTGACCTCAGACGACAGCAAAACAGCCATTTTTCATGTATTTGCCGTGGATAGAGGTCCGTCGACCATTGACTTTATTTAGTTATTTTAATTTGATTCTTTTCAATTTCGTAATGGAATGATGTAACCAGCGTTAATGCTTTCATGGCCTGTTCAATGGTTTCTTTATCGAATTTACCTGAGAAACGGGCATTTTTGAGTTCAGTATTATCCAATTCAACTTCCACATCGTACCAACGCTCTATTTTTATAATTAATTCTTCGAAGCGTTCATTGTCGAATACAAGCTGATTGTCCTTCCAGCCGGTTGTTAATTCGGGGTATACTACTTTTTCCACCTGGATGGAGGCTGGTAATTTCTGGCTTTCTTCTTTAGCTTCTTCCCGGGCTTCGGCAACCTGTTTGCCCATGGCTTTATCAAATACGGCTTTCTGACCCGGAACTAATACCGCCATTGGGGTTTGACCGGTTTTTTCCCCCGATTTGAAAATCTCCACTTTACCGGTTATCAGCGTGGTTTCAACGGTTTTTTCCTCAGGATAAGCTTTTACATTAAAACTTGTTCCCAGCACTTTAATCTTTATGCCTGAAGTATTCACATAAAAGGGTCTCTTTTCATCTTTTTTGATATCGAAATACGCCTCACCTGTGAGGTAAACGGTGCGGCTGCCTTTCCCAAGTCCATTCTCGTATTTAAGCCGTGATCCCGAGTTGAGGGTCACCATGGACCCATCGGGCAGTTCAATCCTGGTTTTGGAACCGTAGGGAACCTCAATATTCTGGAAAATGCCCTGGTAATTCTGATCTGTTTTTTGAAGCATACTATTTGCAAACCATGCCACAGCAAAAGCCGATACAAATACTGCAGCGTATCTCAAGAAGTTGTTCATGAACACTTTCTTTCGGTTAATCGGGATAATGCTTGCCTTGTTGATCCGGTCGACAATCATGGAATATTCTTCGGCAGAATTGGGATATTCGTTACCCGACGCTGTTGTATCCCACGCTTTCTGATAGATGTTCAGGAGCTCGCTTCCGGGAGCATGTTCTTTAAAATGAGCTAAAAGAACAAGCAATTCTTCCCGGGAAGCAGTTCCATGGTTGAACTTCTGGATCAGATTTTCGATGTTTGAGTCTTGTTTCATACTTTATATTGGATTTGGAAATAGAGTTCCGTGACAAGAAAATGATTTTTTTTAAAAATAGTTTAACCGGCTAAGTCCACGGTCGACCCATGATAGCTGTCGGGTCCACTTTCTGCAGCAAATAACCCCTGGTAAGGCTTTAGCTAAAATGCCTTCTTGTATTCCTTACGTATATAGTCCAAAGCCCTTCGGATTTGGGTATCAACCGTATTTTCGGTAATACTTAATTTTTCGGCAATGGTTCTGTAGGTCAACTGGTAAAAACGGCTAAGGCGAAAAATCATACGGCGTTGAGGTGGTAACTGGTCAATGAGTCGATTAATTATTTCTGTCATTTCCTTAAATAGTACCTCGTCTTTTTCGGCCTCCGAAAAGATATTGGTATCCGTTGTTATCTGCTCATAAGCCGCATTACGATAGACCAGGCTCTTAAAATCGTGATAAGCAGTGTAGCGGGCAATGGAATAAATGTACGAAGTGAATGATTTTTCAGGATCGAGAGAAGCTTTTTGTTCCCAGATTGCAATAAAAACCTTTTGGGTAGCTTCACGGGCATCATCTATTGAAGGGAGGAGTTTCAGGCAGAAATTGAAAATACGTGGCTGATAGAGTTTATAAATGCTTTCGAAAGCATTTATATCTCCTGCCCTTAATTTACTAACCAGATGCGTCAGGTTTTCCTCGTTCATAACTCCTTTGTAGGAGCGATAAAAGTAGAAATTAAAATGATTGAAAAGGAAACAGGCTGTGCAAATTTCTCTGAGGAGAATTGCACAGCCTGTTTAATAAGAGGTTTTGGCCGTGGCCTGTGGTCCGTCGACTGTGGACTGGTTTACTTCATTTTCCAAACCGTTACCCCTACCGGTGGTATTTCCTTTGTGCCAACCAATATTTTGGCGTCGGCCGGAATATTTAAAGTATAAGGTTTATCGCGGTAATTTACTGCAATGCCAAAACCATTGCGGTATTCTACAATAATACCTTCAGGGTATTTTTCAACGCCAATTTTCCAGTTGGCATAAAGTTTTTTAAGCAAAGCGTCTTCAAGCAGACCGTCGTTGCTGTCGATTCCGACAAAAGTTACGGTTCCTTTTCCTAGTTTACGGGATATAACGGCGGGTTTACCGGCGTAATAATCGCCGCGGTAGGTTGCCAATACGGTAGTTCCCTGGGCAGGTTTGAGGATATCGCCCCAGGTTTTCCATGCGTATTTTTTATTGTCCATCATAACCGAATCCTGCGCATGAGGCATAGGCAAATCGTAAAACTCTATTTCGGCGCCAATCAGGTCGTAAATAGGAGCGGCAAATTTGGCTTCCCAAAGATGCATTTCACGGTTTTTGTAGCCGGTACGACAGGTAAGAATAAGATTGCCGCCTGCTTTGGCATAATTGGTAAGTTTGTCAATCAAAGCCTGATCTATTTGCTGATATGCCGGAGCAATCAACACCGGATATTTCGAAAAGTCCATCTGATCTTCGATAAAGTCTACCGGAGCGCCAAAAGATTTCAGCGTTTTATAGTACTTGTTGAAATGTTCCATGGTGTTCCACTGGTTGGTTTGTTTGTTCATTTCCAAACCCCATACATTTTCGTGGTTGAACAGAATAGCAGTTTTTCGTGATTCATAAGCCTGTGGTATGGTGGGGCTGGCATTGTAATTACTTCGCAGGGTTTTAATTTCTTCCATAAACTTCTGGAACTCGAGGCCGCCGGGAGTTGGTGTAACACCATCGGTACCGACAATACCATAGTGATATTGTTCGTAGCCCACAAGTGGAGCGCGATAACGGTAAGTACAGGCAAGCTTGCTGCCGCCTGCAAACTGATGCCACAGCCACAACCTTACGGCACCGGGAGCGGGCTGTGAGTTAATGCTTCCCCAGTTTACCTGGCCAGGTTGCAGCTCCATCACCCCATAATAAGGCGATAACGGGCGGAAAAAGTCGTTGGCCATGGTAATTCTCAGGGGATCGCCTATGCGATATCCTTTACGTCCGATGCCTTTGGAATCGCCATATATCATGTAGCGGGTATAGGTAATAAAATCGAGGTCTTTGCTTTTACCGATGTACCCACCACTGTAATCGGGAATATAGTTGGAAGTTACATATTGATTGGGTGATGCATATTTTTTAATCATCCTGGCTTGTTCATCCAGGAAAGAGGCTGTTTCGTGAGCAACAAAGCGGAAGTGATCCAGGCGTTGGTTGTAGTTCATACCCCATTGACGGTGAAGAGGGATGTTTATCTGATCGAAATTATTATATAATTGGCTCCAGAAAGCTGTTCCCCAGGCGATGTTGAGCTTGTCGATGGTGCCATATCTGTTCTTAAGCCACTCACGGAAACGTTCGGCTGCATCGGGATTATAGTCGAAAAAACGACGGGGTTCGTTATCAACCTGCCAACCGATTATTGTTGGATTATTGCCATAATGTTTCGCCAGTAGTTCCACCATTTTCATTGAATATTCTCTGAATTTGGTGCTGGAGAATGAAGCATGCTGACGACCACCATGATCCATTCGGGTTCCGCTTTCGTCGAGATCGAGAATTTCGGGGTATTTGCGTACAAGCCAAACAGGAGGAGTTGCAGTAGAGGTGCACATAATCACTTTAATTTTGTGCTTGGCGGCAAGCTCTACGGCTTTATCCAGCCAGGTGAAGTCGTATTTACCTTCTTCGGGTTCGAGTTGAGCCCATGCAAACTCTGCATAGTGGGTATATTCAAAACCCATTGCTGCGATGTTCTTTAAATCTCTGTCCCACTGCGCCGAATCCCAGTGTTCGGGATAATAATAAACCCCGGTTGTGATCAACTGATTATCGGGAAAGAAAGTTGCTTTTTGCTGGGCATTAATCGTGAGGGCGGTCAATGCTACTATACAAGATGTTAAAAGTTTCCGCATAATTAAAAGTTTAAGTAGTTGTGATTCTTAATTCTTGTAAAAATAGGCGAATTATTAATAAGTGTAGTAAAGGCGTTTAAAATTAACAGATCTTAAACCTTTCAGGTTTTCAAAAACCTGAAAGGCTTTTCGGGATAAACTACACCTTTGGCAATTTCCACGGTTCGCGGTACAGCAGGCTGGCCAGTTTATTGGCAGCTTCTTCGTTGAATTTCATGGCTTTATCGTCCCATGTGATTTTCTGGCCAACACGGTAAGCAATATTCCCCATTTCCGAAACAATCGCCACTTTAGAGCCAACTTCAACTGGTGCATTCAACTTATCGCCTGTGCGTATGGCAGCCAGGAAATTGAAAATATGATCGTCCAGCCCACCCACGGGAGGTTGCATTGGCATGGCTTCTATCCAGTTGGATTTATCTTTGTTCTTCATTTCGGGAATTACCCGCCATCCTTTCCGGGAGGCTAAAAGGGTACCGCGTGTACCTGTAAAAGCAACACCATGTTCCATCTCAAAAGGGCCAACTCCGGGCATCATACCGCATTCCCAGATCATGGTATGGGTGGGATAGGTATAGATGGCCTGCTGTATATCGGGGGTTTCGATGGCACCTGGTTTGTGCGCAAATATTCCACCGCCGGGAGAGATAGAAGTTGGGTAACCGGCATTCATTCCCAATATGGCAAAGTCGAGCAGATGGACTCCCCAGTCGGTCATGGCGCCGCCGGCATAGTCCCAATACCACCTGAAATCGTAATGGAAGCGGTTTTGGTTAAAAGGTCGCTTTGGAGCTGGTCCCAGCCACATATCATAATCAGCATAATCGGGAGCCACAGAATCGGGCTTGGGCTCTACCGCATAATCCATTCCTTTGTAAACCCATGCTTTCACCAGGCCTATTTCGCCCAGTTTGCCCGATTTCACATAATCGCAAGCATCGAACCAGTGTTTGGAGCTGCGTTGCCACATTCCCACCTGTATCTTTAGTTTGCGGTATTTTTTTGCAATCTCTTCCATCAGTAAACATTCCTCAATGCTATGTCCCATCGGTTTTTCCACATAAACATGCTTACCGGCTTCCAGGGCCATGATCATCATCACCACATGCCAATGGTCGGGCGTGGCAATAATAACGGCATCAATGTCTTTATTTTCAAGTACTTTTCTGAAGTCGGTATACTCCTGAGGTCTCTTGCCTGTAAGTTTCTGAGCAGTATCGGCGGTAAATTTCAGGATGTTTTTATCGATATCGCATACTGCAACACATTCAGCCAGCTTATCCTTTACAAATACTTTGAGGTTGCTAAGCCCCATGTTGCGGCAGCCTATCAGGGCATAATTAATTTTTGAGTTTGCACCCATGCAACCTGCATTGGTGGCAAGGGCTGAAGATAGGAGAACTCCGCCGGTAACCATTCCGGTGTTCTTTATAAATTCTCTTCTTCCAACGGTTTTCGATTCGTGTTTTTCCATGATTTTATACTAAGGTGTGTTGTTATGTCGAGCTAAAAAGGTTTTAATGTAAATCCGAATTCATAGCTTTTAGCATTCAACTGATATTCGGGGTGAACGCGCGGTGTCCAGCTATCATCACCGCCAACGCCCATCTGCTGAAGGTCTATATGCACATAGGTATTATCTCCTCGAACAAGTTCGTGCGAAGTTTTGGAGGTATTTAATGCTTTTTGCGAATAGTTCTGGATATTCATATTCAGCAGGCCTTTTGATTCAATTTTCAAACCGCGGTTTAATCCAATGATATTCATCCAGATCACATCAGTTTTGTTGCCGTTTTCCTGAGGCATCACATGCGGGAAATGCTGATCTGCAACTTTGCCCGAGTAAATTCCGAAATGAGCACTTTCTTTACGGTCCTGGTAGCTTTCGAAAGGACCACGGCCAAACCAATTAATACTATTGAATGTTGAAGGCATGGCAAATTCAACTCCTACTCTTGCAAGTGGCGGGAAATCATTCAGAAGGTCAAAACGGTTATAAACTGAAATGCGACCATCGTCGTGGAATTGATATGTTGCTTTATGAACAATTGATCCTTCCTTAAACTCCAACATTGAGGTCACAACGATCGACGATAAAAATGAAGTATCGACACCGAAATTTTTAATTGTTACTGTATAAGCATCCAAACCGGCTTTCCTCCATCTTGAAGCATAGCTGTTCGAACCTCCACCTTCGTCATTATCGGTAGGAACTCTCCAGAAGCAGGGAATAATTGGTTCTGAAATCATTGCATTTCCTTTATATTGAAAAGAGGACAATGCTCCGGTTTTCAAACAAATTTCAGCCTTCAAGTCTCCGTAATTAATTAAGATTTTATTTTCGAGTTTTTGAATTTTAGCTTTTTTACCAGAAAGTTGGAATGGCACTTCGTTGCCAGGTTGACTTTCCATTGCAAACTGTTCACTGGCAATTTCAAATCCTTTTAAAGCCCAGGGTGCGCTTTCCTTCAGTCTGAAACTTAAATTGAGATGGTAGAGTTTGCTTCCCATCTTATTGTCAATCGAATTTATGGTAGAGTTTACCGGAATGTTTATTATTGCCGAGTCCTGGGGATTTATGTTTATTTCGTTTATTTCACCCGACTGGATAACCTCTCCGTTTTCAGTCACATTCCAAAGCATTGTGACATCTTTCAGATCCCTAAAGAAAAAACGGTTGTAAACTTTAAGCTGTCCTTTCCATAAATCGATTTTTTCTACAGCCACATTCTGCTGCATCTTTTTAGCCTCATTAATTTCGGGCTGAGGAACACGGTCGGGATTTATTAAACCGTCATTCGCATTGGCTCCGTCGATGTAATTCACAATGTTCCAGTATTCCTTTCCATTTTCGTCTTTTGAGCGCAGTCCCTGGTCTACCCAGTCCCAGGTAAAACCTCCCTGGAGGCGGGGATATTTATAAAACAAATCCCAGTATTTCTTGAAGTTTCCCAAACTGTTACCCATCGAATGCGCATACTCGCAAATAATTACCGGCCGGGTTGGATCGAGGTTCATCAAACGTACAATTTCCTCAATGGAAGGGTACATGGTCGAGATAATGTCGTATCGCGACAGCACGTTGGCGTAAGCCGGATTTTTGCTTTCGTAGTGAATGGGGCGGGTAGGATCGATCGTCTTCATGGCTTTGCACATCGCATCGAAGTTGGCTCCCCAGCCGGTTTCGTTACCCATGGACCAACTGATTATGGATGGATGGTTTTTGTCGCGTTCCACCATAGAAACACCACGGTTAATCCATGCTTCTTTCCAGGCAGGATCTTCGCCAAGGTAGATCTTATGATCAGCCCACAGCTCATGACTTTCAATATTGGCTTCGTCCATCACATAAAGACCGTATTCATCGCATAAGTCGTACCACTCAGGCACGTTGGGGTAATGACATGTACGTACTGCGTTGAAGTTATGCTGCTTCATCAGAACTATGTCGGTAATCATCGATTCGCGACTGATAAGACGTCCGGTGTGTGGATCGAATTCGTGGCGGTTGGTACCTTTTACTTCGATGGGTTTCCCATTAACGAGCAATTGGGCATTCTTGATTTCAACTTCGCGGAAGCCTATTTTTTTACTGATTACTTCGAGAACTGAACCTTTGCTATCCAAAACTTCCATAGTAAGAATATACAGGTTGGGAGTTTCGGCAGTCCATTTCAGCGGGTTGGTTACATTCTGACTGAGGTTTAATACCTGTTCCTTACCGGCACCAAGCGCTTTTGCAGGAATTGTTTTCGAGAATACAGTTTTAGAATCACTTCCTGCAATGGTGACTTTAACTGAACCTGCACCGGAGTTTACAGCAGTATTGTTCTTCAGTTTTATGCTAAGTTTCAGAAGAGCGTTCTGATATTTTTCGTCCAGATCAGTTATTACATGAAAATCGCGGATATGCAAAGCAGGCGTTGAGTAGAGATAAACATCGCGGTAAATGCCTCCGAGACGCCAGAAATCCTGGTCTTCGAGATAGCTGCCATCCGACCAGTTGAGCACCTGAACTGCAAGAATATTCTCACCAGGCTTCAGATATTTGGTAATATTATATTCTGCAGGTGTCATGGCATCTTCATTGTAACCTGCTTTTTGTCCGTTTACGTACACGATTCCGGCGGATTGAACTCCGGCAAAATGCAAAAACACCGGGCTCTTTTTCCAGTTGTCGGGAACAGTGAAAGTAGTGCGGTAAAGTCCCTGTGGATTATAATCTGTTGGAACACGGGGAGGATCAGCTTTAAAAGGATGCTTAATATTCGTAAACACCGGAGGATCGTATTTTCCCTGCAATTGCCAGTTTCCGGGAACGGCAATGTTATCCCAGTTTTTATCATCAAAGGAAGAAGTATAGAAATCACCGGGCACTTCGGCCAGGTTCTTCGACCAGTGGAATTTCCAGGTTCCGTTGAGCGATTTATAAAATGGCGAAACTGTATTATTGAAACTGAGGGAGGAAGCAACATCAGCATACGGAACAAGAGTGGCATGAGGGTTTTCATTGTTTATCCTGAATACACCAGGATTTTCCCAATCCGGTGTCTGGGCTCGTAAAAAGGTAAAAGAGAAAAGCGCCAGGAGGGTAGTTAACCTAAAATTTAATTTCATAAATCAGTTATTAGTTTCAATTATCAAAATTAAAGGAGTTTGTTCAATTTCCAAATAATAGAGCAGGAGAGCTTTAAATGAGTGGTACTTTTCGAAAGACTGACAGGTAGGTCAAAACAATTAAGGACAGAGGTTGTTAAATACTTAAAAATCAAACCACCATGAAAAAACAAATAACTTTTGCTGTTGTACTGTTTTCGGCAACTTCCCTCAATGCTCAGGACTTTGCCTTGAAGCAACTTGAAAATTCACCCCGCCATCAGGAATGGGTTGAGGTAAAATCGGGCGATCGCACTATAGATTGCTTTGTTGTTTATCCCCAGGTTTCGAAAAAAGCTACAGCCGTAATTGTGATCCACGAAAACAAAGGGTTGACCGACTGGGTGAGGAGTTTCTCCGATCAATTGGCCGGCGAAGGATACCTGGTTATTGCTCCCGATTTTCTTTCGGATGTTATTCCAGGAGTAAAAAACACCTCGGCGTTTGATACTCCCGACAAGGCAACAAATGCAATTTACCAGTTAAAACCGGAACAGGTGACAGACGATCTGGTAGCTGTACAGGCGTATATAACTTCAGATAAAGCAAGCAATGGTAAAACTGTGGTTGCTGGTTTTTGCTGGGGAGGAATGCAGTCGTTCCGTTATGCCACCAACAATAATGCTATTCAGGCAGCGCTGGTATTTTATGGAAGCGCTCCCGATAAAGCCGGAGATATTAACCGGATTGAAGCGCCGGTATATGGCTTTTACGGAGAAAACGACCAGCGTATCAATGCCGGAATTACCGGAACCGAGACCCTGATGAAACAAAATGGCAAAACGTACGACTACAAGATTTATCCTGGAGCCGGTCACGCCTACATGCGTTTGGGCGAGGATCCTGCCGGCACCGATGCTAATAAAAAAGCACGCGAAGAGTCGTGGAAAAGGATTAAGGAGATTTTGGGGAAGATATGAGAAATTCTTTTTGCCTCAGGTCGTATTGTGGCGATATCAGCATAATTGATTTTTTGGATCCATATAAATCAGCCGTCATTTCATGAAAAATAAACATCATTTCTCCTGAAAGAAGCAATTTGCTCGATGGATATGCAATGTTTCTATAATTTCAAGAAACATTGCTTTCCGGGATAGAAATCTTTCTATCTGGAAGAGGAAATTCCTATCAGAAATGGGAACATTTCTTCCTGGTAAAGAAATATTTCTCAAAAAATAAGAAAATTTTCTCTCCGGAATAGAAAATTGCTTATGGGGGAAGCAATTTTCCATCTTTTAAAAGAAAAAGGGCCTGAATTTATATCAGCGCCCTCTTTCGTATAAGTCTTAACCCAAAGTTTTTCTATTAATTGGCAGCTTTGAATTGCCATACCCAACCGGTACCTCCTGCATCAGGTACAAAAAGTATCATGTGGTTAGCAGTGAGCTCTTTAATTTCGAATACTTTATTGACTCCGGGGTTTCCTTCCGAACCAAGAATTTTGGCGTCACCCACGATTTGCAGCTTTGTGAAATCGGGATTAAATTTCCACTTGGTTCCGGTAACCGCCTCTCCATCTGCTGAAGCATAGTAAGTGAAGTTAGCTCCGCCGTTGAGATCAAAGGTCATTTTTCCTTTAGCATCGGAAGGAGGACAGCATTCACCACCTGCATTCCACCACATTGCATTCCAGTTACCGGGATCGGTCATATACCACCATTTTCTGCCATCTCCCCCAACACCATCAAACACCCATGTTTTTCCTGCCAGGGTTTCACCTACGAGGTTATAATAAGCGTCCGGAAGCCGGTGATCTATCTGATTAATGGTTACATCAATGCTTTTTGAAATATAAACGGGGGTATTTATGTTACCATTTTCGATATACGGTGTTGTTACATTGTAGGTATAGGTAGTTGTGCCTATAAAGGGCAGGATTACCTTTACTTCGTTTGTAAACTTAGAGTCGATTAAATAGTTCCAGTATCCTGCAACCCCTGGCGTGTTCATTTTAAGGATAACCTCATTACCGCCCGGCGTGGTCTGTTCCACTGAAAGTGAGATTTCATCTGCGTTAAAGCTGTTCTTAAGAACAGCTCTATCTTCTATTGACTCGCATGCTGAGAGGGTGAAAAGTAACCCGACTGCTATGCTTATTCCTTGAAATATTTTCATATCTGTAGACTTTAAATATTATTATTAATTGTTACCATCCGGGGTTCTGTGTATATGCGCCATTTGAAAGACGGATTTCAGATTCCGGGATCGGAAGGAGCCCCTTGGTTTCAGGACGATATGTTACTGAATAAACAGCAGGAACGCCTGAATTCATAACGTTAACAACCTTGGAATAATAGTTGTTGCTTGCTTTTTCAACGTCTCCCCACCTAACAAGGTCGAACCACCTGAGGCCTTCAAAAGCAAACTCATAAAGTCTTTCTTTTTTGAGGTTATCAAGCGAATAAGCAACAGGAGCAAGACCTACCCTGGCCCTCACAGCGTTTATACCATCTGCCGTTTCGGACAGTTCAGAGTGCATAAGAAGAATATCGGAATATCTCAGGTAAAAAAAGTTCTGTGCTGCCCAAAGCTGCATTGGGTCACCATTTGACCAGCCATACAGGTAATAAAACATACCTTTTACACCGTCTGCGCCGGCATGTTGCAGCGTTGTATATTTTTTGTTAACCAGCCCGGTTTCATGATCACCTTTATTAGCCTGGTAACCACCTGTTCCCTGTTCAGCTTTACCCAATTCGAGTACTGAAGCCAGTTTTCGGGGGTCTTCGTTAGGCCATTCGTTGAAGAATGCCGTATGTATGGTTCCCCAACCCCAACCTTCGCCAAAAGGTACCATTGAGTTACCTCTTATGCCGAAAAACAGGCTGATACGATTATTATATTTTTGACCATCAGTCCAGCCCCAGTTTCCGAAGGCGTAATTAAGAGAAAACATTACTTCTTTATTTCCTGTACCAATTGCTGAATGCGGTCCATCCTGGCCTACCCATGCAAGTTTTTCGGTCTCGGCCCAGGGCAAAACAGTGGTTCCTGCGCTTTTATTTACATGAGAGTAAGGCCAAAGATTCCTGTAATCAGGGGTAAGTTCATAATGGCTTTTTGTCATTACATCTTGAAGGTGGCTAATCACATCAGCTTTAGTAAGGGTTGAACCGTCTGTCAGAGGTAAGTCCGAAGTAGCCTGCTTTTCAATATTGGTCATATAACCTGTGTAGAACAGGAATGTACGGGCAAGATAAGCCTTTGCCACCCATATATTTGCATGGCCGTAATCATTAAGAGGAACATCCATCGGGTTTATTTCGGGCAATGTTTCAATGGCCAACTTGAAATCAGAAGCAA
This sequence comes from Bacteroidota bacterium, assembly GCA_023429135.1. GTDB lineage: Bacteria > Bacteroidota > Bacteroidia > Bacteroidales > JAAUTT01 > JAAUTT01. The sequence goes on along the minus strand of JAEYWD010000008.1, from coordinate 29,353 downwards.
TCTGGCTGAAAGTTTCTGTAAATGTAGAACGAGGAACATCACGGGGAGCATCTGTGGTAGGGATGATTGGCATGCCTCCGAAGAACCGTGCAGCCCTGTACATAAAAAATCCCCTCATGAAGTATGCCTCGCCAAGTGCGTTTTTCTTGAAAGCTACAGCTTCTTCCTGAGTCTTAAAGTAGCTCGAGTAATCAGCATCTTTGACGGCCTCTATGATAGCGCTGGCCCTATAAACTCCGTTATAGGTTTCCTTCCAGAGAGCTTTATAGGTATCTTCCCGGGTGTCCTGGAAAGCATCAACTTCTTTGGCTGTTGCATCATCCGGACCACCGCCGCCAAGCATACAGTCCTCCAGCAGGTTTGCTGCAAGATGTTCTTCGCTGTGAGGAGTGCCTACATACAAAGCATGATATACGCCACCTATAGCTTCAGTAATATCTTCAGGTGTTTTATAGAAATTCCCAAGGTTTTTCTGGTACAAATTTTTTGTGTCCAGTACATCTTCACAACTGCTAATCGAAAGAACAGTTATTGCAATTAAAATATATAGAATCTTTTTCATTATCTGACTTTAATTAAAATGTAACACTCATACCAATCATAAATGTTCTTGGCAATGGATATAAGCCAAGATCAATGCCAGAAGCCCAAGCGTTAGGGGCATACGAAACGTCAGGATCCATACCATCGTATTTGGTGAAGGTATAGAGGTTATTAACCGAAGCATATACAGAGGCACCTTTCATCCAATTTACACCTTTTAAGAGTTTGTTAAACCTGTAACCCAAAACAAGATTGCTTATCCTGAGGAAATCAGCGTCGTGCATATAAATATCTGAGATCAGGTTAGTATTCCGGTGAGACGAGGAACTCAGTCGGGGAATCCTGTCCGAGGTTCCTTCACCATGCCAGCGGTCGAAAATCTGTGTAGTGTAATTCTGGGTGAAATTATCGGCAAATGATCTATATGACTGCATTACCTGCATGCCAAACTTGCCTACAAAAGTGGCATTTAAATAAATTCCTTTGTATTCGACATTAAGCTGTGCACCAATTTCATAGTCAGGCAGCGGACTTCCCAGCATCACCTTGTCCTTATCGTCAATTACTCCGTCGGTGTTCTGGTCAACAAATTTAACATCGCCTGGGCGTTGGTCCTCAAAATAAGGTTTGCCTTCAGGTGTGACATAAGCATCTACATCGGCCTGGTTTTGTAATAAACCGTCAGTTTGTAATCCATAGAAATAACCAATAGGATATCCGACCTTAACCCTTGAAATAGCAGCAGTACCCTGAGACAATACGTGCGAATCACCATCGATTATCCCTTCAGCATTGGCAAGGCGTGTTACTTCATTGTTGTTTGAAGTAAAGTTCAAAGTAGCGCCATAAGAAAATTCACCTATCTTATCATTCCAATTAAGGTTTAACTCAATACCTGTATTTTTAATATCACCGCCATTAATATAAGGAGCGCCGGCACCTGCAGTACCAAGTATCGGGGCTACAACGAGCCAGTCTTTGGTCTTTTTGTTATACCAGTCTACTGCCAGCCCCAATTTTGAATCGAAGAGACGTGCATCAAGACCAATATTTAGCTGTTCAGAAGTTTCCCAGGTAACATTGGGGTTGGGTACATTGGCAGGTATTGCTGTTGGAGCTGATACAAGCTTATTAGGTCCAAAATAGTAACCCTGGTCGAGGTAATCAATATTTGAAGTATAAATAAAGTTATCAATGCTCTGATTACCATTCTGACCCCAGCTTACTCTTATTTTACCAAAGTTCAATAAAGAAGAGGCGATCCCACTCATAAATTTTTCTTCGGTGAAGATCCAGCCGGCAGATGCTGACGGGAAGTAACCCCATCTTTTTCCATCGGCGAAGTTAGAGGAACCATCAGCTCTTATGGTAGCATCAAACATGTACTTTTCTTTAAAATTATAAGATAGTCTTCCCATGTACGACAATAATCCGCCTCCCTGAGCTGCCCAGTCTTGTCCCCATGTATTAATTTCAGCAATCGATTCAGGTGTAACGTTTGCAAGATATGCATAATCGGGATTTCCAAAAATAGTCTTTGCCTTCCAGCCTCCAACACTTGCATTTAGCTGATTTTTCAGAATTTCGTTTCCGGCCAGTAAGCTTACTTTATGCTCTCCTAAAGAAAGGTCGTATGAGATTGTATTTGTCCATGTATAGTTAACACCCTGGTACATATCCTGCTGTGTGGCATCATTAGCATTGTTATACTTTGTTGCCAATGCGTATGTAGGAGTCCAGCTTCTCGATTGTCCGAACCATCCGTTTATCCCAAAGGAAGACCTTATTCTTAAACTCTTAATGGGTTCTGCATTAATATAGGCATTGCCTACAACGGTATTCCCTTTTCCCCACTGGTAGTTATGACGGTAAAAGAGCGTCGCCCTTGGATCGTACTGAGTTTGTGATATGCCTTCAAGAGAAGGTGTAAAGCCATTCTTATCAGGGGTTAGCGCCCAATCTGTAGGAATGAGCGGATTGGTAACCAGGGCGTCATGAAGGTCATTCCAGTATATATTGCCTGTTCCTACCTGTCTGTTCTGGCTGTTTGTAATAGTAAAGTTCTCGCCTACAGTTATAATATCTCTGTTTTTTCCCTTGATAAGCGTCATTTCCGTATTCAGTCGGCCTGTAAGTCTTTTAAATCCGGCATCCATCAGGTCACCGCCAATAATACCCTTCTGATCCAAATAAGAAACACCTGCGGCATAAACTACGCCTTGGGTTGAACCAGTTATATTTAGAGCGTAATTATTCATTGGGGCATTAGGAGTTGTAATTTCATCTACCCAGTCAGTTCCACTCCAACCCGATTGCAGTTTATCCCAAACATAATCACCTAACTGAGTTCCGAGATTGTTAGGATAGTTAGAATTGAGATATGTATTATTTTTTAGAAGAGTATGCCAGTCGTTTGGTTGAAGTCCGTCATTTACTCTTCCTTCGTCCATAATATACATGTACTCTTGCGCATTAAGTGCAGGCAGTTTTTTGTAAATGTTTTGCCATCCCATGTAAGTATCAAAGTTTATTATTGGTTTTGCTCCCTTAACACCCTTCTTTGTTGTTACAAGAATAACTCCGTTTGCAGCTCTTGAGCCGTAAATTGCTGATGAAGCTGCATCTTTAAGAACATCTATTGATTCGATGTCGGAAGAGTTCAGATAGTCAATATCACCAACAGTTACACCGTCCACTATATAAAGAGGAGACGAGTTGCCGATAGTGCCAAGACCCCTGACCGTAGTCTTTGTACCTGCGCCTGGCTGACCGCTGTTTCTGGCCACGGAAACACCGGTTGCAAGACCCTGAAGGGCTTCCATAGCAGTTGAGGTGTTGAGGTTAGCAATCTGGTCTCCTTTTACATTCAAATTGGCCCCGGTTAAAAGCGCCTTTTTCCGAACACCGTAACCTATTACAACAACCTCTTCAAGACTTTTTGTGTCTGCAATAAGCTGAACATCGACAACATTACGGCCTGAAACTGCTGCAGTTTGTGATGCATATCCTATAAACGAGAATACAAGGTTAACATTTTCATTAGGCAGATCAATAGAGTAGTTACCGTCCAAATCGGTTACCACGCCCATGGTAGTACCTTCCACCACAATATTTACTCCTAATAATGGTTCACCCGTACCAGCATCGATAACTTTACCCGTTACCCGAAAATTTTGCATAACGGCAGAAGTGTTTACTACCGGTGTGAGAACAACCAGGTTATTGTCGAAAACTTTATATTTTACCTGGTTTGTATCGAAAATGGAAGCAAGAATATCTTCTACTTTCTCGTTGGAGATATCAAGGTTGATCTTCCGGTTTACATCAATCTGCTCGTCGAGGTAAAAAAACTTGAAGTGAGACTGTTTTTCAACTTCGTCAAGTACCTGGCGCACCGTTGCGTTTTTTAAATTAAGGCTGAGGCGGGTCGATTGCGAATAAACTGAAGCCGTAACCGTAAGTGTACTAATAAGTACAAGCATTAAGGTGATTTTCATGACTAGTAATAGTTTAGTTAACCTCCCAAGAGGAAGGGAGTTGCATTCTGAATTTTTTTTCATATTTTTGAATTGGTTAATAATTTGCACTTAAGTATCTTCCGGCGGCAACCGGAAGTTGCTAATGTGAGGTCGGAAGGTGTTTCATCTTCCGATTTTTTTTGGGGTTTACGTCATAGGCATTTATTTTTTAGTTAATAGTATAGTTTAGTTTATATATTATTGCTGCCTTCGCAAGGCAGTTCTATCCAATTTTATAAAAACCTGATCGTGATTTACAGTATAATTAATAGGAAGCGTAAAATGAATGATGTTTAAAACATCGTGAATAGTTTCTTTTTCGAATGTTCCGTTAAAGTGGTAATTTTTAATCTCTTCATCTTCAATCACTATTTTCATCCCATACCATCTTTCAAGCTTAATTGTAAGGCTTTCAAAAGGTTCATTCCTGAAAACTAGTTTATCATCTTTCCAGGAAGTAAATACATGTGTATCAATTTTCTTCGAAATAAGCAATTGTTCTTTAACAGGAGGTCTGTATTCTTCAGGCTTTTCTCCGGTAGCTTTTTTATCAATGTCCGACAGGTGAACTTTACCTTCGGTTTTAATAAATGTAGCTCTTTGATTAGGAGCCAGAACCGTTTGCTGAACTGGCCCATCACTTGTTAATTTTTCAATGGCAAGCGAACCTCTTTCGAGCGTTGTTTCAACAAGCCCCTCGTCCGGGTACGCTTTTATATTGAAAGCAGTTCCCAGTACTTTGATTCTTATTTCACGGGTATTAACAAAGAAAGGTAAATCTTTATTGTGTGCAACATCAAAATATCCTTCACCTGTAATGGTAACAGCTCTTTCAGATTTATTAAATGTATTGCAAAATCTTAAATTACTTCCTCCGTTCAACCATACTTTGGTGCCATCAGGCAGGTTTACTTTGGTTCGCGATCCTAATGGGGCTTCGATAAGAGTATAATCTTCAGTAGGCTTGTTTTTAGATATTCCTGTATAATAGCTAAAGAGGCTTACCGAGATTAACAAAAGAGCAATAGCTGCTGCCTTTAAAAAGAATCCTGGGTGTAAAAGTTTCTTTTTGGGTTCTACGACCACATTTCCCTTTTCAAGTCTCATTTTTACTTTCCTGAGCGCCTCCGACGAATCGAAATTATTCTCAGCTTGGGAAACTGAGGCTAACCAAATATCGCTTACCTCGTTAAAAATTCTACGGTTTTCAGGCGAATTTGCGATCCATTTTTCCAAAAGAGCAGCTTCTTCACTATCGATAGTGTTAGTAAGCCGTTTTATAATCAGATAAATTAGTTCTTCTTGCATGTTTTCAGTGCACTGTTTTCTCAAAATCTTCTATAGGACAGTTATGATTTAAAAAAGGGTGACAAAGAAGGAAGAAAAATTTTGAAAAAAATAAGATTCAGTTAATTAGGAAAGAAAAAGGTAAAATAGAGCAATAATGGCTATCGGAAGATACTCATGGAGCGATTCTTTCAGTTTGGTGATAGCCCTGTGCATTTGTGTCTTAACCGTATTTAAAGATAGGTTGAGCTTTTGGGCAACTTCGTGGTAAGATTTGTTATGGAGCCGGATAAGTAAGAATATTTCCCTGCACTGTTCAGGAAGGGCATCTATAGATTCTTTAATTTTATCCTCTAGTTCTTTCGCTATAAGGTTAGCTATAGGATAATCGCCCGAAAAAGGTATAATATCCAGAGCCTGATTTTTTGAATATCGATTGCGCACTTTCCAGCTTTCGATCTGATTTATGCACTGGTTGTGGACTGTACGATATAGATAAGCTTTTAGGGAGTTGTTTATTTCCAGAGTATTTCTGTTTTCCCACAATTTTACGAACATTTCCTGGATTACTTCTTCACTGCTGTCTCTGCTCCCCAGAATGCTGTTAGCATATGTACAAAGTCCCACATAGTACTTCAGGAAAATGCTCTCGAAGGCAGGTTGGCTGCCTTGTTTTATCTGTAAAAGTAATTCGCTGTCCTGTAATTCGGTCATATTACAAATTAGGCAAGCAATTTAAAAAAAACCTTGCGATGTTCAGATGATTTTATGCATTGATTGCAAAAATCTCATCTTTTGAATTTTGTAGTTTGGTAATCGATTGCAGAACGTCTATACTATTAAAATAAGTGGAGTTAACTATGAGTTTTTTATCAACTCGTAATTAGTTTGAAAGCATTGCTCAAAAAATTTTTTCAGGAATTGAAATATTTTTTATTTTTGTGTCGGTTAAGTTAATACTAAGGTTTTCTAATGAATTTATTTCATTAGTTTAAAACGCTAATAGGAGAGTGTAGTGATTACACCTCCTATTCTTTTTTTTATAGGTCCACATTACCGGTGAACAGCATTCTATAGAATAAATAGAATGTGGAGAAAATGAAGGGGTAAAAACAAATCAGGAATAAAACCGAGGAGATTATCCAATCAATTTTACAAACTAATCGAAGCAGATTTCCTTTATAATAAGTGACTGTAAAAAAAATGATTCTTAAGAGAAATTGAGTAGCGAAGAATAAAAAAATTTGAAAACCAAATTTATTCCACTCCAAGGCAGTTTTCGAATCGAGATGCAATAAAGCTGAAAAGCTGCGTGTCATACCGCACGAGGGGCAATCAATACCTAAATATTTCTGATGAACACAGGTAATATGATCGCCTAAGGAATTTATAAAATAGCTGTAAATAAAAACTCCTGCGAAAACAGTAATAAAAACAATGTTCAGAATAATATAATTCCTTCTCGTCAAAGAATATAGAATTAATTTTTCAGGGCATCCAGGTCTTTTTCGTATTTTTTATTAATAGTCTCAAGTTTTTTCTTTTGTTCATCGGTGAGGTTATGCATATTTGCCAGCATTTTAGCATGCACGGCGGCTAATTTAAGAGCAACTTTTGAATAATTTATGGTGGCTTCGTGTTCTCCTTTTTTGCTTTGTTTAGCCAGATCGGAAGCTTGTTTTATAAGATTCTCGTAATCAGTTAAGAACCTATTAAATTCTTCATCGGTTAACTTCTTGCCAATTTTAATATCGATATGAATGCTGTCGTCGACATTCTCGAGCTGTTCGAGTATCTTTTCCATTTCTTTTCCGGCATCTTCAAAGTTTTCGTCTATTTTTTCAGTTTCTTTTTCAATTCTGTGTTCCAGCTTTCTGAATACTTCAGGACGATTCTTTAAATAAGAAAGGCCCAGACCCTGCAGAAGTGCAATACTGCTTCCTAAAATTGAAATAACTAGAGCTGCTATTATGACTCCTCTTGCGCCATTGCCTTTCACAGCCTGGTTGTAGGCAATAGCACTCAGGGTTACACCCACAAGTCCCGGCACAATTGCCAGAATACCAACACATGGTATAAAACAAATCATAATTGCAATGATGCCAAGTACTAATCCTGCTATTCCGAGACCTTGACCGGAATTTGTTTTAAATTCTTCCATATCAGACTGATAAAAAAATGATTACAGTATCAAATATAAGAATTTATCCATGACTGACATGCAGAATTGATTGAAGTTTTCGTATGGTGATGACGCTTAGTGATGTAAATTTCATAAATTAGCCTCACAAATCTAAAGAAACTCTTATGCCGCCTATTTTTACTGCACTTGCAATTGGTTTTGCAGCCGGACTTATTGACGTTATTCCTATGATCATTCAAAAGCTCGACAAATCTGCCTGCTGGTCTGCCTTTGTCCACTGGCTGGTATTAGGAACCATTATTCCGTTTGTCGACTGGGATATTCAGCCATGGTTAAAAGGGCTTATCATTGGCGAACTTGTTTCACTGCCTGTTATGATCCTTGTTTTTGCTAAGGATAAAAAGTCAGTTATTCCAATTTCAGTTTTTTCGGCAATTCTGGGCATTGGCTGTGCTATAGCCGGGTCGTTACTTATCAAATGATGACCACTGAATTATCACTTTCTGAATTAATGGCACCCTGCGGCATAAATTGCGGAGTGTGCCTAGGGTATCTACGCGAGAAAAACAAATGCAAAGGCTGCCGGAGTAAGGGAACCGAAAAACCAACTTATTGCTTTACCTGTATCATAGCCAATTGCAACCATTTGAAAAACACTGCTTCGGGATTTTGTTACGATTGTGATAAATACCCGTGCAGACGAATGAAGCAGCTTGAGAAACGATACAGGTTAAGGTATAACATGAGTATTTTCGAGAACTTCGCAATTATTAAATCCCAGGGACTTCAAAAATTTGCTGAAGCTGAAAAGATAAAGTGGTTATGCCATGTATGTGGCGGAAACATTTGCATTCACCGGGGATTTTGTTTGGAGTGCGGGAAAAAATGATAAATTTATATTGTATTGCTTTAATCTTCCGATGTTTAATTATTAACTTTGTATCGAACAAATATTTATAACCGATCTGTTCTGTTTTTTTGGACAAAAAAATAAATGATATGCAGACATATTTAGTAGAAGTTAAAGATATTACCGGGCTTAGAATTTTACAGGAATTGGAACAAGCCAAGATTATAAAGCTTATACAAACTGTTCAGAAAAAAGATCTGCAGAATCTGTCTTCCAGGTTGAGAGGGTCTTTATCCAAAGAGACCGCTCAAAACATGAAGGAAGAAATTGAACAAATGCGCAATGAATGGAAACAGCGGGATATTTAATTGATACAAATGCGGGGATCGACTATCTGGGTGAAGTAATACCAAATCCCGGGTTACTATTTATGGATAAAGTGATTGACAATGGTTATAGCATCTCTGTCATCAGCCGAATTGAATTATATTCTTATGGCAAATTAAGTGAGAGTGAAAAAACAGCATTGGATATTTCTCATCCCAATCTTCTGTCTTGAATATGAATGAAGATATTGTTGAGAAGACTATTGAAATTCGGAAAGCCTTTAGAACAAAATTGCCGGATGCCATAATAGCAGCCACTGCTCTAGTTTACAATCTTACTCTGGTTACGCACAATATTTCCGATTTCAGGAATATATTAGGAATTAGTTTAGTAAACCCCTATGACATTAAAGAATAGCATGCTTACACAAACTTTTCCCTCCTTTGCAATCCGGTTAATCCCCAAAGAATGGCAATGATGGAGCCAATGATCATCATCAGCCGGTTTTGATACACAACATTCATCCAAACTGTTATATTTATATCGGTAGGGTTGTCGAACGGATTCAGAAAAAGGTTCCACTTACTGTGATAAAGCGGTTCGTTCAGAAAAAAGAATATAAGTCCGAATATCACCATTACCACTGCTGTTCCGTTCCCATTGCGTGTTAGGGTTGAAAACAGGAAAGTAAGACAAGCCAGAAAGAACAGCGGAAACATCAGTTGGTAAACCATTTCGAAAATGGGGATCTTTACAACGGAAAACCAGGCAAAACCTGCCATCAACAGAAGCAAAACCAGCAAAAGAAGCATGGCAATTGCAAATCTGATGATATAAACCTTGTAGCGATAATTGGGTACACCAAAAATAATTTCGAGCATCCGGGCATCCTTGTCATTCTGGATATTATAGACAACCGGATAAAACATCATGAGGATTCCCGGGAAGATTATTAAATTATAAATATCAGTTACATCGGGATTTCCGTCCGAGAATAACATAATACCAATGATAATCAGGTAAAAAATCCAGGCAGCTATCAGAAAATAAATGAACTTATTGGCAAATACAATTTTGAGGTTGTAATTGATGATTTTCCAGATAAGTTTTAATCTTTCGGTTGTGTTCATAATTCATTTAGTTACACAGAGAACCACAGAGAATACACAGAGGAATACAGGAGTAAGACAGAGGAATTTGTATTTTCTCTGTGTAACTCTGTGTTCCCTCGGTGGTTCTCTGTGTAATTTGCATTTTTTTACTTTTACTAGTTTCTTAGTACAATTTTAACTACTTAATAGCCACAAATACGCATCTTCCAAATTTGCTTTTACTGTTCTTGCGCCTTCCGCCGGACTGGTTTCCGAAAGACATCGTACCCTAATGTTTTCACCATCGCGCATGTGGTGGATGATTATATGGTTTTCTTTAAATTCCTCAAAAGTTTCCATATTCATGTCCATTACCCAGATTTTGCCTTCAGCCAGTTGAGCCATTTGAATGGGTTCGCCCAGGTATTTCACCTGACCGCCTTTTACAACTGCCACCTTATTGCAGGAGCTGGCTACATCCTCAATAATGTGGGTTGAAAAGATTACAATACGTTCGCGGCTTAACTCTACAAGCAGGTTACGGAAACGAATGCGTTCGCGGGGATCCAGCCCGGCTGTAGGTTCGTCGACGACCAGAATACGAGGCAAATGCATCAGAATCTGCGCAATACCGATACGCTGTTTCATACCACCCGAGAAAGATCCGATTTTTTCGTCTTTATGCGACAGCATATGCACAGCACCTAATACATATTCCACCCTGGCTTCGCGTTCTTCACGTTTATTCAGTTTTTTAAGAATACCCATATAATTCAGGAATTCCCAGGCGGTAAGATTTTCGTACATCCCAAATTCCTGGGGTAGATATCCTATTAAACCTTGTAATTCCTCCCGCTTTTCTTTAATATCGAATTCGTTGATGGTAATCTGTCCATAGCTGGGTTCAAGAATTCCACAGATAATGCGCATCAACGTAGATTTTCCGGCACCATTCGGACCCAAAAGCCCGAACATTCCATTCTCTATTTCGAACGAAACTCCTTTCAAAGCCTTAAACGGAACTTTCTTTTTACCAATTACGGGTATCACCATTACAAACCTGTAAAAAAACTTGCGGAAACCTTTGAACCGACCCTGCAGCCGGTTTACATTGATCTTTTCCTTATAAAGCTTGTCGGAAGTGATTTTTATGGAAAGAATGAGATACCAGAGGAAAAGCATTGGAAGGATGAGCCCCAGCAGTCCGAACCGCATTTTAAAAATAACCATTGCCAATGCGGGAAAACCCCAGAAAGTTAGCTTGTATAACAGAAATACAAACCGGGTAAACCATTTCCTCTTTTGCTGCGATTTCAGCCAGGCTGCATATTGTTTCACAGGATTCAGTGCCCCGATTATCAACATGTACAATCCGGCAGGCAGAATAAAGAACCAGAATCCGCTCTCGAGGTAGAAGTAGATAAAATAAACTGTAAATCCGATGAGTGGCAGGTTCCAAATCAGATAATCAAAATCTTTCCAGCTTCGGAATTCCTTTTCAAGCCCCAGCCTTTGTCTTATTTTTAGTCCCGATTTCCATTCACGCATATACCGGGTATCCCAATCGTATATTTTTACAAGGTTGCGAACACGTATCTTTAGAGGAGTAGCTTCATCTATCAAACGCTCGTTAGCTTTTCTCAAGCTGGTCTGAACAAAGAAAATGCTGGCCGGAGTTAAAACAATGAGCAAAATATAATCTATAATTTTCCACACAGTACTGTCAACTTCCTGGTAAATCCAGTAACCACCGGCAAGGTATACAGCGAGAATCACAATCTTGGTAACTGGTTTCTGCTGATAAATCCAGTTTAATGCTGAGCTCATCCCGGAGTTCATACTGGGAATAAAAACAAGGGTGAGCAAAGTGCTTAGCCCTAAACCACCAATCACAGTTACTGCAAACGGAGCCCCTATCTGGGTTACATATTCAGCTTTCCCCATCGCCAGCGGAAATAGGGCAATTATGGTAGTTACCGAAGTAATCAGAATGGGCCTTACCCGTGCCAGACCGGCCATCATTAAGGCCCGTTGAGGCCCGTAGCCACGACTTCTAAGCACATTGGAATAATCGAGCAATATAACCCCATTATTTACTACAATTCCGATAAGAATGATAAAACCTGTAAAAGTATTGGCATTCATAATGGAATTACCTGTCAGAATAAGCGCTACAAGAGAGCCTATTCCTGCAAGCGGAATAGCAAACATCATAATAACCGGTTTCGAAAACGATTCGAACACCGAAGCCAGAATCATATAAACCAGAATAATGGCTGCCAGAATGAGGAACTTGAAATCGCCAAGGTCCTGATCCTGGTGGATGATTTCCATACTCACATCGGTTGGGAGACTCGCATTGTGTATCAGGTTCTCAACTTCGAGCTGCGCATTCGTTAGCAGCGCTTTATCGTCAGTCACTTCTTTAATGAACGAAAAAACAACTTCCAGTTGCTTCTCCTGATTGGTACGCTTTATAGTCGAGGCCCCTTCGTTAAAATTGAAGGTTGATATATTCTGAAGTTCAAACTGGGCATTGTTGCTACCTTTTACCGGAAGCTTTTTAAGTTCGTTGAGATTACGGTTTTTCTCCTCTTCGTCTGTTTGGGTGATAACCTGGATATCATACTCATCCACCCCCTGTTTGAATTTTGCTCCACTTGAAAATTCATGAGGGAAGGAATTAAGCTCGGAAAGTACGGAAGATGCAGGAATATTGTAGAATGCCATCAACTGCTTATCGAAATTCAGCATAATTTCGGGCCTTGCCGACGGAACATTAATATTTACTCTTTCAATCGACGATTGCTGTGAAAGATAGTATTTCACCAGGTTAGCCTGATTTAAAATTGCCTGGTAATTCTGGCCTTTTACAATTACCTTCTCTTTAGGACTTCCAAAACCCATCAACTCACCAAAATCGAAATCGTCTCCTCCGCCACCTCCGCCGGTTCCACCGAAGCGCCGGCTCGAAATGGGCGGATCCCAGCTAAACGTGGCAGGTTCCATTCCCCGCAAAGTGTTGAGAATTTCTTTTTTTACCTTTGGAACCGAGAAATTTCGGATCTTTTTATAATCCTTTACAAGCGAAACTGTGATAACAGCTTCTTCTTCATAAATCTGGCTTATAACTTCTTTCTTCTCCTTTAACTTTACCAGTCGTTTTTCAACATCGGCAATCATCTTATCGGTGTTCTCGAGTGTTGTTCCTCCAGGCATGGTTACATACAGGGTGAGATTTACAAGCTCCGGCTCCTGAAGTTTGATCATGCTGATACCAAGACTAATCAGCAGGGTGAGGAAGAATATCCCGAAGGCACCCATCACGGTACGGGCAGGGTAACGCATACACGACTTCAGCAATACCATATAAATCTGGATCAAACGGTTGTGAAACGAAATCCTTTCGAAGTTTATCGTTTTGTTCCTGATTTGAGATTTCAGCATGGAGTGCGTGATCATCGGCACCAATAATAGTGCTACAATCAGCGAGATGAGCATAGTCGAAATAATGGAAACCCCGATGTGCTTACCAAAAACGCCAATCATAAAATTGTCGGAGAAAGCAAAGGGCAGAAACACAGCAACCGTAGTAAGTGTTGAAGCTGTAACCGAACGCCACACTTCTTTTACACCTTGTTTAACAGCAGTATCCACATCTTTATTGCGGCTCGCCAGCCTGTATATGTTCTCCATAACAACCACGCTGTTGTCGAGCAGCATACCAATGGCCAAAGCCATACCCAGCAAGGTTAAACTGTTGATGGTAATTCCATAGGCATAAAAGAAATTAAAGGCCGTGTAAATTGAAATAGGAATGGCAAATCCGATAGCGATTACCAACCTTAAGTTTTTCAGAAATATCCAAAGGATGAAAATAGCAAGCAAACCACCTACCAAAGCAAGCTGAATAATAAGGCTGATATTTTTCTCCATGGTTTCGGCGCTGTTGTTCTGAATGACAACCTCGATATCCTTGGATTTAAATTCCTTGTTGAGGTTATCAATTTCATCTTTCACGCGGTTTGCAAGGTCGATCATATTCGATTGAGTATCGCGGGTAAGCTGCATGGTAACAGCATCTTTCCCGTCAACACGGCTATAGGAGTCCTGCTCTTTCACTCCAAAACGAATGTCGGCAACATCTTTCAGCTTAATGGACCCGCTTTCGCGGACTATTAGTTCGCGGATGTCGCTTAAACTTGAATAATCGGCCGATACATTTACAAAAACATACTGGTTGTTCTGATTTACTTTTCCTGCAAAAGTACGGGCACGTGAGTTCCGGGTAAGTGCGCTGCGAATATCAGCCGGAGTAATTCCAAAAGCTTTGCATACCTCTTCGTTCAAAACAATTTCGACTGATTTTTCCCTGCCGCCAAATACGGCAACATTGGCAATTCCATCGATGTTCTGAAACTTATTCACCAACTCCCGGTTTACCACCTGACGAACCCGGTCAACGCCTCCGCTTCCTTTTACCTGTAAGGTCATGAGCGAGTTGTTGATCTGATCCATATCGAACTTCAGAGCCTGTACAAAAAATTCCTGAGGGATACTCTTCCGGACTTCTTCAATTTTTTCCTGAAGCTTGAGAAAGGCGAATTTTACATTTGTACCAGGTGCGTACGATATTTGTATACTTCCTTGCTGCTGACCTGCTGTGGAGACGATTTTCTCAACGCCTTTCAGTGTTCCGATGGCTCCTTCGAGTGGAATAATGGCCTGGCTCTCCATGTATTTAGGGTCGACCTCCAGACTGGTTCCCACCTGTACAAACAGATACGGCACCTGTACACTGGGATACAACTCTACCGATAACTGGCGGTACGAGAATACTCCCAGCATGGATACTGCGATAAACAGCATCGAAATAAGAACCTTGCGCTTAATTATGAAATCCATGGTTTAAGCTTGGTGAAGTTTGTTCGTTGCAGGTTTTTTCCTGTCGAAAATATAATAAACGCAGGGGATAACAACCAGCGACATAACCGTTGAGGTTGTAAGCCCGGCCATTACCGCTATAGCCATAGGTGAACGCAGTGCTGCACTTTCTCCAAAACCAAGTGTCAATGGCAGCAAAGCAAGGATTGTAGTCATGCTGGTCATAAGAATAGGACGTATCCGGTTCTGGCCGGCTTTTATGATAGCATCTTTAAGGCTATAACCCTTTTCTTTGAGCTGATTGATAGCGTCGACTAGCAGAATGGAATTGTTAACAGCGATCCCTGCAAGCATGATAATTCCAATATAAGCCATAATATTTAATGGTTTTCCCAG
The DNA here is from genome assembly GCA_023429135.1 of Bacteroidota bacterium. Taxonomy (GTDB): domain Bacteria; phylum Bacteroidota; class Bacteroidia; order Bacteroidales; family JAAUTT01; genus JAAUTT01. Next base: position 14,314 of record JAEYWD010000008.1, on the reverse strand, counting down.
GAGGAAGAATGCCCATACCGATCCTGCTCCCGCCAGCGGAATTGTAAGAAGAACAGTAAACGGATGGATAAGCGATTCGAATTGCGAAGCCATTACCATATAAATCAGAATCACCGAAAGAATAAGGGCAAAACCCAGACTCGACATGGCTTCAGCTCTTTTTTCTTCTTCGCCGGTTACATCAATCTGGTATTCGGCAGGAGCCTCCACCGATTGAAGTTGTTCCCGGACCTTTGCTATTACTTTGTCGAAGGCAATATTGCCGGCTATATCGGCTGTAACCGTTCCTATACGGTTCTGGTTTCGGCGCAGCAGTTGCTTGGGAGAGGTGGACTGAATTATCTGAGCTACTTCGTAAAGCGGAACCTGGTTATTTCCGCTCTTAAGCATCAGAGCATTAAATTCCGACAGGCTCATGTCGGGGAGCCGCACCGTTATATCGTTAAGATCTCCGTTATTATCGAACTTGCCGGCATTCTTACCCATCAACTGATCTTTGATCTGAGTGGCAATGTTTTCGGCAGTAAGATTATACATGGAGGCTTTAAACCGGTCAATTCGTACGTCAATTTCAGGAGCTCCGGCTTCTATACTTGTCTTCGTATTCAATAGCTCGGGAATAGAAGCAAGCTTCACCTTAATTTCATCAGTGAGTTGTTCAAGTACGCGAATGTCCTTTCCTTTTACTTCCACCATAAGTGGGGGCTCATCGGTTCCCATGGTGGTTTGAAGTGCTGTCTCGTCTCTTACGATATTGATTTCAGCCTCGGGCAAACCGGATAATGCAGTTCCAACCTTATCGATAATTGCCTCTGAACTGGGAATAAACTCTTTCTTAAGGCGTATCTTGATATTGGCAGTATTTTCGTTCTGAAAAACTGTTTTGTCAGAAGATGAGCTTTCATCAGGTCCGGCCTGGCTGTAAATAATTTCCGCTCTGTTATTTAAGATCTCAGTAAGCATCGATTCTATATTCCGGACAGTTCCTTCAGTTCTCTGCAACTGGGTCCCCTCCTTTAATTTTATATCAATGCTGAATTCGCCACTACCATTCCTGGGAATGTATTCGCTGCCTACAAAAGGGAGTATAAAAGCAGTAGCTCCCATTATTAGTAAGGCAATTATAATAACCAGTTTTCTTTTTTCAAGAACCTTACCGAGGAATTTTCCATACCAGTCGAACCTTAGTGATTTTACCTCACGGAGTTTTCTTTTTGAATACACCGAGTTAAAAAGCATTGGAATTACAAGTATAGCAACAAACAAGGAAGCTATTAACGAGAAAGTAACTGTCCAGGCCTGATCTTTAAACAAAGCACCTGAGGCTCCGTGCAGATAAACTATTGGCAGAAATACCACAATGGTTGTAAGGGTGGAAGAAATAATTGCTCCACTCACCTGCGCAGTTCCTGAGATAGAGGCTTCTTTAACAGGAAGTCCTGTTTCCTGATTTCTGAAAATGTTTTCGACAACTACAATGGCATTGTCAACGAGCATTCCTGCGCCGAGGGCAAGACCGCCCAGGGTCATGATATTAAGTGTAAGTCCGTTGAAAAACATCAGGTTGAAGGTAGCAATGATGGATACCGGAATTGCAAAACTCACAATTGTGGTTACACCCAGCCTTCTTAAAAATATAAAAAGAACAAAAACTGCTATCAGCGCCCCGATAAGAGATGTATTTCTTAGCTCCGAAATAGAACTTCTTATGAATTGACCCTGGTTCTGAACAACAATGATTTCGTATCCTGAGAGTGACTTTTTGATATTATCGAGCGAAGTTGCTAATTGTTCAACGGCCTTCACTGTGTTATAACTGGTTTCTTTATAAATAGCCAGTCCCATGCAACGCTGGCCATTTATCCGCACAATGTTATCGGGTTTTTTATTTACAAAGCTCACCTTGGCAATTTCGCGCAGAAAAATTGGTACTCTGTTTCCGCTTTGGGTTGTTTGAGCTGATGTTGCGGCAGCAGGGGTACCACCGGATTGCTTAAAACTGACTACCAGCGATTCCAGATCGCGCTCGTTGGCAATAAGCGCAGAGCCTTTGATGATATATCGTTTCCCCATCTCCACAATACTACCTCCGGAAACGTTGCGGTTCATGCTCATAATCTGCTGAACCAGGTTGTCGGCGGTGAGTCCGTAGGCATTTAGCTGGTAAGGATCGGTCTCTACAACTATTTCTTTCTCTTCAATACCGGTGAGTTTTACATCGGCTATACCTTCGAGGCGGATCAATTCATTACGGATATAGTTTTCGCCTACCTTGCGGAGTTCGTTCATATCGGTTATCTCCGGATGGTACATGGCCACCAGCATTACCGGCGAAGCATTCGGATCGTGCTGGGTGATGCGGAAATCGGTAATATCAGTATTCTGACTGTATTGGGTGAGTGCTTTCTGGATATCGAGGAAAGCTTCGTCCATATCTGTGCCCCAATTAAATTCAACGGTAACCCTGGCCGATCCCACCATACATACCGACGAAACCTGCGAAACACCTTTCAACCTGATCACCATCGACTCGATTCCTTCTACAAACTGTTTTTCGATTTCTTCAGGAGGGCGTTCGCCCGATTTCAGCTCAACAAATATGCGCGGAGAATTAAGCTCCGGAAATAAATCGATGCTTAATTTGGTGAGCGAAATATAACCCAGCAACAGTGTCCCGATGATAACCATACCGATGGTTACCGGGTATTGCACTGCAAATTGTACAATTTTCTTCATCCTTTGCGGCTATTTCATTTCTTTAACTTTCGAACGGTCGCGCAAGGTTTCGTAACCTTTCACCACAATGCGGTCTTTCAGCTTTAACCCCGATACTATCTGAACTTCCTTTGGATTTTCGAGACCAAAACGAACAATGCGTTCGTAGGCAATTCCTTTCTCCACAATAAACACGGTGTTTCCTCTTTGCTTGGTTAGCACAATGTCTTTTGGAATCACAATGGTATTGTTAGCCGACGAAACCACAATTTCTCCTTTGGCAAACATGCCGGGGCGAAGCTTTAACTTCGGATTGGTAATCATAATTAAACCTTTGTAGGAACGTGATTCCGATTCGATGGCAGGCGATAACTGCGAAATGGTACCCTGTAAAGTATCGTTTGGCAGGGTATAATTAGTAATTCGCACCTCCTGGCCAGCTTTGGTCGATTCCATGGTCTTTTCAGGAAGGCTCACTTCCATCACCAGTTTGCTGTAATCCATCACCTTTGCAAGAGATGCATTCAGGTCGACTTTTACACCTGGTGTGAAATAGGGGAGATCGACAAGAACGCCTGAGAACGGTGCTTTGACATGCATTTTCTGCATACGGAACTGGGCATCTTCGAACGAATATTTTGCGTTTATGTAATTGATTTCGGCATTTTTAACATCGGTGAGCGTGGCACCGCCTTTTTCGTAAAGCGACTGCTGCTTGTCGTACACCTGTTTGGTAATGTCGAGGTTGATTTTGAGGGAATTGAATTTGATATTGTTTTCATATTCCTTATCCTCGAGTACAATAATCTCATCGCCTTCGCGCACCAGGTCGCCCAATGCAAAAACGCGACCGGTTGCCGGATTTTTCTGAAGTACGTAGTTCCCGGCCATCTCGGCTTTGAGTTGAACTTCCTTAACAGGTTTAACACTTCCGGTTATTTCGATGTATTTTTCGATGGACCGGGGTTGAATTTCCTGAACAGTTACCGGCACGGTAATATCTTTTCCTTGCTCCTGCTGGTTTTGGTTACAGGCAGTGATTGCGGCAAGAACTAATAAAATCGGGAAAGCTTTTTTCATGATATGATTTGTTTGTAGAATTTTTAGTTTTAACTGCTAGTTACACAGAGTTGCACAGAGAAGTCACAGAGAACCACAGAGGAATACATTATGTATTTTTCTCTGCGAAACGCTATGTTTTCTTTGGGATTCAATGTGTAACTATTATTCATTTTATAATCTGAATCTCTTTATTCCATCTTTAAGGAGCATCACATAGAAATTTATTAATAGTCCCATCTGAAGATTTGCAAATTTCATGTGAGTCAATACCTGAGCCTCATGAACAGGGTTAAAAGCTTCAACTGTTTTAAGCTCAACAACTACAGCATTCTCCACAAATAAGTCCATCCTATATCCACAGTCGAGTTTAATTTCCTTGTAAATAACCGGAACAGGTTTTTGTCTTTCAACTTTTAAACCAGCTTTCATCAGTTCATAAGCTAAACACTCCTCATAAGCCGATTCCAGCAATCCTGGTCCCAGCGCCTTATGCACTTCAATAGCACATCCGATGATGATTTCTGTTATTTTATTGATATCCATTGTATATTATCTGCATTCTTATGTTTGTTTTAATTTATCAATTAGTTACACAGAGTTGCACAGAGGAGGCACAGAGAACCACGGAGAAATACATTGTATTTTTCTCTGTGGTTCTCTATGTATTCCTCCGTGGTTCTCTGTGTAACTTGTATTCATTTCCTCTGCGATCTTTGCGTCCATAAATACTATTTTGTTTTTTCAACATTCTCCTGCACTTCTACCGGCACAAAGCTCGAGTTCTTCTCGAAGTCCCAGAGAGATTGTATTTTAAGGTTCAGAAGCTCCAGTTTGTAATCGATCAGGCTGTTTGTGAGATTCATCTTTTTCTCCGATAGCTGATTCTGGAAAAGATTCAGGTCCATCCCTGTAAGGTCGCCGTTTTTATAGCGCTCAAGGTTGATCTCGTAAGTGAGCTGTGCATTGCGTTCGTTTTGTTTTGCAATTTCGATCTGCAAATCCAGGTTCTGCAGGTTGCGGTAAGACTTGCGGATCCCGATTTCAATATCAGTACGTTCCGTTTCCATGTTGATTTCCTGAATTTTGATACTTGCCTCGGCAGCCTTGATACGCGATTTTCTTTCGCCCCAGTCGTAAATAGGTATATTAAAGGTCACTTCCACTCTTGGGCTGCGGGTGGGATGATCGTACATTTGCGGGAACTTTGCGTTTTCGCCGAACAAACCTACCGAGAGGTCCACGCTTCCTGCAAATTCATTGGTCGCTTTTGCACGGGTCAGGTCGTTGTAACTATTTTCGATGCTGATCTGGCGTTGTTTCAGTTCCATACGCATTTCCAAACCATTTTGAATTGCCTTCAGAGGATCAACGCTAACTTTATTGAATGAAGTATCGGCGATGATATCAAATTCATCATTCAACGGCAAGCCTATATATTGCCGGAACTGATCCTTCGCATTATCCAGTTCCACCTGCTTATTCTGAACATTCGATTTACTGGTGGCCAGGTTCAGTTCTGCCTGAAAAAGTTCCTCCTTAGCCGAAAGTCCGCCTTCCACTTTACTTTTGATGATGTCGTAACTGATCTGTCGGTTTTTGAGCTCTTCCTGGGCAATCACCAGCGACATCTGAACCTGGTAAACCCGGTAGAAGAATTCGCTTACCTGCTTTTCAAGCGTTAACCTTTGAATGGAATACCTTAGGGTTGCATCTTGCAGAGCCAGTTTCAGTTGGTTGATATCCATCTTCAACTTATTATAGGTAAAAATGGGTTGAGAGTATTTCAGAAACAGATTGTTGTTGTAGCCTTTGTTTCGCGAATTGTTATAATCGCTGAAAGCATCCTGATATTCCAGGTGGTTCTGAAGGGTAATGCGTCCATCAGTTGGCAGAATAGGCTGCGAAACAATAAAATCGCCATAGATCTTCTTTGTTTCGTTGGTATTCCACGTCGAAAATAAGTTGTTGAACGACCGGTTCTGATCGTAATAAAATGGAGTGAATTGAAACTTAAACAGCGACTTGGTAGCTGCTTCCTGGGCTTTCAGGTTTTCGCGGCTCACTGTCATATTCAGCTCCGATTGCATAATCTGGGGACTGTTTTTTATGGCAATGTTCATTGCCTCTTCGAGCTTAAGGGTTTTTTGAGCGGTTAAGGGTGTACTGCCCAATATCAGCAACGTGAAGGACAAGCTCCACCACAATATTCTTTTGCCGGTTTTTTGTATCATTTGTTTTGGTTGTATTGAAGTTCGTTTCATTTGAATAAAAGTTTAGCCTCACCCCTGCCCCTCTCCATTTGGAGAGGGGAAAGAAATTCAGGCACTTTTCAATTATTTATTTTGATAAATCATAGCTAAAATCCATTTTTTTCTTCTTTCTCCCTCTCCTCCAGATAGCTATCGGAAGGAGAGAGGCTTCTTTATTTCACCTTTACCCATTTTACAGCATCGGCAAATATTAAGTCGCCACTGCTTTTGTTCGATAATTCAACCTTCGCGCTGTCGCTGAACTGGAAGGTTCCGAGATAATACCAGCCCAGATCCAATCCTTCGCTGCTCTGATTTATTTTTTCGATTCCTCCATCGTGGTAAACCGTAATGTTATAATCGGCTGCCTGATTATTGCGACGCCAGCCCATGGTAAACTTATTGATATAAAAGTAAACATCGTAGTTTGCCGGTTCAGGAATGGCTGTTTTCCAGAAAGCTTTTCGTTCTCCCGATCCTCCTCTCGTGTAATAAGATGAACGAATACTTTCGCCATAAAAATCCGACAGGAGGGAAACTTTCCATTCTCGTTCAGGGTTCCACGCCCGTAACCTTGAATATTTATAACGGGGCTTTTGGTTTTTGCTTACCAGCGATTTCAGAAATGCCTGATTGGTTACCTGTTGAAAGGAGAAACCTTTGTCTTCGTTGTCGACTATAATTTCATCGGCGTTGTTACTGGAACTGATAAAAGCAATAGGTTTGACATTGTCCAGAATGGCGACATTCCGGGTTTCGTTAAAACCTGCAAGATTGAAGGACACGTTATTTGGCAGGTTCTCCGAAATATGAGTAGCAATAGCCATTCGCCGGGGCTCGGTTGTAAAAACAAAGCCAACTTCGAGAGACGATTGTGCCGGGACAAAAATCTTGCGCGAAACATCCGCCTTGAAGTTATCGTCCCACCAGTTCTCAGCTTTCCGGTTTGGATTATTTTCTTCAATATTAACTGTTATTACCCCGTCGGTATTTTTTACGTTGGTAACGGTGAATTTCAACTGATATCTGGTTTCTTCACCCTGAATTACCTTATAAGTGCTGAGATCGCGAATAGCATAGGCTGGCAGACTGTTTTGCCTGTACCAGTTATCCACAATACTATCAAGATTTGCATTCAGTTTCTTTTTGAAAAGATAACTCAGCTCTTCAAATGGCAGTTTCTTAAAATGGTTGTTGAGTGCAAATCCGGTAAACAGGGTATCAACCTCTTTTTGCCCAAACTGAGCGCGCAATACATTTAAGAGGTTGTTGCCTTTTGCCAGTACAATATCTCTGATCCCAAATTTTTCGCGGTCATCTTCGTTTTCATCCTGTTGAGGAGGCAAACCTTCTTTTAATAGTGTGGAAAGCGATTTTCCCCTGAGTTCCAGGTTCATTTTTTCATCCCTGCTTAAATCCTGCCACCAGCCAGATTCGCTTGGGCGGTTTATTCTTCGTTCGTTATAATAGGCTTCCAGAGTGAGGGGTAAAACAGGCCATTTTTTCGATTCAAGAACCGTAACAAACGAGTAATATAGAGGGAAAACAGTATATGTTTTCCAGTCGGTATGTCGGAAAGGAGTATAATGATCGTCGGTGGAAAGAAAATTATTCTTTACAAATTCTTTGAACATCCTTGCCTGAATTTCCTCGGGTAGGGCCTCTTCGTTGTTGCGTTTCATTTCGCGTTCTATACGGTAACGCCGGTTCCTGAAGTCGGACGAGGTAAAGGCCACTCCTTTCTCAGGACTCAGAATCATTTCGGGTTGAACGGCGTCGCTTGTGTACGAATATTCGTGCTTGTCGAGGCAAAAGTGTATGGGTACTTCGGTTAACGAGAACCGCTTGTAAGGATACTTAAAATCAAGTTCAGCTTCGAATCCTTTTTTAAGGTCGCGGATTAATTCTGGAACTGTATCCTTCAGGTTTTTAAAGGTTTCGGCAAAATAATCGTGGCCTTTTATAGAGTAAATCTGGTATTCAACTGAGTCGACTTTAACACTGTGTTTCTGATAATTTCCAATAATAAGGCTTAGTTTTGGCATGGGGTATTCCGGCCTGAAAATAAAATTACCTTTTTCCTTCATCAAACTTTTACCCTGCGAAATGGCCGTAAATGCCGGGTCGGTTTTTACCTGCAGTTTGAAATCAATTAAATCCTGAGTGTGATAAAAAGGCCGGTTTGTTGCATACCCTGTCCATGTTGAAGGGTACCACATGGCTTCCGAGGTAAGACAAACATAATTGTTCTGCAGAAAAGCATAACGTTTCCGGATTGTAAACACTTCTATACCATTAATGTCTTTTTCGTTTTCGCCGGTTTTGTCGAGAAAGCAAATTCTTTCGTCTATTTTACCTGCATATTTCAGGTTGAGCGTAAGTTCTTCACCTGGTTTAAGAAGAGTGGGCATTTTAACCAGAACCAGGTGTAATTTACGTTCGAACGGAAGCTGTTTCTGATTTAGCATCAATTGGTTAACCTCTAGCGACGGGTTTAAGGAAAGGATAAGGGTATCGATATTGATAGAATCTTCATTGATTATAACCAGCTTTGCTTCTGCTGAAATCCTGTCGTTTCCGTGTTCCAGATTAATGCTGCACGATTTAACTGAAGCTTGCGGAAAATTGCAATAAGTATTATTCAGCGCAAGCGCCTGCATTTTAAAATCTTGCGAGGAGTATTTTGAATCGAGGTATTTATTTACAAAAAATCCGCCTGAAAGGATCAATAATATGCCTGCTATCAGCGGGATAAAGGCTCGGTCAGGTGGCTGCGGTAAACGTTGTAACCTGTAAACCGTAAGGAAAATGAGGCCAGCGCCTATAAGCAAATAGATAAGCCGGTGATAAATTATTTCTTCTAAATTGGCAAACCCGCTGATATGCGAATACATCATCGGGATATTGTAGGCAATGTAATCGAAAAGGTAGAACAGCTTCTGGTTGAGGTAGAAAATCGTAAGAGCAATATATCCAAGCAATAGGATAAAGGTAACTGCCTGATTCTTGATCAGTACCATCATAAAAAACGAGAGTCCAAGAATAAAAACCAAGGTAGGAAGGCTGATAAGCAGCGGATACATAAAATAGGAGAGGATATCGCGCGAACCACTGTTGTTGAGGAACGAAAACCCGATTCCCATTGTTAGAACAATGATGTTCAGAACCAAAAAAACGGATAGAATGCCCAGCGTTTTTCCAAGTATGTACTGACCGTTTGACATGGAACGGGCATAAATTACTTCCACCGAATCGTTCTTTTTATCCTGTTTCAGAAATTCGGAGGCCAGAAAAACAGCTACAATTGCCTGTCCCAGGTTTAGGATTATAAGGTTTGCATAGGGGATTGAAGCTGCCATGGCCTTGTAAATCCAGGGTGCTCCGCTGGCTTCAACGTTCATAGCCACGTTGAAGATCCCCAGACCGATGATGGCAAGTCCTGTAAATATGCGGAAGAACCAGCTCCTCAGGAGGGTGCGCATTTCGTAACGGGCGATTGTATTTACCAGATGAAAAGACATATCGGATTAGTTAAGGCATTTCGTTAAACACTTCCATAAAATATACATAGGCATGTTCCAGGTTTGGATCAATTTCTGTCGCCGTTGGTAAATCAAGTTTATCGCCCACCAATTGTATTTCCCAACCTTCGGCTGATGGAATTGTAGAAGTTACAGCATATTTTTCCTTCAGCATCTCGTATTCCATACCCGATGTCTGAACCTGCCACACATGTCCTTTGGCTTTTTCAACCAATGCTTCAGGAGAGCCATTATATTTAAGGCTGCCACTGCTTAACAGAGCAAGATCGCGGCAAACACTCGAAATATCGCCAACAATGTGGGTCGAAAGAATAATAATCACTTCTTTCTGACTCAGTTCCGAAAGAATGTTGCGGAAACGTATTCTTTCTTCGGGATCAAGACCGGTTGTAGGTTCGTCGACAACAATAATTTTGGGATCACCAATTAAAGCCTGGGCAATTCCTAGTCTTCTTTTCATCCCTCCAGAGAGTTTATTAGCCTGGCGGTCGCGAGCTTCAAACAGACCGACTTTCTCCAACCACTCATCAACTTTATGTCTGCGGTTCTTCTTATCTTTAATTCCGGCCAGACCGGCTGCATAATCAAGGAATTCCCATGTTTTCAGTTTGCTGAAGAATCTGAAATCCTGGGGTAAGTATCCGAGCATTTTTCTAATTTCGCCTCGGTCTTTTATCAGGTCCAGTCCGTCAATAGTAACTGAGCCTTCTGTTGGAGTGGCCAGTGTAACCAATATGCGCATTAAGCTCGATTTTCCGGCACCATTAGGGCCAAGCAAACCAAACATCCCGTTTTCAATATCGAGATTTATATTGCTGAGGGCGTGTTTACCTCCAGGATAAATTTTACTCAGATTTCGGATTTCAATTTTCATGAGTTTGAAGAAAAGAGGGATAGGCTGATTTCATAAGGTTGGCTAACAGGCATAACTGGTTAAGGAGTTAAATCCATATAAATTAGAACTATTAATTTGGCAGCAAGGTCCTTGTAAATGCAAAACCTGAAATTCCATATTCCAAATTGACTATTATTGTCTTAATAGACGAGTGGAACGAATGAAAGATTACAGATTTTGTTTAAAATTTTAAGGCAAGTTTGAAAGATTTCGAGAATAATCCAAGGGATTGTGCAAAATTTATTTTCCGGCACTCAAACTTATGCCCAACACTTTTAAAACGATGCTCATCATCTGATAAAGTGTTGCTCATGAGTTGCTGAAGTCGTGAGCAAGAGTTGCCAAAACGATGCTCATTACTTTAAAAATGATGCTCACGACTTTTACAGGAGGTAAATCAGATCTTATCCATTAGTTATATAAGGATACTGCCTTACAAAACTTTTGTCTTCAAGTATATTGATAATTTTATCAGTCAAATCCTCAAATGTTAATGAGTAGCCGGGAATATGTCCCACCATGCCTATGCTGGTCCTTCCTTTAGCCTTTCCTGGTAATAAAACAGGTGCACGTACAATTGTCCATTCCAAATTGCTTTTGCTGATCAGTTTAACATGGTTCACCCCATCGGTAAATCTTGCCCGCACTGCTCTACCGGCAAGGTTTTTCATAATGAAGGCGATTAATTTGTCGGGCCATTTGGGGTTGTCGCCTTCCACTTGAACGGCTCCACCAGTTAAATCTATCAGACGGGTTATTCCAAATTTATTCATTCCTGCCAGAATGTTGCGGCTTGCAACAGTTTGCAAATCGGGAGGACAACCTTTTACATGGCCAATTACATTAATTACAACATCGCTTTTTTCGAGGACTTTATAAACTGATTGTTCGTTAAGAACATCGCCCTGAACAGCGGTAAGCAGAGCATTCGAATAGCTTAATTTTGACGGATTGCGTACAAGAGCACTTAAATGATATCCTTTAGCTGTAAGCTTTTTAACCAGAATACTTCCGGTTTTTCCTGTGGCTCCAAATAGTGCTATTGTATGCATAAAAATGTTTTACAAGAAGACCTGTGAGAATAAATTTTGTTCAACCTATTATTTTAATTATTGATACGGAATATTATATGGTGCATCACGACAAACCTTGCTAAAGATTTGAATATGAAATCTTATTTTTTTCCATTCTAAATTATTCCTACATTTATGGATTATTTTAAATAAAGAATAAAAACCGGAAGAATTTGGTAAACCCTGCGAAGTGTCTGCTGTTTTTATTTACTGAATTACATATTGTATCTAATGTCGAAAAAGAAGAAAAGTAAAGCCGGAAGTCCTGAGGTGGACCGCAAATCTCTGATCAAAAATATAATGAGTGTGTTCCAGAATAATTCGGGAATATCATTTAATTACCGGCAAGTTTGTCGTCAGCTCCTGATAGAAGATCAAAGCACCCGTCATCTCGTATCTGAATTATTGCAGGACCTGGTTGGAAAAGGAGAGCTTGACGAAGTGCGACGCGGTAAATACGTATTAGCAGCCAAAACCGCGAGCGTAACCGGAATTATTGATTTAACCCAGAGTGGCTATGGCTTTGTGAAAACTGAAGAGTTTCCCGACGATATATTTGTTTCGATGAAAAACCTGAATCATGCGCTACATGGCGATCAGGTGAAGGTTCATATTTTTGCCCGTAAAAAGCAGTCACGCCCTGAAGGTGAAGTAGTTGAAATTATTGAACGTGCCCGGAAAACTTTTGTCGGAACCATCGAAATTTCCAAAAACTTTGCTTTCCTTGTTGCCGATGGCAAACAAATGCCATACGACCTGTTTATACCGCTTCGCAGCCTTAATGGCGCTAAAAACGGTCAGAAAGCAATAGCCAAAATTACCGAATGGCCTGCAGGAGGGAAAAATCCTATCGGTGAAGTTATTGAAGTGATTGGTTTCCCGGGTTCCAACGAAACCGAAATGCATTCTATTCTGGCTGAATTTGAACTTCCTTACAAATTTCCTGAAGACGTTGAAGCTGCTGCAGCTCGTCTGCCAATTGAAATTCCGGCAGAAGAATATAAGAAGCGCCGCGATTTCCGCGATATCCCAACATTCACAATTGACCCCAAAGATGCCAAGGACTTCGACGATGCGCTGTCACTGCGCAAACTCCCGAGCGGTAACTGGGAAGTTGGTGTGCATATTGCCGATGTTACTTACTATGTAGATTTAAAATCCATTCTTGAGGAAGAAGCACGCGTTCGTGCCACTTCGGTGTATCTGGTGGACCGTGTTGTTCCCATGCTTCCCGAAAAACTCTCGAACAACGTTTGCTCTCTTCGGCCTTTTGAGGAAAAGCTTTGTTATTCGGCCGTTTTCGAGATGGACGATAATGCCAGGGTTTTAGGTGAATGGTTTGGACGTACCATTATTTATTCACGCCGACGGTTTGCTTATGAAGAAGCGCAGGAAGTGATCGACTCTGGTGAAGGCGACATGAAAGATGAAATTCTGAAACTTCATAACCTGGCCCAGAAGCTGAGAGAACAGCGCTTTAAAAGCGGAGCCATTGCATTTGAACGCGACGAGGTACGTTTTGATATCGACCCCACCGGTAAGCCGCTGCGGGTTTACTTTAAGGAACTTGGCGAGTCGAACCAGCTCATCGAGGAATTCATGTTGCTTGCCAATAAAAAAGTCGCCGAATTCTGCTCTGAGTTTGGCAAAGAACCTCGTCCTGAAAAGGTAGGTAAAGGGAAAACCTTTGTTTATCGTATCCACGATGTTCCCAACATGGAAAAGCTGGATGCCTTCGCATCATTTGCCCATAAATTCGGATATAACATCCGTACCAACTCAAACAAGAAAATTTCCGAATCTCTCAACACTTTGCTCGAAGACGTGAAAGGCAAAAAAGAACAAAACCTTATCGAAACGCTTGCACTTAGAGCTATGGCTAAAGCCCGGTATTCAACCAATAATATCGGACATTACGGTTTAGCTTTTCCGCATTACACCCATTTTACCTCGCCCATCCGCAGGTACCCCGATATGATGGTTCATCGGCTTTTAACCTATTACCTGCAAGGGGGTAAACCTCCCGATCAGGAGTTTTACGAGCTGCTTTGCAAGCATTCATCTGAAATGGAAAAACGAGCCATCGATGCTGAACGTGCCTCCATCAAATACAAGCAGGTGGAATTTATGGCCGATAAGATCGGGGAGATTTACGAGGGCGTAATTTCGGGTGTAACCGAATGGGGAATATTTGTGGAACTTATCGAAAATAAGTGCGAAGGTCTTGTCTCTGTACGCGATCTTACCGACGACTTTTACGAACTCGACGAAGAGAACTACTGTATTATTGGACGGCGCTCCAATAAGCGGTTCCAGCTTGGAGATTCTATAAAGGTTGAGGTCTACCGAACCAACCTTTCAAAAAAGCAGTTGGATTTCCGGTTGGTGGAATAAGAACTTTTATGGAAACAGACGTCCACTGTAAATGCAGCTATAACAAGCTACTTTTATACAATTAATAACGGCTGTTGGCGGTCGTCTGAGGACTGTGGACAAACCTATTCATTTTTATTCCGGTTTCCATTTATCTTTCCATTCAATTACCATACGGTCTTTTTTGAATTTCAGAGGAAGCCAGATGTAACGCGAGTCTTCCAGATCAGTTTTGTTCCATTTATCAAACATGGCAATGTAAGTATTTTCCTTACCGCTAACCGGAAGAATAAAAGTACTCTGGGCATAGAAGGTTTTATCGGCATCTTTTCCAATACAAGGGTTGTCGATAATTTTGTATTCGCCTAAAACGGAGTCGGCCACTGCATATTTAGCCGCATTTGG